>DATNQO010000321.1:0-4573 GCA_036704005.1 Leptolyngbyaceae cyanobacterium | reverse complement strand
AAATAGCACTGGGTTTTCTATTGGCATCATTAGTCCCAGAAATTGTCAGTGCATCACGGACATCTATATTTACATTGCCTGCATTACCGCGACCAGCAGGTTGGTTAGTATTGGCATCACGAACAATGGTTTGAATTTGAGAACCATTAAGTAAAGACAGTGAACCAGCTTGAATCTTCACCTCACCACCCTGTCCGACTGCTCCACTTTCTACATTGTTGAAGATACCACTGCTACCTTGCAGACTCAGTACATCACTAATCTCCAATGAGACTGTGCCAGCATGGCTCGGTTGTCCCAGCGT
The DNA here is from genome assembly GCA_036704005.1 of Leptolyngbyaceae cyanobacterium. Classification (GTDB taxonomy): domain Bacteria; phylum Cyanobacteriota; class Cyanobacteriia; order Cyanobacteriales; family Nostocaceae; genus Trichormus. The sequence continues at coordinate 4,269 of DATNQO010000321.1, read as the reverse complement.
ATTCTGTTGTCTCCAAGTACTGGAACTCAATGCTGCCTCATCACTCATGCTCATTGAGCGAGCCTTAATCTCAATATCCCCTGCATTACCTACTGCTCCATTTTCCACATAGCTGTAAATACCAGTACCAATTCCTACAAGAGAGATAGAATCTTGAGCATTAATCTTCACAGTGCCTGCGTTTCCATTACCAAAGGTGCTGGTACCAATTTTCGCTCCATCAGTAAGACTTAAATTTTGAGCAGTTATGTTAATATGACCACCATTACCTGTCGCTCCAGACAGTATAAAATTGCCCACTAACGCACCAAATGAAGCTTTAAAGGAATTGGTATTAACAGTAATATTACCAAGGTTGCCAGAGGCATTATTTACCACTTGCTGGTATATCCCAGATGATATTTCACTCTGCCCAACACCAGAAATATTAATCTCATTGGAATTAACGGTGATGTTGCCTCCGTTTCCCGTACTTTCAACACCACCCACTAGCCGTCCACCATCACGCATCGAAAGGATGTTGGCATGGGCTGCAATGTCTCCCCCGCCACCGCCTCCCACATTTACTCGCGCATCATCAGCTAAAGTTACATTTGCGAGCAAATTATTATAGGGAAAATTAAGTTTGAAGATGTTGTCAGTAATCTCTAGTCCAACTGTTCCTGGTTCTGCCAATCCTCCTAGCTCAACTCTTCCTCCTGTTGCCGTCAGTTTGCCCCCCTCTAAGTTAACGTCACCGCCCACAAGAGATAAAGTTTTCCCTGATGCTACCTGAAGCCCCACATCATCAGCTACAGACCAATTAGTAATCCTCCTTGGATTGTCCCGAAACTGCAAACCAATGGGTATATTAATCGCCAGCATGGGTGGTGCTTGTGGGTTGCTGGCGCTAAACTCCAACCCACCATCAAACAATAAACTATTCGCTGTACTTGCCAAGAATGAACCGCGCATATCTAGACGCGCATTTGGCCCAAAGAAAATCCCGTTGGGATTCATAAAAAATAGATTGGCGTTACCATCAGCAACACCAAGGGTTCCTGATATATCAGAACGTCTATCCCCTGTAACCCGACTAAAAATATTTTCAACTCCAGTCGGATTGGAAAAAAATGCTGCTCGTCCTTCACGTACACTAAATTCCCGAAAGCTATGAAAAAGGTTCGCCCCCCGACGCGCACCGCCATTAATTCTGTCAGTGTTGGCATTCGAGTTGACAACTGACTTTTCTGCACCGAGAGTATTATCAGGAATAATCTGACCTTTGGCGGTGTCCATAGAAGTAAGACACCCGAATGTGACTAGGGGTAAGGTGATGAGAAAAAGCGATCGCCTCAGTCCTTGCATATTCTCCAACCTCTGGACTATTGGTGGGGAAGGCGATGGTAAATTTTAACTATTTCACGCAAGACTAATTAATACTGAGATTGAATGTTGAGTTGTCTAGCAAAAACATCCAATTAGGCAGAAATTCACTGCCAATAAGAATTTATCCCACAACTCAAATCACAAGAGTGAAAACTTACGCATCTTACTTCTGTACATTAAGTAATGTCTATATCTCCACCATCATTCTTTAGTCTCATCCATCTTTTATTTCTTTTGATAGATAATCATCTCAAACTCTTGTTTTTACTGACTTCATAAGTCTGTCTTTAAACAAAGTTTTTTCTGCTTAAAATAACTTGATTAAAACGACTTCACATTAACAGAAAAAGACAATCCATTTTCTTGCAATGAATTGTTACCGCCATCAACACCAATCAATGGTAATCCCCAGTCAAGGCGCATATTGAGCCAGTCTGACATTTGCCACTGCAAGCCTAAACCCGTTGACAGCAGAGTATTAGAATTTTGTTCAGAGTTTGCAGAACTATTCCAGCCAATGCCAAAATCGACAAAGGGAACGAGGTGTAAAATTCCCTTAACTTCCGGTACTCGTAAAATCGGCAATTGCACCTCAGATGAGAAAAAAGCGCCGTTGTCAGTGAGTAGCAAATCTTGGCGATAACCCCGGACACTCCCCCAGCCTCCAATAGCAAATTGCTCTAAAGGTACAAGTGGGCGCGTCGTCAATTGTAAATCTGAGCGCACCACTAGCAATGTCTCTGGAGCCAAAAGTCGCACGTACTGTCCTTGTCCCCGCCAGTAGAAAAAACGACTATCTGGGGGTTCATTATTAATTGTGGAGTTAAACGCACCTATCCCTAGATTGAATTGTGAACGCAGAGCAAATACTTCTGTAGAATTGCGATTTGTCCATTCTTGAAAGAATCGCAATGCAGAAATGCGAGTTCTACCATTCTCATCCGCACCTGGGGAAATGGGAAAGTTTAATCCCAATAGAGAGGTTTTGCTTTCTTGTTGGGAGAAAGTCAAACCTAATGCAAATTCTTGTCTGGGGGTTTGCAATAAAGGCTGACGTAGAGTTATTTCCAAAGATTGCGAATCACCTAAAATATCCAGGCGGTCAAAAGGTGGTTCAATTACCTGAGTAGTGGTTGCGCCATATCCTATTTGCAGCGTACCATTCCGGGGATTAATGGGGATGGTGTAACTAATATCGTAAGAATTACTACCATTAGTATTGCTGTAAGTTGCCCTAAGTTTATCCCCCAAGCCGAGGAGATTACCTTCACTCAATCGGAATCCCCGGCGAATGCTACCTACACTTGGACTGCGACTATTATCAACAAAAAATTCCCCATCTAAAGAGTCTGCTTCTTGAACTTTCACTTTCAAGAGGCTTAACTCTGGAGTTGTCCCCGCCGATAATTCCGCAGAAATATTTTGAATCAAAGGGTCGAGTTGCAATAATTGTATGGCTTGCAGCAAGCGATCGCGATTTAAAGGTCTGCGGGTGGCGATCGCTAACCGACTTTTGATATACCCTGGATTTAACCGACTTGTGCCTATTACCTGAATATCTTCTAAACCACCTTCTACAATCTGAACTTTGACAACAGCTTGGTCTTTGGGAAACTTCTGCCCGGCGGGAATTACTGCACCAGAATTGATATAACCAGCATCGGTATACAATTTGGTAATAATTGTCTCTACTTGAACTAGTTCTGTAAAAGTAATAGGCTTGCCTATCAATTCCTGAGTTTCTTTCGCCAATTTTTCATTACTAAAAGCAGTATTGCCGAGAAATTCAAACCTTTTAATTACTATCGTCTGGGGTATTTCCGGTAGTTTTGGCGGTGTAGGTAGACTGGGAGTTGGTGTTTGCAGTAAATCTTCGTCCGCAGGTGGCGGGCTTGGTTTTGTCGGAGGTTCAGGAATTGTTGGTCTAACTGGGGAAGGAATTTGAGTTAATGAAGAGTTGGGTTTTTCTTCTACTTGCCAATGCACAGTAGAACTGGCAACAGATTTAGTAGCACTGCCAGCGATCGCTATGGCAACTGTACCAACTACCCATATCTTGTGCCAAGATGTCAGAAATTTTTGCCTAATCTGATTTTTCATTGCGTAAAAAAGCTAACGACATTAAGCTAGGCTCTTTGACTGAATCATAGTCAGGCAAATTTTATTAAGCGCATCAAAAATCTACCGTTTAGACCTCTAATTTCCGTTAATTCTGACAGTTATTTCATCTACTAATAGATAGATGAAAATTTATTATAACTTGTTCAAGTTATAATAATTCAATTTTGCTTATTTTGATTGTAAATGCAAAAGTATCAACTGTCTTTGGTGGTGCTTAGCTAGTCATAGATTCTCTACATTTTTCAGGCTAATCTTTACTTTGAGGTAAGTGAGAATATAGTTTAGGTTGTCCTTTAAAACGTAGTAAGCTAGCCAAAAAGAAGTCTTACTTAAGTATGGGTATTTTAATTCCTGTATAACGGAAAGCAGTAATTTTCCCGTTTTGTTTGCTTTGTTTTTTAATTGGCTTGGTTAGTATTTTGCAGTTGAGAAAACCTGTCCAATAATGGCGGCTAATTATGGACAGTTCACCCGACCAATAATTGTAAACATTTCTAACAGTTCGGGTTAGCACTAAGATTTATAAGCATTTTGGCGACGAGGTAAACAGATTTTACCTTCTGTCACGTACAATGCTTGGGTGTTAGTTCCACAGTGCAACACCAGCGATCGCTCTCGACATGGTAAACAATCCTCAGCGTCAACTACCTACACTGACACCTTCGGGTACAGTGTAGGCTTGCAAAATCCCTAAGAAATTAGGTTTACGGTATGCAACGCAAGAGTTGGTTAGGGCATCGAGATTTGGTAAGGCTAAACGTACAAATATTTCCCTAGTTT
>DATNQO010000320.1:0-19840 GCA_036704005.1 Leptolyngbyaceae cyanobacterium | reverse complement strand
CGCGGTCGGGCAGTCCGTGTGAGCTTGTGGACGTATCCAAACGGAGAAATTTGAATACTAGTATTCAGATTTCTAGAGAGGACGGATGAAGCAAGAATCCTCGTCTCTTTAGAGCGAGGAGTGTCAATGTTATTGGTTGGCAACTTTCTCGGAAAAATTAACTTATCTATTGTAGTAATTGGTCATCAGGTTTCCACTGTATTAGTTACCCTGGGTGGCTGAAGATTGCTGAAGTAGATGAGGAAAAGGCTAGTGAAAAAAGTAGCAGTGTTTGGCAATGCTGGAGGCGGTAAATCAACATTAAGCAAGAGACTATCCCAAATTACTGGTTTACCACTTTACCCCTTGGACAAGATTAAATATCAACCAGGGGGTGCTGAGGTTTCCCAGGAAGAATATCAGCGTACCCATCAGCAAATCTTAGCTACTGACCAATGGATTATTGATGGGTTCGGTAGTATGGAAACTCTCTGGCCAAGGTTGGAAGAGGCGGATACACTAGTTTATATCGATTTACCGCTATATGTGCATTTCTGGCACGTAACTAAACGACTAATCACAGGTTACTTTAAACTGCCTGAAGGGTGGCCGGAAAATAGTCCTATCTTGGAGGGTTCGCTGAAAAGCTACCGTGTGCTTTGGTTATGTGACAAACTTTTGACCCCAAGATATCGGGAGTATGTCAAGCAGGCGCAAAACAGCAAGAGCGTTTATCACCTGCGCTCAACTCAAGAGATTGCCCAATTTTTGACATCAATTGTGCAAAATTAAGCAACAGATAAGTAAGTCGTCAAAAATAAATCAAAGTATGTTAAATAATGTAAATTTATTACAATTTGGTTCGTAGTAAGGACTTTAGTCCTTTTTTCAGGACTAAAGTCCTTACTACGAACCTTGATTTATTTAGACCGTTCTACTTACAGCACAGGAAATTTGTTAATCGATGAGCGATCGCTATAATCAAGTCATTCTGGCAAAAAATTAACTTACCATGCCCAGGGAGTAGACATTATGTCAACCTTAGAAACTACCCCACCAGCAACAGAGGTCAACGCACCTCCCACCCAAGCAGAACTACCTTACGATGACGGTGTACCAATGGAAAGCCAACGGCACAAAATGCAGATGGAATTGTTAATTGATACCTTTGGTACATGGTTGGAAGAACGTGAGGATGGTTATGCAAGTGGCAATATGTTTGTCTACTTCAGTATGGCGCAGCTAAAAAACCAAGACTTTAGAGGCCCAGATTTTTTTGCTGTGTTGGGAGTTCCTAAAGGTGAACGCCGCAGTTGGGTTGTCTGGGAAGAGGGTAAAGGGCCTGATGTCGTGATTGAATTACTCTCGCCCCGGACAGCTGCTAATGATAAAAATGAGAAAAAGCTGATTTATCAAAATCAGATGCGCGTCCCGGACTATTTCTGGTATGATCCATTTAACCCTGATGACTGGGCTGGTTTTTCTCTGGTTGGTGGAGTTTATCAGGCGATCGCACCGAATGCAGAAAATCTCTTAGTCAGTCAAGCATTGGGTTTAGCTTTGTTACGTTGGCAAGGAAATTACAAAGGCGTTGAGACAACTTGGTTACGCTGGGCTACTTTAGCAGGAGAGTTGTTACCAACGGCGGAGGAAAAAGAACGTTCATTCACCCAACAGGAACGCCAACGCGCCGAACAAGAACGTCAACGCGCTGAACAGGAACGTCAACGGGCTGAACAGGAACGCCAACGCGCTGAACAGGAACGCCAACGCGCTGAACAAGAGAGCCAACGCGCCGAACAGGAACGTCAACGGGCTGAACAAGCAGTGTTACAATTACAACTGACTGCACGTAATTTACTGCAAACAGGAATGACTGTAGAACAGATAACTACCATAACAGGTTTGACTGCATCTGAAATAGAGGCACTGAATATTTAGGATGGGAGAAGTGTAAATTTGGTGATTGGTAAGTAGAGGGACTAAATTAAACCTAACTTGAAATGATCGGGTTTCGACTACGCGGAAGTTGAGCGTAGTCGAAACTCAACCCTCGTCTAGTCAGCTTATCGAGCATTGAGCGTAGTCGAAATGCGTCTTATATATAATTCATCTACTTAATTGGTCATCATCAAACACAATTACCTATTACCAATATTTAGGATATGATTAAGTTCCCAAACTAAACTAACATTGTATATTAAATGTTAATTAATGGGAGGATAACTGTAAAGGTTGTACCAATGCCAACGTCGCTGCTGACGATAATTTCGCCGCCGTGAGCATCAACACATTTTTTGACAATAGCTAGTCCTAAGCCTGTACCTGCAATTCCTCCGACATTTTCTCCGCGATGAAAAGGCTGAAATAGTTGCTTTTGGTCTTCTTGAGAAATACCAATTCCCGAATCTTGGATTTTAAACATAACTGCATGATTTTGAGCAGTTAATTCAAATTTGATTGTACCGCCGGGTAGGGAATATTTAATGGCGTTGCCTAACACATTAGCTAAAATGTGTCGCAATAAGGTTTCATCTAATAAGGCTTCGTTGATGGTTTTATTAGAGGTAAAAATTACATTGAGTTGCTTTTCGTTGATAGTTAATTGCGCTTCTTGTAATAGTTGGCGACAGAATGCTTCTAAGTCTATGGCGATGAGTTCACACTCAAGCTTACCAGAATCGGCTTTACCTATTAATGATACTTCATCTAATATTTGTGCCATATTTTTGATAGCAGCGCGAATCATTTGGAGATGAGAGCGTTTCTTTTCTTGGGTTAATTTGTCTTCGTTGTTTTGTAATAAACCAGCAGCTAACAAAATAGTATTTAAAGGGTTACGGATGTCATGGGAAAGCATGGAGACAAACTCAGATTTAAACTGATTAATTTCTTGTGCTTTCACTAGTTCCGCCGTGCGTTCCTCAACTCGGTGTTCTAATGTTGTATTGAGTGAGCGTAAACTTTCAAATGCTTGTTTACGCTCGATCGCATAACAGACAGCACGCACCAATACATTCACATTTACCTGTCGCTTGACGAGATAATCTTGCGCTCCCTGTCTAACTGCGGCGATCGCTAAATCTTCGTCGTTAGTATTTGTCAACACAACAATCGGTATACTAGGAGAATGAGCTATCAGTACAGGTAAGGATGATAATCCTTGGCTGTCAGGTAAAGTAAGGTCTAACAAAATCACATCATAGCTGTTCTGTCTTAGTTCATTGAGTGCTTCCTGTAATCGCTTCACATGAACCAGAACAAATTGCTTGGACTCAGCTTGATGCAAATATTCCTGCAATAACCGAGCTTCTGCAAGGCTATCTTCAATTAGTAAAATCCTGACTGAGTGTCCAACCATAATTTTCTGGTTTTTGGGGACTGGGGACTGGGGTCAGTTAACAGTTATCAGTGAACAGTGAACATCACCTGATAACTGATAACTGATAACTGATAACTGATTTCACTCTGGCGGTAGAGTGACGGTAGAAAGCCAGAACTCTTCTATTCCTTTAACGATTTGGAAGAGTTGGGTAAGGTTGCGGGATTTGGTGATGTAGCAGTTGACGTGTAGGTCGTAGCTGTGAAAAATGTCATCTTCGTTTCTAGATGTTGTCAAAACTACTACTGGTATCCGTTTGAGTACGGGGTCAGCTTTAATCTCCGCTAGCACTTCTCTACCGTCTTTTCTGGGTAGGTTCAAATCCAATAAGATGAGGTCTGGACGCGGTGCTTGGGTATAATCTCCTTCTTGGCGCAGATAGGCCATTGCATCCACCCCATCCCTAACTGTTACCACTTCGTGTGGTAATTGGCTATTTTTAAATGCTTCTTGGATGAGGCGGATATCGGCTTTATTGTCCTCGACTAAAAAGATTGTTCTGTGTTTTTCTTCCGTTTCTACGCTCACGCTCTCGACCTCCAACTGGTATCGTAAAGTAGAAGGTAGCTCCTTGACCGAGTTGAGATTCTACCCAAATTCGCCCACGGTGGCATTCGATAATTTTTTTACAAATTGCTAGACCCATACCTGTACCATGATACTCGTCCCGCGTGTGTAGGCGTTGGAAAATGACGAAAATGCGATCGCTAAATTGCGGGTCAATGCCAATTCCGTTATCCTTAACGGAAAATAGCCATTCATCTTCTAGTCTTTCTGCACCTATATGAATTTGTGGTGCTTCCTCACTGCGGAATTTAATGGCGTTGGCGATGAGGTTCTGGAATAGCTGCATGAGTTGGGTGCTACCAGCCATTACCGTTGGGAAGGGGTCGTGAGTAATTGTCGCGCCTGTTTCGGCGATGCGTTGGCGCAAGTTACCCAAGGCTTTGTCTAAGGCTTTTTCTACTTCGGTGAGTTGAAATGCGATCGCCTGTGTATCTACTTTAGAATATGCCAGCACATCATCTATCAAGGTCTGCATCAAACTTACACCTTCAACCGCAAAGGTGATAAATTCATTTGCATCTTCATCTAGTTCTTCTTGATAGCGCATCTCTAACAACTGCACATAGTTTGCCACTTGATTAAGTGGTTCTTGTAAGTCGTGAGATGCAATGTAAGCAAACTTTTTCAGTTCAGCGTTGGAACGTTCTAAATCATGCGCTAATTGAGCTAATTCATCAGCTTGACGCAGAACAATATTGACAATTGCTTTACGTAATTCTAAAGCCGCTCTAATTTCTACATATTTCCAAGGTAAAGATGTCAGACGTACTGTTTCTTTCCATAATTCAAAAGATTTGCGGGGACACAGACGCACATTTCCATCTGACTTATTGACTTCAAATGCTTTGTGAGGATCACCACCCCAATTTACAGTTTGAATTACTTCCGGTCGAAACCACAAAACGTAATTACGTTGAGAAATAGGAATCGCTAATAAACCACTAGCTACGTTTTTATATCTTTCCGCATCTGGATAAATTTGCGGCAAGGAATCAGTATAAAACACCTCTTCCTCAAGATGATTTTTCAACCATTGGACTAAGAAAACTAAATCTTCTTCTTTGGGAGTTTCACCAATTAATGTAAAATCTTCACCAAAACATACAGCCGCACCTTGAGCGCCTGTTAAGTCCAACAGATTAGGCTGATGTTTTACTAAACCATCGACAAAGTTATCTTCTTGCGACATATATTCAATCAACAATGATTGAATATGGGTGAGATTCATCCGATAGTCGTAATCTTCCGTTTCTTCTCTGGCGGAGATTTCGCTGAATATTACTCGTCCTAAAAATTCGCAGGCTTTCCGCAATTCATAGGAAACAAATTTAGGTGTTTGATGATGACAAGCTATTAATCCCCAGAGTTTATTGTCTTTAATTAAAGATATAGTTAGCGAAGCACCAACACCCATATTATGCAGGTATTCTAGGTGACAAGTAGCCGCACTTCTGAGAATTGAGTTAGTTAAATCAACTGGGCGATCGCTCACTGGATTTACAGCTGGTATCATCTGTACAGCTTGAGCATGAGCGTTAGGAATTACCCGGATAGAATTAGAAGTAAATAATTTTCGCGCAGGTTTAGGAATATCTGATTCAGGATAGTGCAATCCTAGATATGGTTCTAAATTATCTAGCTTGTCTTCCGCCATCACTGAACCATGTCCATCATCATCGAATTTATATAACATTACCCGGTCAAAACCCGTGACTTTCCGCACTTCTTGGACAATTATCTGGCAAAAATCCCGGAGATTAGCTGTCTTCTGCAATTGGCTAATTGAAGCTTTAGCCAGATGATAAAAGCTGAGAAACGGGATATTTTCTTGAGTAATTGCTGGTTCTAACTCGACAATCAAGAAGCCTTCCGCATTGCGATGAAAAACAGCATCAAATACTGCATAATCATCACCTTTTTTGCGTATCCAAATTTTTGTCGGATTAATAAATTCCAGATTTCCAGAGGATAAGCCTGCTTGAATTCTTTCTATTTGGAAGGAATCAAGTAAATCTTCTAACTTTTTCTGTAATATATTTTCAGCAGTAATGCCTAGAATACTCCAGGTATTATTACTAACTTGTAATATCTTTAACTCAGGTTCTTCTAAGACTAGAAGCACCCCATGCGGTTGAATTTGTCCAGAAAGGTGAATAGGCGCTTCTTTTAAGCTAGTTATATTAATTGTGGGTGATTCTAAGTCTATTTTCATCTCAAGCCTCTTTAATTCTCTGGAGCCATCAAAATTAGAGTTGATATATTTTTAAGTCAAGGAATAAAATATTTACATTCCTTAAAATATGAATTACAAATTACTGACTGCTAGCGCTACAAGTCTAACAGTCAGCAAAGATACATAGAGATAAGAAATGTGAACAAACGGTGATTGATTAAACCGTATATATTTAGCTATGTAAACAAACTATGAGGTAGGAGGGGTGTAGGATGATTGAATACACCCCTACACCCCTATTCTTCTAAGACTGCATTATTTTTAATTAAACTTTTCTGTAAAGCAACTACTACAGCTTGATGGCGATCGCTAACTTCTAGTTTGTGTAAAATAGCATGGACATGAACTCTCACTGTTCCAGGGGTAATGTAAAGTTTCGTAGCAATTTCTTGATTAGTTTTACCCTGGGCTAATAGAGATAAAATTTCTAATTCCCGCCCAGTCAAATGGTTGTCAGATTTGGTGAGATTTTGTTCTAATGGTTGAGACTGATTCAATTCAATCGAAGAACGAATTTCTCTAGTTGCAGTTTCATCCCACCAAGAAGCCCCAGTCGCTACAGAACGCAGTGCCAAAACTAATTTTTCTGCGGCAATTCCTTTAAGACAGTATCCTTGAGCGCCTGCTGCAATTAATTTAGAAATTAATGGTTTTTGTGAATGAGATGTTAAAATTAAAATTGGTAGTTGTGGATTTTGCTGTTTAATTTGCTTACAAGTTTCTATTCCCCCCAGCCCAGGTAATCCTACATCTAATAACACCACATCTACAGACTTTTGTTTGATAAAATCTAGGGCTGTTTCCCCATCTTCAGCCTCAGCAATAATTTCTAAACCTGTTTCTTGTTGCAAGCGCACAAGTAAACCCAAGCGAAAGAGTTCATCATCTTCAACCAACAGAATTTTTACAGGTTTAGAAGCCATCTGAGGTGGGTAAAGAAGAATCAAAGGGTAAAACAGGCAATTTGAATGCAAACATTGCACCAGTAGGCACTCTGTTCTCTGCCCAAATTATACCGTTATGCGCGGCGATAATCTGCCGAGATAAATAAAGTCCTAAACCTGAACCTTTAGCTTGGCGTTGACTATGCCCTTGATAAAATCGTTCAAATAAATAGGGAAACTCTTCTGGTTGAATACCTGCACCTGTATCGGCAATTTTCACTACCTGATAAGCAGCTTGAGTTTCCAATACAACCTCTATGCGATCGCCTCTTCGTGAATGATTGATCGCATTAACTAGCAGATTATACAACACTCGTTGCAGTTGCAGAGGATCACCTTTCACCCAGAGCGATCGCCGCCAATCAGAGTTATCATAATTAAACGATATGTGAACTCGCCGACTGGCTGCTAAATCAATCAGCGTACTTGCTGCTTCTTCTGTTAAGGTGGTTAAATCCACAGGAATTAAATCTAACTGTAGACCTTCTGTATCATTGCGATAGATATCTAATAAAGTTTCTAGGAGTTGTAGCGAAGTTTGATGAGAGCGGATAATGGTTGCTAACACTGGCTGCTGTGCTGATGATACCACCCCAAATTTTTCTTGTTGAAAAGCTTTGAGAGTTTCAATCGCACCCAAAAGTGGCGTTTTCAGGTCGTGGGTGAGAGTGGAAGCGAAATCTTCCCGCAGTCTAACTAATTCTGCTTGTGATTCCAGTTTAGCACGGGTGAGGGCGATCGCCTCTTGAGAACGACGTAGGCGATCGCTTAAAATTCCTGTTACAATCAAAGACATACAAGCGATCAACCGACTAGCAACAGTAGAAAACTTAATCACCTCATCCCCAGGAACCCAAAGATTAAGAATTGTCAAAAACACAGCTATCAATGTCGTCACTAAAGTTGCTATGCGTCCAAACCAGTGATTTGCTAACAGAATTGCCCCAGTATAAAGATAGCCAAACACATATTCTGTAGGCGTAGCCAACTCCATAGATAATACAGCGATAAATAGCCCGAAAATGACAGAGGCTTTTACCAAAAGTGACTTTTGAGATAGTAATTTACTTTGCCGGGATAGCATTGAACTCTGCTGAGGTAAAAATTTATCTGCGTGCATCCGCGTGCATCTGCGTTCTCTTATTCTTGCCTCTACCTCACTGGGGTAATAAAAAATATATACCATTCATCATATAATACTCAGCGTTTAGAAAGATATAAACACAGATATAGATTAACAACTAAACACCGTATATCAAAAATTAACTAAATTCTATATCCATCTATCCCTTGTTTTCCCCAGCAAATCAAACAATTATGTAATTAACATTACGATTTAACAAATCACAACTACCAATGTTACAAGGCTGGATACAAATCGCCTTAACGCTACTGATTGTAGTAGCCATTACCCCTTTCTTCGGAAGATACATGGCGCGGGTTTATCAAGAACAACGCACCATACTTGACCCAATTTTAAATCCAGTTGAGCGATTAATTTACGTCTTAATTGGTGTTCAAACTAGAGAAAACATGACAGGTTGGCAGTATGCAAGAGCAATTTTGTATAGTAACTTCGTCATGGCATCCTTGGTATTTTTGCTGATTATGAATCAAGCATGGTTGCCCCTAAATCCCACAAAAATAGGCGCACCAACTTGGGATACAGCACTGCATACAGTTATATCCTTTATTACTAATACCGACCAACAACATTATTCAGGAGAAACCTATTTGAGCTATGCTAGCCAAATGTTTGGGCTGGGATATCATATGTTTACCTCAGCCGCCACAGGGTTAGCCGTAGCCATTGCCTTTATTCGTGGGTTGACAGGTAAAGCATTGGGTAATTTCTATGTAGATTTAACCCGTACCATCACCAGGATTTTGTTACCTATTTGTATTGTGGGTGGTATAGCACTCATGGCTGCGGGTGTACCAGAAACATTAGCAGGGCCAGTTGTTTTACCCACTTTAGAAAATTCTAACATTAGTCAGGCGATCGCACTTGGCCCTGTTGCCCATTACGAAATCATCAAAGAATTAGGAGAAAACGGCGGCGGCTTTTTCGCCATCAACTCAGCACATCCCTTTGAAAATCCCAACGGGTTTTCTAACTTAATCGAAATTGTGGCGATGTTGTTAATTCCCACAGCCTTGATTTACACCTACGGCTTATTTGCTAATAACATCAAACAAGCTTGGTTAGTCTATGGCATGGTAAGTGTCATCTATATAGCTTTTATTATCATCACTGCCATTGGTGAATATAACGGCAACCCAGCCGTAAACGCCCTACTGGGGAGTACACAACCCAACCTAGAAGGTAAAGAAGTCAGGTTTGGTTGGGCGCAGTCTGCACTATTTGCCGTGAGTACAACCGCCACCATGTGCGGTGCTGTCAACAGTTTGCATGACTCATTTATGCCCAACGGGGGTTTTGTCACCCTATCCAATATGTTCCTACAAATTATTTGGGGTGGACAAGGAACCGGAACCGCTTACTTGTTCGCATACCTGATTTTGGCAGTATTTGTCACAGGTTTAATGGTCGGACGCACACCGGAATTTCTCGGACGCAAAATCGAAAAGCGCGAAGTAGTGCTAGCAAGTTTTCTGATTCTGTTAGTTCACCCCATAGCCATCATGATTCCCTCGGCTATCACCTTCGCTTTTAGCCAACAGTTAGCAGGAATTAGTAACCCAGGCTTTCACGGCTTCGCCCAAGTCATTTATGAATATGCTTCCGCCGCCGCCAACAACGGTTCAGGATTTGAAGGACTAGGAGATAGTCAACCATCACCAATTGCGATCGCATCTGGCGCACAATCAACAATCACCGCCTTATGGTGGAACCTCAGCGCCTCCTTTAGTATCCTAGCCGGGCGTTATATTCCCATCATCGGCTTACTATTCCTTGCCGATAGCATATCCCGTAAACAACCAGTCCCCTTGACAACTGGAACATTGCGAACCGACACCGGACTATTTACAGGCGTAACCGCAGGGGTAATTTTAATCCTTGGCGCACTGACATTCTTCCCTGTATTAGCATTCGGCCCCATCGGTGAAGCTTTTTGGATTGGGAAATAGTCAACTGTTAACTGTCAACTGTCACCTAATTTTATGCGATCGCTATCTCATCTCCCTCATGGAACTCGTGACTCGCGCAAACATACTCCAAAAGCAGATATGCGCGGACTCTACCAAAGAGCGATTAAAGAGTCATTTGTCAAACTCCATCCCCAAATAGCCGTCAAAAACCCCGTGATGTTTGTTGTCTGGATGGGGACAATTGTCACCTTTCTGGTAACTCTTAACCCCAATCTATTCGGCACAGTACAAGCAAATATCAACCAACAACGTCTACTCAATGGCTTGATTGCCCTAATTTTATTTTTTACAGTCTTATTTGCTAACTTCGCGGAAGCCGTAGCCGAAGGACGCGGTAAAGCACAGGCAGATACCTTAAGGGCTACACGTTCTGATACCCTCGCCCAAAAAGTCTTACCCAGTGGTTCCATAGAACAAGTCAATTCTACCCAACTACGACGAGGCGATTTAGTCAAAGTAGTTGCCAATAATCTGATTCCCGCCGATGGAGAAGTCATACAAGGTATTGGTGCAGTGGATGAGTCAGCAATTACAGGCGAATCTGCCCCTGTTCTCAAGCAACCCGGTACAGATATTGCCAGTTCTGTCACTGGAGGAACTCGCTTACTCTCCGATGAATTAATCATTCGTATTACGGCTGATCCTGGTCAGGGTTTTATTGACCGGATGATTTCCCTTGTAGAAGGCGCACAACGTTCTAAAACGCCCAATGAGATTGCTTTAACTGTATTGTTAGCCGTACTAACGCAGGTTTTCTTAATCGTAGTTGCAACCATGCCCTCTTTTGTCAACTACATTGCTAACTTCATCAGCACTGTGTTTGGAACAGAGGCGGCAAATAGTTTACGCGCAGGTGCGAGTATAGCTATACTGATTTCTCTACTAGTAGCTTTGATTCCTACAACTATCGGCGGTTTGCTGAGTGCCATTGGTATCGCCGGTATGGATAGAGTCGCGCAATTTAACGTCATCGCCACTTCTGGACGAGCAGTAGAAGCCTGTGGTGATATCAATAGTCTAGTATTAGATAAAACAGGTACTATCACCTTGGGCAACCGTATGGCTGATGAGTTTATCCCTGTGAATAGCTATACAGTGGAAGATGTAGCCAGAGTTGCTCAATTTGCCAGTGTGTTTGATGAAACACCAGAAGGCAAATCAATTATCAAACTGGCAGAAAGATATGAAATTACCGCAGATTTTAACCTCAGCCAAGCCCAGGGTGTGGAATTTTCTGCGAAAACTCGCATGAGTGGCACAAATTTACCCAACGGAAAGGAAGTCCGCAAGGGTGCAGTAGATGCGATTAAGGGCTTTGTCCGTTCTCGTGGTGGTTCGGTTCCTCCTGACCTGGATGCAGCCTATGAGCGTGTTTCCCGGTTAGGAGGTACACCTTTAGCTGTCTGTCAAGATGACCAAATCTTTGGGGTGATCTATCTCAAAGATATTGTCAAACCCGGTTTGCGAGAAAGGTTTGATCAATTGCGACGCATGGGTGTGAAAACCATTATGCTGACAGGGGACAACCGCATTACGGCGGAAGTTATCGCCCAAGAAGCAGGAGTTGATGATTTCATTGCCGAAGCCACACCAGAAGACAAGATTGATGTCATTCGCCAAGAACAATCTCAGGGTAAGTTAGTCGCCATGACTGGCGATGGTACTAATGATGCACCAGCCCTGGCTCAAGCTAATGTAGGTTTGGCGATGAACTCTGGGACGCAAGCTGCTAAAGAAGCGGCTAATATGGTGGATTTGGATTCTGACCCTACTAAGTTAATTGATTTAGTAACAATTGGTAAACAATTGTTGATTACTCGTGGTGCTTTGACAACTTTTTCGATTGCTAATGATATCGCTAAATATTTTGCGATTTTGCCTACTATCTTTGGGGCGGCTGGTATTGGCGCACTGAATATTATGGGTTTAAAAAGCGCTCAATCTGCCATTATTTCGGCGTTGATTTATAACGCTTTAATCATTCCGGTATTGATTCCGTTAGCACTTAGGGGTGTGAAATTTCGACCTCTGACAGCAGACCAATTATTGAGAAGGAACATCTTTATCTATGGGCTTGGTGGTGTGGTTGCGCCTTTTATTGCGATTAAGTTGATTGATGTGATTTTGCCTTTTTCTTAGTATGGTGTGGAAACGCAGAGTTTTTTTGAGGATACAAATATGAGTAAGTTTTTGGTTTTTGGTAGGTATCGGTTGCCTTTATATATATTTTTGGGGATGTGTTTTAATCTTGTGGTTGCGCCTGTTGTTTATGCAGCTACTGGTGATGAGTTTTCCCGGACACAGGCTTGGGCTTTGGGGCTTTTAGGAATAGCAACGTTGGGTGTTTCTATTTATCTATTTTTTGTGATGTTTATACCGGAGAAATTCTAATGAGTTTTGCACGCGAAGCCAGCAGAGCAATTCGTTCTACTTTTGTACTTTGGGTAATTGCTGCTGTAATTTATCCTTCTTTGATGATTGCTGTTGGGCAGTTTGTCTTTCCTGATCAGGCAAATGGTAGTTTAGTTAGGGATAGTCGGGGTCAAGTTTTGGGTTCTGCTTTAATTGGTCAACCTTTTACTAGCGATCGCTATTTTAACTCCCGTCCTAGCACCACTGCCTACAGCACAGCTAACCCCAACAAAGATGATAATCTAGTTTTACAAACAGGGGTTTCTGGTGCTAGTAATTTGGCTCCTAGTAATCCCCAATTAATAGAACGCATCAAAGGTGAAGATTTAAATCGTTTACAAACATCTGCCATCCCACCAACTGCTGATTTAGTCTACACATCTGGTTCTAGTCTTGACCCCCACATTACCCCACAAGCCGCCAGAGCGCAAGTTTCCCGAATCGCCAAAGTGCGCGGACTCCCACCCCAACAGTTAGAGACTTTGATTACTGAAAATACTGATAGCCGCTTTCTGGGCATTTTTGGCGAACCTGGAGTCAATGTTTTGCAATTGAATTTAGCTTTGGATAGCTTGCAGCCTGCATAATTCCTATTTATATCATTTCCACTTAAACACTGACCATATCTTGGTAATTGGTAATTGGTAATTGGTAATTGGTAATGGCACAAAGCAATTACCTATTCACTATTACCCATTACCAAAACCCTTTGACAAGTTGGGAACTTTATTCTACACCCAAGACCTAAACCACATCCGCACTTGATACCCTTCAGGAGAAATCGGTAAACCTAAATAGACAGGTAGCCAAAAAATAAACGCAGTAATAATAATAAAGGAAATCGTCACACCTGCAATCCGCAATGGGCGATGATAACTACGGAGACATTGATCTACAAACCAGGCGATCGCTAAAAACGCAAACACTACAGCCGTCATATAATGATAGATAAACGCGCAGCGCGATACCCTAGTCCAAGGTAATAAATTGATGGCATAATTCAAGACTATATATAAAGCAATCCAAGTATCAACAGAAAGTTGTTTTGGCAAAGAAAGCGGCTGTTTTTTGGCTAAAGGAATTGCCACTTTTGCTATCAACATTCCTAGCAAAAATAATAAAGCTGCAACACTAAACCACCATAAAAAAGGATTGCCCATCGCATGAACATCATAAATTACTTTCCCTGCACCGCTAGGCAAAGGCGGCCCTAATACAGGTAATGGGTCATTAACACTTTGAGCCGTTTGATAATAATAAGCCATTGGTCTAGTCATCAACGGCCATTTATACCAAGCAGCACAATAAGGATGTACTTGTGCAGTATTCCCCCCAAGGCGTTCGTGAAAACCGAGAATTTCTTGATGAACTTGGATAAAGCCGTATTTGGGATTTATTTTTAAATGAGGAATCCAAATTAAACTATAAATTACAGTGGGGATAATTCCTAAGAATAGGATAATTTGTTTAATGTTTATTTGGGTGATTTTGTGTAGAGATGATATATTATCTTGCTGCTCATCCGTTACTTGATTCTTGCCTGTAATGAACTGCCAAATCCAGCCTATAACCCAAATTGAATAAATTCCTGCTAAATAAAATAAACCATTCCATTTTGTGGCAATTGAAGCACCAAAAGCCGCGCCAGCTAGTAGTAGATATAAATTACGTTTTTGTCTTTGATTAGCTAATGCTAATAAGAATAACCATTGCCCTAATAAGCCAAATATGACAATATAAATATTGATGAGTGCGTAACGAGATTCTACCAGAAACAGACCATCAAGAGCCGTAAATAAACCAGCAAGTAAAGCAAATCCGGGACGGTAACTGATTTGATAGGCAATATTAGCAGTAAATATGGGAATAAATGAGCCAGATAGGGCATTCATCCAACGATAACTCCAAGGCGATCGCAATGCACCAGTCAACCCATTAACTCCCTCTTGCCAAAAAGGAATATAGCTACTCAGCCACATCCCCAAAGCAATCATATATTTACCTAAAGGTGGATGACCATCAAAAAAGGGTAAATGGTTAAGATAATCTTGACCGAATTTAGCATAGTAAATTTCATCGAATACCAGAGTATTGAATCTACCCAGTCCCCAAAACCGTAAGGACAGGGACAGCAAGAAGATACTCAATAAGCCAATTCGATAAAGTTTTTTAGTCATTAGTCATTAGTTTTGTCGGCGTTACAATCAACTTTGCAGGATTATGAAAGCATAAATAAAGAGGATAGCAATTAAATCCGTATATCACCATAGCTTGTTATGCTTCCGTTGCATACTTTGTCATCTAAGCAAAATAGCCGAATAAAATAAAGTCCACACAGGAATTTAACCGTGAGATAACCTTAATATTTATCTTCATCTGTAAATAAATGTAACTAAATTCTGATAACTAACTATCTCGCTTATATTTTGAAGAATTCCTGTAGAGTAGATTCTTAATGGATCACAGATGTTAACAGAGTCAAATTACTGAGAAAAATGTAAACTTTATTTAAATTAAACGAATTTTTGTGATAGTTTAAACACAGGAGCAAAAGTGTATCTTCAGGAACCTTTTGCTTCGCCTTTTCTCAGGTAAAAACTTCGTAAGGTAGCCCTCTGTATGGCAATTACTATCGATTCAGCCCGTCGGATTTTTCCTAACACACTACAGGCTGATGCTGTGCCAGCTTTGATTGCACGATTCAACCAACTGAGTGCTGAGGATCAACTGGCTTGGACATGGTTCGCTTTCTTAGAGATGGGTAAAACCGTTACAGTGGCTGCACCAGGAGCAGCCAGTATGCAGTTTGCAGAAGCAATCCTGAATGAGATCAAGCAAATGACCTTTGAGCAACAAACTCAGGTTATGTGCGATCTAGCAAACCATACAGATACGCCTATTTGTCGTACCTATGCTACATGGTCGGCTAATATCAAACTAGGCTTTTGGAATCAACTAGGGGAATGGATGGAGCAAGGCGTTGTTGCACCAATTCCTGCTGGTTATCAGCTTTCAGCCAATGCTAATGCAGTATTAGAAACATTGAAAACTCTTGATCAAGGACAACAGATTACCGTCCTGAGAAGCTCTGTTGTAGACATGGGGTATGATGCAGGTAAATTAGGCGGTTACACTAGAATTTCTGAACCAGTTGTTGCACCTAAAGATATTTCCCAGCGCAATCAAGTCAAAATCGAGGGGATTAACAATTCCACCGTGTTGAATTACATGAACAACTTGAATGCTAATGACTTTGATGAACTGATCAAGTTGTTCGTGGAGGACGGGGCTTTACAACCTCCTTTCCAAAGACCAATTGTTGGCAAAGATGCAATTCTGCGGTTCTTCCGCGAAGAGTGTCAAAACCTCAATTTGCTTCCAGAACGCGGTGTAGCTGAACCCGCCGAGGATGGTTATACTCAGGTGAAAGTGACAGGTAAAGTTCAGACTCCTTGGTTTGGTGCAGCAGTAGGTATGAACATGGCTTGGCGGTTCCTGATCAACCCTGAAGGTAAAATCTTCTTTGTAGCCATTGACTTGCTAGCCTCTCCCAAAGAACTGCTGAACTTGGTTCGCTAGGGAAATAAGGTAATTTCCAGTAACTAAATAGCAAGCGATCGCCTACGGCGGGGCGCAGCCCATCGCACTGAGCGCTCTTAATTAAAGGAGCGCTCAATTATCCTAAGTAAAAAATCCTAACCAATTAATAACAAATTTTAGATTGGATCATGCAAGTGAGTGAAGCTGAGTGGACTGATATCGAGAAAAATATAGCCAAGACTGCCTTTGATCAAGCCTATAAGCGAGAGATTGAGGCTTTACTACAACAAGTTCAACAGGAGGTTAGCTCGCTCCAAGAGTTGAACGATCTTTGGCAATTACATGATTTTTTAAGTGCTAGAAGGCACGAAATTGAAGGTAAATATAATTACCAATACTCAGCTTTGCTGTTCGTCTTCGCTGGATTAATTAAAGATGGTTGGCTGCATCTGCAAGAACTGGAAGGTTTAGGTAAAGACAAACTATCCAAAGTTGCGGCTTTGGCAAGGATGTAGTTTCTTACTGTCATTATAGACAATTTGTTAGCGTCACCGGACTAATTTATTGCATGAATTTCTTATACTGTTGATATGTATAGTTTATTAATGCAATATAGTAGCCTGGTGACGCTAATATATTGTGTTTTAACTTGACATTTGTTGTTCTACCTTAGCGATTTCTAGCATTGTCTTTAATACAGAGTCGGGATTAAGACTAATAGAGTCAATTCCTTCTTCTACTAAAAACTGGGCAAATTCTGGATAATCGCTTGGTGCTTGTCCGCAAATACCGATTTTGCGGTGCTGTTTTTTTGCAGATGCGATCGCCATTTTCACCATTTGTTTCACAGCCGGGCTACGTTCGTCAAATAATCTGGCGACCAAAGCCGAATCTCTATCCAACCCCAGTGTTAACTGAGTTAGGTCATTGGAACCAATGGAAAAGCCGTCAAACACCTCAGCGAACTGTTCAGCTAAGATGACATTACTTGGTAACTCACACATGACATAAACTTGTAAGTCATTAACGCCTTGTTGCAAACCATGTTTCGCCATCTCTGCTAAAACCAAGCGTCCTTCCTCTGGTGTACGACAGAAAGGAATCATGGGAATAACATTAGTTAAACCCATCTCATCCCTTACCCGCTTGATAGCATGACACTCTAAAGCAAAGCCTTCTCTATAA
The DNA here is from genome assembly GCA_036704005.1 of Leptolyngbyaceae cyanobacterium. Taxonomy (GTDB): domain Bacteria; phylum Cyanobacteriota; class Cyanobacteriia; order Cyanobacteriales; family Nostocaceae; genus Trichormus. The sequence goes on along the minus strand of DATNQO010000320.1, from coordinate 2,484 downwards.
CCCACATCATAGTAACGTGCAGCCCCCCGCCAGCCAAGCATCGGGTTCTCCTCTTCGGGTTCAAACTGTGAACCACCTGCGAGGTTGCGATACTCATTACTCTTAAAATCTGACATTCGCACAATCACAGGTTGAGGATAAAAAGCCGCCGCAATTCTCCCCACACCTTGGGCTAATTTATCGACAAAATACTGGGGTTTATCATCATACATTTTTGTAATTGCTGCGACTTTGGCCTTTTCTTCTGCATCCTCTAATTTGTCATAATGTATCAACGCCAAAGGATGGACTTGGATTTGATTAGCAATAATAAACTCTGTACGTGCTAAACCGACTCCATCGTTAGGAATAGCAGATAAACTAAAGGCTTCTTGGGGATTTCCCACGTTCATCAAGATTTGAGTACGGGTGCGGGGTAAGTTCTCTAGCGGAACTTCTTTGACCTCGAAAGGTAATAACCCTGGATAAACCTTACCCTCTTCCCCTTCCGCACAAGAAACCGTCACCTCTTGACCAGTTGTTAACACTTGTGTAGCGTTACCACAGCCAACGATCGCCGGCACACCCAATTCCCGTGCAATAATTGCCGCATGACAGGTACGACCACCAGAATTGGTAATAATCGCACTAGCACGTTTCATAATTGGTTCCCAGTCGGGGTCAGTTCTCTCTGTCACCAAAACTTCCCCAGCTTGGAATTGTGCTATTTGTTTAGGGTCTAAAATTACCCTTGCTTTCCCTTGACTAATCGCTTCACCAATAGCACGTCCAGTCACAAGGGGGATTTGTCCCCTGTCCCCTGTCCCCTGTCCTAACCGATAACTCCGCAACACGTTACCATTCTTCTGCGACTGGACGGTTTCGGGACGTGCTTGGACTACAAAAAGTTGGTTAGTAATCCCATCTTTTGCCCATTCAATATCCATTGGGGTATAACTACCGTGGGCTTGGGAATAATGGTCTTCTATTAAACAAGCCCAATGAGCTAGTTGTAATATCTCTTCATCACTGAGGGCAAATTTATTTTGTTCTGGGATTGATACAGGTTCATTTTTAGTTGATTGGGAGCCTTGATCATAGATCATTCTTAATTCTTTGCTGCCCAATTTTTTATCAAGAATTGGTTTAAACCCTGCTTTTAATGTTGGTTTAAAAACATAATATTCATCGGGATTTACTGCACCTTGGACAACGTTTTCACCTAAACCATAGGCGGCTGTAATTAATGCTGCATCTTTAAAGCCTGTCTCTGTGTCAATGGAAAACATCACCCCAGAGGTGGCGAGGTCAGAACGTACCATTTTCTGCACACCCACAGCTAAGGCGACGCTAAAATGGTCGAACCCTTTGGTGTGACGATAGGAAATGGCGCGGTCTGTAAATAGGGAAGCGAAGCATTTATGACAAGCTGTTAATACTTCATCTACACCGACTACGTTGAGATAGGTTTCTTGCTGTCCAGCAAAACTTGCATCAGGGAGGTCTTCGGCGGTGGCGCTGGAACGGACGGCGACATCTGTATCGGGGTTGTACTGGTCACATAAGCTGCGGTAGGCTGTGGCGATCGCTTCTTGTAATTCTAGGGGAAATGGGGTGTGCATGAGGAGCGATCGCGCTTTTAACCCCCGTTCTTGCAGGTTTGTCATATCTTCCACATCCAAGTCCGCAAACAATTCCCGCAACTTGGCTTCTAACCCAGCCGATTGGATGAAATAACGATAAGCATAGGCTGTTGTGGCGAATCCTGTCGGTACGTTTACACCTTTGGGTGTAAGCTGCTGAATCATTTCCCCTAATGAGGCATTTTTACCCCCCACTAAGCCAATATCTTTAATACCAACCTCATCAAACCAGAGAACTAGTGATTTCTCTTTAGATAATTGTGTAAAAGTGTTTTGAGATACTGTCACCATCAGTATTACCCCCTATTAATGCTCTCGCTCTTAAGAATTAGACTTTTTTGGATTTATTTTTGTTATTTTGCCAATCACAGGTAAATAGTTCCGAAGACTCGTATTTTCACCTTCGCTGTATACTTAATAATTCCTTTGGGATCACGATAGCAAAAAAAACTCGGTTTTGGTTTCTTCTGCTATCTATTCATGATTCTCAACAAACCAAAACTATAGAAATTGTGTAAATCTGTTGCAAATAATTCAAGATATATCTGATTCTTCGGTGGTAAACATCTGGCAGCTACAACAAATTTACCTCTGCTGGGAGATGTTAACTTTAACAGTCTGTTACATTAATTAAGGTTTTGTATTGTTCCTAGAATAAAAAATGATTATAGGTATTAACCACATTACCTTATCTGTTTGCGACCTAGAAAAATCTTTCGCATTTTACCGAAAAACTGGGTTTAAAGCCCCGCCCTAGAAGGGCGGCTTTTGTGGTAGTATAACTAATAGCGGTAAAGCGCACAAATAAAAGACGAAGTAGGTCAAGCGGACTGCTCCTGATCCGGAAAGACAGGTAGTATAA
>DATNQO010000319.1:0-10228 GCA_036704005.1 Leptolyngbyaceae cyanobacterium | reverse complement strand
ATTTTGACCTCTGGAACGGGGGATAAAGCCTGTCGCCCAGATGTAAGTCGCAGTAAGGGAGGACGCAAGAAATCCACTACTGCGCTTTCTGTTGGGCAGGAAGCCTACACGCTCTCCGTCAGGTCAGTGTAGGTAGTTCACAAAATTACCAAATATGAATCATCAGGAAATTCAAGCAAAATTGCATCCGTTATTAGGACAAAAAGCTTGGGGTGTTTCTCTAGGATTCGGTAGCTTTCTCACATTAGAATTTGGGCAACCGTTACCACCTAGTGATGAGAATCAAAAAATTCATGGAGAATGGCACTTATGGCTTTATAACTGTGCATGGCGAGTAGAAGAAGATGAAAAAATTCTCGCAGCCTCTGGAGATGAACGAGATCAGATGGAAACGGTAATTCATCGTTTAGACAATCTAACGTTGCATTCTATTGAACTATTATCCCCTGCCTGTGATGCGGTTTTTACCTTTGAACACCAGGTGATACTAAGAGTGTTTGCAATTTACTCTCAAGATTACGAGCATTGGTTGGTTTATACTCCAGATGGTAATGTCCTTTCTGTTGGGCCTGGGAGTCATTGCTCCTATGAGAGTAGTAGAGCAATTCCTGCTGGAGATTAATATTACTTAACGACTTCCTCCCCAGAGTTGGTAACTCGACTATGGCGCGAGATATGAGGTTGGGGTAGAGTTGGCAAAAACTAGACTAAAGTCTAACCAATCCCACCCATAGCTGGATGAGATAATATTGTCATGATTACCTTGTTAATTTGTGAGGTTAGCGATGAAACAACGGCAGCAAATTCTCAAAAAGGCTGACTCATCCGCTACTGTGTCAGAAGAGGCTCAGTTTCAATCGCAGCCATTAAAGCAGAAAACGCAACAGCAAACAAATACGCCGCTTTCACAAACAGAAGCGGAAAATCAAGAGTTTCAACAGCAGCAACTTGAGGCGACAAAATTATCCATTCAAGCCAAACATGGGACTATCACCCCAGAGGGACAGACACAACTGACCTTACTACAAGCCAAGATGAATGATGTGCTGCAAAGGCGAGTTGAACAAGGGGCTGGATTTGGTCATAATCTGGAGAAAATCGCCCTGCATCATCCTGATAGGATACCATCTGTACAGGCAAAGTTGGCGATCGCACAACCAGGCGACAAATACGAGCAGCAAGCAGATCAAGTTGCAGCTACCGTAGTTAACCAAATTAATCAAACAACCATCCAAAAACAAGGCACATCACAGGCGACAACTAGCCAAAATCAAGAAAATAACAGCGCCGCCGACCCAAAAAAAACATTTCTGAGTAATTATGCAGTAGCGAAAGAATTGGTTCAAGGGATAGATGAGACTTTACCACAGGAAAAAATCCTTGACCAACTCTTAAATAATTTTAAGAACATATCATTCAAGTACACAATGACTTACAAGCAAGGTATAACTCTGTTAAAAGGAACCAGAGAAGGAGATTGTAGGACATTGGCGGAAGCTTTCCAAACAGTTGCACAAGAATATTTTGGTATTCAAAATGTCGCGATTGAACAAATCAAGAAGCCTTTCTTAAGTGAAGCTCCTGATACTATTTACCAAGGCAGAAAACGCAATTGTGATAACGGTAAACGGTGGTTCTTTCAAAATCATTATTGGGCTAGTTGGAACAACAAAGTATATGATGTTTTATTCCTTAGCAATAAACGCCCAGAAGTAGACATGGCAAGGCAAGAAAGCCCACTCAAATCAATGTTTATGCCAGAAGAAGAATATTTTGAAACCGAAAAGGGTAAAGTTGTCTATCCCCGTGGTCATGAATATTTAACTGTTGAATTGGGGATGTTTGAAAAGTTGAAAAACTTTGTGAGTAACCTTGGTAGATGGTTAGCTAGGGATATGAGTTCAATTATCAATGAAATCAAGAAATTGTTCAGTAGGGGTGGCAACAACAACAGTGATTTTGAATCTCTAATGAGAGATGTGCAGAACAACAGAATGAATGACATCAATTCCAACAATCCAAATTCATAATTGTGTAAAACTGATATTTTAATATTATGTAGCCCACCAAAATTATGATATGCTGGTAAAGGTTCAGGTCTAAAATTGCGAAACTAAAGAAAAACGAGATAAAAAATTATTAGCATCAGCAATTAGAACCTGTGCAAAAAAATCAATGACAAATCTACCTTGACGATGAAACGGCAGTCGCGTGACTGTCAGCAAAGCCATCCAACGCACTACCTCAAGTTTGCACTACCGTTAGCAAGCATATCGGAAAAACAAGGGATGTTTTCGTAGCCGTGGGATGAGTTAAAAGGGACTTCCAACTAAAAAAATATACAATCACTTTGGTGAGCAGGAAGAGAAGTCGCAAGGAGGGTTTCCCTCCGGGCGAACTTCGGGGGAGCAGGGGAAGCAGGGGAGGAAGAATATAATCAGTTTCTCAGCTTTCACTCATTGAATAATTTAATTTCTGGAAGTCCCAAAAGTGTCATTAAATTGTGTTTTGACGCTCACCGGAGTCATGTTGCCAATGTAAGTACTGAGCGAACGCGCAGTTTGCACTAAGAAGTTATTAGGATCTACAAGACATGGACTGCAAGCCAAGACTGTTTCTAAAGGAACTGCCACAACTTCTCCATTTTGCCAAGCTACCATCTGTGCAGATTGCCCATCAGCCAATAAATCTACCGCAGCTTTACCAAAAGATGTTGCTACCAAACGATCTAAAGCTGAAGGAATACCACCTCGTTGGATATGTCCTAAAACGGAAACCCGAATATCAATTTGATTGTTACTGCAACGGCGAATTTCATCGGCAATATATTGACCCATACCACAGGATGGCTTTTGACAGGATGGATAGTTAGATGAATCGGCTGCTATTTGAGCGCCTTCCGCCACAACTATAATTGCAAATCTGCGTCCCCAGCGATCGCGTAATTCTGCCAAATGCTCGCACACACCTTTAATTGTGTAGGTAATTTCAGGAATCAAAATCACATCTGCACCGCCTGCAATGCCAGAGTGCAGCGCCAAATGACCAGCGTAGCGTCCCATAACTTCGACAATCATCACGCGATCGTGACTAGCAGCAGTAAATGTCAAACGATTCAGAGCATCAACAATGGTGTTGACCGCAGTATCAAACCCAACTACTTTTTCTGTCTTGCCTACATCATTATCAATTGTTTTCGGAATGGCAACAAACTGCCAATTTCCTTTGCTTTGCAGTTGGTTGAGAATTGCTAAACTACCATCTCCACCAATACCAATCAAAGCATCTAGTTCTAAAGCATGATAGCCTGCAATAATTTCGTCAAGATGAGCCAGAGTATCCCCTTTGTTGATGCTACCCAGAATTGTGCCTCCCATATTCAACAAGGGGTCAATACCACGAAGGTCTAAACCATGTATGCTCAGAGGAATCGCCTTTCTCTCTAAAAGCCCTCTAGTTGCGTAAGAAATACCTACTACCTGCCAGTTATAGGTGAGGGAGGCATGGTTTACAACTGCCCGAATTACAGCATTGAGTCCGGGACAATCGCCACCACTAGTAAGAATGCCAAGCCGTTTTTGCATGGTAATGACACCTCAAAAAGAAAGGCAAAAGGTAGGAGGCAGAAGAAATATTGCCTTCTAGCCTCGCTTTTGAACCCTATTTGACTATATGTTAAGGTTAAGTCAAAAATCTGAGGAAGTTGTGAGGATATAAAAATGATTAAGCGCCAATAAATTAAGATTTTTAAGCAATTTTGCCACCTAATCTAGGCTTAACTGAACTTTATTGTGATACGGTGGGTATTGCCCAACCTAAAAATACTACCACTGTCCAGAATTATCCTCTTGTTGTAAACCTAGAAATTGTCGCCGCTTCCAGGCATAGTTGAGTATATTAATTCCTAGTTCTTGGGCTGTGCGAATAGTTAACCTGGGTAAATTAAATTCCCTATCTATTCCCCAAGCAGAGGCTAAATCACCAACTACTAAAATTATGCCTCCACCTAAAAATAATTGAATTAATTGTTGATTGATAATAGGTAAAGCTGCAAATAGGAAAGGTTTAGTTCTTAAAGGATGACTCCTTTGTAATTCTGTTAATGGTCGTAAAGGAGTTTCTAATTGCTGTGCTAAAGCGTGGGTACTGTCAATTAAAGCGTTAGCATCTGTTGGCGCATCAACTAATAATATGCCGCCTAAATTTAAATAATTTTTGAGTGATTCAAACTCAAAACTATTCAAAGATAGTGACTGTTTTCCTGTCAGATAGAGTAAATCGTATTCTTGGATATTTTCTGATAAGGAAACCTCACTTGGTTCATCAGCACCGCGCAAGTGTGAATATAAAGGTTCAACTGATTGAAGTAAGTAGGCAAGGTTGAAGAAATTGCGAGCATATTCACCATCATCAGTGCGAGAAACTTGAGCTATTCTCACTAAGGCTTGAGGACGTGCTTGTGCGTGACGGCGATAACGTAAATCAATATTGTTATACCCTGGATAAAACGCATCGGCTGGTTGACTAATTGTAGTTTGTCCTGGTTCTAACCAGATGCGGCAAATTTCGATTTCTGAAGCTTCTGGTGTAGAGATTTTTTGATCAATTCGATAAGTTTCTTGGACAATATCTCTTTGCTGTCTATTCCGCAGTTCATCAGGATCTACATAGCTAACTACTAAGTAAATCATGACTGGTTCAGAACTAGCTACTTCTAAATTAATGTCAACATCACGATATGCTTGAGGGGAAACAACAACTAAATTTCCCATGACATCAATAGCAATTCCAGGCTGAATTTGTACCCAGCGTCCATCTCGGTATTCAGCGCCTGTTTGGCGGGGTGCAGGAATTGGGCGAACGCCTAAACCACAGACAATCCCCGGTTGGTGTAAGCTTTGAAAGTATGTGTTTTGCCGTTGACGATGATATTCATGAGCTTTACTCCAACGTTCAGCATTGATGAGTAAACCATCGGCAGGATTGAGGCGTTCAAAAGGTTGAATTTGTGGGGGTGGGAATGGGTGAGTCATATCAGTTATCAGTTGTCAGTTGTCAGTTGTCAGTTATCAGTTGTCAGTTATCAGTTATCAGTTATCAGTTATCAGCCTCCCACCAGCGCAGCAACGCAAAGCGCAAAATATAGAAGAAACACTTTTTCTTCCCCTATACCCCTACACCCTTACACCCCTACACCCCTGTGTTTCTTAAGAGTTGGTGATGTTCACTGTCAACTGTCAACTGTCAACTGTCAACTGTCAACTGTCAACTGTCCCTAAACAGAAACAAAATTCACCGTATAAGGTTCCTCTAATGACTGCTGAGTACTGGCTTTGATGGCATTAAGATAACGGTGGAGTATTTGCAATTGTTGGGAATTGGGGCGGTAGGTGAGATTGCCTTGTTTTTCAAACAGAGGCGCAGTTGCGATCGCGCGATAATCAAAATGACCCAAAGAATTGGCAGTCAGCCAGCTAGACTCAGGCGATGCAGGTATGAAGCCAGGGGGGAGTTCTCCTTCTAGGAAAGCTAACAGTCTTTGCTGGCAAATACTGGTATTAATACCGCGTTCCTCAAATAAATGCAGCACTTCGTTAAAAGATAATGCCCTATCTGGCAATAGTCGTAGCAATTCTGTAAACAGGAAGTAGTCGGTGTATTGATGTCTTGATTCTTCCAATACTTGGGAATGTAGGGGAAGTAAAGCTAAACCACAAGCTACGCGACTACAGTTAGGTGCGCCGTTTTCTCCCAAGTATGAGTCTTGGATAATTTTGGCATTGGGGAGTTTTTGCCGTAGCCACAGGTTAACAACCCCCAAATTCGCTACGCCACCAGTGAGAATGGCTTGATTAATTGCTTCGGTGGGGATACCACGGGCGACTAATAGTTTGTTGAGTTCGCGGTTCAGGCGACGAGCAAAGGGGATAAATACTTGACTTTCTAATTCCCGACGCTGTAAAGTCCATCTTTGGTCTGCTAATTCTAGGGTAAAAGATTCCTGATGCTGCAAAATCAGCTTTAATGCTAAGGCTGCATCTAGGACGGCTTGACCCAGCAGAGAACTTTCTAAATGTTGCTGGAGGCGTATCCGGGCGGGAATATCTGGTTCACCCAAGCAGGGCAATTCTAACCCTTCCAAGCCCAAACTTTGCCACTGCATCCTGTCTAAACCAGGGACAGAAGGTTGCCATTGCCAAGGGTTACTGGTAATTTTCTGGCTGTCTTCTGGGGTTTCCCAGCGAGATTTGCGGTATTTTGGTGATAAAAGTAACTGACAAATAATATCCTGTTCCAGTCCTTTGCTAGCGTAGGCAAAACTGTGAAGCATGAAATTGTTATGGGTCAGTTGCGATAAATCATCGGGAATATCTACCAGTGCCATTTCTGTGGCAGTTGCCCCTATATTCATGATCAGGGTGTTACCTACCAAAGACTGGTCGCTAGTTTTGGCTGGGGATAAACCTTGCTGTGTGCTTAATTTCACAGCTTCACCATTGCCACCATCGATAAAACTGAGAAGACTAGCGATCGCCTCTTCTACAAATAATACCTGTTGTGGATGTTGGACTAATTTACTTGTCAGTAAAGCTTCCCGCACATTAAAGCGATATTGTTCTGACCAACTGGCAGGACAGTTACAGATAATTCCCGCAATATTACTAACAATACCATGAAAACTGCGTTGATTTAGACCCACAGCCGTAGCAATTAAGCCTTGAGTGGTGCTGTAGCGGTCGGCTTTGAGAGTCAAGAGTAATTTAGAGAGCGATCGCACCACCCAAACCAAAGGCCCAGCAGAGGATTCGTTAAATTGTAGTACAGGTTCCCATTTTTGTTGTTCACTCTTGTAGGGAATAGCTACCTGTAAATACGGCTTCAACTGCACTGAATAAAGATGATTCTTCGACTCGGACACCTCTTTATCTGGGGAAGTCGGAGTTACAGAAGCAGTCGGTAAATAAACTTCTGCTGGTAGTCTAAAAGACTGCTGGAATGAATTTGCGCCAGGTTGTGCTTCTGTTGACCAAAAGATAGGATATACCACACCATTAGCGCGATTTAACAAAGCAGCAGAAATTCCTGTAGTTCCCAAATCGATGCCTAAATACCACGACGAATCAGAATTAGGCGATGCAGCCTCAGTATTATTATTAACAGAGTCGTTTGGTGCAACAACAGATTTAGTTTCACCAGAATTGGGTAGTTCTACTTTTGTTTCGGTGTGAGGAGTGAAGGTTAAAACAGTGTTGATTGAAGATTTAGAGGCTGGCTGTGAAGTAACAACATCATTTTTTTCTGTAGTTGTTTGTTCAGGTGGCGCTGGTTGAGGCTCAACTAAACTATTTATAATATCTGAGTTATTTATTGGTTGTGGTTCAGATGATTGCTCATCAAATTTAGCCAAATCATGATGTAATTGTAGCCATTGTTCCTCATTGAGAGAGATATCTGGCGGGTTCGCCAATTGAGTTACTTCACAAGAAAGTAAATTTTCCTGTGGTGAAGCGGGTATATAATTATCTGACGACTGCTCAGGTTGCTTATGAGGAGTAGAAACTTCTGGCTTTGGCGTAATCAGAGTTATAGTTACTTGTTCCGTATCTGCTAACAACAAAGAAACATCAGATGACTGTTCCTCCTCTGTAAAATCTATCTCTACCAGCGATGCTACTGTATCAGTATCATTTGGTTGCGTAGTCACAATTTCGGTAGTTGCAACTGGCGATATCGTAGCACTCGGCTGAGTTGCTGAAGTTGGTTCAATAAACTGTGGCGGCGGAACCTGGGTTTCCAGTTCTGGAGTTGGTTCAATAGACTGTGGTGGTGAAACCTGAGTTTCCGGTTCTAGAGTTAAGTCAGTAGATAATGGTGGTGAAACCTGAGTTTCTGGTTCTAGGGTTAAGTCAATAGATAATGGTAGAGAAACCTGAGTTTCTGGTTCTGACGTATCATTGAAATCAAACAGATTTGTATCTGATTGCTCAAAAAACAACGATGTTGCTGGTAAGTCTGTATCTTGCAGTGGTAGAACTGGCGTTTCTGATTCTAGAGTATCTGTAAAATCAAACAAATCATCCGATTGATCAAACCACGCCTCCGGCATAATTGCCGCCGTATCTTCCTCTGTTAGAGAATTCTTTATAGTTATAGACTGCGGCTCATCAACATCCAGATCCAGTAAATCAGAGGTAATTAAATTTGGGTTAACCTCAAGGTTGGCATCAGTGAAACTATCATTACCAAACAAACTAGCGTAAATTAAATCAACTTCATCATTAGCCAATTCCCAACTATTAGGGAGCAAAGTAGTTAAATTATTAGGACTGTCTAAAGAGAAAGCAGCATCAACACCAAGCTGCTGCAATACTTCATCTAACTCATCTGTATTCGCTTGTTGGTTTTCAACCGGAGCAGCTATTTCTGGAGATACTGTCGTAGTGCTAGACTCTGTTGCTGGGGAAACCTCGATAATAGTATGAGCTGGGGTTGGTGATGATGGTGCGGCTGTGGCTGGGGTATTTTCTTTGGCAACAGGCGGCTGAAAATTAGATAATTGTTGAAAATACTGTGTCCAATTGTTGAGGAACGTAGTCATCAACTGTTCACTTTGTAATCCCGTACTGTGCATTCTGGCGATCGCTTGCGACAGGGATTCGTGATAAGTATTAATATTGCGTTGTAACGCCTCAAAAACAACGTTAACAGTACCATCAAGCGATAATAAGCGTTGGTCTAACTCTTGCGTTAGTTGGTTTAGCTTTTCTCCCTGTGACGATGATTCCCAAATTGGAGTCGCTGCGGGTGGTAACTCCAATCTGTTGCCGTTCATGCCATTAGTATAAGTATCAGGATTGACACCACCCTCGGTAAGATGGGTATTGATTACTGGCACTAAGCGACTCATGAGGACTTGTAAAAAGTCAGTAATAATCTGCTCTTGGTGAGCTAACTGCTGACTCAAAGAGTAATTTTGTAATCGCTTCTGTTCTAGTTGTCTAATTTCTTGTGCTAGAACTGTTCGCTCTTGCAACAAAGCGGTAATTTCCGCTTGCAACGGCTGGATTAATTCTGATAATTCAATTTTAAATTGTTGGAATAAAGAATTATTATCTTCTTGGGGTTGATTGTTTTCTGGTGAAGGCTGATTCTTACCTTGACCAATAAACTTGGTGAGCAAAAGCGAATTACGGTTTGGTTCATGCTCTAAAGTTTCACTTTCTTGGAGACTTACCAAAAAATTGCGAACTCTTTCTAAAACATCTTTTGGCTCTTGCGCCTGACTAGACAAAAGCTTAGACAGGCGCTTGCCATTGCTGTTAAGCAAATTGTCAATATCTCCAATCAGTTTTTGAATTTCATCATTGCGGGAAGTCACTTTAAATTACCTTAGCTAGAAATTTTAGGTTAACTGGGTTAGAAAATTAATTTACAATCACTTTGTCAGTTGACAGTTTACCCTGAGCATTCGCGCCGCGTCTTTGCTCTTGAGAAGCCGTACCACTCCGTGGAAGCAAGCTACGCGGAGCGTCTCGTAGAGAAGGGTTGACTGTTTTTGGATCTGGTTTAGTATGCCATTCCTTGGTGTATAGTTTTTTATCTATGACTGAGAATTTTGGCATTTCCTAAGTTTGTCTCAGGTCTCGCCATTATCAACTAGCACAAGTGAAAAAGGGTGCTTAGGCTAAGAACTAGTATTTTGACTCAACCCTCAACCCTCAGCACTTGTTCCAGTCAGTTTCTCATGATGATGTTCATAGTTATGAAAACATAAAAAAATCCAAACCGCCAAGGAAACTGCCTAGTGTGTAACACTACTTTGTTTCTCAGATGGATCTGCTACATCTAAAATACTGAGCAACAGCGAACAATCATGTTAAAAATCTTAAATTTTTAGTCAAAAGAAAACTCTGCTTGTCGGCAAACTCCTATTTTTAGCAGTAGTTAGTAGCAAAGTTTTGTAATAGTTAAATATATATTTTTACGTAATGATACGTATTTGAATAGATTTCCGTAGAGAACGGTAGACTTAGTGAATACTAGGAAAGTATTAGACTATAGGATTGCTATTTGATTTTTGCACAAATTCACCTATTCCCGCAAGGAGGCTCACACGCTCACCTGTACTCAGGTCAGTGTTGAGAGGAATTGCGGGGGAAAAGCGAAACATCCCTTGACCGATACTGAGCGCAAGCGAAGTTAGGGAAGGGGATAGTTGAGATTTTCC
>DATNQO010000318.1:0-27788 GCA_036704005.1 Leptolyngbyaceae cyanobacterium | reverse complement strand
TTTTTATTGGTGTTCCAAAAACCTTGGTTTGGGGTGTAAGGGTGTAGGGGTGTAGAGGTGTAGGGGTGGATGAAACAATGATTTTCTCGTTAGTTTTATAGTCCTTACTCACTGCTATATTAAAAACCTACACTTGTGAGCACTCCCCCACTCCCTCATCTCCCTCATCTCCCTCATCCCCCTCTTAAGGTGATAGTCGCTGAATTTTCCAGCTACCATCATCTAGAGTATAAAGCAAGCGATCGTGTAGGCGGCTAGAGCGTCCTTGCCAAAACTCAATTTCTGTCGGGATCACTCGCAAGCCTCCCCAATGCGGAGGTCTGGGAATCTCCTGATTTTCATACTTACTTTGCAATTCCTGCATCCGTTGCTCTAAAACCTCTCGGCTTGTGATGATTTCACTTTGATTAGATGCCCATGCACCCAGACGGCTTTTAGCAGGGCGGCTTTCAAAATAGTAATCTGATTCACTTTCTGAAACCTTCTCCACACTGCCTAAAATTCTGACTTGGCGTTCTAGTTCTGCCCACCAGAAAACTATAGCTGCTTGGGGATTTTGGGCTAGTTCTTGACCCTTGCGGCTGTTATAGTTAGTGAAAAAGACAAAACCCCGCTCATCAAAGTCTTTTAACAGCACCATTCTGGCCGAAGGCGTACCATCTGGCGTGGTTGTGGCAATAGTCATAGCATTAGGCTCTGGAAGTTGAGCCGCCAATGCCTGCTCAAACCATTTTTTGAATTGTATAAAAGGATTGGGGTCAATTTCAGTTTCGCTCAGACCCTCTAAGGTGTAGTCTTTGCGAAGGTCGGCTATGGTTTTGTCCATTGTCAATTGTTTCCTTGTTATCCAACTAAATGTTTATGTAATAAATTACACAATAAATTTGATATCGATTTTTCCCTAACTCTCCTACACCTTTTTTAGCTAAGAAATCATGTCATATAGGAATCCGATTTGATTTCTGAAAAAATCTCAGTAGTATCTGTAGGGTGGGCATTGCCCACCATATCATGGCTTTGGTGGGCAGTGCATCGGCCTACGTATCTTTCAAAACTCAAGTCTGAGTCCTATATATTACATAAATTTTGGTAAATATAACCCTTTTCTAGCCTCTAACCACTAATCTCTAACCCCTATTCTCCAGTTAGATTGATACACTTCTTTGTAAATCTATTTATCATGATGATTACTTATACAAGTATTCTCTCAGAGTAGCGAAAGTCGATTACATCAGATGCGCCGTTCATCATCCCTGCAACGTTTACTGATTTATGGTCTGAGCGGCCCTATTGTCGCTCTGAATGTCTGGTTATTGTCCGTACTCTTTCGCTATTTTCAAAACCCCATTACGATTTTGAGTATGGCGGCAATTTTGGCTTTTTTGCTGAATTATCCGGTAAAGTTCTTTGAACGTGCTAGGATAACGCGAACTCAGGCTGTGATTATCGTTCTGCTGGTTACTTTAACTTTATTTAGCATTTTGGGAGTAACTTTAGTCCCACTACTTATCGACCAAACTATTCAACTTTTAAATAAAATTCCTGATTGGTTAACTGCTAGTCAAGCTAACCTAGAGTTGATTGAGAAAATAGCGAAGCAGCGACGTTTACCGCTTGATTTGCGGGTGGTGAGCAATCAAATTAACGCTAGTATCCAAAGTGTAGTGCAACAATTGGCTTCTGGTGCAGTGGGGTTAGCGGGAACAGTAATTTCGGGGTTGCTTAACTTTGTGTTAGTGGTGGTGCTGGCATTTTATATGCTTGTGTATGGCGATCGCGTCTGGAATGGTTTAATTAATTTATTGCCAGCGCAAATTAGACATCCCTTCACAACATCCTTGCAACTCAACTTTCAAAACTTCTTCCTCAGCCAGCTATTACTGGGGCTGTTCATGATTATCGCTCTTACCCCCATATTCCTCGTACTCAGAGTACCGTTTGCCCTGTTATTCGCCATACTCATCGGTATTTCTCAACTCATCCCCTTTATCGGGGCGACTTTAGGTATTGGCTTAGTGACATTGCTCGTACTTCTACAAGACTGGTGGTTAGCAGTTCAACTTGCCATAGCCGCAATTATCGTCCAGCAAATTAAAGATAATCTATTAAGCCCCAGGTTACTGGGTAACTTTATTGGACTTAACCCTATCTGGATTTTTGTAGCCATTTTGATGGGCTATGAAATCGCAGGTTTATTAGGAACTCTAGTTGCTGTTCCCATTGCCGGCACAATCAAAGGAACTTTTGATGCTTTAAAAGGTGGTAAACAAGGCGACTTTATGTCCACCGTAACTATCGCTCATGACTCACCATTTGAGTAAACTTGGTTATTAGTCATTTGCCGTAATGTTGTAATAAATAGGACTTACGCAAGCGTCATAATCAAACTAACTGTAGGGTGCGTCAGCCCCAATAATGTCGTACACATTCAAGGATTTTTCACGTCTGACGCACCCTACCCCAAGTGCCAGTTGCGTAAGTCCTGATAAATATAGTAGTAGCCACATAGGTTAGGATACCGAGGAATCACAAAATCTTTATAAGTAGAGACACTTAATTAAATATAAGTTTGTAGTAAGGACTTTAGTCCTTTCAAACCCAGCAATAGAGCGATAAATCGCTTACTACGAACAACAACTCATTTTATATTTAATTATGTCTACCTACTTAGTAAACGGGTTTTGAACCTATCGCCTGTCCCCTGCTATATGTCAGCTTTTACAGAAAAAATACACCAATTATTAAATTAATACTTAAAAATGTATGAAAATATTTGCAATTAGGCTCAAACCTAATGATGATTTAAAACAAAACCTCAAAAACTTTGCCATAGAAAAAAATATTCAAGCAGGATTTATATTAAGTGGAATTGGTAGTTTAAAACAAGCAACAATTCGCTTTGCTAATCAAGATATGAGTACAGTCTTGAGAGATAAATTTGAAATTCTCTCTTTGAATGGAACAATAGCGAATCAAGGCTTACATCTACATATCGCAATTGCTAATCAGCAAGGTCAAACTATTGGTGGTCAGCAAGAGGAAAAGGGGCAGGGGGCAGGGAGCAAGGGGGAAAACCGAGACGGAGCTTGTACTCCGCCCCGCTCAAGCGCCCTGGAAGGGCGGGGCTTGTACCCGTGTTCCGCTCCGCTCCACGCAGGGAGAAAGGGCTTGCTCCCCCTGCTCCCTGCTCCCTTCCCCCCTGCCTCTTCCGGTCATCTTGATAATGGATGTGTTATTTACACAACTGCGGAAATAGTAATTGGTGCTACTGAAGAGTTTCGCTTCCAAAGAACTGTTGATGAGCAGACAGGCTATCAAGAACTAGAGATTCAATATCCCCCATTTAGTTCTTGATTGCAATATCGGTGCGTAAGTCCTAATCTTATACCAATTCAAATTACACTGCTTTATTGTTGCGTTGTGCCACGAAACCTAAAGTTACTCGTTTCATGAGTGAGTGTAAAATTACAAGAATAATAAAGGTAATGGCAATAATTAATAAGGGCTGTTTTCCAAGAAGTTCCTCTACACCTCTGGTAATTATCGTATCTGGCTGAGTAATAAAATCCCAACTATTAAAACGTAAGAATCTCCCCCAATAAATACCAATGGCGCAAAGAGCATGAGTAATTAATTCAACCGTTAAAATCCATTGGCTTTTATCAATGCGGTGCAAATAATATCCTAAATTAATTAAAGATATTACATAAGCCTCAAATCCACCCAGAATAACTAGCAGATAAAGAGGAATTAATACTAAAGTTATTATCCAAACAGATTGGACTGTGCGGATGTCGTGTATCAAATGAATTACATCTGTTAATAAATAAGGTGCATTTGGTAAGAAAGCATAGAAAACTATAAACCCTAACCACCACAGCCAAGAGCGTCCGCGTCCGTTGCGAAATAACCAAACACTCAAACCCAGTGGGATAAAAGCCAGAAATAAATTCCAAGTCATCCATCTCATATTTCTACCTAAGACCTGAATCAATCTGGCTAATAATTGTGCCTGCATAGCTGTTTTCTCTCAAAAATTATAAATAATTTAATTTCCAGTTTATTATTAACAATCTATTTATCGAGAAAGTAAGCTCTATGTAGAATTGAAATTTAAATCAAGTTCTAAGTAGGTAGACATAATTAAATATAAAATGAGTTGTTGTTCGTAGTAAGCGATTTATCTCTCTATTGCTGGGTTTGCAAGGACTAAAGTCCTTACTACAAACTTATATTTAATTAAGTGTCTCTACTTAAATCATTTTCAGTAAATAGATAATGAGCATTTAATTTTGTCCAAAGAAAAGAACTATTATCGACCAATCATAGTATAGCGAGTATTTGTAGGGTGGGGAGTGCATCGCCTACGATATCTATTTCAAGAAGCAACTAAGATGCTAATAGTATAGCGAGAAAACTTATCAATGATGAGAAGTTATTAATAATTGTAAAATTACCTACATATTATTTATGTAAAAGCCAGGTTAATTGATGAAGATTGGACAAAGATGATTAAGGTTGATTGCAGTACTTGTTTAGTTCTACTACTAACTTATCTGATTCTTTGCCCGTAGTTTTAGCAGCATTTGTGAGGACAGTTTCAATTTCGGCTCTAGCTTTGCGGACTTTCTCTCTACCAGTTGATGATGCTTCAACAGCTTTACCTGTACTCAGCGCTTTACTCGCCTTGGCGATCGCTTGACTAAGATTCTGGAAAACCTTGATAAATCGGCTTTGCATATCCTTGAGATTGGGATCGCTTAAATTGAGTTCCCGCAAAGAAACAGTTATTGCTTCTAAGTCTTTAGATAGTTGCAAGCTGGTGGTTACTTGCTTTCCCTTATTTTGTTCAATCAGAGTATTTCCCGCATTCACTACCTGAATCAATCGCTGACATTGAGTGGTTTTATCTCCAGCACAACCACTCAGCAATAAAGCAATAGTTACACTAGCGGGAATAATAAAGTTATACTTACGCAACATCAACATACATTCTCTACCACAGTCGAATCTCGACAATCATAGCTTTGGTAATTGGTCATTGGTAATTGGTCATTGGTAATTGGTCATTGGTAATTGGTCATTGGTAATTGGTAATTGGTCATTAGTCCATAGTCCATAGTTCTTCCCACTCCCTCATCTCCCCCATCTCCCCCTACTCCCTCATCTCCCCAATCCCCAGTCCCTAATCCCCAGTACCCAGTTCTAGCTACAATAAGAGAATGTCTGAAACTTCTATCACTACAACACGCCCTACGTTCATCCTCGTAGATGGACATTCTCTGGCCTTCCGTTCCTACTTTGCTTTTGCTAAGGGACGGGATGGTGGTTTGCGTACTAAAACGGGTATTCCTACCAGTGTATGCTTCGGCTTTATCAAATGTTTATTGGAAGTGATGGCGACGCAACAGCCGCAAGCAATGGCGATCGCATTCGATTTGGGTTTACCGACTTTTCGCCACGAAGCCGACGATACCTATAAAGCCGATCGCCCCGGAACACCGGAAGATTTTGTCCCTGATTTGAAAAATCTGCATGAATTGTTGGAAGGCTTCAACCTCCCAATTTACACAGCCCCAGGTTATGAAGCGGACGATGTGTTGGGGACTTTGGCGCAGAAAGCTACCGCCCTTGGGTACAAGGTGAAGATTTTAACTGGCGATCGCGATTTGTTTCAACTCATCGACCCAGAAAAGGAAATCACTGTCTTAAATTTTAGCCCAGATGCGCTTAAACGCTCTACAAACAGCATCACGGAAATTAGTACAGAACAAGTTAAAGAAAAACTCGGTATTTTACCTACGCAAATTGTTGATTATAAAGCCCTGTGTGGAGATAAATCAGATAATATTCCCGGTGTTAAAGGTATCGGGGAAAAAACCGCAGTTCAGTTACTTAATACCTATGGTTCACTAGATGAAGTTTACAAAGCTATAAATGAAATCAAAGGCGCGACGCAGAAAAAATTAGCCGAAGGAGAAGAAGACGCTAAGAAGTCGCAATATTTGGCAAAAATAGTTACAGAAGTGCCATTAGAAGTTAACTTAGAAGATTGTAAATTAGTCGGTTTTGATGAAAATATTCTTATTCCTATTTTAGAAAAGCTTGAATTTAATCGTTTCTTATCCCAAATCAACGAATTAAAACTACGTTTTGGTGGCACAGTTGAGGAAGCACCAACCCTAGAAGAAACACCACCAGTCAACAATGATGATGAAGATGGTGATTTGTGGTTTTTCAGTGCTGAAGATACTGCAAATATTCCCCAAAAAATTGATGCACCAATTCAACCACGTATTATTGATACTGAAGCCAAACTCACCGAGTTGGTCGAAATATTAAAACAATATACTAACCCAGAAAATCCAGTTGCATGGGATACAGAAACTAGCGATTTAGAACCCAGGGACGCGGCTTTAGTCGGTATTGGCTGTTGCTGGGGAACAGAAGCAGATGCTACAGCTTATATTCCTGTGGCGCATACAAAAGGGAATAATTTAGATAAGGATATAGTCCTGACTGCACTGCGTCCAATTTTAGAAAGTGCTGATCATCCTAAAACTTTCCAAAATGCCAAATTTGACCGCTTAGTTTTCCTAGTTCAAGGGATTAATTTAACCGGAGTTGTCTTTGATCCGATGTTGGCTAGTTATGTGTTGAATCCAGATACTAGCCATAATTTAAGTGACTTGACTCTGCGTTATTTAGGCTTAACAATTCAAAACTATGTGGATTTAGTTCCTAAAGGTAAAACTATCGGTGATATTGATATATCTGCTGTAGCAAATTACTGTTGTTTACAAGTTTATGCTACATTCCAACTTGTAGGAAAATTGCGTGAAGAACTGGCAAAAACCCCAGCATTGTATAAACTCCTCACGGAAGTAGAACAACCTTTAGAAGAGGTTTTAGCGGCGGTAGAATACACGGGAGTCCGTATTGATTCAGCTTATTTAGGAGAACTTTCCCAAAAGTTAGAGATAGATTTAGCTAAATTGCAGGAACAAGCAACCGAATTAGCCGGGGAGAAATTTAATTTAGGTTCTCCCAAGAAATTAAGTTATATCTTATTTGAAAAATTAGGCTTATCTACCAAATATTCGCGGAAAATTCAGACTGGTTACTCAACAGATGCGGCGACTTTAGAGAAACTGCAAGAAATTGATGAAACAGGCTTTGTTAATGCCATTATTGAGTATCGTACCTTATCTAAATTAAAGTCTACTTATGTAGATGCTTTACCTGCGTTGGTACGTCCAGATACTCAACGAGTGCATACAGATTTTAACCAGACAGCAACATCAACTGGGAGATTATCTTCTTCTAATCCCAATTTACAAAATATCCCCATTCGGACAGCCTTTAGTCGGCAAATTCGCAAGGCTTTTTTACCTGAATCAGGTTGGTTAATGGTGGCTGCTGATTACTCACAAATTGAGTTAAGAATCTTAGCTCACTTGAGTCAAGAACCAATATTAGTGCAAGCATATCAACAAAATGAAGATATTCACACAGTCACCGCTAAATTAGTTTTTGAAAAAGAAGATATCACCCCAGATGAGCGAAGAATAGCCAAGACTATTAATTTTGGGGTAATTTATGGGATGGGTTCTTTGAGGTTCTCTCGTTCAACGGGAATAGATAAGAATGTTGCTAATGAATTTATTAAGAGATTTAACGAACGCTATGCTAAAGTGTTTGAGTATTTGGAAGAGATGAAAAAACAAGCGATCGCTCAAGGTTATGTAGAAACTATACTCGGTAGGCGGCGTTATTTCAACTTTACTAGCAACAGTTTACAAAAATACAAAGGCAACAATCCAAAAGATATTGATTTAAGCAAGTTAAAAAATCTCGGCGCTTACGATGCGGGGTTACTACGCGCTGCGGCTAATGCCCCAATTCAAGGTTCTAGTGCTGATATTATCAAAATTGCGATGGTGCAAATCCAACAAGTTTTAAAGAAATATCAGGCGCGGCTGTTATTACAAGTCCACGATGAATTAGTGTTTGAAGTTCCTCCTCATGAATGGGAGGAATTGCAGCCACAAATTAAGTCAGTCATGGAAGGTGCTGTTAAATTAACTGTACCGTTAGTAGTTGATGTACGTGCAGGTGACAACTGGATGGAAACCAAGTAAATTGTAATTATTGTGAGTAATGGCCTGGCAAGACTCAAGTAGTGCAATAGCCAATAATCTAACATCTTATTCATCTGCGTTTATCTGCGTTTATCTGCGTTCAATAATATGCTAATTTCCGGGCCGGATGCGATTACTTTCAATGGTGTGAGTGGCGATCGCTATTGGTTTTATGAACATTTCCCCTATACTGGAGTAGCCGACGTTGATGAACGCTTGAGTGGTTTTCCCGTCGCGGTGTTCCTCCCCAAACATCGACCGAGACAAGATACACCGCTAGTAGTTGGTTTGCAAGGGATGTGTGCGCCCTATGGTTGGAACGCCTTTATACTCCCAACACTAATAGAAATGGGGATTGCTGTAGCTTTGTTCGATCCACCATTGGCGGGTGAACGTAGCTTAGTCCGAACCTCGACAACATTAGTCCAGAACGAAATCAAGCCATTAATAGACAGGGGTATTCCCTTTGATACAGCCCTATTTTTATCGATGTTTCGCACAACCGCCCGTGACATTGGCAAAATCAGAGAATTTTGTGGCGATCGCTACGGACTCACCGACCCACGACTGGCATTATTTGGGGTGAGCATGGGCGTGTTACTGTCTGCATACGCTTTTAGTGCCAATAGTTTAGGGGATAGGTTACTCGGAACTATTGGTCATGCTGACCTCCCATCCTTCGCTAAAAGTTGGGGGCGTTCATTTTTACCTGAGTTAGCAGCGTCCCCTTTGGGTGGTTTAGCAGAAACACTATTACAACGATTACAGCCTGATTTAACCCCTGTAGTTAAGCTTTTACGATTAACTAAAAATCTCAAATACCAAGATGAATACGCTTGGGACTGCAACCCCATGAACTATCTTGAGCAAGTCAAGCCACATCGAAGAGTCCGCTTTTTAATTGGCGCTAACGATTCCATAGTTAATATTAAAGATGCTCGTGCTTGCGCTCAAAAATTCCCCGATGGCGCTTGTTATGTCATCCCCGGTATGGGACACGGAACCCGACAATGGGGGGCTTCATTTGTTGATCATGTGCGCTATTTTTTAGTCACCCAATTGGCAGATTGGCGGGGGTGAAAATCAGATTTATCTGTACTAAATTCTATCCATCCATTGTTTTGGATCGCGTCTTGCATGAAAGCAAGCAAGTACAAAAACCGTATCTTGTTCAAAAATGTAGAGAATTGTGTATGGAAATCTACGAATTAATGCTCTTCTTACTTGTTCATGGATGACTTGGTAAGCAAGAGGGTTACGCCCAATTCCAGATAGACAAGCATCAACAGCACGGACAAACTCAGAACCTAAACCAGGATTTTGTGATTCGTACCACTCAAAAGCATCCTGAATATCATATTCTGCTTCTGGTTGGATTATCAGGTTATAGTTCATCTGAAGAAGCCTAACCGATTTTTAACCTCTTCCCAAGTAGAACCATTTGCTGGGTTTTGCTGATAATTTGCTAATCTCCGATCTAATTCTTGTTGTTGCGCTTCACTCAAAGGAACTTCCTCTTCTTGTCCAGAGATACTGTCCCATAAATCTTCAGCTAGTTGAATACGTTCTGCTACGCTGAGTTGAGAAATATCAACTTTCAACAATGGATGTGAACTCATTAGTAAACTGTGATAGTTGAGTTTTTACCTATTTTACAACATTTCACTTTGAGTTAGTACAAAGAAGTAAGACGATTAAATACATGAGAATAGTTAGACCGCTCTGTTAACTTAAAAGAAAAAACCTAACAGAGCGCCCGCTTAATTTTGTTTAACCAGCTTCACCAATCGCAATAAAATTAAAAGCTGATTTTTCCTTAGTAACTGCTATTTCTGTAGCAGTGGAGCCTGATTGTTGCTTAATCCCTAAATCCCAAATAGCAATTTGGAATTGCTGATTAGTTATGTCTTTCACTATGATTTGATTATCAGCGCCCCAATCTTTTAAGGTTGCTACTACGCTAGGAGAACTAGCAAAAGGCTCTGATACAGTAATTAAATAGTTGCCGACATCTACTGCTTTAACTTCAAATCCTTCTCCACTTTGCTTGCTGCCATCTTCATTAACTGTTCCGTAAATAATCTTTTGTGCCATGTTTTTCTCCTTGAGGGTTGAAGCATCTGGTCATTCGCTGGTTCAGTTTAAGTATTTATCACTAACTCCAGATAATGTAAACTTCTTAATAAAATCTTCAATTTGAGATGTCCGATTAAACACTTATCATATCGTGGGGGTTGATAATGGGTAATGGGTAATGGGTAATGCTAAAAACAATACAATTACCAATTTGCTATTACCTATTACCGACTAGAGCAACCATATCGTAAGGATTAGGTGGACTTGATATTACGCTTATTTTTAATATTAATAACTTTATCATCCCTGACTTTTCACAGGCTCAACGCCCAAAACTTAAATTACTAATTATTAATTGCGGCAAAACTTGCGATCGCCATCATGTTCTGGATATTGCCACGAATAAGCAAAATGGCTGACACCTTTGATTTTATTACCAAAAGGACGCAATGCCCGCATTTGTGCTTCTAATGGCGGACGATTACTCACCGACTCGCCCCAATTCCCAGCCAAGGCGGGAATTACCTGTGTCCCTGGTTTAGCCGTACTTAAAACTCGTTGCACTTGCTGTACAATACAAGTGACATTACCGCAGGTAGCGTAAGACATGGGATGCCATTGTAAGGAACTAGGAAACCTGTCCCAAGGCTGTAAGCGTGAATCATAACCTTGTCCCACAGTTTGGTTTCCTTCAGGAAAGAACACAACCCCAGAAGGAATCCTGGCTTGTTTGGCTGGGTGGGTAGCTAAAGATACAAAATCTACAATACCTTGCATCGAATGGGCAACCGCCAATAGCCACAAATCCATCTGTAATATTGGTTGTCTAACTGTAGCTGAAAGTAAGGTCTTTTGCTGTGGTGGGACGATGCGACCTTGCCACATCGGTTCACCCTCTTGAGGGTAAAGTTTATCAACATCAGTAATATCGCCTGCGGTGATGTAGCCTTTAGTTAAAAAGCGGCGAATCATCTCCAACCCCTTGTTATTTTGGGCGCGACGAAATAATGCTACTTGTGTAGCTTCAGTATAAATCCACAAATCTGCAACAGTAGTAGCAAGAGAATCTGTACCAGCTTGTCGGGGATAGCGCACATAATCGAATAACAAACCATCAGGACGACGGCGCACTATTTCCTGTACCATGCGATAGTAGTCGCGTTTGGCTTGCTCATTGTAGGGGTCGATGAAGACTTGAGAGCGATTATCGCTAACATATAAGCTAGTTTGTCCTTTACCATTGCGAGCGATCGCACCTTCCCTATCTCGCCGCAAAGCATAGTTATAACCGAAATTCGTAGTATACAACCAACCATATACCTTTAAACCACGTTGCCGCCCTTTCTGAATAGCCTTACTCAATAAATCAACCTTTTCCGCACCTTTTTGACGAATTACAGAAGGCCAAACTGTCGGGTTAGCAGATGCAGGTAACAAAACCCGCCCATCATAAAATACTTCTAGATAAATATGGTTATAGCCACGATTGACCATACGATCCATAATTTCATCGATTGCACCTGCTTTCATATCGCAGGGATATAAACGTAACCAAATAGCTTGGATATTCGGCCATGTGCGACTGCGACATTTTTGTAGTTCCTGAGCGTGTTTCTTAATTAATTCTTGATAGCGTTTTCGCGCGTTTTGATTACCTTTGAGCGCTGATAAGCGGAAATTTTCTTTTGTTTGTGCTGCTGCTAGTGATAACTGACAAAATTCTGCCACCTGTGCCTGAACTGGCTGTATGGCAAAATAGGGAATCAAAAAGCTACTACTAAAAATAGCTGTAACTAAATGTTGGCGAAGTGAACTTAGTCTCACACTGTTTAAGGGACGCGTAGAAATACTGGACATAGAAGAGATAAGGCAACCATCCACCTAATTTAGTTAATTAGGATGAATATTTATCAAATTTTGTACATCAAAAATAAGGATTCCCAACATGAATGCTGAAATCTATATTTGTGTAAATAAATCTTTTACTTTGTCAAATTATTAATACATCCTGAAGCAACAACATCCTACTAACGAGATATTTGTTAGCTTTTTGACTATAAATATTGTAAATATTTTGAGTAGTAAACGGTTAAGGACGCACATCAGTGCGTCCCCACAAGAATCATACATACTAGGGTAGTGAATAGCTATCCTTGAAACCCAGAGCATATCTGAATTTCTGAATTTTGAATTTTGTAGCTTTAGCTGACCCCAAGGTATTTTGAATTTTGAATTGGTATTAACCACCTCGCTTTAATGCGTTTTCTACCTGTTTAAATTCCTGCTCCAAACGACTCTTAAGCTTTTGTGGTACAGGTCGGTTTGGGTAAGAACTGTAGTGTCCAGCTAAAGAGTTAAGAGCTGTCCGCATAGTGGTAAAGGAGCTAAGACCAGAAACAGAGTTAACCCGTTGATAGCGAGCAGAAAAATCATTAATTTTTTGCCGAGCTTCTGCTTGAATTGCAGCTTTGTCTGGTGAATCTTCTGTTAACTCTAAGGCTTGTCTCAAGGTATTAACGACAGCCAAAGTATCTTGACGATAATCACCTGTTAAGCTATCAGGGCTACCACAGCCTACTAAACCAATAGCTACAACTAGAACGAGGGCAAGCAGACGTGACCAATAGCGCTTCATAAGCATTATGTAAAACAACACGTAAATCAACGTCCATCCTATCTTGGATTGGTATCCCTGGGATCAAGGGAGTGGGAAGTGGGGGAGTGGGGAAACGAAGAAGTCTTTGGCTTTTCAACTGTCAACTGAATCTTATACTTTTTTTACATAACAGCAAAAAATATGACTGGTCAACCAGCATTCATGATATGGGAACATATATAAAGTTGTAGCTGACCACCCACATAGAGGTTTTTGTGGATACCATTGCCATCCCCGCTTTGAATCGCCCTGTGGATGCCACAGTAAATATTCCTGGCTCTAAAAGTATTACTAATCGAGCTTTGCTTGTTGCTGCTTTGGCTCAAGGTGATTCTACTTTAGAAAATGCCCTGTTTAGTGAAGACAGCGAGTATTTCGCTAAATGTGTAGAGCAGTTAGGTATTCCCATTACCTTAAATCCAGCATTGGCGCAAATTCAAGTGTCCGGTAAGGGAGGCGAAATTCCCGCGCAACAGGCAGATTTGTTTGTGGGTTTAGCAGGTACGGCAGCCAGATTTATCACTGCGCTAGTAGCATTAGGTAAAGGTGAATATCGCCTAGATGGGGTTCCTCGGATGCGAGAACGTCCGATGGGTGACTTGGTAACTGTGCTACAAAACAGTGGAATTGCCATTAATTTTGAGGGCAATCCCGGTTTTATGCCCTACACTATCTACGGTCAGCAATTTGCTGGCGGTCATGTTCGTTTAAAAGCTAACCAAACCAGTCAGCAATTATCAGCATTGTTGATGATTGCACCCTATGCCCAACAAGATACAACTATTCAGGTTGAGGGGACAATGGTTTCCCAGTCTTATGTGAAAATGACTTGTCGCCTCATGGCTGATTTTGGTGTAGAAGTGACCCAAACCGACGACAATTTATTTCACATCAAATCAGGTCAGCGTTACCAAGGACGCAACTATACCATAGAACCCGATGCGTCCAATGCGTCCTACTTTTTCGCCGCCGCCGCCGTCACTGGTGGACGAGTGCGGGTGAACTATTTAACAAAAGAATCTTGTCAGGGTGATATCCTGTGGCTAAATGTTTTAGAACAGATGGGTTGTCAGATTATTGAAGGTGCAGATTATACCGAAGTCATAGGCCCAGAACAATTGCAAGGTATCGACATTGATATGAATGATATGTCGGATTTGGTGCAAACCTTGGGAGCGATCGCACCCTATGCAAGTTCACCTGTTACCATTCGTAATGTAGAGCATATCCGCTACAAAGAAACCGAACGCATCCGCGCCGTTGTCACCGAATTACAACGCTTAGGAGTCAAAGTCGAAGAATTTGCCGATGGTATGCGAATCGAACCCGGCCCTATTACCCCAGCCGCTATAGAAACCTATCACGACCATCGTATGGCAATGGCATTTTCCGTTACAGGCTTAAAAACCCCAGGCATTATTATACAAGACCCCGGCTGTACAGCCAAAACCTTCCCCGACTACTTCACCCGCTTCTTGAAGATGATTGGGTAATATGGTCGTTTGCAGTTGAGTCTAATACAGACCTAACCCCCAACCCCTTCCCTACATTCGCGTAGCGTCTCGTTCGCACTAGCGTTGCGTAGCAAAGAGAGGGAAGGGGCGTAAGACTCAAAGCCTCTCTCCTACAAGGAGAGAGGTCAAAACCACAATACACACAAGCGAAAATCTCTATAGTCGCTAGTCTCAAAATTACTCATACATGAGTAAGTGCGATCGCACCCAGAATATCTACTAACCGTAACTCATTCTTTCCCCGAAACCCTCGGATATTAACTAAGTTTCCCA
The DNA here is from genome assembly GCA_036704005.1 of Leptolyngbyaceae cyanobacterium. GTDB lineage: Bacteria > Cyanobacteriota > Cyanobacteriia > Cyanobacteriales > Nostocaceae > Trichormus. Next base: position 13,128 of record DATNQO010000318.1, on the reverse strand, counting down.
AATAACCGATACAATCGTTTCAAGAGATTCTAGTTATATTTAAACTTATATGGTGACAACATCTCAGATTCAGGTGACGATCGCTCTCACTGAACTGGATTTAGATGATGAAGAATTGCAGGCAGAAGTACAAAATTTGCTACCCCAGTTAAAAGAAGTTGATGGGGTAGTAGATGCAGATTTAGTCGCTGTGGAAAATGCACCGAAAAATACCAAGGCTTTAGGCGGCTTTTTGTTGGGTTTGTTGAATGCACAAGTTAACGCCGCTAATATCAAGACCCTGTTTAAATTTTTGGGCGATCGCTTCGGCAATAAACCAATTAAGATGGTGGTCAAAGCCCCTGATGGCCGAGAACTCAACCTAGAAGCCAGCAGTCAACAAGAATTTGAGTTTGCTTGCCAAAAAGCGCAGGATTTTCTCAAAAATACATCAAACAGCTAAGAAGATGTTTGAAAATTCCTTCATGATGTATCAAATACTTTTAGATCCCCCTAAATCCCCCTTAATAAGGGGGACTTTGATTCTTGTCCCCCCCTTAATAAGGGGGGTTAGGGGGGATCAAACGCCGTGGGACAAGTTTATATGACTTGTATGTACACTGTAGCCTTTTTAAGGGGAGTTAGGGGGGATCAAACGCTGTATCTCCTCACACACACTATCAAACTCATTTAAAACTTGGCTATTTGTAAACCTAATAATTTTTAAACCGTAGCCCTCTAAAATATGTGTTCTCTCTATGTCATATTCTTGACCTTCGTCTGTAAAATGGCTATCACCATCAATTTCAATTACTAGTTGTAAAGTAGAACAGTAAAAATCAACAATGAAATGATTAATGGGTCTTTGTCTTAAAACCCGAAATTTAAAATTCTTCAAATATCCACACCACAGCTTTTTCTCGGCTGGGGTCATGTTTTTGCGAAGTTCTTTGGCTCTTGCTACAAGATGTGGATTGTAAGGTAAATGGCAGTCATTAATGTTAAGGTTGTTCTTCATACATAGTTCTCTGTTTTGCTCCCCCTAACTGTTATTAATAAGCTAGGGTATGCACAAGAGTCTAATCACTATACCTTAGATTGTATTGATCACCCCCCTTAAACAGCTACGGTGTAAACACAAGTCATATAAACTTGTCCCACGGCGTTTTGATCCCCCCCTAACCCCCCTTAAAAAAGAGGGGAAGCTCTCAAAGTCCCCCTTAATAAGGGGGATTTAGGGGGATCAAATGATCTGTTTGGCTCAACATAGAGATGTGTGTACACCGTAGCCTTAAAAAGGGGGAAATGCTTTTTAACTGGCGATCGCCATTGCTTCTATCCAACTCGGACGCTGGCTATTTGATTTTTTTCTTGAATTTCATAGAGTCATTAGGATCAGCACCATGTCTAACATCCGTGAAGAAATGCCCGTCCTAGCCCGTCATGAAGGCGAATGGGTGGGTACATATACCTTAATTGATACCTCTGGGAAAATTATTGACCAGCATGAATCCCATTTAAGCTGTCAATTTCCCGCAGATGGCCCTTATCCCTACTACCAAGTAAATCGCTATACCTGGGCTGATGGTAAAAAAGAAGAACATCAGTTTCCGGGAACATACAGGGATAAAACACTGTGGTTTGATAGCGATCGCATTCTCGGCAAAGCCTGGGAAATAGACGATTCCACCGTTATCTTGTGGTTTTCTTACAAGTCAGCCCCAGGAATGTATTTGTATGAAATGATTCAAATTAGCCCAGATAATAACCATCGTGCCAGAACTTGGCACTGGTTTAAAGACCATCAAATATACCAACGTACTCTAATTCAAGAAAAACGGATAAAATAATAATTCCCCATATTCCAAAATTTCTAGAGTGCGTTCACCCAGTGGACGCACAATTTGCTGTCAAAATGAAATAGCAGCGAATAATTGATTATTATTTAAAACGCTGAGTAAACAAGGTAGACGCATGGCAAAAAACGACAAAATTAACTTCTCAACCCCTAGCGGATTTCCCGAATTTCTGCCTAGCGAAAAACGCCTAGAATTATATTTACTAGATACCATCCGTAGAGTTTATGAAAGCTATGGATTTACACCTATTGAAACTCCCGCCGTTGAAAGGTTAGAAGTATTACAAGCTAAAGGTAATCAAGGCGACAATATTATTTATGGTATCGACCCTATTTTACCACCAAATCGCCAAGCAGAAAAAGATAAATCAGGTGAAACAGGTTCAGAAGCTAGAGCTTTAAAGTTTGACCAAACTGTTCCTTTAGCCGCGTATATTGCCCGTCACCTCAATGAATTAACCTTTCCCTTTGCGCGTTATCAAATGGACGTAGTTTTCCGAGGGGAACGAGCAAAGGATGGGCGTTTTCGCCAATTTCGCCAGTGTGATATAGATGTAGTTGGGCGGAAGGAACTCAGCTTGCTTTATGATGCTCAAATGCCGGCAATTATTACCGAAATCTTTGAAGCCATTAATATTGGTGACTTTGTAATTCGTATTAATAACCGGAAAATCCTCACAGGTTTCTTTCAATCATTAGGAATTAGTGAAACTCAAATTAAAACTTGTATTAGTATCATTGATGATTTAGATAAAATTGGTGAGGCGAAAGTCAAACAGCAGTTAGAAAAAGAAGGTATATCTGAAGAACAAACACAAAAAATTATCGACTTCATCAAAATTGATGGTAGCGTTGATGATGTATTAGATAAACTTAAACATCTTTCGCAGAATCTCCCAGAAGCCGAGCAATTTACCCTGGGTGTGACTGAATTAGAGACAGTAATTACAGGTGTAAGGAATCTTGGAGTTAATGATAAACGGTATTGTATTGATTTAGCGATCGCTCGTGGTTTAAACTACTACACAGGCACAGTTTACGAAACAACACTCATCGGACACGAAGCGTTAGGTAGCATCTGTTCTGGCGGCAGATATGAAGAATTAGTAGGAATGTTTTTAGGTGAAAAAATGCCTGGAGTTGGCATTTCCATAGGCTTAACTCGCTTAATTAGCCGCTTACTCAAAGCAGGCATTTTAAACACCTTACCAGCAACACCAGCCCAAGTAGTAGTGGTGAATATGCAGGAAGACTTAATGCCGACTTATTTAAAAGTATCGCAACAGTTACGACAAGCGGGTATTAATGTAATTACCAACTTTGAAAAACGCCAGTTAGGAAAGCAATTTCAAGCCGCAGATAAACAAGGAATTAGATTCTGTGTAATTATTGGTGCAGATGAAGCAGCGGCCCAAAAATCATCACTCAAAGATTTACAATCAGGCGAACAAATCGAAGTAGCATTAGCAGATTTAGCCGCAGAAATTAAACGTAGACTTACTTAATTAAAAACTCCTCTGTGCCTTTGTGTCTCTGTGTTTAATTTCACCACAGAGGCACAGAGACACAGAGATAACTTATTTTTACTCACAACAAATATTATGGATCAATACAATTTAGATATACCTTGTGTAAAAGAAGATTGGGGCGGAGATGGTAGAGGACGCATGAATTTATCAGGTAGGCGTACCGCAATTTCTTCTGAATATATACCTCGTCAATATCAATACTTTGACACAAATACTATACCAGAGGAACAAGGTTGGCGCATCCCAGGAATGCCAAATCACGTAGCAACTGGAAGCCGTAGATTACTAACTTGGCATGACTGCGGTGCTTCTACATCAAGAGTTATTTTACCCCCTCAATTTAAAGCACCATCCGGCATATTTACAACAGATTTAGAGCTTTTTATCCTCAAAGGCAAAATCCAAATTGGTGAATGGCAACTTACCAAACATTGCTATTCTTTTATTCCCGCCGGAGTCAAGTTAGGTGAATGGCAAGTATTAGATGATGAAGTAGAAATTCTCTGGATGGAAAACGGTATTGCTCAATATCAAGATGCTTCTGATAATCATCCAGACGCTAGGTTACATGAATTTATTCCAGCGTTGAATAGTAAATTACTACCTTGGGGAAAAACGGATACAGTGCAATTTGAGGTAGCAAAAAAGAAAATATTTAGAAAAGATGCAAACGGTGGAGGAACTTGGTTATTGGGTATTTTACCTCATTATGATGGTCAACATCCAGAAATACAATGTTATAACGAAGAAGGTTATTGCCTTGCTGGATACTGTGATATAGGTGATTATCGATTTGTCAAAGATTATTTCGGTTATGTCCCTAGTTTTACCACCTCTCCTTGGCACAGAACAGATGATGGCTGTTTATTCTTCATCCGAGTAGATAGAGATTTATCGAAAGTAAGCACAGTTTTATCTTATGCAAAGGCAAATTAATCTCATAATAAAACATAAGAAGTAAATCAATTTTGCTATACTTCTGCAAGGTAATGTCCAGAGGCAACTGCTAGAAAAATTCTATTATAAATAGAGTTATTAGACTAATAAACTCTATAAAATTTTACAGTTAATAATACCGCCTCTAACTTAGAGCCACTCAATAATACATAATTTATATGGATAAAGAAATCTTAAAGGAAGCTCTTCAAATAGATTATAAATTACGAGCTACCTTTTTTTATCGAAAGTTATACGAATTGGGTTTCAATAGCTTTTTAACTGAAATCGAAAACTTAATAGAACTGTCAAATAACTTTAACTGGGAATTTAGACACAATTGGGGAATTTCTGAAACTGCTTGGAGTATTTTGGAGCAGAGCAGTATTCCTAAAATTGCTGTGTTTGCCCACCCTAGAGTGCTTCAAGAACAGCCCAAACTTTCTGCTTACTATCGTAGTGTTGCAGTTCTTCCACAGAAAGCCGCTAAAAAATTAGCCTTTTCAAACATTGATTCTATAGAACAAGGAAAGGGAAAGTTATCCCAAGACAGAGCATTAGTTCTCTGCCAACTCTATAATTCTCATTCAAGCCTCATTATTGAAAGCACTAATGAGTATAGTCAGATTGATATGCAGGCATTAATGTATGCTTCTGCTGGCGCACAAATTAATGGTGCTTGGTTAAACAAAATTGGAGAAGAAGCAGAATTATTAACAAGAAGAATCCTTATTCGCTCTCTACTTGAGGGAGAATATATTGTTGCTGCAATTCTCAAAGATGGTTCTTCAAGGTTAGATGCTGAATATTTAGAATATTTAGTTGATAAAGTAGATTTACTCTCAGGTGTGCGTCTGAATAATCAAACTAGTATTCTTTTTTCTAGCGAACCTGACTTATCTTTATTAAATTCTTCTGGTGAAGCAGTAGCAGTTATTGAGGTAAAAGGTGGAAAAGATACAGCACGAGCTTTAGAGAGATATGGTGCAGCCAAAAAAAGCTTTGAAGCAGCCAGAAGAATAAATCCTAGCGTAGTTACGATACTCTTGGCTAGCTGTATCACTGATGAGGTTCATCGGCGCTTACAAAATGATGAATCTGTTAATCATGTTTATAACTTAACCCAAATTGTGACTAGCGAAGAATCTAGATATAGCTTTGCTGCTGATGTACTTAAATTTATAGATATCGATATCGAAACCAATAATAATATTCAGAGTATTGATTCTAGTCAGACTCCAAAAAAAAAGTACAATAACTGAATCTCCCAATTAATATTGACGAAAAAATTAGTTCTAACTTGAAAATCATAAATTTTTCTAATGAACAAGTTTGTAATGATTCAGCTAGAGTTCATTTAGAAAACCGATATGCAGATATTTTGGAGGAAACTGAAGATTTTAATCGCAAGTTAGTAAGTTACCAGGGTAATAAAGGAGAAATTGCTCATGCTTGGATGCGATATAAAGAAGGATTTTCATCTAAACTAGTTGCAAGTTTAATACAAAAATTTGGCATTCAACAGAGCGATACAATACTTGATCCTTTTTGTGGTTCTGGTACAACTTTACTTGTATGCAAAACTTTAGGAATTAATGCTTTAGGTTTTGAGATACTTCCTTTATGCCATTTAATGTGGACAGCTAAATCTTATCTTGAAGACTACGATATCGACGAGTTAACAAATCTCTTCGAGCAACTTAGCGAAACTAAACCTAATGAAACAGAGTATAGATTTCCTCATATAAACATCACGAAAGATGCGTTTTCTCAAGAAATAGAAAATGACTTAATGTTCTTCTCAAATTGGATTCATACTCAAAAAGTATCAAAAAAAACAAAAATCTTATATCAATTATTAATAACTAGTATTTTAGAAGAAGTTAGCTACACTAGAAAAGATGGTCAATATCTCAGATGGGATTATCGCTCTCATAAAGTTAAACTGAGAAACCAAGCAAAAATGGCTCAAGGTAAAATACATACTAAACAATTTGATAAAGGAAAAATAGCAACTGTTAAAGAGGCTTTATTACGAATATTTAACAAAGTTTTGTTTGATATAAAATCACTGCAATACAGTTTACAAAGCAAAAGCTTTCAGGATATTGTCAATGGTAGTGTTCTAGAAAATTTACCAAAATATGAAAGTGAACAATTCTCAGGTGTAATAACTTCTCCACCTTATTGCAATAGATATGATTACACAAGAACTTATGCTTTAGAACTTGCTTATTTAGGCACAGATGAGTCGGAAATTCGTCAACTACGACAAAATCAGCTATGTTGTACTGTTGAGAGTCGCTCTAAGTTAAGTAAGCTAGAACAGATTTATGGAGATATAGGTCGAATTGATCACTTTAAATTCATTTGCAAAGTTATTAATGAAAACAATGTTTTTCAAGAAGTAAATTCTGCTTTGAAAGTCAGACAGGAACGTGGAGAAATTAATAACCCAGGTATACTGTCTATGGTAGAAGGTTATTTTTATGAACTAACTTTTCTATTTGCTGAGATATTTAGAACTTGTAAAAAAGGTGCTTACGTTGCTTTTGTCAACGACAATGTACGGTATGGTGGGGAAATTATACCTGTTGATATGCTTTGCACTGAGTTAGCAGAGATGATTGGTTTTATCCCAGAAAAAATATATGTGTTACCTCAACGTAAGGGTAATAGCAGTCAACAAATGGGGCGATTTGGAAAAGAATCTCTACGTAAAAGTATTACGGTTTGGAAAAAGCCTTAGAAAGTAAAAAAGAAATTTTATATAACTAGATTTTGTAGACATTCTTTAACATCTTTTTATATAACGTCCATTTGGCGAACCCACAACCTGACCATTGTGATAAATCAAATTACCCCGTAAAAACGTACTCTTTACCCTTCCTGTTAACTCCATCCCCTCAAAAGGAGTGTAACCTTGCTGTGACTCTGACTCAGCCGCACTTACCACAAAACTTTCATGGGGGTCTACTAACACTAAATCAGCATCGTAACCAATAGCAATATCTCCTTTTGTTAACAAACCAAAGCGCCGTGATGGGTTCCAAGATAGCAACTTAGCCATGTGACTATAGGACATTCCCCGTTTGCTACCTTCACTTAATACGCCAGAAAGTAAATATTCAGTTCCACCAAAACCAGACTTTGCTAACCAAATATTATTCGGGTCTTTTGCACTTCTTTTTTGTTCCGCAGAACAGCAAGCATGGTCACTAACTATCCAATCTACTTGATGGTTTAGTACAGCTTGCCATAAGTATTCCACATCAGCACGGGGACGGATAGGTGGGTTAACTTTTGCCCAAATACTATTAGGTGTATCAACATCTAATAGTAAGTGTCCAACGGTAACTTCTCGCCGGAAATTGATATGAGGAAAAGCAGTTTGCATCGTCAAAGCTGCTTCTATTGCTTTACGCGAACTTAGGTGTAATAAATTGATATTTACACAGTTAGTTTCATGTGCCAAATAGGAAGCAATAGCAATTGCTAACCCTTCTGAATGGGGGGGACGAGCTGCACTGTAGGCTTGTAGTCCAGTTAAACTATAATCATTCTGCACAATTTTTGTATAGGCGTTGAGAATTTCTGCAACTTCGCAATGCAAACTCAAGCTAATATAATCTCGCGCCTCTGGATGTTCTGCCATCAAGCGAGTTATGCCGCGCATGATAAACTCAAAGTGGGCAAAGTCGTAACGTTCTTCTTTATTTATCATTAAGAAGAGGTTTTGCTGGTCTGATAAACCATGCAAACCATAGCCGCCGTAAAACATGAAGATTTTAAAGGAAGTTATCCCATATTCACTAAACAATAGGGGTATTTCTTCGATATGTTGACTAGCTATAGGTGCGATGTGATAACTGTAATCTACAAAGAAATTACCTGCGGATAAAGCTAAGACTTCGGGGAAAAAATCGCGGTAGGAACCACCTTTATTGAGATAATATTGTCCTGTACGAATGTAGTTGAGACTAGTTGTTACTCCCCCCATTGCAGCAGCTTTGCTTTCTGTGACTGCATCTTGATCTAGGGGTTGATAAATACCGATGTGCATATGCGCGTCCACAACCCCAGGAAAAGCTAGGAAGTTTTTGCCATCAATGATTTCTCTGCCTTGATCTGGGCTAATATTAGGAGCAATCTGAGCAAATTTTTCATCTTTAATGCCTAAGTCAAGTAGTTCAACAGCATCATCATGGGGACGAACTACCCGCACATTTTTGATAATTTTATCTAACGCTGGAGGTTCAGTCATAGTAGACCTCACACTAAAATGAGTATAGAAGTTGCTTTTAAGTAAGTCAGTGGGGATGGGTTTAAGTAGGTTACGAAATGTGAATTTTTTGTGATTGTTCGTAGTAAGCGGCTCTAACCCTAACAGAATACAATGAGGACTAAAGTCCTTACTACAAACTTTTACACATCGTACTGGAAGTTAAAGCAATTTTTTTTAGTATGTAACAGTTTTTTATGCAATTATCTTCAGGAGGAGACACAATGGCAAGTTTTAATGAGTATCATCTAAATCCCCAAGAGTTTCCTTTTCTTAAAAGTTTACAAGATAGTTGGCAGGTGATTAGAGATGAGTTCACGGGCTTTGTTAAGCAGGCATCCCAGGAGGAATTGAAGTTTACTTATGATGTTTTAGGGCCTAAAAGTAAGACAATAAAAACTAAGGGTGATTCTAAATATAGTGCGTTTGGAATTTTGTTTCAAGGTTTATTTATTGAAGAATATATTAAATTGTATCAAATAGAATATCCAGATTATGGTACGGCAGAGGCTTCAGAGAAGGCACTTGCTTTAAGAAATAAATATTTTCCTCATTTGGGTAAGGTAATAGAAAGGGTAAATAATGATGAGAATATCATTAGAAATGTTTATTATGGGACATTTCACCCTGGTTTAGATATTAAGCTTCATGTCAACTATAATCCTCACATGAATCGGGGTTATTTGGGGTTAATTGTGCCGCAGGGTGATGTGGCGATGAAAATCTGCTATGACAAGCTTTTTTGGCATGAAGGAGAATTTTTGATTTTGGATCATAGTTATCCGCATTGTCCACATAATTACACTAATTATGATAGGACTGTCTTGGTTGTGGACTTTTTTAAACCTGATCAACCTAGAGAGGATGTGATGAAATTTGAGCAGGAACAAGTTGCACAGCGTATGCAGGATAATCCTTATAGTTTAGGTGTTTTTGGTAAGAGTGATAAAGCTAGGGAGGAGGATTTTATTAAGTACGGTTTAGCTCATCAGTTAGAGTGGGATAAGGCTTTGTCAAGTTGAATATTTTATAAACGCGGAGGGACGCAGAGGTTAGCGCGGAGGTACGCGGAGAGTTTTTTGGGATGAGAAGGGAAAGTTTTAGGAAATTAATAGTTAAGCAATTTGGTGGGAATTTTAAGTCGGCTGTGGAGGTTGTGGAGGTTTCTATTCCTCAACTTGCGGCTGGTCAAATTTTAATTGAAAACAAGTTTGCTGGTATTAATGGCGGGTTTGATACTTTGCTTTGTCGTGGTGAGGTTCCTTATTTTAGCTTAAATCCTCCTTTTGATTTGGGGGTGGAAGCTGTGGGAATTGTTGTGGATAAGGGTGCAGATGTTAAGGATTTTGAAATAGGTGATGCTGTTGTTACTACGGTACGTGGTGGCGGTTATCGAGAATATCAAGTTATTGATGCGAATTTGGGGGTGAAGGTGCGGGAAGCTACGCCAGAGGTGTTAACTTTAATGCCTACTGGTGTGTCGGCTTTGGTGGCGTTGGAACAAGCGGGGGAGATGAAATGTGATGAGGTGGTTTTGGTGACAGCCGCAGCCGGGGGGACTGGTCATATTGCGGTGCAGTTGGCTAAGTTAGCCGGAAATCATGTTGTGGGGACTTGTAGTTCTCAGGAGAAGGCGGGGTTATTGCAGGAATTAGGTTGCGATCGCATCATTAACTATCGTACAGAAAATCTGGCTCAAGTCCTCAAACAAGAATACCCCAAAGGAATTAATTTAATTTTTGAATGTGTGGGTAAACAGGTTTTTGATACCTGCGTTGATAATTTAGCTATTCGCGGACGTTTAGTTAGTATCGGTCACATTTCCGAATATGGGAAAAATGTAGAATTGGTCACTCAAGCACGAATTTATCACCAACTCATGTGGAAAGCCGCTTCTGTGAGAGGTTTCCTCATGCCGCACTATCAAGAATATATCCCAGAAGCACGCGATCGCCTATTAAATCTTTTTTACAATGGCAAACTCCAGGTTAGCATTGACTCTAGAGAGTTCCACGGCATAGAATCGATTCCGACAGCAGTAGAATATTTGCTCAGTGGTGGCAATTGCGGCAAAGTGGTTGTGAGGTTTTAAAAGTTAATTGTAGTCATACTAGAAAATAGATTGAGATTAAATTAACCGCCGATGACACAAAATTCAGAGAACACCCTAAAAGTTGCTCATCAAGGTTTTGCATATTTTACTCAAGGTCTAGCAACGGGAGAATGGCAAAAATTTCTTGATATGTTGACAGATGACTTTACTTTCTGGTTTCCCGTGGGTAAATTTCATGGGTTGAATGTAGGTAAAGAACGCGCCCAGGAATTTTTTACATATGTTTCTGAGTCTTTCCAACCTGGACTCAAACTAACATCCCTAGACCGGGTTACTAGCAATGAAACAACGGTAGTCTTTGAGTTTCGAGATGAGGGGCTATTATTAGGAAAACCTTATAAAAATCGTGTAGCTGTGTCTTTTGATGTGCGTGGCGACAAAATTTGTAGTTATCGAGAGTATTTTGGGAGCGATGGTAAATCTAATTAGGCTGATGGGTGTGATTATATAGGAATTAAAATTATGACATCTCCCTTTTGGGGGAAAAATAGAAACAAATGCTTCTAACTTAAGTTATATATTGTCTTTTGGGTAGTTGCTCACAATTAGGTGAACATTATCCCAAAAAGGGTAGCTTATGAAAAGCATAGCTTATGCTGCGATCGCAGTACTTTTAGGAGCAGGTTTGAGTGGAATAATTTCTGTTAAATCTTCACTCATTAATCAACCTCAAGATTTAATTGCTCAACAGTCCCCCACACCTAGCCCTACCACACCTACACCTAGTCCAACTACACCTACACCTACACCTAGCCCCACTACTCCAGGTACAGGTAGTTAATTATAGCAACGGTAAAACGCTAGCAGATCCATCTTAGTTGTCAATTAAGTCACATTATTGAGCTAATTCTGGGAAATCTACTCCCGCTCATAACCTGACCATTTTTTTTAGTTAGCATCAAACTGTTGGTGGAGCAAACTGAGCAAAAACCTCTGCTCCAGTCAGGTTTTGTGTTTCATTAGAAAAGCAATAATAGGCAGGTTTTTCATCAATAAATATTTGATGATCAAAAACAAAATCTTGAGGTTCTTCAAATAATCCCACAGGAATAAAGTATTGATTGTTTGCTTTCAATTTATAAAATAAATGAGTGCCGCATTGATTGCAAAAGCCACGTTCCGCCCATTGGGATGAATTAAATACAGTGATGTTTTCTTCCTCTGCAAACGAAACATCGCTACCGCAGTCAACTACTAACAAAGGGCCACCTCCCCATCTTCTACACATTTGACAGTGGCATCCACCTATATTTTTACTCATATTCTTGACAGAAATACGAGCTGCTCCACACAGACAACTTCCTTTACCTTGATTGTTATTTGACATATTATCTATCCTCCGGTTTGGTAAGCTTTAATATGGGTGAGGTACATTACTCTAGCATCTGTCAACCTGTAGTGCTTTAATTATTTTGCGATTGAATTGCTTGGAGTTCTTTACACTTTGTCTCTGCGGCTTGATAGGCATCTAGGTATTCTTGACCACCCAACATGACATCGCCATAATATTCATAAGGTGCATCACCGTAGATGGGTAATGGGTCATCTTCAGGATAATCTTCCTGTGATTCTTCAATAACTGCTTTGAGCTTTTTCACACTCAAGCTTTGGGCAACAAAATACCATAGTTCTTCCGGTTTCTTATGCAGATGGGGTAGTGTGGGATCGACTATACTGTCCCCTATCTCAATCCAACTGTGTTCTTTAGGTTTGTATGGCTTACCTGCACACACTAGAAACCCTTGGACATAAGTTGCTCCTTGTGTTGCTAATGCGGCTTTATAAGCATTATCAAAAGGCTTATTGGCCTTACTTTTGATGGTTTCAGCAACTTTGAGCGAAAGCGTTTCATCCAATGCTTTATTCATTGACAGCCGTAATAAGAGCGCCGACTACAATATAAATATACAATGAAAAAACAACGGCGTTTTGGGTTTGCGCCGTTGTAGCAGCATTTATGGTTACTACAAGAACAAGTTTAGACTTTTCGGCAGAAACCGAATAATTACGACTACTATAGCTTGAAAAAAATTGCTTGGATGTGTTAATAAACACAATCGATATCGTAATTCACTTTAGTTTTTGCATTGGCTGGTATTAGCAGGAAGTAGGAGGAGGAAGATTTTGCGCTAGATTACCAAAATACCTTACTGAAAAACCTTAATTCTTTGGGTTTATGACCAATAAAGTACAGTGGCGCTATTTATCTGTCCTTTTATTCTCTCAAGAGGGTGATGCAAAATCTATTAACAAATAATAAGCTACCTGTAGTTGCAGATGCTGACTATCCGTGAACTACCTACACTGACCTGACGGAGAGCGTGTAGGCTTCCTGCCCAACAGAAAGCGCAGTAGTGGATTTCTTGCGTCCTCCCTTACTGCGACTTACATCTGGGCGACAGGCTTTATCCCCCGTTCCAGAGGTCAAAAT
>DATNQO010000317.1:0-8665 GCA_036704005.1 Leptolyngbyaceae cyanobacterium | reverse complement strand
TGCGCTCATCAGGAATTGAACATAATACCCATCGGCGCGACGGACTAACCTAACTCGTTTTATCTGCTCCAATTGGTAGAAGTTTAAATCCCACGTTCCCTTTAGATTGAGTTTGCCAATACCTTTTTTGTCAGTAAAAGTAATTTGCTTTCTGTTTGGTGAAAGTGACCATCCAGAGGTTTTATATTCAACTGAACGGTTGTTTTTCTTAAACTGTGGATAGCCTTTCTTGCCTGTACAGACAAGGGTTATCGCGTCTCTACTTTTCTTACAGTTGTCGTAAAAACGAGCAATAGAACTATAAGCCCGTTCGATAGAAGCTTGGCAAGCACTAGAGTTCAAAGCTTTCACAAAGGAAAACTCATGTCTGAGAACCTTGCTAAGACGATATAAGTCTTTCTGCCCTACACCTCGGTTATCCATCCAAAAACGAATAGCTTTGTTGCGAACAAATTGACAAGTTCTAATCGCCTCATTAATGGCTGCATATTGAGTTGTTTTCCCTTTAACTTTAAACTCTAAAACAATCATTTTACGTGGAAAACTCCTACGCAAATATTATAACACAATCAAAGCCGTCCTTGAAGGACGGTGCTTTAGACCCAGTTTCTTGGTAATTTCTGGAACTTTTAAGACTTACACAACGACATTCTCTAAGTTGGCAGGGTGCAAGGGGATAAAAGTGTCAGAATTTGAATACATACAGTCCTATACCCCAGTTTCCTTGCCAAATCTCCTAATTTTTCGCTTTTATGCGTAAGCCCTAATTTTAATGAGAAATTTTCAACTACAAATATAATAAAAGACTATAGACGAACAAATTTAAGGTCTATCAACAAACTACAGGGCTACACCCTCTGTAATATCGCAGTCATGCTCATAAGTTAGCCTCCGAAGTAACAAATAAACATAAATAATTATTAAATTCATTTATGTTTATCTGCGTCCATCTCTGGTTTTATATGTAGGTTCGCATGAATAGATAAACTCAGGACTTACGCAGTAAGATTGTCTGTTAAGAATGGGTATAGGGGTTTAAGGTGGGCATTGCCAGCCTACTTACAGCTTTTTTCAGTTGAGTGCAGTACACTTTGCAAAGGAACAGAGGCGCTTAGACTAGGGGTTAGAGGCTAGATGAATGTACCTCATCAAGGTGAACGCATTTGATTATAGGTAAAAATGAGCATTGGAAGCAGAACATTAACTTGGGAAGTAAAACCAATCAAAATTTTACCAATATTCCTCATGCTAGATTTATTCAGCAAATAGAATATAAAGCTAAACTTATAGCAATTAAGGTGCAGACCGACGAGGAGAGCTACACTTCAAAATGCAGCTTTCTAGATTTTGAACCTATCAAAAAGCATGAGCAATATTTAGGTAAAAGAATCAAGAGAGGTTTATTTCGGTCTAAGTCTGGGAAGATATATTCAGCAGACTTAAATGGTTCTCTAAATATATTAAGAAAGGCAGTTGGGGATTCTATCTTTGATAGAAACTCAGTAGAGAGGCTTGTAGTTAGCCCAGTAAGGTTTAGACCTTACCAAGCTAAAAATATTTGACTATATTTTTAGTAACTATAAATTCTGTATGTTAATAAATATTTAACAGACAGTATCTTCTAATCTTTTTCGTACATCTGCTTATGCTTGGCTAACAATTGCAGATATTTATCATTGGTTTTGGCTTCTATCCACTTAGTTTTAAATATAGCTGCTGACTCGGCTTTAATAGGGTCTACATCGTAGGGCAGAATCTCTTTTTTCTCATGAGAATCATTTGTATGCTGATATTTTCTGCCACTTTTATGATTAGCATAACGGCGCGATCGCGTGTAGCCCATTTGCAGAAATTTCCGCGCCATATCTGCACCAATAAAATCATCCTGCTCTAAAGAATCAATAAAAATTTCGTAGATTTTTTGACTTGATTCTCTGGCAATCTCAGGAGTTTTGAAGCGCCAATAAGGAAGAATCTCTGATTTATATGGCTCAACTAAAAGTACACCCTGTTCGCCTTTACCAACACGATACAGTTCAGGATGTTGACGAAAATCGATATTCTTGAAGTCTAAAGAATAATCAAAAGCCATGATTGTTTTTTATCATGGATCATAAAATCTAAAAATAGACTTAGACTTCCATCTTTGTAGGGAAATTTCTGCTGCTATGGTAACTACCCCCCGTTCCCTGAACAGTGTGCTGATACCGGGTCATCTGCGTAGAGTGCATCACATAGCCCTCAATGTTAAAGATATGCAGGCTTCCAGGCATTTTTACGGTACTATTTTAGGATTACATGAACTCACAGGTGATGAAGTACCAGCGACTTTAGTGGAACTGGTCACAGCAGGTAAAGTAGCCAACTTTGTCACTCCCGACGGGACAATTCTTGATTTATTTTGGACACCTGATTTAACACCGCCAAATCCAGACCCTGAGCAGAGTTTTACTAGAGCATACCATTTAGCGTTTGATATTGATCCTCGTTTATTTGATCTGGCGCTGGCAGTATTACAGGAAAATGAGATTGCGATCGCTCATGGCCCTGTCACTCGTCCTACTGGTAGAGGTGTATACTTCTACGACCCCGATGGCTTGATGATTGAGATTCGCTGCGATCCGCAGTAAGGGGACTGGGGAGTGGGAAAACTAAGTTTTAATTAGATAAATTAGAACATAGATTCATCATCAAACCATGACATAAAACAGGTTTTGAACCTATTCCCTGTTACCTATTATCTATCACCCAATATCTGTTAGTAAAGGCGCAGAAATTAACCTGACCGTTAGATTAGGCTAACTTCTGCTACACTCCTTGCATATATAAAAAATAACAGTGTTTAAAACTTTAAAACTGCCAAATTGCCACAAAACTTTTTATTTGATACTTATTAAAGTTAACACGTCATAAATACTGAACTTTAATTCATACTCATAAGAGTTTATTTATAAAGTAAAAATAAAATTACTGTAGTAGCGTAGCAAGACTAAACTTGTGCAGTAAAATTCTTCTTTTATCTCTGTGCCTATGTGGTTAACTACTGCCACATTTTAGATCAATTTACTATGGGTGGTATTAGGCGCATATTTCGAGATGATTGATTTATCATGGAAAATAGCCTCTAACTGCCTCAACACTGAGTAATGTGGCGCTTTTGAAGCTAAAGCCATAAAATAACCTACTTGATATTGACTATTGCCTGTTCCTGCCTAAGTAAATAAATTCAATAATCAGACTGGATTCCTATTGTATAATTTTTTCTGCTCTAGGTTGCCTGTGCAAAGACTGGAGCTAAAAACAAAAAATCTAGGTTATTGCTAATGTTAAATCCTGTACTTACGCTTGCTATCTTTCAAAAGCAACCCAATCCTCAAGTATTCTCAGCCGGACAAGTCATCTTTGAAGAAGGACGGCCAGGCGATTACATGTACGGGATCGTCGAAGGCACAGTAGATTTGTTGATCAATGAAAAGGTTGTAGAAACAATCGAAGCCGGGGGAATATTTGGTACTGGAGTACTAGTAGGAGTAGCGAAAAGGAGTTATACAGCGATCGCTAAAACTGATTGTCAACTAGCATATATAGACGAGAAAAGGTTTTTATTTGCTGTGCAAGAAACACCGATGTTTGCGCTGAATGTGATGAGAAGCTATGCAGAACGGCTCAGCCGTTTGCAGCGCCTAGTATAAAATATAGTAAGTTTCCCTCACCATCAAATGAGTAACGCTGTGCCGAGAAGGCAACTACTAAAATTGTTGGGTATGAGTATCTTAGGAACCTCATTCTCCAACTGTGTCACCTCCCCAGCGAGAGCGACATCGGTAAGCTGGGGATATATTGGTAAAGCTGGGCCAGAACACTGGGGTGAACTTTCCCCTGACTTTCAGCTTTGTCAAATAGGAAAACAACAAACACCCATTGACTTACAGATTGCAGATGTGAAAAATGCCATTAGTCAGGACTTGTTGAGCATCAATTATCAGCCAACAGCATTACACCTGATAAATAACGGCAAAACTATTCAAGTCAACTATCAACCTGGAAGTTACCTCAAGTATGGACAGCAAAACTTTGAGTTGCTTCAGTTCCACTTTCATCACTTCAGTGAACACCGACTGAACGGCAAAATATATGATATGGAACTGCATTTAGTTCATCGTAGTCAAAACGGCAATCTAGCGGTGATGGCTGTTTTCTTACAAACAGGAAATTTTAACCCCACACTGCAAATCATCTGGGATGCCATACCTCAACAGCAAGGAGTAGAACAAAGAATCGAGGATATAAATATTGATGCTTCCCAATTTTTACCAGCACAACAGACATTTTTAGTTTATTCCGGCTCTCTGACAACCCCACCCTGTTCAGAAAACGTCCTCTGGTGCGTCATGGAAACGCCTATCGAAGCCTCTCGCGCACAAATAGATCAATTTAGTCAGAGGTTCCCTCCCAACGCTCGTCCACTCCAACCTTTGAATAATCGTGTAGTTTTAGAAATAATTTAAAACATTTGTTGCAAATCATTACCTGATTGGTAATTGCTGTGCCATACTAGGAGGTGAGAATTAATTCGGCAGACCGCGTTTGTTTTTAGTATTGACAGGCTTTTTCCTTGTGGTATTTACAGACATTTCTCCGAAGTCTAAATCTCT
This sequence comes from Leptolyngbyaceae cyanobacterium, assembly GCA_036704005.1. Taxonomy (GTDB): domain Bacteria; phylum Cyanobacteriota; class Cyanobacteriia; order Cyanobacteriales; family Nostocaceae; genus Trichormus. The sequence goes on along the minus strand of DATNQO010000317.1, from coordinate 4,010 downwards.
ACACTCTTACGATTTTGGAGACAAAGTATGTCCATTTATGTAGGCAATCTTTCTTACGACGTTACAGAAGAGAGCTTGAATGCTGTATTTGCAGAATATGGTTCTGTAAAGCGGGTTCAGCTACCTGTAGACCGTGAAACAGGCCGGGTACGCGGCTTTGGTTTCGTGGAAATGAGTAATGATGCGGAAGAAACAGCAGCCATTGAAGCACTTGATGGTGCTGAGTGGATGGGACGTGACCTGAAAGTGAATAAGGCTAAACCCAGAGAAGACAAAGGCGGTTCTAGAGGTTCCTTTGGCGGTAATAGAGGTAATAACAACTTCCGTAACCGTTATTAAAAAGACTAGGCTTGAATTAGAAATTAGCAACAGGTAATAACTATTAATATTGGCTCAAACATTAGTGTTTGGGCTTTTTTGCTGCCACAGTTGCTATCAATTTTTCATCCTGCATTTTGGAAATAAAAGATGATTTATAGCAGGTTAAGTAGAGAGACTTAATTAAATATAAGTTTGTAGTAAGGACTTTAGTCCTGTCAAACCCAGCAATAGAGCGATAAATCGCTGACTACGAACAACAACTCATTTTATATTTAATCATGTCTACCTACTTACAGGTTACAGGTTACAGGTTACAGAGTTAAAAGTCTTTTGCTGTCTAAGTTTTTTCATTTCCTCATGTCCTAACTGTCTTGGCTATTGCTATATAAAGTAAACCTTAAATTGTAATGGACTGTCTGGACTAAAATGTGGCAATAGATTTGGAAAAAATTGAACGCAGATGAACGCAGATGTTGGCGCAGCCTTTGCTACGCAACGCTACAGCGTTCGCGCAAGCGTTCTCGCAGAGTACCCGCAGGGTACGCAGATGAGCAAGATGATAGATTCTTAGCTAATGCAAAAGTTTAGTCTAGACACGCTACTACTTAATATTTACTGAATTTTTGAAAAAATAGCATTGCCTACCGTATGATGATGGTGGGCAGTGCATTGCCCTACAAACTCCTGTTAGACGAATTAATATTTATTTCATTGGTTGCAGTTTCGTTACCTTAAGTTTAAAAGGCCCAACTCCCGTTTCGCCAAAAGACCGAACACGAATAATAAAAGTGCCTGTTTCGTTGATGCGGGTAAATAGTAAAGAATTACTAGTGCCATCAGGCCCATCATCATTTTCTGCTACTGTCGAGCCATCTGGGCCTAGTAGTGTGATGATACTATCAAAACTTTCCGAAGATAAGTCTACTGCTAAATTGTCACCCTTATTTAATTTTACTGCATAATCGCGGGCAAATCCACCCTGTCCTGTGGGAATATCTTTATCCGAAAGTGAATCGGAAATTTCTTTCAAATCAGTCAAAAAAATAGGGCTGTACAACTTACTTTGAGCAAATGCTGCTGTTGTACTGATGGCGATCGCCATTAATGTAGCAGGAAGTATAATGATTCTTGTGAAATTTTGCGTTAAAGATTTACTGATCATTTAAGTGATGTTCCCACAAACACTGGGTAGTTTGCTTAATTATAAATTTCTCAGGATTGCTTGCTTGTTAATTTTTGATGTATCTATCTTTAACAGTAGTAGCAACAGCAACTAATCCCAAGACGTTGATTTCATGTTGACGAAGTGTTTGGACGGCAGATTTAGCAGTAGCGCCAGTAGTGTAAATATCATCTACTAACAATACTGGGGTTTTCTGGTGTCTGTTACGAAAATCTTGCCCAATAGCAAAAGCTTGGGTCAAGTTACTTTCTCGCTCAAATACCGATAAACCAAACTGCGCTGTCGTTTCACGTACTCTCGCCAATCCATTTTGTTTTAATTTTAATCCAGTTGTTTGGCAAAAGCTCTGGGCAATTAACGCGGCTTGATTGTAACCTCGTTGTTTTTGCTTGCTGGCGTGGAGGGGGATGGGTACAACTACAATTTGTGTTTTTTGATGAAGAGAATGTAACAACCAAGCTTCTCCTAGTAATTGTCCCAAAGGACGGGCAATTTGCGGTTGATTTTCGTACTTCATCACCGCGATCGCTCGTTTGAGCATACCACCATATACGCCCCAGCCAAACACAGGTATTGGCTGTTGCCACAAAGCATCAGGGTGTTTTTGTTGGCACTTTTGTAATTGTCTGGTGCAGTTGAGACAAAGTTCACTAGATGTAGGTCTTTGACACAGAGGGCATTTGGCTTGTAAAAATAGGTCAAGTAGACTTTTAAAGGGTTGATTCCATGTGGGCATGGGGGAAGGGGACAGGGTACAGGGGTTAAGAGTTAATCTTTTTTGAGGAATTTGACATAAACGCGATCGCAACGTGGGGTTTCTACACCCGTGGCTGGTTGGTAGCCCTGATTTTCATACAACTTGACTGCTTCTACCAAAACGCTGGCAGTTTCAATCCAAATCTGCTGAAAACCACGAGAGGCGATCGCATCTTCTAACTGTTGTAACAAATATTTCCCCAAACCCAAACCCCTAACGCTGGGTAACAGATACATTTTCCTGATTTCTACAGCCTTTTCCCCGCGATTGATGGGATAGTATGCCCCCGTACCTACGATTTGGCTTTGGTGTTCAATTACCCAAAACTCCCCTCCTGTGGCTAAGTAACATTCCTCTACTTCTAACACATCGCGGTCAGCGCCTTTAGGTTCCCAACCTAGACCATATTCTGATAACACGTAACTGATGACTGCGGCGGCTTTAGTGCGATCGCTTTTTTGCCAGTTACGAATTAAAAAGTCTTGATAATAGCTGTTCATTACCGTTTGTGGGTCAGGTTTGTACAGAAAAGTCTTCTGGATTTATTCCCCAATTTACCCAGCATAAAGCTTCTCCTGTTGATTTTAGCTCAGGTCGCTCTCTTGCCGCATGGATTTTATCTATGCAAGTCAATATTGCTTGGCGTTGTGATGATAGAGGCGATCGTATTGATTATTTATGCTATTATTTTTATGGGTTACGTAACACATAACTACATATTTTATGACAATTTAATATGTCTTCGTTAGAAGAATACCCTAAATATAAAGATAAAAGAACGGAGAAATTTGCTTTAGGCGAAAGGGTTAAAGAGTTTCAATCTTTTGAGAGACAAGCACAAAAACGACTAGACATATTAGAAGCAGCCCCTAACAAAGAAGCATTAATGCAACTACCAAGTAATCGTTTTGAGTCTTTGCAAGGGGATAGAAAAGGTCAGTACAGTATCCGAATTAATGATCAATGGCGAATCTGTTTTCAATGGACTGATGAATTTCCTCAGCCCTTCAACATAGAAATTACAGATTATCACTGAACAAAGGAGAGATAATGACACGTCCACCAATTCACCCAGGAGAAATTCTCGCCGATGAGATTAGTGAACTAGGTATGTCAGCAAGTGATTTAGCTCGTGTTCTCCATGTTCCGAAAAACAGGATTACGGAAATTATTAATGGTAAAAGGGGAATAACAGCTGATACAGCTTTGCGAGTAGGACGGTATTTTGGCACTGGGGGCGAGTTTTGGTTAAATCTCCAGAAAAACTATGAGCTAAGGTTGGCAGAACAAACAGTAGGTAAGACTATTGAGGCAACTATTCATCCTCGTATTGATAAAAAAACTATTTCTGCTTAAATTCAACGTTGAAATGGCCAGGCCCTCTCGTGTAAGCCTTTATATCAAATAAAATTATATTACTGCCTATAGCTCCACGAAATGTAACACTAGCTTTCATGGGTATATTTGTTGAAAGATCATTGCTTGCAGAACTACCTTTTTCAGAGCCTAAACTAAATTCTGATGCAACTAGTTCATTGCCTGCATTATCTATTATTCTTGTTTTATTTTCAATAATAAGTTCTCTCCTTTGCTGTTTATTAGTCACAAGTGAACTACCTACACTGACCTGACGGAGAGCGTGTAGGCTTCCTGCCCAACAGAAAGCGCAGTAGTGGATTTCTTGCGTCCTCCCTTACTGCGACTTACATCTGGGCGACAGGCTTTATCCCCCGTTCCAGAGGTCAAAAT
>DATNQO010000316.1:0-28955 GCA_036704005.1 Leptolyngbyaceae cyanobacterium | reverse complement strand
ATTAGCTGTGATTTTAAGCACTATCGATCCCCCCTAACCCCCCTTAAAAAGGGGGGAAAACTTTTCAAAGTCCCCCTTTTTAAGGGGGATTTAGGGGGATCTAAAAGTATTTGATACATCATTAGGGGCTTTTCAAACATCCTCTTAAATCAGTTATCAGTCAGCCAGGGCGTATGGTTGGGGATAAACAAGCGCCAAAATAAGCCTTCCACCAGATGCTGTGGTGTTTCATCAACGTATTTAACTGATAACTGTTCACTGTTAAAAATCAGTAGTGTTAAGATTTAATCCTCAAATAACCTGTAGAATTTTTGTTGTTCAGTTCTTAGTCAGGACTAAAGTCCTGAGTACAAAACTTTAATTATTTACGCCCTTCTACTTACCAGAGCATTACTACTCCCAAAATGACGGTTAAAACTCAGAACTTACCCTTTAGTATAGCTTTAGTTTCTATCATTTCTCTGTTTGTACTCAATTTTGGCTATCCTGAGCCGACAGTTCCTATTTTAGGATTTCATGGCATTCTAGATCATCAAAATAACAAACCGATATCTGCTTTAGTTACAGCAGAAATGCACTATTCAAAACAAGAGTTAGAGAAACTGTTAGAATCTCTGATTCTTAATGATTACTGGTTTTTAAGTACGCAAGATTTATATGACTTTTTCTTAACTAAATCTCAAGCTATTCCGTCAGGATTTCGCCGCAAGAAGCCAATTATGCTGACCTTTGACGATGGTTATAAATCAGTACATACAAAGTTATTGCCAATTTTATTAAAATTAGAAAAAAAATATGGTACGAAAGTACAAATTGTTTTATTTATTAATCCTAGTCGTTTGGCACAAAAGGCAAGCGATAGTAAAACTCACCTGAGTTGCCAAGAATTAAGAGAAGGTTTGCAAAAAGGCTTTTACGATATTCAATCTCATGGTTTAAATCACAGAGATTTAACAAAGTCAACAAGGCGAGAGATAATCAGCGAACTTTTACAAGCTAGAACTATCCTCAGAAGATGCACAGAAGATTTAGATCCACAACAAAAGGTAGCATCTCATTTTGCTTACCCTTATGGAGCTTATAACAAACAGGTAGAAAAGTATGTTTCTAGATATTATTTATCAGGCTATTTATATAATGATGAAACTCTCAACTACACTTGTAAGAATAATTTTTATCAAATTCCTCGCTTAATTGTTAATTATAATAAATCCTCTAAACAAATCATCAAGACGGCTGAAGCTGTCCCTGCAATTAGTAGTCAAGCTTGTCAGTGAGTTACTGGGGACTGGGGATTGAGAATAAATTTTGTACACATTTTAGTATTTATGGATTTTGTTGATATTATCACAACTGAATATGTCGGGCTGGTTAGTGCTTTTCTACGGGCTAAAGTTACTTGCGTTCTTAGCTCTTTATGGACTGTTGAAGAAATTTCTACAGCCTATATTATAATTCGCTTCTATCAATTTATTCATCAAGGTATGGCTCCAGCAAAAGCGCTGAATCAAGCACAGAAATGGCTTCGCACAATTACGAATGCTCACCTAGCAACTTGGCTCCTCGCTCTCAGCACTCTACAAAGCTTAGATCCATTGATTAAACAAAAGTTAGAACAGGAAGCCGATAGGATTCAGACAGAATATAGTACAATTGAACTATAAAATGATTGTCCATATGCTAACCCATACTACTGGGCTGCTTTTACCCTCACTGGAAGAGGTTTTGTATGAATTACTTGGAAGCTAGAACACTTGAGGCTTTTCTTAGGGCTGTTTCTCAGATGGAGAAACCTTTGCCGCCGGATTTACATCAGGAGATTCGTAGAATTGGCCGTGCCTTAGAAAATCATGAACTTGATGTTATAAGACAGATACCTACCTTAGTAGAAAGAGATGATGTTCTCAATACAAAATATAAATCTGCCTATAAAACCTTGCAAAGCCAATACCAAGCTCAGGAACGAACAAAGAGTTTAGGAATTGCAGTAAATGCTTCAATATCCCTTGATCTTGAAAGTCAGATCGGTCAAATTTTGAACGCAGATGATATCTTTAGAGCAGCACAGGATTTTGTATCCCGTTTAGATTTTCAAACTGCACATCGTTCTAAGCAAACTGATTTTTGGAAACGGGGCGATCGTATTATTGCACTAGCAAGTGGAGGTGCGTTTCTAGGAGTTTTATTAGCTCAAATTCCTGGTGCTATTATTGGTGGAGTAGTTGCCGCTATTTATGCCTGGTTTACCTCCCCTAAAACTAAATCTGATGGGAATGCTTAGATGACTCAGAAGAATTTATATACGGCTTGGTTTATTCTTTTGATTCTTGCTGTAGTGGTAATTTTGTTAATACGTCATCGTCGAACCTCCAAATGGCACATTCAATTAGATGAAGTAATTAACTTAGCACTTGCTGTTTTAGGGGGTGTCTCTGCTGCCTATTTAATATCCCAAACATGGTTAAATTACGATCCAATCCAGAAACTTGTCAGCAATGAAGGTGTAGTTTCAATGGCTATCGGTGGACTGGCTTCCATTTGGTTTTGTATACGTACAATTGGAGAACTAGCTGGAAAACCTTGATTTATATACATTTGTTGGTCAAGATACTAGCAAAATAAAATAGGCCTTAAATTTTTTTAATTTATATGTTTAAAACTTTGATTAATAGGAAATGGTTGTCTTACAAAGGATGCTGTAAGTGTCAATAGTCATTAGTCTATAGTCAACAGTCCATAGTTTGAGGTAAGGGAAAAGGGGAAGGGATAAAGGGTTTAAATCTTTCTCTTTCTCCTTTATTTTTCACATTCCTTGTCTCCCCCAGTCCCTCACTCTGCACTCAAAAATTCTAAATACCCATTGCTGAGTTCTTTCACTGCTAAATCATAAAATTGCTTACCATGTTCTGGTGTTGCTAAAGCAGGATTAGAACCCATGCGTCCATCTGGGTAATGTAGTCTAAAATCGGTTGCACTGTAAATTCTATGTCCCTTAGCTACTTCCGGTGAAAGAGGCGCTTGCTTAATTGCTTCCGGGTAAACATACTGAGTAACGGCTACCTCACTAGGGGTTGCATGAGAACCTTCTTGATCACCATACAATTCCTTGGCAAGCTTATATACAGAACCGCACATAAACCAGTTACCGACTTGACATTGTACCTTATGGGCGTTGGCAATCTGCAAATCTTCTAAGTAGACGTAGGTTTCCGAAAACGCCGCTTTCAGGGTAGCGATATTACCGCCATGTCCGTTAATAAAGTAGAACTTGGTAAACCCAGCTTTGGCAAGACTAGTTACATAATCTCGCACCACCAGAATTAAAGTGCTGGGACGTAAACTAATCGTACCCGGAAAAGCGGTATGATGTAATGCCATCCCTACATTGATTGTAGGCGAAACGATCGCCCCAGTTGCTTCACCCACACCACGAGCGATCGCCTCAGCACAAATAGCATCAGTACCAATTAACCCCGTCGGCCCATGTTGTTCAGTCGAACCAATAGGGAGTATAATTCCTGTGGATGCTTGCAAATAAGTTTCAACTTCCTGCCATGTACTTAAATGTAGTAACATTTTTAACTTACTTTATTTAATAGTTAATTTTCTGTAGCTTTTTTAATTTTTAATTGTTATTCCTACTTTGCCATAACTGCCCACACACCATCCCAATTCTCTGGAGGAGGTGTTTGTAGGTAATTGTAAGCACGTTCTAAATGAATATTAACAGCTTGGTCTGTAGGTCGAAGATGTTTAGCTAACTCAAAACAAGCGATCGCCTGTGCAAAATTACCAGATAAATAAGCAGTCCTGCCTGTATGATAATGAAAGAGAAACTCTTGAGTCTTAGCATCCAAGGGACTAGTGCGATCGCTAATTAACTCGTAGATATTGACAGCTTGGTTTTTACCCTTAACCCTAATTCTATCTAACTGACGTACCCAAATGCGATCGCAGCACAGTTGATAAGTAGATTCGCTAATAATAATGTCACAGCCGTATTCTTTTGTCACAGTTTCCAAACGCGAACTTAAATTAACAGCATCGCCAATCACAGTGTAATCCATGCGTTTGTGAGAACCAATATTACCAGAAACCACTTCCCCAGAACTGATCCCAATACCAATCTTAATTTCTGGTTGTGCCTGAACGATGCGCCTTTGATTAAACTCCTTCAGACGTTGACGCATATCTAAAGCTGATTGTACCGCTTGCCAAGCATGATTTTCCGTCAATGTTAGCGGCGCACCAAAAACAGCCATTAAAGCATCACCAATAAATTTATCTAAAGTACCTTCATAGTTAAAAACAGCCTCAACCATTGTTTCAAAATATTGATTTAACAGTAATACAACCTCAGCCGCACCCAAATTTTCTGTAAGTGTAGTGTAGCCTCGGATATCAGAAAATAAAACAGTCACATCCTTGCGTTCACCCACCATCAACGCATCTTCACCCAAAGCCATAACTTGTTCAGCTACATCGGGTGTCAGGTAGCGGTACATAGTAGTTTTCAGGCGTTTTTCTTGACTAATATCTTCCAAAACCACCAAACCACCACGCACCCCGCCTTCTGGGTTAGTCAGGGGGTTGATGGTAAGATTCAGACTGCGTTCTATAATTTGAACCTCTTCTGGGGTGAGAAACTTAGACTGGGGAGTTTGCGGTAAATTCCAGGGGAGAAAAATATCTGGGTTGGAGCGATCGCGCACCGTCAAAATAGAGTAGTCTAGAGTTTCATGTAACACCCGACCTTCAGATTGTGGTAGTTGATAAAGCCCTACCGTCAAACTTTGTTCTGGCACATAATGTCTAGCACCACTTTTCAAACTATCTTCTAAACGCATCTGCAAATTATCAATTGGTACAATCTCCCAAACTAGACGACCAATCAAATTTTGTTCCCACAGCAGCTTATTACTCTTATTATTCGCATCTCCCAAAGGACAACCCAACAATTCCAACGCTGCATCATTAATAGTGACAATTCTTCCAGCCATATCTGTAGAAATTACAGCATCTGACAGGCTTTGTAAAATGTCTTTTTGGTATTGTTTTTCTAACAATACATTTTCAAATAAACGAGCATTTTCTAAAGCAATTCCCGCCTGAATATTAAAAGCTCGCATAAACTCTTCATCAGAAGCCGTAAAACTTCCTTGTTGCTTATTAATTAACTGAGTTACACCTATCAATTCATTAGCAGAATTAAATACAGGCAAACACAAAATATTGCGAGTTAAATAACCTGTTTTTCTATCCGTTGATGGGTCAAAACGCGGGTCTTTATAAGCATCAGGAATATTTAAAGCTTCACCTGTAGAAGCCACATACCCAACAATACCACGGTTAGCAGGCATCCGAATTTCCATTAAATTCGCTGTATCTGCTGCTGCTACCTTAGTCCACAGTTCCCCCATTTCCTTACGATAAAGGAACAATGTACTGCGGTCTGCCTGCATTAAAATACGTGCTTGTTCCATTACTATTTGCAAAGTAGCTTCTAAATCTAAACTTTGCCCTAGTGTTTGCGTAGCACGTAAAAGCGCAGTCGCTCCCCGTTGGTTACGCGCTGCAACATAAAAAGATTGACAAGTTTCTAAAATAATGCCAATAGAAGCAGCAAAGTCTCGAAAACACTCCTCATCATCTTGATTAAAAGGTAGATTTCCCGTCTTGTTTGCCAGTTGTACTACCGCCACAACCTGATTTTTGCTACTAACAACAGGCATACATAAAATATTATGAATTTTATAGCCCATTTGTTTTTCTAACTCTGGGCTAAACAGAGGATGAGTAGCAGTTTCCGAAATATTCAGACATTGACCAGTGCTAGCAACATGACCAGGAATACCCACAGTGATAGGAGTGCGAATCTCTAGAAATTTCTGCCCATTATCCTGCGGAACTTTTGACCACAACTGACCTTTATCATAATCAACCAAAAAAATAGCAGTATATTCTCCTTGGAGGATTTGACCAATTTTGAGTGTAATTGCTTCTAAAACTTTTTCCAACATATTCTCAAGAGCCTCATTATTAATGAGTTCAATTGCTCTAAGAAATTGTTGAAATTCAGCAGTAATAAAGTCTAGTAAGCAAACAAATTCGTTAACAGAAAGGTCTTTAACCCGACGCAACAAAGAGTGAGTCCGATTAACTTGAGTCAGTTCTGTTAATGAAGCCAAAACGCTACCAGCATTAGGAAGAGTCATGAGTTATTGGTCATTAGTCATTAGTCCATAGTCCATAGTCCATAGTTGATCTCCCTCATCTCCCCTCTCTCCCTCATCTCCCCAGTCCCCAGCGATGCACTGAGCGCAGTCGAAGTGTCCCCAGTCCCCAGTCCCTAACCCCTCTTCTTTTCCGCAAATATTACCTTTTGATAATAATCCTGTAACTGACGTGTAGCAGCTGCCCATCCCCATCTTTCTGCTTCTTTACGGGCATTCTGCCGGATTGTATCACGTTCTTGTTGGTTTTCCAAAAGGCGAATAGTCGCATTAATCGCATCTTGAATGTCGGCTTTCGGGTCAAATAGATAGCCATTTACCCCATCCGTGACAATATCAGGAATACCACCAGAACGGGCAGCGACTACAGGACAGCCAGCCGCCATTGCTTCTAGCAATACTAAACCCAGTGTTTCTGTACGCGAGGGAAAGATAAAAGCATCAGCACTAGCAAAAGCCGCACCTAATTCAGCCCCCATCAGATAGCCGACAAAGTTGGTATTTGTGCCTGCGAAGTGTTTTTCTAATGCTTGGCGGTGAGGCCCGTCTCCTACCAGTGCTAATCGTGCTTCGGGAATTGCTTCTAAGATGGGTTTAATGCGCTCAATTTCTTTTTCGGCAGAAAGGCGACCCACGTACAATAATAGGGGGCTTTCTGGATGATTTTGCGAGAGACGCGATCGCATCTCCACACTAGCTAAGTCAGGCTGAAATAATTCGGTATCCACGCCCCTCTGCCATAAATCTACCCGTTCAATACCATGCGCTGATAGTTCCTCTACCATCGCCGTCGAAGTACAAAGATTTAAAGCAGCTTGATTGTGCGCCCCTTTTAACAGTTCCCATAACAACCCCTCCAGCATCCCCAAACCGTAATGCTGAAGATACTGCGGTAAATGGGTATGATAAGAAGCCACTAAGGGGATTTTCTGGACTTTACTGTAAAAAATCCCTGACAAACCCAAAACTGCCGGATTGACAACATGAATAATATCAGGTCGAAAATCTTCCAGGGCGTAACCAATAGCTGGGCGAGGAAGTGCCATTTTTAACTCTGGATACAGAGGCAAGGGAAAGCCACTAACCCCGTAAACTTTCGCTCCTTTATGTTCCGTAATTCCCCCATCAGGGGCAACCACTAACACTTGATTTCCCAAACGTTGCAGATGGTCAACGGTATGGCGCAGGCGTGTCACAATGCCGTCAACTTTAGGTAAAAAAGTTTCGGTGAATAGGGCAATTCTCATACAAAATTATTCAATCCAAGCAGATAATCCCAACTGCTGTTGAATTTTGGGATCTACAACAGAGTAAACCTTCTCCCGTGGCGTAATCAGTTCGTAGTAAGGGCTTCAGCCCTGATTTGAGGACTAAAGTCCTTACTACAAACCTTTAATTATTTACGAGAACCTACTTACTTATTAATTCCTATGCCAAGACACCTTGGGTAAAATTTGCTTTTGATCAACTCGTTGTTGATACTTAACAGCAAAGTTTAGCAAAGAATCCAGCAGAGAATCAGATAGATAGTGAGGCTGTAGACCTAAATCAAGCAATTTGGTGTTTTTAGCGTTGAAGTAATGTTCTTCTTTCTCGACTCTAGGATTAGCTAGGTTGTTGATTTCTACATTCAACCCTAAAGCATTCCCGGCTTTTTTCACCATTAATGCCAAGTCGCCAACGCTAAATAGTTCGGTAAACTGGTTGAATACGCGGAACTCGCCAGCTTGGGCTGGGTTGGCGATCGCTAATTCCACACACCGCACCGTATCCCGAATATCCAAGAAACCCCTTGTTTGTCCACCTTTACCATAAACAGTCAAGGGATGACCAATAGCCGCTTGAATACAGAAACGATTCAACGCCGTACCAAACACACCATCATAATCCAGGCGATTAATTAACAGTTCGTCCATCCCCGTTTCCTCGGTGAGAACGCCGTAAACCACACCTTGGTTCAAATCTGTTGCCCGCAATCCCCAGATTCGGCAAGCAAAATGGATATTATGGCTATCATGAACTTTGCTCAAATGATACATTGAGCCGGGCTGTTTGGGGTAAGGTAGAGTATCCTTACGCCCATTGTGTTCAATAGTGATATAGCCTTCTTCGATATCAATATTAGGTGTGCCGTATTCCCCCATCGTTCCCAACTTTACTAGGTGACAGTCAGGGAAATCTTCCTTCATGGCATACAGCAAGTTCAACGTACCCACCACATTATTGACTTGGGTAAGAACTGCGTGTTCACGGTCAATCATCGAAAACGGTGCTGAACGCTGTTCACCAAAATGGACAATGGCATTCGGCTCAAATTTATGCAACGCTTTCTGGAGAAATTCATAGTTGGTAATATCGCCAACAAACAGGTCAATAGATTTACCTGTTAAATCCTGCCAGCGTTGGAGACGTTGCTGAATTGGTGCGATGGGAGTCAGAGTTTCGATACCCAATTCATTATCCCAGTGCCGACGCACCAAACTATCTAATATTCCAACTTCATAACCACGACTGGAAAGATATAGTGCGGTTGCCCAACCGCAATACCCATCACCACCAATAACTAGGACTTTCATTTTCACCAGTTGATACTCGTTGTTAGCTAAATCTACCAGTTTTCTGTACCCCCTCACTCATCATTCTGGTGGATGTGAGAGATTGGGTATTGGGGATTGGGTATTGGGGAGATGAGGGAGTGGGGGGAGATGAGGGAGAAAAATATACGAATTTAGTAGCCAAGAATTAAAGTTTAATTTTGGGTTAAGTCTTGGAACCGGATAATTTCAATTTCTCAAGTAGTTACAAAACTATGATTTTAAGTGAATCGATACAATCATACCCAATAACAAACGTTTCTAATTCACATCATGCTTAAATAATATTCTCCTCCCTCTCCCTCATCTCCCCAACCCCTCACTTCCTCCCCACCCGATACTGTTGGGCAATGTAATAGAACAGTGGATAGTAGTTGGAAAATTCTTGACTTGGGCTTTTTCCTTGCCAGTGGTAGTCTATCTGATTCTGATTTAACTTAAGTTTCATGGAACTCATGGTGTTTCCCGTTTCCACCAGCAGCACTCCCCTTAAACCTTGAGTCGTTTGAAAGTTATAGCTAGCCGATGTCTCACTATCTTCAGTCATTGATGGTGATAACTGATTACTTGCCCATCCGCGAATTTCTACATTGCTATTTCGGGGTGAGACAAAGGCAATTCCATCATCATTTGTAGGCGTGGTTAGAGAATTCCAGTTGCTGGGATAGGGAAACTCAAAGCCATAGCGTGAATTACTGTAAGTTTTCCAGCCAATACTAGTGATATCTAAGGTTGTACTACAACCCCACAGCGTTAAGCACAAAGCAAAAAGAAAATATGCTTTGCCGTTGAACACTGCTCTTAGCGCCTTTTGAAATAAAGTGTAAATATTTACTAATAAATTATGTAACTTTACTACAAAAAATCTTAGAAAGTTACTAACTTTTGCAACTGGAAACTCATAAATATAAATCACCTTAGCCAATTTATCAGCCATTTGATTTCAGGCATAACTCATTTAGCGTTAGTTTCATAAATAACATATGTCAGCGACATTATTTTGTCACGAATCTGGATTTATTGTAAAGAAGTATTACAAAATAGCTGTCAAAGCGTCTTACTGTCTTGACAACCAGGCGGGCAATCGATAACGTAATATACATACCCGGGTAAGACCATTGAAAAGTTATATGCAAACTAAGCAAAAGGTTACGTTATATCTATCGCCAGAACTGCACAAGAAGCTGAAGATTCGTTCAGCGATTGAATCCGAACATATGTCAGACCTAGCTGAACGCGCCCTTGATTTTTACTTAACTAACTCAGAATTAGTTGAGGAATTGGAGGCTTCAGCTTACGGAAGAACTCATCGAGTCTATTCATGTCCCACTTGTGAAAGTTCATTGGTGTTACGTGATGGGGAATTGATTGGTTTAGGAAACCAACCAGGATTAGTCGGTCAAGATCATCTTCCTATTGATGAAATGGCTGAAGCGGAAACCCATCCCAAGGGTGAGGAAGAATTGGTTCCTTGCTAGGTACGAATTAGATAAGGAAATCATAATTCGGTTGTTGTCACAAACAAAACGATGTCTTTACTGTACTAGGGTCTCAAGCAGGTCGATTTATGAAAGAAGAGCTCAATATTCTCATCCAAGCTCAATACCCACTAATCTACCTTGTGACCTCCGAGGAAGAGCGGGCAGAGCAGGCAATTTCCACAATCGCCCAAGTGTTAAGGCCCCAACGCCGAGTGTATGTTTGGACAGTAACTCATGGCATCGTGGAGTATGGTCAACCCCGTGCTAACCCACATAACACCGTTTCACCGGAGGCGGCGATTGATTGGGTAATGCGGCAAAAAGAACCTGGTATATTTATTTTTAAAGATTTACATCCATTTATTGATGCTGCTGCGACTACAAGGTCATTACGTGATGCGATCGCCGGCTTCAAAGGTACGCAAAAGAACATCATTTTGATGTCACCGATGCAGCAAGTACCAATAGAACTGGAAAAAGAAGTAGTCGTATTAGATTTCCAATTACCAGATATGTCTGAGTTAAACAAAGTTTTAACTCAACACCTAGACCAAAATCGTGGTAGACGCTTAACCACAGAAGCGCGGGAAAAGCTCCTCAGAGCAGCTTTAGGCTTAACTAAAGATGAAGCTGAGAAAGTATATCGCAAAGCCCAGGTCACCACAGGGCGTTTGACAGAAGAAGAAGTAGATATAGTTCTATCTGAGAAAAAGCAACTCATCCGTCGTAATGGCATCCTAGAATACATCGAAGAAGATGAAACCATAGACGCTGTAGGTGGCTTAGAAGAATTAAAGAAATGGCTCAAACAACGCTCGAATGCGTTTACAGAAAGAGCTAGAGAATACGGTCTACCCCAACCAAAAGGGATGCTAATTTTAGGTGTTCCTGGTTGTGGTAAGTCATTAATCGCCAAAACAACATCCCGCCTGTGGGGTTTACCCCTGTTGCGTTTGGATATGGGGCGAGTTTACGACGGCTCAATGGTGGGACGAAGCGAAGCTAATCTGCGTAACGCCCTCAAAACAGCAGAATCCATCTCACCAGCGATTCTGTTCATTGATGAATTAGATAAATCCTTTGCTGGTAGCTCCGGTTCTGGTGACTCAGACGGTGGTACATCCAGCAGAATATTTGGGTCTTTCCTCACATGGATGCAGGAGAAAAAATCTCCAGTGTTTGTCATGGCGACAGCCAACCGTGTAGAACGCTTACCTGGAGAATTTTTGAGGAAGGGTCGTTTTGATGAAATTTTCTTTGTGGATCTGCCCACACCTGAAGAAAGGAGTGATATATTCAAGATCCACCTGAATAAACGTCGGGAAGACATCTCTAGGTTTGATTTGGAGCAACTCGCCAAGATGTCTGACGGATTTTCCGGGGCAGAAATTGAACAAGCGTTGGTTGCGGCAATGTACGAAGCATTTGCCCAAGACCGCGAGTTCACCCAACTAGATATTATTGCTGCGCTCAAAGCTACATTGCCACTGTCTCGCACGATGCAAGAACAGGTAACAGCCCTCAGAGACTGGGCTAGACAGAGGGCAAGACCCGCCGCAGCCTCCGTCGCTGAATACCAGCGCATGGAGTTCTAAAAGCTTTCCCTTGCTACCCAAGGGGAAAGGCTAGCCCCCAAAGCTAGCAGTTACGAGAAAAAAGCCGTTCCCAAATATGCGCGGCTTCCCTGAAAACAAACGTTGTCCTTTTTCTCAATCTTCTCACTGGAGGAAACCCAAATGTCTCACTTTAGCACTCTTCGCACCAAAATCACCGATGCCGAAATCCTCAAAGCTTCTTTGCGCGACCTGGGCATCTCAGTAAAAACTGAAGCTGATGTTCGTGGTTACAATGGTCAGCGCGTTCGTTCAGACATCGTTGCAGTTTTGGAAGGCGAATACGATTTAGGTTGGTCTCGCAATAGCGATGGTTCCTTCGACCTCATCGCTGACCTGTGGGGCGTTGCTAAAAAGCACAACCAAACCGAGTTAATCAACTCCATCAACCAAAAATACGCTGTTAACAAAACCTTGGCTGAAGTAAAACAGCGCGGTCTACAAAACGCCAACGTGAAATTAGTATTGCAATAACAATTTCTCTGCGCGTTCCCAAAGCTGCACGGGTTAACCAAGTCATAGCGGTTAGCCCGCTTTTTTTATGCCGTTAAAACAGTTATCAGTTATCAGTAGGACTTACGCAAGTATCATACTCAAATTAACTGTAGGGTGCGTCAGCCCCAATAATTTCGTACACATTCAAGGATTTTCCAAATCTGACGCACCCTACAATTGTGCCAGTTGCTTAAGTCCTGATCAGTTATCAGTTATGGTAGTCCCCAGATAGGTGAGTAGTAGGGTGGGCATTGCCCACCGACTTATGGTTTTGGTGGGCAGTGCTACATATATTTCAAAAATCAAGTATGAGTCCTATATAAAAAACATAAAATGTAGTTATCAAATATTAGAAATTTTGGATTTTTGCAACAAGTCTGTCAATTTCACAAATTCCAGGGAATACTAGGGAGATGTTGTTTACTCTTATATGTTCCTATGGGTCAGTTATTTCAGGGTCTACGTAATTGGGTGATATTCAGCTTACTATGCTTAGTTTTAAGTTGGTCTTTTCCTGCACAAGCAGCTAGCCGCACTAGTTCTCAACTAGAACAGCAAGTTATACAGATTCTCCGCGAACACCCGGAAGTAATTATCGAATCTGTTCAAGCCTATCAGCAGCAACAGCAACAAAAAGTAAACCAAGCAAGGGAAGAATTTTTACAAGAATTAAAAACTAATGCTCAAGCTGTGATTGGTGATTCTCCTACTACGAGTGTGGTTGAGTCAAAAGCTATATTAATAGAATTTTCTGATTTTCAATGTCCCTACTGTGCTGAGGCGCATAAAACTTTGAAAGGAATTCTAGCAAAGCATCCGGGTGAAGTAAAGCTAGTTTACAAGCATTTACCTTTGATACCTATTCATGACCAAGCTTTGCCAGCAGCAAGGGCGGCTTGGGCGGCAAATCAGCAAGGTAAGTTCTGGGAATATCATGATGCTTTGTTTACCAATCAAAAGCAACTTGGGGAAGCTTTGTATTTAGATATTGCCAAAAAACTCGACCTCGATTTAGAAAAGTTTAACAGCGATCGCAGTCTTGCTGATGCCCCAATTACTCAAGATATCCAACTAGCTCAAACATTGGGTGTTGCTGGCACACCTTTCTTTGTGATGAATAGTAAAACTTTCTCTGGTGGGATACAACTATCAGATGTAGAAAGCAAATTGGCTGAGGCTAGTTAATCAAAACTTACGCAACGAGAGTATTCACTGTGTGAGGGTGTAGGGGTGTAAGGGTGTGAGGGAGGAAATTATTTTATTTTTTCTCTATACCCGTATACCCCTACACCCCTATACCCCTATACCCTTACCTCTTGCCTGCTTGACCATTGCAATTAAAGTGTGATGAGCATCTTCTGCATCTGCTAAAACATGGTCAAACTGGATGCGAACAGGGATAGATTCACCATTGACTTCGGCAGTTAAATCCATACCTTGAGCATCAATTGCTAGCATTTGGGCGGAGGAAGCTTGGTTAACTCCGCCAAAAACCTGAGCATAGAGAACTACCGCATCGGCATGGTCTTCATTCATGTGGTTGCAAATGCGTGAGCTAATCTCAGCAGAAAACTGTTCAGACATTGTTAAGATAAAACATTATTAAGATAGCTCAATAAATTTTAAGCTAAGCAAGAGTAAATTTACCTCTGTAGTCCAGAGCGGATTTCTAGAGAAACATCTAAAATGGCTTTACATTCTTCAAGTAGTTTTTACCTATCATTGCGGAATCCTAATCACTTAAATTGTAGCAAAAGTATTCAACTGAGTTAATCCAGTTAAGAACCGATGAGTCAAACTAGTCAACGTCGAATAGTTATTGGGGATGTACATGGACACTACGAGGGATTGATGACTTTGTTAGAAGCGATCGCTCCAGGTGCTAATGATGAAGTATATTTTCTGGGAGATGTAATTGATCGTGGCCCCCATAGCTCATACGTAATTGATTTAGTCCAAAAAAATAATTATCTGTGTCTGTTGGGAAACCACGAGCAAATGTTACTAAACGTTCTCAGCAGTGATATCTCGGTTGCGACAATGCAAGCATGGCTACATAGTGGAGGTCATGCAACTATCGCCAGTTATCAAGATAGAAGCATTCCCGAAGAACATTTAGAGTGGTTGCAGAGTTTGCCCACATATCTAGACTTGGGTGATGTTTGGTTGACTCATGCTGGTGTTGACCCTCGCCTATCGTTGTCAGAACAAACAGCAGAGCAGTTTTGCTGGATTAGAGAAGATTTTCACAGTATTCGCCAGCCCTACTTTCCTGACAAGTTGATAATCATTGGTCATACTATTACCTTTACCTTCCCTGGTGTAAATCCTGGTCAATTAGCTCAAGGTCAGGGCTGGCTTGATATAGATACTGGTGCATACCACCCGCGTAGCGGTTGGTTAACAGGTTTAGATATTACGAATAACTTAATCTACCAAATCAATATTTTTACAGACTCCCTACGCACCTTACCCTTAGAGGAAGGAGTAGTTCAAGTTGATCCAGCGCAAATAGCTGTCCGTCGTAGCAAGCAGCGAGCGTAGTAGGGTGTGTTAGCTTTTTAGCGATCGCTCCACAATCACATATCATCAAAAATCAGCCTAAATCGTCTAAATTAAGACCATAAGCATATTGTCTCATCTGTGCTGGCATGAGTATTAACAGACAGTGATCGCTCACGAATGTAAGTAGGGCATTACAGCTATTTACAGACAGACATGAATTAACTCATGTCTTCGCTGCTTATTTACATGACGAGCCGACAGAGAAAATATTATCTTTTTCTGGCGATGGTGGTAACGGCAAATCTTTACTACTGAAGTTTTTACGCATTAAATGTTGTAAGCGCTTCCGTGGGGATATTTGGCAGAAATTACAAACTAAAACTGCGGCGGAAGTGGCAGATTATATAGAGTCTGCCCAAAGTTGGGAGTTTGAACCAGTACCAGCTATTTTACAAGATTTTGGGCAACCACCTAATGGCGATGACCAACCCCAAGATCCATTTTATGGCTTGTTGATGCTCAGGCGATCGCTTTCACAGGCGGCGACAGAATTAAACTATCAGTTGCGGTTTCCCTTATATGATTTTGCTTGTGTTTGGTATCTCAAACAAAAAAATCGCCTGACATCTGAGAAATTGGCAGAACTGTTTCCCGCCGAAGAAATGGACTTGTTGATTGAAATTGTGAATGCAGTTAGCGATACTTCTTGGGGAACTATCGGTAAGGCTGTCTTGGGAATTTTTGATAAGCATTTGGGTGAGAATTTTCGTTTGTATTTACAGCGACGAGAACTGAAGGAAGCTGATGTACAAGAAATTCGCGGGATGGATGCAGAAACCGAATTAATTCATGAATTACCGCGCTATCTAGCTCAAGATTTGAATGCGGCGATGTCGCAAAAAAACGCACCAACCAGAATTGTCTTGTTTTTTGACACTCATGAAGCCTTTTGGGGTGAACAACGGCAAAAAACAGGCATACTATATTTTCAAAGGGATGAATGGCTGCGGTATTTTTTAGCTGAGTTGGAATTGCAAGCTGGGATAGTCGCTGTCATTGCGGGAAGGGAAGCGCCACGTTGGGAGGAAGCTGATAATTTTCCGATTCCGCAACAATATATTAATAATCAGTTAGTTAGTCATTAATGCTTTAAACAACAAGGGAAATACCTTACAAAGTTTAGGGGATTTACAAACAAAACTTGCCCAGTATAACGAAGCCATACAATCCTACACTGATGCGATCGCCACCTACAACCAAGCCCTCAACCTTACTCCTGACTTTACCTATATTCTCAACAACAAAGGGAATACCTTACAAAGTTTAGGAGATTTGCAAGCACAACTAACTCAGCAGAGGGAAGCTATACAATCCTATACAGAAGCGATCGCTGTCTATAACCAAGCCCTTACTCTTGCTCCTAACTACACCCATGCTCTCAATAATAAAGGGAATGCGTTATACAGTTTAGGCGATTTGCAAACACAAATTGACCAGTATAAGGAAGCCATACAATCCTACAGCGATGCGATCGCCACCCACAACCAAGCCCTGACTCTCGCTCCTGACTACACCTATGCTCTCAACAACAAAGGAAATGCGTTAAGTAGTTTGGGGAATTTGCAAACACAACTCACTCAGTATACCGAAGCCTTTCAATCCTATACAGAAGCGATCGCCACCTACAACCAAGCCCTCCATCTCGCTCCTGACAACATCTATACTCTCAATAGTAAAGCCAATGCGTTATACAGTCTAGCAGATTTGCAAATACAACTTGATCAGCATACCGAAGTTTTTCAATTTTATGATCAGGCGATCGCCGCCTACGACCAAGCCCTCAATCTCGCTCCTGGCTACACCTATGCTCTCAACAACAAAGGATTAGTGTTACAAAATTGGGGTAAATTACTTTTACAGTTATCTCAAAAATCAGAAGCAATCAATCATTTACAAGCAGCATTAGCCGCCTTTAATCGCTCTTTAGCAATAGCCCCTGGTGATGAGCGAGTTCACAATTTAAGAGATGAACTACAAGCATTTTTGGATAATTTAGATTGAATTTATAGCTTTGATGAACCAAAATATGAACTCTCAAATTAACTTTTATTCTTCTTTGCGTCTTTGCGTAGGCGTAGCCCGCCTTCGCCATCGCTTGGGACAGATCATTCAAAAACTCACTCCAGAAGTTGTTAATTCCCTCACTGGTTGGGACTTCATCACCACTGCTGTATTACGCTCATCTTCATAGAGAATTGGTATTACTATTCCTAAGCTTGTGGCAAATATTGGTAACTCCTAACTAACACATTTTATAACCCTTATGTAGCAAGGCTTTTAGCTAAACAAGAAAAATGTGTTTGTTTTATTCGTTGCGAGGGGGTTTAATACTTTTGACTTTTGACTTTTGACCTTTGACCTTTGACTTCCCCCTTATGGGGCGCTGATATCTTGCACCTTCTCAATAACCTAGTGGCGATGCACTCCCCACCCTACGAAATCATAAGGGTTTCGGGCTGCGATTTTCGCAATAACAGAGTGGTGCAAGATGTAAGGTAAGCAATTAATTATTAATTTTTTTAATAGTGTAGATTGGTATGGGTGCGTTCGTCTCTGACGATAGAACGACCATAAGCCCAACAGTAGGGTAGCTGAGAACTGTTGAGCCGGGTTTTTTCTGGTAGGTTTAACGTAAAGAAATATTAAGATATCTATTTTTAGTAATCTTTGTATTACAGATGAAATGCCTGATATTGCGTAAAATGCGTAGTACATTTTTTCTCATAATTAAAGCAGCCTCTAGATGAAGATTAACTGGCTAACTTGAGTTATCAGCCAAAAATAGTTCATAACACCGTTTATAACCACAAAGATTTTTACTAAAAATCAGCTACTTTTTCCCAAAAATAATTATAAATGCAATGTTATGTTGGAGTTAATGAAAAACATTTTCGGATATGTGATAAGCCTGTGTCTCCTTCCCGAATCTAAATTTTTTCACAACACCTAATTCGGGAGAAATTTATGTCAGTTTATGTTACTAACTTATCTGGAGAGATGAAATATAAAGAACTCCAGCAAATATTTTCAAAATATGGAAATGTAAAAACTGTTCAATTATCCATGAATCAGGAAACTGGCAAGCCTAGAGGGTTTGCATTCTTAGAAATGGAAACATTCGCTCAAGAAACTTTGGCGATGAAAGCATTATTGGGTAGTGAATGGATAGTTCGTATCCTGAAGGTTAATACACCTGTTAATAGCTCAGAAGCAAGTTCTGCCTCTTGTGATTTGAGTTCGACTCATTAGCATTTAGGACTTACGCATGAAGACGAAAAATCAAGGATTTGGGCAAGGGTGTAGGGGTGTAGGTGTTCAAAACCCTTACACCCAATCCCAAAAAACAATCTTGGTGCGTAAGTCCTAGCATTAATATTTTGAGAAAATCAATGTCGAATATCAATAATAAAGGAGAAAAATGCCATCTCTATCAAATAGATATAGACAATTACTAACTCATACTATAACTGATGACAGCCAAGGAAATATAACTACATATACCTGGAACTCTATGTGGAGTCACCATATTTGCCCTTGCT
Organism: Leptolyngbyaceae cyanobacterium; assembly: GCA_036704005.1. Taxonomy (GTDB): domain Bacteria; phylum Cyanobacteriota; class Cyanobacteriia; order Cyanobacteriales; family Nostocaceae; genus Trichormus. The sequence continues at coordinate 10,435 of DATNQO010000316.1, read as the reverse complement.
GTTCATACGGTTTACTCCGTCATATGGGTAATAGTGGTATTTACTGGCGTTGTAGCCATTGTCATCAAGAAATGCCAGCTTGGGACTTGGGATATATCTAAGTTCAGAACATATTTTGTGTCAAATGGCATCAGCTAAGGGTGTAGGTGTTCAAAAGCCTTACACTCAATCTCAACAATTAACCTTGCGTAAGTCATACATAATTAAAATCTAGTAAATAAGCCAGAAAACTAATGCTCGACTTGGACACATTAATTCACTTCTCTAGCACACACTGCATTGGTATTTGTGCTTTTCTCATTCCATTGAACCTGCTTGCTACCTTATCAACAATCATGTTGACGCTTTTGAGTCGTCCGGCGATTCAGATATGGCAAACTGCTCTTATTGCCAGTTTCTTTGCTCTATTGATGATACTGCACGTATTTGCTTGGTTCATGATAGGAGTAGTTATGGCTCCGACTTACATTTTATTAGGTTTAGGAAGCATCTGTCTGTTGGCAAATTTTGGAGTAGTTCTTTCTAATAAACACTTCACCGAAAGATATAGCTAAAATGCCTCAGATGCAGCTAAATCAGAAATAAACTTTTAGGCTGTAGTCTTATTCCTTTAGAGAGAGAGAGTTAAGTTGTCTTGGTTCTATATTCTATATATCTAAACTTGTAGTAGAGATATGAAGAGTATCAAAGCTACTTATGGGTGTTAATTTGTTTGGAAGGGTATTTGAGTTCTAGAACGGATCACGTTAGCTATTGATGGGTGTTCGAGATACCAGAAGTTTTGGAACAAAGATTTTATGAAAGTATTATTGCTCTACCCTCAGTTCCCGCAGTCTTTTTGGTCATATGATCGCTTCATGGAAATCGCCGGACTCAAAGCCGTCTTGCCTCCTTTGGGAATTATTACAGTAGCAGCACTTCTCCCTCAAGACTGGGAAATTAGATTTTGCGATCGCAACGTCAATCAAGAAACAGAAGCTGATTGGCAGTGGTGTGACCTTGTTATCCTTTCCGCAATGCTAGTGCAGAAACCAGATTTTCATGCCCTAATTCAAAAAGCAGTGCGCTTAGGTAAAAAAGTTGCAGTTGGTGGCCCTTATCCCACATCAATACCACAAGATGCCCTCAACTCTGGAGCGCATTATTTGATTTTGGATGAGGGCGAGTTGACAGTCCCTCAGTTTCTCGAAGCCCTTAACCAAGGTCAAGAACAAGGAATATTTCGCTCCCTAGAAAAACCTGATGTCACCCAAAGCCCCATGCCTCGTTTTGACTTGCTGCAACGGGACGCTTACTTGATGATGGCTATCCAGTTTTCACGCGGTTGCCCCTTCAACTGCGAGTTTTGCGATATTATTACACTCTACGGTCGCAAACCACGCACAAAAGAACCTCAGCAAACCATAGCCGAGTTACAGGCTCTTTATGATTTAGGCTGGCGAGGGTCACTGTTCATCGTTGACGACAACTTTATTGGCAATCAGCGTAACGTCAAACGCCTCCTGCGAGAGTTAATTCCTTGGATGAAGCAGCGCAACTATCCCTTCACCTTCATCACAGAAGCTTCTGTGAATTTGGCTGAAGATGAAGAACTGTTGCAATTAATGAATCAAGCAGGTTTCTATGCAGTTTTTCTCGGCATAGAAACTCCAGACCAAGACAGCCTGCAAGTCACACAAAAACTGCAAAATACTCGCCACCCTCTTGTCGAAGCCTGTCGCAAAATCAATGAAGCCGGAATGCTAATTTACGCAGGGTTTATCCTTGGTTTTGATGGAGAACGCCCAGGCGCAGGAGAACGAATACAAGCTTTTGTAGAACAAACCAGTATTCCTCAACCGATGTTAGGTATCCTGCAAGCTTTGCCCAATACTGCTTTATGGAACCGTCTGCAACAAGAGCAGCGTTTATTACAGAGTAAGGGTATTGGCGGTACTGAAGTGGGCGACCAAAATACCTTAATGAATTTCATCCCCACCCGCTCCATTGATGAAATCGCTAGAGAGTATGTAGAAGGCTTGTGGATGTTATACGAACCCAGCCACTATCTCAAACGCTGTTTTCAACAATGTCTGAGTCTTGGCTCGCTAGAGCAGCGAAAGCAAACTATGCAATTTTCTCCAGGTAAAGGTTTGCGGCTCGTTGCTCAGTTAATTTGGCATCAAGGCTTACGGCGACCTGAAATTCGTGGGCAATTTTGGCAACAACTAGGAGCAATACTGTTGAAAAAACCTCAAGTTCTCAATATGTATTTAGGACTATGCGCTGCGGGAGAGCATTTTTGGGAGTACCGCGCTTTAGCTAGGGAACGAATTACTCAACAATTAGGCTACGACCCACTCAAAGTCTCTGTGTTACCTAAGCCAGAACCAATGCTCGTTAAATAGAACGGTTTGATTCTAGAACATTGATTTGGTGTGGAGTACGGTTTTAATGGTGGTAGAAATCACTACTAATTCAAATTACTTTTCTCCGAAAATAATTAACCCCGATAAAATATGCAGTAAAATTGATGGCGGGAATCTTGGTATATGACATAACCAAACTTATGGAAACCACAAAGCTTAAAATCTGTCAGCTAGAGGCGACTCAAGAATGGTTGTGTTTAGATTCTATGGCTTATATTGCCGAATGTTTAGAATTTTGTACTTCTGCGGATATGCTAGCTGACCTGCGAGAAATCTTTCCTCGTCAAGCATTGACAGTAGCCAGCGTCCAAGTTTGCGAATTACAGAGAAAACGCATCCAAAAATGGCTCAAAGAACAAAATGGAGAAGTTCAGAATACAGACGAACCTCCCCAAAATGCTCAAGCACAGTTGTAAATTAGGGGGCAGGTGACAGGGCTGAAAGTCCTTGAAAGGAAAAGTTTTAAGATTGGATAATATCCTAATCTATCAGACGACTGCTATAGATGTGAATTTGTCTCACACAAGCGCAGAGAGTTATTTTTTTGCGCCTTGGCGTGAGCTTTTATAGCGGTTTTCAAGTCAGTGAGGTACAGAAAAAATAATTGAACGCAGATGAACGCAGATGTTGGCGCAGCCTTCCCGCAGGGTACGCAGATGAATCTGTATTTTATCCGGTTGCAATCCGCTATAAATAATACTGTTAGCACAACCAAAGCTATTAGGGTGCGTCAGTATGAATATTTTCTGCGTATGGTGAGGGTTTCTTGTACTGACGCACCCTACATTTTGGATATTTTTTTATAGCAATAGTCAAGACAGTTAGGACATCAGGAAATAAGAAAACTTAGACAGCAAAAGGCTTTTAACTCTGTCCGCTACTCATACTCTTGTAGCGAACCTAACTTAGCAATTCCCGGCCAAATCGTAGCGGTAGCAATTACAACTAAGATTGTGCCGATACCACCACCCACAACAGAAACTACAGGGCCGAATAAAGCCGCCGCTAAACCAGACTCAAATCCCCCTAATTCATTAGAAGCACTGATAAATACACTATTAATTGCAGCCACTCGACCGCGTAATTGGTCAGGGGTTTTAATTTGTACTAATGTATGACGTATAACAACGCTAATACTATCGAGTGCGCCACTCAAGGTCAGCATGAGTAGGGATAGCCAAAACGAACGCGAAAGACCAAAGATAATTGTCACTACACCAAAGCCAACTACCGACCATAACAAAGCCGGGCCAGCTTTACGTAAGGGTGGAAGATAGGCTAAGGTAATTGCCATAATAAAAGCGCCGATGGAAGGCGCTGCTTGTAGGTAGCCTAATTCCACAGGCCCCACCTTCAAGATATCTTTGGCAAAGACTGGTAGCAGTGCAACCGCACCGCCTAACAAGACGGCAAACATATCTAGGGTAATTGCTGCCAAAATTAACTGATTATCCCAGATAAATTTAGCACCTGCTGCTAATGCTTGTAAGGATATGGGTTCTGTGACACGCTCGACTTTTTTCTCTTTGATGACTGCCATAAAGATAAAACAGATCAAGGCAGCGATCGCAGCTAATATATACACTCCTGTCGCACTTCCCAACACAGCAATGCCCAAGCCACCCAAGGCCGGCCCAGCCACAGATGCTAATTGAAAGCTGCTACTATTCCAAGTTGCCGCGTTAGTAAAAACGCTCACTGGTATTAACTGCCACATAATCGCATCGCTGGCAGGTTTGAGAAATGCCCTACCAATACCAATTAGCGCCAAACAGCTATAAATTAAAAATACTGTTCCTCTGGTATAGGAAAGCACAACTAAAACCAGAGAACAGAGAGTTAAGAGCATCACTGACAATAGTATAGTCAGTTTGCGGGAGCGGCGATCGGCTATATCTCCAGCAATTAAGGTGAGGGCGATCATCGGGACGACTTGGGCTAACCCTACACCACCTAACACCAAAGCTGAGTTAGTGCGTTCGTAGAGTTCCCAACCAATGGCTACAGTCTGCATTTGTGAGCCGACAAACAGCAGTAAACGCCCTAAAGTGAATAGGCGATAATCCCGAAACCTTAAAGCGGCGAAGGGGTCATGTTGGGTAGCCTCAGCGCTTTGGGGGTTGTGATTCCGTTTGTTCAAAGACATTTTTGAGTAAAGCCAATCCTTTTTCAACGTGGGATATTTCCTCAGCTGTCAAACCTTCTAACAAGTCAGCAATTTGGGCGCGTGTTTGGTCTAAGGATTGTTGCAGCACAGATTTTCCCTCTTCTGTGAGCGTTAACACGATGCGTCTGCGCTCTTGTGGATGGTGAATACGTTGTACTAAATCCCGTTGCACTAGCCGTTCGACGGTGGCGGATGCGGTGGCTGAGGTGACACCTAAATGGTCGGCTAGGTCAGATAATGAAGCTCCGGGATTACGATTGAGAAATGCTAGCGATCGCAATTGTGGTATCGATAAAAAAGCGGCTTTGTGCGCTCGCATCTCGGCTCGGATAAACCGCATCACTAACGGTACAGTTTCCATGACTTTAGCGGCACATTCTGCGGAAGTTGCACCATCTTGAGAGGGTTTATCGAGCTTCATGAGTATCGTGATTCTCCTAATTACATGGCTACCCGTGGATAAAGTTTGCCACAGATAAGCGTTAAAACGGTTAATGTTACTAAGAGAATTGTACAATCCAGACCAAAACCATACACACTTGAACCATGCAGTAACATAGTGCCACGCAAAGCATCAACCTGATAAGTTAAGGGATTGATATGAGAAAGAAACTTTAACCAGTCAGGCATCATCGACAATGGATAAATAGCATTACTGGCGAAAAATAACGGCATAGTTAACAATTGCCCGATTCCCGTCATCCGCTCTCTAGTTTTGGCTAGACAGCCGATAATTAAGGAAAAAGTACAAAAGCAAGCAGCCCCCATAAATACCAGCAATAGCACTCCTAGCATCGCCAAGGGATGGAAATTTAGTTGTACACCTAATAGAAATGCCAGTACATAAATAACAAACACCTGTGATAAGCACCTAACCCCACAAGCTATAGCTTTACCCAAAACCATTGCTATACGCGGTGTAGGACTAGCCAAAAATTTATGCACAATTCCTAAATCTCGTTCCCAGATTAGCGCCATTCCTCCAGTAAAAATTGCTACATTTAACACACTCTGCGCCAGAATCCCCGCCGACATAAATTCCAAGTAGGCTAAATTCCCTGTAGGAATTTCCCGAATACGGGCGAAAACCTGTCCGAAAATCAACAACCACAATGACGGTTGTACTGACCTAACAATTAAATCGGTGGGGTCGTGGCGTAGTTTACGCACTTCTAACTCAGCAATTATCAAAGATTTAGTAATTAACTCTTTAATTGCAGATGTCATTCGGCGGCGTTGTGGTTGCTCAACCCAATCTTTGTGCAGCACGTCTGGTTCTGGCTGTGTCACGGTAGTTCACTCCTGATGTTAATTGATTACCTGTGTAGTGAATAAACACATCATCTAAGGTGGCGTTGGGCTTATCCAGGGAAGCTTTTAAGTCACTTGGCACTCCGGTAGTAACAACAGTACCCTGCTGCATAATCGTTACACGGTGACATAGACTATCGGCTTCTTCTAAAAAGTGAGTTGTTAAAAAGATAGTTGTGTCATGTTCAACACAGATTTGTTTGACAAGATTCCAGACTTGAGTGCGTGCAATGGGATCTAGCCCCACAGTTGGCTCATCGAGAAATAAAATTTTGGGTTGATGTAAAATCGATTGAGCAATTTCTAGCTTGCGAATCATCCCGCCAGAGTATGTCCGCACTAGACGATGGGCTGCATCATGTAAACCCATGAACTCTAGAATCTCACGAATGCGGCGATCGCGTCCTCGCTGCGGAATTTCATATAACTTGGCAAAAATTAACAAGTTTTCGTACCCTGTTAAGCTACCATCAGCCGAGAGAGCTTGAGGTACATAACCAAGCATCCTTCTCACAGGTGTTGCTTGACGAGTGACATCATACCCAGCTAAAGTTGCCTTCCCCGCACTCACAGGGAGTAAGGTTGTCAGCATTTTAATTACGGTACTTTTACCCGCGCCATTAGGCCCAAGCAGACCAAATACCTCACCCTGTTTGACAGAAATACTCAAATCATTTACCGCCGTTACCTTACCAAAACGGCGGGTAAGTCCCTGAGTTTCTAAAATCACGGGCTTAGGGTTGCTAGCAGGCGGTTCTGAATGCTCTGTTGTTCTTGTCAGTATAGCCACAAGTTAGATGCACTCCTTTATTTAGTTTATCTAAATATTAGCTTCGCAATATAAGCCAGCTTAGTCAAGAGTTAAAGGAAAAAAGATGAAAAATAACCCCCGCTTCTGGTGAATAGAAGCGGGGGTTATTTTGCTTTTCTCTGTGTCTCTGTGCCTCTGTGGTTAATTAAGATTTATTTCACCACAGAGACATGGAGGAGGACACTTGCGTGGGCGGGTTTCCCGACTTGAGCAAAGTGTCCATCACACAGAGGAATTATCTACGTTCTTCGTAATCTTCGGAAGACTTAGGATCTAATTCCCAGCGCCTATCATCACGCTGTTCTAAAATCTCGTTGGTGCGGAGGAAAGCTTTATCGTGCATTTCCAAGCCTACAGCCGCCTCTATCTCCTCGGTGACATCCTGTTCAGGTATTGCAGCTGTACCGCCTACAGCCTCGTCACCGACTGTATCTGCCCAATAATTATCTTCATGAGCATTACCCAAGCTAAATTCAGGGCTATTTTCTGTATACTCATGCCCTGTACCGATATTGTATCCGGGTAAGTCTTTGACACCAGTACCATAGGATTCGGTAACTTCCTGTGGCAAATCATCTAAGTTAATTTCTTGATTATCAGTTTCTTTTGTCATAATATTTACCATTTTCTATATTCTCACAATAGCCTTTTATTTTCGTTAAGTTGTCTGACATAAGGTGTACAACTTTAGAAGTAAAAGAATCTATTTCCTGGGAACGAAGTAAAACTAGCTATTCCAGCCTAATCTGAGAAATGTGAAATCAAAGTCAAGCCAATTGTAGTTGAATCTGTTAGTTATGAGTTAAGAGTTTTTAAACCACAATACTTTTATTCAAAATATTTTAACTCATAACTATTTTTGCTATGAACTGAAAATGTATTTACAGCATTTTTCACCTTGATGAGGTACATTCATCTAGCCTCTAACCCCTAGTCTAAGCGCCTCTGTACCTTTGCAAAGTGTACTGCACTCAACTGAAAAAGGCTGTATACTTATTTATTTTTATTTAAAAAATTTATTTTTTCAGTATTAATTTTTCACATTGGAGGTAGAAAGTGCAATACGACGAATTTATTACCCATGTCCAAAGCCTCGCTCAATCAAACTCCCGTGACGAGGCACAAAGAGCTACCTGTGCTACTTTAGAAACTATTAAAGAACGGATTTCTGGTGAAGAAGCTCAAGAGTTAGCTAGTGAATTGCCACAAGAACTGAGCAAGTGTTTACAAGGTAGAGAAGGCGAGCCAGATCAGAGTTTTAATTTACAAGATTTTATCATGCGGGTGAGTCAGAAGGAAAGTATAGAACCGACAACCACTGCAATTCATGTGCGTGCTGTTTTTGCAGTTTTACAAAATGCAATTAAACCAGAAGCTTTTGCTAAACTGCACCAGCATTTTTCGCATGATTATGAGGAAATGTTTGGGACATAGCCTAGTAGCGAAGTTCCAGCATAACCACAAGTTTTCATATTCAGAAGCATTAACCATTAAACAGGGAAAATATGACTATAAATCATAATCATTCAAGCAAGAAAAAAGTAGCTATTCTAATTGAACAAGCAGTAGAGGATGCAGAGTTTACCGTTCCTTGCAACGGTTTAAAACAAGCAGGGTTTGAGCTGGTTGTTCTCGGTTCGCGGATGAACGAAAAATATAAGGGAAAACGCGGCCGACTTTCGGTTCAAGCTGATGGTACTACGACAGAAGCGATCGCCTCTGAATTTGATGCTGTGATTATTCCTGGGGGGATGGCTCCCGATAGGATGCGGCGTAACATAAATACAGTTCGCTTCGTCCAAGAAGCGATGCAGCAAGGGAAACTGGTAGCGGCTGTATGTCACGGGCCACAAGTGTTAATCGAAGGCGACTTACTCAAAGGTAAACGCGCTACCGGCTTTATTGCTATCAGCAAAGATATGATTAATGCTGGCGCACATTATCTAGATGAGGCGCTGGTAGTTGATGGAAACTTGATTACATCCCGCGAACCTGGAGATTTAGCGATTTTCACCACAGCTATTTTGAGTCGTCTGGGTTATGGTGGTAAAGATGTTGCACTACCAGATGAACAAGACACTAGCGCCGAATGGTGGAAACTGGCTGATGCTTGGGGTGGTTCAACCAAGGGTGATATTGTCAGAGGTGTCAATACTGCTTTGGGTGGAGAACGTTATTCTCTAGAAGCGCTACAGAAGTATTTTGATAAAGAGTCAGATACAGAAGCAAAAACGCTGTTCCAAGAAATGATTACTAATAAACAGCGTCATATCGAGTATCTGGAAAGCTATCTCACTAGACTTGGTGATAAACCTTCTTTAGGTGCAAACATCGCTAATCAATATGCTAAAGTCAAAACCGCTATGACTGGTAGCGATGATATATTCCAAATACGCAGCGCCTTGGGAGATTTACAAACAGGTATTGGTGATATTGGTAATCTCTGCGCCATGTACACTGACCCCATAGCAACGGCTATTTTCAAAGAGATTTACAAAGATTTGGTGAAATACGAGCAGCGATTAATAGCACTATACCGCACACGCACAAGTGCTACAGTCCAGTCTCCTCAGCCTACAACGGGGTCGGCTGTGTCTATGTAGAAGAGGAGATGAGGGAGTAGGGAGGAATTAATTAAAAATTATAGCGATTCTTTCCTAAGTGAGGTACAGAGTTAGTGTTCTTAAACGCAGAGGGACGCAGAGTCAAGCGCGGAGGGACGCAGAGGTTTTACCAATTTTATAGTGATGTACTCAGTACCTCAGCAGATTAGGAAACGCTATACTCACCACTCCCCACATTTATTAGGAGGTAAAGAGAGTGACTTTGACATCGGGAGATAAACAGGGGAATAGTCAAGCTAGTGACACTGAACGTTGGGCTTCGCTTATTGGCGGTGGGGCGATGGTGTTGCTGGGTTTAAGACAAGCCTCTTTGCGGGGTGTGCTGACGGCTTTGGCTGGTGGCGGTTTGATTTACCAAGGTGCAACTAAACAAAGCACAATTCAGCAGGCGCAAGATGCAATAGGGATGAATAAACCCATCAAAGTTGAAAAGACGGTGACAATTAATAAGCCAGCCGATGAACTCTACCGTTATTGGCACAACTTTGAGAATTTGCCGACCTTTATGAAGCATCTCAAGTCTGTGAAGGTGTATGACCAAAAACGTTCTCATTGGATAGCCAATGCACCTTTAGGTAATAACGTAGAGTGGGATGCTGAAATTTTGGAAGACCGAGAAAATGAGTTTATTTCTTGGGTTTCTGTAGAAGGTGCAGATGTGGAGAACTCCGGCTTTGTCCGCTTTCAAAAAGCCCCAGGCGATCGCGGTACGGAAGTGAAGGTTGTTTTAGAATACAATCTCCCAGGGGGCGGTTTAACTGCTGCAATTGCCAAACTCTTCGGCGAAGAACCAGAACAGCAAATAGGTGATGAACTACGCCGCTTCAAAATGCTGATGGAAGCAGGGGAAATTGCTACGACCGAGGGACAGCCTTCTGGGAGGAGATGAGGGAGATGAGAGAGTGGGGGGAGATGAGGAAGAAATTATTAACTTTCCCTTTCCCCTGTCCCCTGTCCCCTCTCTATGGACTAATGACTAATGACCGAAGAGGCGGAGGGGCAGGGGGCAGGGAGCAGGGGGAGCAATCCCTGTCCCGAAGCCGTGAAGCGGAGCGGAACATGGGTATCAAGCCCCGCCCTTCTAGGGCGTTCTCAATTGGTCGGAGTACAAGAT
>DATNQO010000315.1:0-6405 GCA_036704005.1 Leptolyngbyaceae cyanobacterium | reverse complement strand
CAAAATAAGTGACCCTTATCTTTTATACGATATCAACTACGATTAAAAGATAAAGTTTAGTTGTTGAACTTGTTAAACTTTTTCCGCTTGGTTCTAGCTTGTAAAATAAAAATAGTAAGCTAGAACAAAAAGGCAAACTCATGCCCAAAAAAATCTGCGGACTCGGCTTCGACTGTGCCTCAATGATGTTGCAACCAGGGATAGACCCAGGGGAATGCTTAAATTATGACACTTGTGGTGGGAAGAGTGAACTTACCCCAGACGAAGAAATTGAACTAATCCAGATGCAGATGATTGAATATGAGCGTATTCCAGAAACGATTAGAACTACTCGTCGTCAAGCGGCACTAATGATGCTGATGTCTAGGGGCTGTCCTCAAACTCCTGAGTCTTTGGGTGTGAACGCACAAATGCAGGCGATCGCTACTTGTGTTGAACAGTTACAACATCATCTCAATAATTTAGAGGGACAATACATCGCACCTCCCGGTTGTGAAGTTCATACATATAGTGTTAAGCGTCCAAGTGGCACTTATTATTACAACAAACTTACAGCATCCGAGGCAATATTTTCACCATCATCTCAGAATGAATTGGTCAAGGTAATTCATCTGAGCCACAGTTACGATCCGCGAACCGAGCAAGCAAAACTGGGAATTGAGCGGCGTAATCAGTTGAGGAGTATCCGAACATTGTTGTCTGGAGCAGTTGAGTTACTTCAACAGGCAACTGACACCTTGAGTCAACAGTCAACAATTGAAGATAGCTCATTACTTTTGACTGTACAGCAACAGTCACATGAATACGACACAACCTCAGATATAACTATCGCCAGGGCAGCCTCTAGCCAAGGAGATAGTGAAGTACAAGTCGAAAGCAATGAAGCTGACTCCAGTATTTGTGAACAACCTGTGATGCGGAGCGAACGCAACTTATCACAAAATAATTTTGTTCAAAGACTAGAAAATTGATTATTTGAAATATGAAGCTAGTTACTTTTGAGAAATTCATCCTTAGATGCCTTGACCAAGACAAGTGGCAAACATTGTTCAGACTGGGCAGTGCCGGAGAAGTTGAGCAAACAGACACTCTTTACCAACTATTGAGAAATCAAGCAGAAAAAGAAACTATATATATGATTAGTTTGGAGGGAATTGACTATATGTCCGCAATCAGTACCCATGCCTTAATTAAGGCTTCCATGAGAATTTTTATGGAACGTAAAAAGCCTGTTATTTTTATTCAGGCTTCAGGTGAAGTATTGGTAGGATTAAAGCAGGTATCAAATCTTCTTGCCGAAGATATAAAGCTTTGGGTAATAGATACGAAAGGACAGGAAGAAGTTCTAGGGCATATTCCTGATAGGCTTCGAGAAATACTAGACTTAGCTAAACAAAAGCAATATCTAAGTGCAAGTGACATTCCTAATTTAAGAGGAGAGGTGTCCAATAAAAAATCCATTAATAATGCTAGTGTTTATTTGCAAGATATGTTTAATATGGGGTTGCTTTTGAGAAAGAAAGTCACAGGTTCTAGCCGAAATATAGAAAGCAGAGGATGGACTTATACGTATTACTTACCTTATAGTGAATTAAATATTTTCCATAACTATAAACAAATAAATATGGTTGTAATTTGATTAATTAGGCTTTAAGATTAAGGTAAATATTACTAGCCAAATTAAGCCTTATATGCGGTGTACATAGCATATTGTTTTTAATCTACTCATCACTATAAAAGCCTCATATTATGGCAAGAGGAAATCCGAATCCGAAAACAGAGCATTTACCTCCTCAGAAAACTACTTGGAACAATCTGCCTACAGAACTTGGTAGATATCCTCAAGTTTTCAAAGAAAGCATTTCGATATATGCGAGAGCGCTTGATGGTCAATGTAGTCCGTTTGAGGCAATTATTCCTCTACTGGATAAGCTAAATCAGGATGAACTAGAACAAATTAAGTTGGCTATAGAATGCTTGTCTAGTAGTGGTAATCACACACAATCTTTGCAGCAGACACAATCAGATCACTCTGAGCCAATTTCACCTGTCACAGTCGAGCAGCGATCGCTTCAAGTACAGCCACAATCTTCAACTACTGCAAAGCCTGAAATTGCTGTGTACACCGCAAATAGTGCTGCAATAGAATTAAGCACTGCCCAAATAGAACAATTGCGCTCAAAATATGGTTTTATCCCTTCCAGATATCAATTAGGCATTATTGACTGGGTAGTGAGTGTTCAAGGTAACGGCTGCTGTAATGCAGTCGCCGGTTCTGGGAAGAGTACGACACTACTGATGGTGGCTAAAGCTCTCTGGGAATCAGGTTTCAAACCTCATGAAATTAAAATTTGTGTTTTTGGTAAGGATAACTCAACCCATTTAATTAAAAAGTTTGGCCCCCTGTGGAAAAGTTCAATTAGTACGCTTCATAGCGCGGCATTTAGCTTAGTGAGGAGAGAGCTTAATGTGCAGCATAGTGAAGATATCGTAATTTCTAAGCAAAAATATCAGCGTATCGCTCAAAGTCTCAACTTAATTCCAAAACGTGGGCTGAAAATAGGTAGACTTTGGGCAGAAGGGATAATCACCAATGACGATGATTTTCTGAAATTGATTGATTTAGTGCGGCTCTCTCATCAGCAGCCCACAGCAGAAGTCGTAATGGCGATCGCTTCGCATCACGAGATTGATAGTGTACGCGAACCCCAGCTAGTAGCTCAATGGATTGCTTGTTGTCTCCAGATTGGTGAGGAGTTCGCAATTACAGACAAAAAGCTGGATTTCACGGATCAGATTTGGCTGGCTGTGAAGTGGAGATTGCACGACCGTCCTTGGTTCAAACCCTATAAATTTCTCTTGGTTGATGAATGCCAAGACCTCAACCCCTTACAATTAGCGTTTATTTTGATGCTGATAGGTGATATTGGTCGCCTTCTTGGGGTGGGAGATCCGCAACAAAGTATTTTCGGCTATGCCGGCGCTGATAATCAAAGTTACTACAATCTTGTGAGACTTACCCAAGCGGTAGAACTACCTTTATCGATCTGCTACCGTTGTCCGCGATCGCATATCGCCCTAGTGAGAAAAATTTTCCCTCACATCCCCATTGAACCCGCACCAGATGCCATTGAGGGCATAATTCATCAAGTACAAGAAAAAGGTCTTGAAAATCTGCTTAAAAACGGTGACGTAATTATTAGCCGGAAAAATGCCCCATTAGTTAGTTTGTGCATTAAATTAATTGGCTTGGGCATGAAGGCTACTGTGAGGGGGCGTGATGTTGGTGATTCCTTGAAAAAGGAACTTGATTTAATCGCTAAGTTGCCTGGATATAGTTTTCAGTTTTTTAATGATTCTGTCGCACAATACCAAGCTGTTAAATTACAGCGTTATCGTGATTTAGATAATGAAGACGAGCTTAGACAGAAGTTATTAGATAAATTAGAAGCCATCCTAGCTATTTATCAATCTCACGCATCAGCTACAAGTATTGAAGATTTGAAACTGTATATTGATGAAATATTCAGTGACGAAAATTCACCCATAATTTTATCTAATATCCACAAGTTTAAAGGTGGTGAGGGTGAGAGAATGATTATTTATCGACCTGAAGATTTACCTATGAGATGGAGAAATCAACTTGCTTGGCAACAGGAGCAAGAGAGAAATCTACTATATGTTGCCTTAACTCGCAGTAAAAGAGAGTTATTTATTGTTGGTGAGCCGGATTGGTATAATGAAAAATCAAAATAGTTTTTTATTGAAAAACTCAACTTATGGATTTGTATATTTTACCTATAGAGTTTGAATTAGTAGTTATCAACTTTTTATCAAAGTATTACCCCAATTTTCATTTTCAACTCATAGCAGAAAACAAGCAAGGTCTTTTAATAATTAATTCTTTAGGATACTGCAAAAGAAGTAATATCAATAATAATTCAGATTATAACCCTATTAGTGAAGCTAATAGAAACAAAAAAGTTGATTTTCGTATATTTTGGGGAAATGGTCATTTAGCGATATCCGGGTGGTGGAGAAATGCAATTTTATCGCTTGAGTACAGCCCAGAGTCTCAAGAGTGGTTGAACGAAGACGGAGAGGAAATTTCCTGTCCTTATCCCGATGGTAAGAACTTTGAAGCGATCGCTGCTTATTTGTATCCACTTTTTCAGCATTATTTCCCCTCAAACTATACCAATTAGCTCACTAATTAAGTCTGCTGCACGCTGCCCATATTTTTATCTAATTATATTTTATATGCGCCCACTCGTCACATACAATGCGTGGGTATCAGTTCTACTTTCCCGGAGCGCGATCGCACCCGACATGATGAACCCGAACCAGCTTGACAACCTCCCACCAATCAAGTTGATCCATCTTCAGGATCAAGCACCATCAACTGTACAATCCGTTGCAAGCAGGGCAGCGAAAACAGCACCTCCCACAGACCTACGCTGGATAAAGGTACTGGAGTTTCTCCGCAGCACCAACCTTGCGCCAAACAGCCGCAAATTGTACGAGCGCGAACTAAAACGATTCTTGGGCTGGACACAGATGCACTATCATGAGCTACGTCCACGCCACCTTGGTTTGTACAAGGAATATCTGCGGGATGAAATAAAAACTGATTCAGGTAAACCTCTGTCAAAAAGTAGCATCAATGCTGCGGTTGCGGCGCTCAAAAGCTTCTTTAAATGGATGTGCTACACGTACCCAGAAATAATTGCTACTAATCCCACACTGGGAATTAAACTGGAGAAAGTTCCGTTACCTCCAGCCCAAAGCCTGACTGATGAACAGATGGCGCGAGTGTGGTCAGCATTAGAGATGCTAGGAGAAACAAAGCAACGGGACACGGCGCTCGTCCACATCCTTTCTCACGGACTCCGCGCTGGGGAAATTGTACAGTTAAATGTTGGCTCGTTCGATGGTAAGTTGCTGTTC
Organism: Leptolyngbyaceae cyanobacterium; assembly: GCA_036704005.1. Taxonomy (GTDB): domain Bacteria; phylum Cyanobacteriota; class Cyanobacteriia; order Cyanobacteriales; family Nostocaceae; genus Trichormus. The sequence continues at coordinate 1,458 of DATNQO010000315.1, read as the reverse complement.
TTGCCCGATACCAAAACCAATGAACCCCGGCTAGTGCCATTGCGCTCTGGCAGCCGCGACGTGTTAGAGGCGTATTTGCGATCGCGTTCCTGTGAGGGTGAAGAGTTAACCAGTCTCACCCCGTTGATGATTTCACACCATGCCTCCTACCGGGGGGAAAGACTCAGCTATCACGGAGTATACTTTGCGGTGGAGAAAATTGGTGAACTAGCTGGCATTGAAGATTTACATCCCCACCAGTTCCGCCATACCTACGCCACTGAGTTGTTGCTATTGGGCGTTGATCCCAGCCATGCTAGGAAACTGACGGGACATCAAAGTGAGAAAGCGTTCCGGCGGTATACTTTGCGGAGTGAGCAAGAGGCGGCGATCGCTGCTTATTATCGGGCGATAGGCGAGGAGCAATAACAACAGTCTTAGGCAAGAATGAAAGAGAAACTAAATTGTTATCCTTGAAACTATGAGTCGTCCAAGAATAATTCAACCAGGACAGAGCTATACATTCAGTAAGTATTTTGAGTTGCCATTTTCGCCAGAAGATATACTGGCTGAATTGGGTTGTAGTTATGAACGTGAGCGCTTACAATTACCAAGAACAGAATCTTTAGATAAGCAAACCCAGCAATTGCAGCAGCTAATTGAACGCAATCTTAGACGAGTCAAGCTACTAAGTGAAGATGCACGTAAACAGGCAATTATTGCACCAATATTACTAGAGGTATGTGAAATAGCGCAAACCCAGTTGAATATTGAGTATGCAATTAATGTGAGTGAGCAACTAAAAGGCAACCTAGATTACTACATTGATAAAGGTAAAGGCTTGTTAGTGATAGAGGCAAAACAAGCTGATTTAAGCAGAGGATTTACACAATTAGCTGTAGAATTGATAGCTTTGTCTGAGTGGATAAATTTGGATAAATCGATTCTTTATGGAGCAGTAACCACTGGGGAAGATTGGCGTTTTGCTAGATATAATCGTCAAGAAAAACAGATAACAGAAGATTTGAAGTTATATCGCGTGCCTGAAGAATTACCAGAATTAATAGAAATTTTGGTTGGTATATTGAGCAACTAAAGGTACTGAAAACAAAAAGATGCCCAAGCCGTTAGACCCCAAGTGCCAACTGTGTGCCAAGCTACCAGCAGCTAAGGCGAGAGTGCTGCATGGGACAGAAGGGGATAACTGCTGGAATCCAAAGGTTTGTCACAATCGCCGTTCGTTCTACCGTAACAAAAGTAAAGATGGTTCTGGGCAAATTGAGGCGATGGGCTACGCCCGACCGGAGGTCATCGCAGTTGAGCCGCCTGAAACATATTTTGCCGTGCTGTATTTATATAAGGAACCTGGAGATAAACCCTTACACGCCTTGGGTGCAGAGTTATGGCTGGGACAAAAACCTGTTTGCCGTTTGGAGCCGATTCATTGTTTTGGGCTGACGGCGGGTAAGATACGTGCGT
>DATNQO010000314.1:0-13806 GCA_036704005.1 Leptolyngbyaceae cyanobacterium | reverse complement strand
AATGTCTACTTACTATGTCTCCCTCATCCCCCTCATCCCCCTCATCCCCCTCATCTCTCATCCCCCAGCCCCCTCAAGATTTGGGCGTACTTTTGCCCGGACGACTATAGCAGTAATGTTGTCATGACCATTATATTGGTTTGCTAAATCAATTAATTCTGCTACTCCCTGCTCTAAGTTAGCGCTAGAACTTAATAACGGTAGTAGGTGAGTCTGCCAGTTAGTTTCTAATAAATCGTTATCCGTTAGCCCATCAGAAGCGAGAACTAGCAAACTGTCTTCGTTAATTTCAAAAAACTCCACATCTGGATTAATGGCGGTTTCATCACGCGGCCCTAATGCTTGTGTGAGTTGGTAAGCATCTGGACGGGCATAAGCAATACTAGCTTCTACCCCTCGGTTAATTTCTCGTTGACCAACTTCATGATCTACGGTGACTTGTTCTAATCCCCGCTTGCGAGTCACGCGGTAGAGGCGGCTATCTCCCACATGGGCAACGGCTGCTTGATTACCTTGAATTAATAACATCACCAAGGTAGTACCCATACGTCCTACCCCGGAACGGGCATCTTGTTGGTTTTGGTTGTAAATTGCTTGATTAGCTAAGTAGACTGCCTCACGAATACTATCTTCCGTTGGGAATTGTGTATTACTCCATTGTTGTTGAAAGTATTGGCGCAAAGTAGAGACTGCTAACTCGCTAGCCACCTCACCGCCAGCGTGTCCACCCATACCATCACAAAGAATATATAAACCACGAGCTTGTAAACTGCGGTTTCTCGGTAATTCTACTTTTTCAGTTTTCGTTTCAATACCAAAGTAGTCCTCATTGTGATTACGTTGACGACCAACATCAGTACGTCCAGCATCTTCCAAGCTGCTTAATTGTACGGATAACACTACCGTTGGTGCATCATCACCCTTGCTTGATAACTCATCTACATCATCTACTTGCAGGAAAGTAGGCACATTTGTTTGTTGTTCTTCCATTGGCTGAGAATTTGGGGTTGTGGTTGCTTCTAGTTCTGTGGCGACTGCTTGCAAACGCGATCGCAACTCGGCGATCGTTTGCATCTTACCCTGTCCTAAATCTCTGAAAATCTCTATAATCGAACCAAATTGAGTGCGTTGAGATTCCCTAAATAATTCCTGCCAAACTTGTCCCAGAGCTTGTATACTTGAAGATTGCCCTAATATGGGTAAGGTGACATCTTCTGCCGATGCTGTTGTCGCCTTAACCTCTAGTGACGAGTCCTGGCTAGGGCGTGTCAGATACAATCTTTGTAAGGCGATCGTCTGGTCTTCATCTAAGCACAAATTTTCTAGTTCTAACAAACTGTATTGACAACTAACTGGCTCAAGTAACACCCAAAGTTGGGTCATTTGATAAAACCAATGGATAATTTCTAACGAATTAGTCGTTTCCTTGCGCCAAAAACTCACCAGAGACTGCCACTGAGAACGGTCTTCAATCAGTATGATCTGAACATTGCCATCCTGCCAAGCATCGTGAATTTGGGGAAATTCTAGGTGTTTTTGGGCTTGTAAGACCATGTAAGCCTTAGCCAAACTAGGAATACTATCCGCTTCCACTGCGGGAGACACCAGCCCCCCTTGCTGATGAGCTAATATTGCTTCAATTGGTGACACTTGATAAGGTTGACAGTCCAAAACCCTGGCGCTAACTTCATCCTTGGCGGTAGATAGCACTTCCAAGACTTGATAGCGCTGTTCCTTGTCGAGATAAGAACCACTCAAGACAAAAGATGTAGACAGTTCCATCTTCTCTGGTTGCGCCTCAAGAGTCCCAATAATTGCCCGCCATACTGTACCAGTTTCCGCCCCACAATTATGACAATGTTGAGCATTCACAGGTACTTCAGTACCGCATTCAGGACAAACCTTGTGGGACAAAGAAGCACCACAGTTTTGACAAAACTTGTTAGCATGAGGGTTTTCAAATTCACACTGGGGGCAAATCAGCATAGTGGAAGTTCCTTAATTCCCGTTCCGAGGTGCTTCTAGCCACTAATATCCAAAGTGCCACAATTGGCCGCCTCTGCCTACAGTAGACATATAAAAAATTGTGGTTTCACCAGTGAATTTTGGTGGCAGTATTAATTCTGACGCATATTAGCCAAAGATTGCAGATATCGGCAAGGTAGTTTTGGGGATTGGTAAGTGGGGGAAGATGTGGTTCTCCTGCGGAGACGCTAACGCGTAGCTTGCTTCCACGGAGTGGTACGACTGCGCTCACCAACCGGGAGTAACCCACCCCTAGCCCCTCCCAGGAGGGGAACTGGGAAAAACAACTGTCAACTGTCAACTGTCAACTGTCCCCTACCTAACAGACGCATCTTGCAGCGATTTAAGTTCCAGGGCGGTAAGATTTCGCCACTCACCCAAAGACAGACCATCCAAGCGTAAATGTCCTATACTCACCCTAATCAATCGCAAAGTGGGAAACCCTACAGCCGCAGTCATCCGTCGGACTTGACGGTTTTTACCTTCAGTCAAAGTCATTTCTAACCAAGCGGTGGGAACATTTTTGCGAAATCTAATTGGCGGATCGCGATCGCTCACATTCGGCTGTTCTGATAATAACCTCACCTTTGCTGGTCGCGTGCGATAATCTTGAATTGTCACCCCTGTTTGTAATTTGTGTATAGCCTCCTCATCAGGAATACGTTCCACCTGTACCCAGTATGTTCTCTCATGACCAAAACGCGGGTCAGAAAGGCGATGCTGCAACCTGCCATTATTAGTTAATAACAGTAACCCCTCACTATCCCAATCCAACCGCCCCACAGGATAAACATCCGGGACATCAATATACTCTTTGAGGGTGATATGTTTAGGAGATTCTTGAGTAAACTGGCTTAAGACACCGTAAGGTTTATGAAAAATTATATATCGGTAGTCATTAGTCATTGGTCATTGGTCATTAGTCATTAGTCATTGGTCATTGGTCATTGGTCATTGGTCATTAGTCCACAGTCCATAGTCATTAGTTTTTCTCCTCTGCTCCCCTGCACCTCTGCTCCCCCCAGTCCCCAGTCCCCAGTCCCCAGTCCCCAGTCCCTAGTCCCCAGTCCCTAGTCCCCAGTCCCCAGTCCCCAGTCCCCACTCTTAGCCTAAAATATAACTAAGCCTTTAAGTGCGCCCAAGTTCTATGACCCTTGCTAAACTTTCTGAACTAGGCATTACTCATCTTCCTGACCACACCGAGTTACCAGAGTCGGATGGTACTTTCGTGAAAAATTTTCAAGAACATCCTCAAAGTATCCTGCTCACTGACTCCATTACCAGTGTATTGCAACAACTACATCCTGATGGTCAATATGCTATCGGTCAAGATTGTGGTATCTACTGGCGTTTAACCGAACCCCCAGAAAGAGGCGCTGAAGCACCAGACTGGTTTTATGTGCCGAATGTACCACCTATGTTAAATGGTAAGTTTCGGCGTTCTTACGTGTTATGGCAAGAATACGTTGCACCATTGATTGTCCTAGAATGTGCCTCCGGTGATGGCTCAGAAGAACGAGACAAAACACCTGTGACTGGGAAATTTTGGGTGTATGAGCAGGCAATTAGAGTACCTTTTTATGGCATCTATGAGGTAAACAAAGCCTCTGTAGAAGTTTATCACTTAGTAGATGGTCGCTATGAACTCTTAAGCGCCAATGAACGGGGACATTATCCTATTCCCGCGATGGGGGTTGAATTAGGCATTTGGCAAGGTCAGTATAATAACATGACAGCCCCTTGGTTACGCTGGTGGGATGCACAAGGAAATTTGTTACTCAGTAGTGAGGAGCAATGCCTGCGGCTAACTACTCAAACGCACCAATTAACACTACAGTTAGAACAAGAACAACAACGAAGCGATCGCTTGGCAGAAAAACTACGCCAACTAGGAATTGACCCTGATCAATTATAGAAAAGTGGCGATCGCTTCCGTCTGCTCTTTGCGTCTTCTCTACCAGACGCTACGCGAATGCTCCTACCCTGCGGGTTCCGCTTTAGCGGTATGCGTGAGGCAAAAAAGATTTACATCCAAAATACCAACCCACCAACCTTAAACCTCATAAATTGTTAACCCCCTTGCCCCCGTGCCTAAACAAGGTGCTAAACTACATCCATGCTAGGGGTGCTTGCACCGACAGGCTGAGATCACACCCTTAACACCTGAGTCTGGGTAATACCAGCGAAGGGAAGCTGTTTATTGAGGAATTAAATATGCGCAAAGAATGGGTTGCTAAAAGACGTGGGCAAAGTAACGTAACTCAAATGCACTACGCCCGTCAGGGTGTCATCACCGAAGAAATGCACTACGTCGCCCAAAGGGAAAATCTACCAGCAGACCTGATTCGTGAGGAAGTGGCACGGGGTAGAATGATTATCCCAGCTAATATTAATCACACTAACTTGGAACCAATGGCGATCGGCATCGCCTCTAAGTGTAAAGTAAATGCTAATATCGGTGCTTCCCCCAACTCTTCCAACTTGCAAGAAGAAGTTGATAAATTGAAGCTGGCGGTGAAATACGGCGCTGATACCGTGATGGATTTGTCCACAGGCGGTGGTAACTTAGATGAAATTCGTACCGCCATCATCAACGCTTCCCCCGTCCCCATTGGTACAGTACCTGTCTACCAAGCTTTAGAAAGCGTCCACGGCAAAATTGAAAACCTCACCCCCGAAGACTTCCTCCACATCATCGAAAAACACGCTCAGCAAGGGGTAGACTATCAAACTATCCACGCCGGGATTTTGATGGAACATTTACCCCTAACCAGAAGCCGCATCACTGGTATTGTTTCCCGTGGTGGTGGTATTTTAGCGCGGTGGATGCTGCATCACCACAAACAAAACCCCCTATACACCCACTTCCGCGACATCATCGAGATTTTCAAGAAGTACGATGTATCTTTCAGTTTAGGTGATTCCCTGCGCCCTGGCTGTACTCATGATGCTTCTGATGAAGCCCAATTAGCCGAACTCAAAACCCTCGGACAACTCACCCGCAAAGCTTGGGAACATGATGTACAGGTGATGGTAGAAGGGCCTGGACACGTCCCAATGGATCAAATTGAGTTTAACGTCAAAAAGCAGATGGAAGAGTGTTCGGAAGCACCCTTCTACGTGCTGGGGCCATTGGTGACAGACATCGCTCCCGGTTATGACCATATTACCTCCGCCATTGGCGCGGCGATGGCTGGGTGGTACGGTACAGCTATGTTGTGCTATGTCACACCAAAAGAACACTTGGGCTTACCCAACGCTGAAGATGTCCGTAACGGCTTAATTGCTTACAAAATAGCCGCCCATGCTGCGGATATTGCTAGACATCGCCCAGGCGCAAGAGACAGAGACGATGAACTCTCCCGCGCCCGTTACAACTTTGACTGGAACCGTCAGTTTGAATTATCACTCGACCCGGAAAGAGCTAAGGAATATCACGATGAAACTTTACCAGCAGATATTTACAAAACTGCTGAGTTCTGTTCTATGTGTGGGCCTAAGTTCTGTCCTATGCAAACCAAGGTTGATGCTGATGCACTGACGGAACTTGAGAAGTTCTTAGCGAAGGAGAAGGTAACACAAGCTTAATTGACCGAAAATCAATTAGGCACAATTTTAACCTTACCAACGCCTGTAGAGATGGTAATGGGTAATGGGTAATTGGTAATGGTAGAAAGCAATTACCTATTCGCTATTACCCATTACCTACTCAACCAACCATATCATCAGTAATTAGCCTGACGTGATATTAAGTGTTTTTATTCAGATGAATGGGAATTTTAATAATAAATTCAGCACCTACGCCCAAAGAGGAAATACATTCTAAAGACCCAGCGTGCATATCAGTAATAATTTGGTAACTGATAGATAAACCCATACCAGTCCCTTTACCTACAGGTTTACTTGTATAGAAGGGGTCAAATATTTTTTGTCGCACTTCATCTGACATACCCACCCCATTATCTTTAATACGGATGGTTACTTGTTTAGGGGTTGAAATTTCTGTAGTTATATGGATAGTGGGCTTTACCTGCTCATGATTTTTTTGTAAAAATTTCTCTTCCAAAGCATCAATAGCATTCAGCAAAATATTCATAATAACTTGGTTAAGTTGCCCAGCATAGCATTCAACTAAAGGCAAATTACCATATTCTTTGATGACTAAAATCTGGGGTCGATTTGGTTGGGTTTTCAGCCGATGTTCTACAATCATTAAAGTGCTATCAATACCCTCATGTATATCAGCAGCTTTTAAATCAGATTCATCCAAACGGGAAAAGGTGCGTAGAGAAGTAACAATCTGGCTGATGCGGTTTGCGCCAACTGTCATCGAAGAGTAAAGTTTTGGCAAGTCTTTGAGTAAAAATTCTAGGTCAATATTTTGTGCTACTTCTTTAATTTCTGCGGCTGGTTCTGGATAATGGGTTTGATAAAGTTCAATTATTTTTAACAGGTCTTGAGTATATTCGTAGGCGTGTTTGAGATTACCAAAAATAAAGTTAACTGGGTTATTGATTTCGTGGGCTACTCCTGCTACTAGTTGACCTAGAGAAGACATTTTTTCGCTTTGAACAAGCTGCATTTGGGTAATTTGCAATTCTTGCAGAGTTTCTTCAAGTTCTTTTGCTTGCTTACTGAGTTGTGCTTCTGCTTTTTTGCGAGCAGTAATATCATTACGAATTGCTACATATTGTTGGGGTTTATTTTGAGCATCTAACAAAGGGACAATAGTTGTGTCTACCCAATAATATGTGCCATCTTTCGCCAGATTTTTAATTTCTCCTTTCCATACTTTTCCTCGGCTAATAGTCTGCCACATATCTTGAAAAAATGCTTGAGAGTGATAATGAGAATTAACGATTCTATGAGTTTGACCAATTAGTTCTTCTGGTTGATACTGTGATATTTGGCAAAACTTATCGTTAACATATTCAATAATACCTAAATGATTGGTCACAGCAACAATAGACGATTGATCTAAAGCGAATTTGATATCTGCTAATTCTTTGAGAGATTTTCTCAGAGTTATTTCTACTTGTTTGTTCTCAGTACTATAGGTATTTTGGCGATTTGTAATGTCTTCAACAAATGACAAAATTCCAATAACATTTCCTTGAACATCAATCAGAGGACTGTGATACCACTCACAAGTAATAATTGTGCCATCTTTCCTTAAATTCTCATTGGTGCAGTGAGTTACGCCCTTTTGCTTGAGTAATGCAGCCATTAATTGCTTAACATCCTCTCTAGCACTACTAGGTACTATAAGTTCCACTGCATGACGATTAATTGTTTCTTGTTTCCTGTAACCAAAGATACCTTCTGCCGCAGGATTCCAGTCGGACACCTCGAAAGCTGTATTCCAATGAATTACTCCTAAAGGATTACGTTCCATCAAGAACAGCCATTTATGCTGCATTTCTTGAAGTGCTTGTTGTGTCTTCTGTAAATCAACCATCAGCTGATTTCGCTGTTGCAAACAGTCCTGCAACTGTTGATACTCAGATTCAGGAAACATAGTCATTAATTAGCGACGGAATTAAAAGAAAACATCGAAATTGAACTATCAGAAGGTTTGCTACTAGCACTTTAGCTTCTAATGTTCTCTGTATTAATATTCCCCAAAAACTACTTTTTACACTACTTAGAGACTGTTTATAAAGAAAACCTTAAATTTTGGGCTGCGTTTTCATGAGATTTAACGTGTTAAATAGTACATTTAAGTACAAGTAATATTGAGGTTCTTAAACGTGCAAAACCCTGCACAGCCGTAACACAAAAGCAATAAAGCGGTAAGAAAGTTCACACAGCTTTTTGTCACCCTATTTAATATTTACTCAATTTTCCACCATTGTTAGGGCGATCGCTCCTCCAAAATCGTGAACCGCACAGAAGCGCGGAGAAAACTTTGCGTTCCTCTGCGCTGTCCTCCGCGTCCCTCTGCGTTTAAAAGTTATTTACACTTCTGCTGGATGATACTCTTGCTGTCTTTCCACGAATTTTTGGACACGGGAACGGTAATCTCGCATCGTCTCATCTACCCAGTCGCGATCGTTGCTATTAGCATACAAATGTACTAACGGCTCACTAGCGTCTGGTAAAACTAACAGCCAACTATCATCAAAGGGTTGACGAATTTTTACGCCATCGATGAGTTCGAGGTTTTGGGCTGGGTGGGTTTCCACTAAGTAGCGCATCAACGCACCTTTAGCCGACCAAGGACAGCGTATGGTGTGGGTGCGGTGAATGACACGGGGTAATTCTGATCTTACAGTAGCAAGCGATCGCTCCTGTATGGTCAGCATTTCAATTATCTTGGCAATGCAGAACATGGAGTCAAACCCCGGATGCAGTTGGGGGAAGATAAAGCCAGTCTCGCCACTACCACCTAGCACTACATTAGTGTTTTTGTGACAAGCTTCCATTAAAGCTGTCGCATTGGCTTTGGTGCGAATTACTCTCCCATCGTGACGACGGGCGACTTGTTCGACTGCACTAGAAGCATGAACTGGTACAACTACCGTCCCTCTGGGGTTGGAGGTCAAAATCATATCTACCATTAGGGCGGTTAACAGTTCGCCGCGAATGGGGTAGCCTGATTCATCAACTAAAATTAGCTGTTCACCGTTAGCTGATACCTGGACACCAAAATTAGCTTTCAACGCTTCCACTACATGACCCAACTGAGTCAACAGTGCTTCCCGGTCGGTGGTGGTGACAGCATTTTTATTCAAACTAGCGTTGAGTACCACAGCATCAGCACCAAATTTATCTAGCATTTGAGGTAACACCGCCCCAGACACAGCATAAACATAGTCAATGACGATTTTTGCCCGGCTGTTGTTCAGGGTGGAAACATTCAACAGCTTCTCAAAGGCGGTACAGTAAAGGTCAATGACTTGGCTGGGGTAAGCCACATCACCAATTTCATGGCTTAAGGCGCGACGCATATCTTCCTTGTAATAAGCCCCTTCAATTTTCTTTTCCTGGGCTTTGGAGATATTAATCCCCTTACTATCCATAAATTCTATGAGGATGTAGTCGGCGCGGTCTGGGTGTACCCTGACATGAATTCCCCCAGATACGCCCATTGTGGGGATAACTGTGCGGGCGATGGGGATGGCTGTCGCGTCGAGGTTTTGAATATCCACACCTACAGACATTAAACCAGCAATGAGCGATCGCGTCACCATCCGCGAAACATTGCGTTGGTCACGGGACACCGCTACTTTCGCCCCAGGTTTCAAAGTTGAACCATAAGCCGCGCCTAACTTCACCGCAAACTCGGCGCTGATGTCGATATTTGCTAACCCTTGCACACCGCGTTGTCCAAATAAGTTTCTCTGGGCGGTGTTACCCCAAATCAGGTTAATATTTAAAATCGCTCCTGATTCAATCTTCTTACTCGGCCAAACCCTGACCCCTGGGCTAATTTGCGCTTCTTCCCCGACTGTGGACAAAGAACCCACTACCGAAGCTTCTAATACATGGGCGCGACGGTCAACACGGGTTCCACGAGAAATTACACAAGCACTTAACTGGGCTTCTTCCCCAATAATTGCCCCATTCCAGACAATTGGACGCTTGAGATTAGCATCCGCGCCAATAGTCACGTTATCACCAATGACCGTTCCCGCTTCTATTTGTACCCTTGCACCAATACGGCAATTATTACCAATGACAACTGGAGGTTCAATATTAGCAGAAGAGTCAATATAAGTATTTTGCCCTACCCACAGACCTGGAGAATTTTCTGTATAAGCAAAGTCTAGTTTTACTTTACGTTCTAAAGCATCATACTGAGCTTCCCGATAAGCATCTAGATGTCCCACATCGCACCAGTAACCGTCAGCGATGTAACCATACATTGGCTCATCTTTGTCTAACAGTAGGGGAAATAAATCTTTAGAAAAGTCGCATTCTGTATTGTAAGGAAGATATTCTAAAACTTCTGGTTCTAAAATATAAGTCCCGGTATTGACGGTATCGGAAAAAATTTCGCTGGTTGAAGGTTTTTCTAAAAAGCGGTTAATTTTCCCTGATTCATCGGTGATGACGACACCAAATTCTATCGGGTTAGGAACTCTAGTTAAAATTAAAGTTGCTTTTGATTGTTTTTGTTTATGAAAAGCGATCGCTTCTGTCAGGTCAAAATCTGTAATGCTATCACCGCTAATTACTAAAAAAGTTTCATCAAGAAGTTCAGCAATATTTTTCACACAGCCTGCTGTTCCCAGAGGCTGGTCTTCTTCAACGGCGTAAGTCATTTGCACACCAAAATCACTACCGTCTTGAAAATAGTCTCGCAAGACATCAGGTAGATAATGTAAAGTAGCAATCACTTCCGTAATGTGATGTCTTCTGAGAAGATTAATAATATGTTCCGCAATTGGGCGATTCAAAATCGGCACCATCGGTTTGGGGAGATCGCAAGTTAAAGGGCGAAGTCGCGTTCCCGAACCACCTGCCATTAGCACTGCACGCATAAATCCTCCTTAAACTTTTTGCAGCTGATTCTGCTTTTAAACCCATAAGAGTATATTGGGTTTGTATTTAGTTTCCTACGGATGTCGATACTGGAAACACCCCCGCAAGAAGCATATGACAAATAAGCAAAAGTACTTATTACGCTATTTTGGCTTTCTTCTACGGCGGGGCGCAGTCCAACGCCAGAACAGCAAACTCAAGAAATGCTTATCAGTTAGGGGGATCTGCACTGAATCAGTTTATTTATGCTAACTACCAAAGGCTACACAGGCAACTAGGCAGAAGGAAAAAGTAATATAAAAATGTAGGTTAATAGATAATGGTAATAAGTAGGTGGACACAATTATTTAGAAAACGCATTTCGACTACGCTCAATGCTCGCTAACCTTATTAGAAGAGGATTGAGCGCAGTGGACGCTGAGCGAAGCAGAAGTGTCTAAACCCGGCGATATCAAGTTAGGTTTAATTTAGTCCTTCTACTTACCTAATCTCATTAACTATCTATTACTGAATGTCCATTTCCTGGTAACGGCTATTTTTTCAGAGGGATTGTGTTATGCCACAAGTTTCCAAATAATCAGGCATATAAACTCGTAAAACACAGATGCAAAAATTTAAGTCATACTTAAAACTAATGTCGATGATTAATCCTTTGCACATTTTGTCCAATTTATACCGAATTTAGTCTGGCATTAACGGAGTTGATGATAATGAGTAAATTAATTATTTTCGGCTTAATTGTGATTTATATAGGTGGTGTATGGAAGTTCTGGAATGGTTTCTCAAGAACCAATTTTACCCAGTCTTTACCAAACCGGATCGGATTATCTTTACTTTGGCCTGCCTTGTTTATTGTTAATCCTTCCTATCGCCGTAATTTTCGCAGGGCTTTGAAGGGATAGAGATTAATTGGCGATCGCATTTGTCTAAACCTATCATACTTGCTGCTTAAACGCACCCTATTAACTGGTGCGATCGCCTCTTTTGTAGATAAAGTAGAAAAATTTAGGGACGCACAGCTATTTGTGCGTCCCGAAGAGAATCAACGTCAATGTTAAATCATCTTGCCAAGTCAGGAGAATTAGCTAACTCAATCACAATCAACAATCAAACTTGGCAAGTAAACTGCTAACTATCAAGGCCTATATTCTACCTTCTACGGTTATTCCGCCAGATATGGACGGCTGCACCAGCACCAGCACCATTGATAGCATTGTTGAGGGTTCTGTTTCTGCAATTACCAGTAATTGCACCAGTCACTACCCCAGCACCAGTACCTACACCCAAGTCTTGACCTATACTCCGTCTTCTGGGATTCCTTCTCAAGCCATTTGCACCATTGACAGCCGCACCAGACACCGCGCCGTTAATGGCATTACCTAATACAGAACGACATCCGGTTATGGCTCCCGTGATTACACCAGCACCAGCTCCAACAAGCGCATCTTCTACTACTCGGTCATCAGCAGCAGCAGGCTGTATAGGAGCGAAGGAGACACCAACCAAACTTGCAGCCAAGAGGCTGGGTAGAAATGTGCGTTTTAAAGTTAGTTTCATATTTTTTCCTTTCTCAAACATCCACAACTAGAGCATAATTGCACTGATTGCCGTTACAGATGTCTCATAGATGTACTTACTTTTAGTTTAGACAACTGTAACGGTTTTTTTATATGACTATTGTCATAATTACATTAACGCAATAAGTATTTCATCTACTAAAAGCAGCAATATTTAATCTTGAGATGCCAAAAATGGAAGTGTAATAAATTTACTAACTTGTTATTTATTATACATTTAGAGAAAACTATTAAGGTCATTGAATCATTAATACACAAGCTAATTTCTAGCTAACTCATCTACTGTTAGCTAAATATATAGCAGGCAATAGGCTTGAAAGCGTTAATTTATGGCTTTTATTATTAGTTTTATCTGTGAATCTATCTAGTAATTGTCTTACCTCCGGCTGATATAGTTTTATCTATCATGTCAATAACTTGATAAGAAATTACTACCACATACAAATATTCTTTATATATCTCAATATTGACTTTTGTTCTTAAAAGCACTAGATTATTTGATTGGAATAGTTGAAAGTAATTTGCAAAAATACTGCGAATAGTTCTTGATGGAGAGGAGCAAATGAGTGTAAGCCAAAAAGGCTTGTTAGGTGCTGGCGCGGCATTGATGGCGCTGATGGGTGTAGCAGTTACTACTGTTAGCGGGATGCAGGCGACAAATGCTAATTCTACTTTTAGTCAACAAGCGCCGCGCTTACTTGCCCAAAATGTCAAAAGTTTAACGGTAGTATTCCCTAGCCGTGCTGATTCCACAGATTTGCAATCTAAAGCAGATGCTGTAGCAGCTTTTTTGTCAAAAGATTTGGGAATTCCTGTCAAAGCAGTGGTAGGTGATGATACAGCTGCGGTGGAAGCGTTGAGAGCAAACCGGGCGGATGTGGCTTTTTTAAGCAGTCGTCCAGCTTTGAAAGCTGAACAATTAGCAAATGCTCGTTTGTATCTAGCAGAAGTACGCGATAACTACTCTGGTAGATTCACATATAACTCGATATTTGTTGTTCGTAACAATAGCCCTCTGAAAACGAGAAATAATGCTAAAGCCACCCTAGAACAACTACGGGGTAAAAAAATGGCATTTACCTCTCCTACATCAGGCTCAGGATTTATTTTTCCTGTGAGTGAGTTGGTAAAACAGGGATTTGTCCCCAACCGCGATCGCTTGGATGGGTTTTTTGGTCAAGTATCTTATGGTGGTAACTACAGCAAAGCCTTACAAGCAGTATTGCGCGGTCAGGCAGAAGTAGCAGCTGTATCAGAATATGCACTACTCCCACCTTATATTACACCAGAGGAAAAAAGTCAGTTGCGAGTACTGTATAAAATCTCTGGCGTACCTGCTCACGGTATCGCTATAGATGATGATGTTGACCCACGGGTTAGAGAAAGACTAATTAACTCTCTACTGAAGTTAAATCAGTCACAAAATAACCAACTGCTACGTAATTTATATAACTCTACCGAATTGGTGAGAGTTGACCATACTCGTCACTTAGCACCAGTGCGTCAGGCTCTCCAGCGCGTCGGTATCGAGCCGTAATTAAGACAGTTGACAGCGCTGCACTGAGCTTGCCGAAGTGTTGACAGTTGACCGAAGAGGCGGAGGGGCAGGGGGCAGGGAGCAGGGGGAGCAATCCCTGTCCCGAAGCCGTGAAGCGGAGCGGAACATGGGTATCAAGCCCCGCCCTTCTAGGGCGTTCTCAATTGGTCGGAGTACAAG
>DATNQO010000313.1:0-15584 GCA_036704005.1 Leptolyngbyaceae cyanobacterium | reverse complement strand
TAAAAAAGCAGCAGAAGCCGCGAAACAAACTACAGATGCGGTTAAAAGTGGCAACTTAAACGGCATGGGTAAGACAGGGCAAATCATAGGAAGTATAGCCAGAGTCATAAGCACTGTAGCCAGTCTTGTTGGTGCAGCTTTGGGTATTTTTAATACTATTACTATTGGCGAAATATTAAATGGTGAAGACAAGAAATTTGCTGCACAACTAGCAGAAGGTAATAATCAATTTAGGTTATTAGGAAAAATTAACGGACGTGTAACACGGTTAGAGAAAAAAAATAAAATTCTTGATGACAATATTAGAACTACTGGGTTACGCGCTCAACAGGCATTTACTAATTCTGTAAAAGCTAGAGAACTTGGTAATAATGCTTTATATGAAGCAAGGCAGGGGAGAGCAAAGTTAGAAGCTAAAATTAATTCAATACAAGCCAATGTAAATAAATCTTTGGCTGATACTAACGCTAAGTTTTCTACACTTAATTCTCAGTTTCAAAATCTTATTAAGCAAGTTACTGGTAACGCTCAAGCTACTATCCAAAACACCATAAATCAGATACAAGCTAAACTTAATTCTCAAGCTACACAATTGAATAATCAAGCAGCACAAATTAATAATTTAAACAATCAAATAAAACAGATTAACGTTAAGCCACAACAAATCAATGAGCAAAAAATAATAGATACTGCTGTGGCTAAGGCTACGACTCAAGCAACAGCACAAGCTACGACGGCTGTAAAAAACATAGTAGAGCCACAAATAGGAGAAATACGGACAGCTAACCAAACGCTTAAAGTTGATTTTGCATCATTTAAAGCTGCTTACAACACAACTCAGTATGCAAGCGAAATCAAAGATAGTGCGTTAGCTAATCAAGATAAAGTTTTATTTGGAAGTATATCTGCTATTGCCGATAAGATTGGTGCAATTCAAAATCAAATTAATCTTTTAAGAAATGGGCAATCTAACAGTATTTTACCTTCTGTTCTAGCAGCATTACGAGCTAAGGTAGATGCCTTAGAAAAACAGTTAGTACAGGTGCAGCAACAAAATACACTACAAGACCAAAAAATACAGCAACAAGACCAGAAGCTACAACAACAAAACCAAATGAACCAACAAGGATTAAATGTATTAAATAACATAGCCCCACTGGTGGCACTGATACCAGGCTTAAACAGCAAAATCGACCAAATACCTGTCAAAGTATCTAATGCTATTGTTCCATCAATTAATCAAATTCCTGACAAGGTAGGAGATGTTATTATTCCTGAAATTGTACCCAATGTAGATACAGCGATTTGTAATTCTGTAGCGCAAGGGTGTTTATCTCAAATGCAGAATAATATTCAGCAGTTATATCCTAAGCCTATAGATATTGCTAATACAGTCAAAGCTAATTTAGCTGGTGATTTGGCTAATTTAGCGGCTAACTTTCCACCAATTAACGGCAGTATTGATTGTCATGACTGCATTACTGGGGCTACTGTGCCTTTACCTTATGCTGGCTTGGGTTTATATGGTATTCAGTCACAAATTGAGCAAGTTAGTAATCAAATAGAGACTATTTCTAAAGCTATTTGTAGAAGTTATAGAATCCTTGGCGGAAACAGTTGGTTTAGTGGTGAAACTGACACTGTAGTTAATTTTAAAGTTAACCCAGAGGCAGAAATTAAGAAGAAAGTAAAACTGTCTTACAGAGAAAGTAATTCACCCCAAGCTGACATAACTACCCAAACTGTACAAGCTTCTAATCTGCCTGACTTACTATACACAATAAATGCTGCAAGCTGGAGACGGCAAGGGTTGCATAAATTGCCAGTAGAAGCCCCGCCTACAATGTTTCATCCTAATATTACTCGTAACCCTGTAAATGGGGAGATTGTTGGTATGAAAGATTGGCAACCATTTGAGTATGTCAAAATCCCGGATTTAATCAGCTATGACACTTATCAATTGGCTCAATTTAAGAGTGTGTTTGGTGAATTTCCGATAACTTTTGATGCAGAGATAGAGGAGAATGGAAAGATTGTTAAGAAGCAGGTCGTAGTTGATAATATTCCTGATGCCCTAAATGAGTTAATGGGTGTGGGGCTGACGTTACAGGATGATTTGGAAGTTAACACCCAATTAGGAGTTAAGACAGCTACAGAGTTATTAGCTTGTAAAAACTCATCACTCATTACCCAAGATATTTGCTTGGCTAATATGAAATATCTTGGTTATCAGGTAAACAGAAAAGCTAAAACAATTCCGGTTCTGTTTACACCTGGTACACAAAATTTAGCTGATTTCATGAAAGAAAGCAAACAGAATATTATTGGTTATGAACACAGAAGCGGACATTTAGAATTTAGGCTAAATACACTGGAGGTAAGCGCAGGTATTACCAAAGCTGCATTAACTCGTTATCCGACTGATGAAATACCAGGTAGCATAATTGGCAAGGATGCTTTAGCTAGGATTAAAGCCAGTGATGAAGACTGGTTACAGTTTTTAAAAATGATGAATAATCCTACAGGAGATTTAAAAATTGATGATACTCCACAACCAGTTGTTGAGGATATTACAAACAAAGTAAAAAATGATTTAGGGAAATTACAGTAATGAAAATTAATCCAGACGGGACTATTGATTTAGAACCTGGTAAGGATGTAGTGACTATAGGTCAAAGTACAACTTATAAAGGTAAAAATCGATGGCACAGAGCAAGAACTTTTAGTAGTCAAATTGCATCAGCTGCACAAAGTAATAACAAGGGGAATATTTTTGGACGTGTTCTCAGTGGTCTAAAGCGACTTGGTGGGTTTGCCCTATCTGTGGCCAATAGCTTAGGACTTCAACTCAGTTGGTCGTCAATGTGGCAATTCCTGCAAATGACCAGTTACACGGTCTATAACTTTAACTGGAATCAATCAGACGCGGAATTAAAAGCAGCAATAGAAGCTGTAAACAATCAAATTGTGCAACAAGCTGGCTATATTCTTGGTGATGCGAGTATTAAAGTTGTCACTGTTGCGGTAATCAACGGCATTCCGATCCGTTACCCAATTATCCCGGCTAGGTTATCTGTTGAGATGGCCAAGGAGCAAATCGGTAGGTTAAGAAAAGATGTTACGGATACGGCTTACCAAGGGGTAACAAATCAGTTTAAGTTTGCCATAGCCACAATTGGACAGTTGGGATTACAAAACCTGTTTTATCAGGCAATTCTAAGTTTACGTAGTTTGAAAGCTTTCGGGTTATCCCCGGTGCAGCAGGATGGGGAAGCTTGGAGCTTTGCTAAGGCGGTAGATGAGAAGGTCAATTCTATTGATAATAAGACCCTACAATCTTTTGTCCGAGGTTACTTAGGAGGGTTAGAAAATAGCTTTTGGGATATGGGTTATATCATCACCCTTGGACTTGATGATATTTGGCGCATGAATGAGCTACAGAAAGAGGTTGAACTTGGACCGAATAGAGCAGTGAGGATAAATCCAGACCCATGAGTAATTTAGCTAAACGAAGTATTCAAGATATTGTCTTGTTTGGTCGGCAACAAAATTTAAAACTGCAAATTATCCAAGCAATTTCTACTCACCGCCAAATATGGAACAAGGATGTAGGGCAGATTGTAGGACTGCCAGTGGTGGATGCACAAAGGGCTAAACCTCAAGATAGGTTTATGAAAATTTTGTTCAAGTCCCGTCCTAAACCACCGTGGCGGGTGAATGGGGAAGACCCCAAATCAATATGCTACACAATACCCAATGTGAAGAGAGGGCTAACTTGGGAGCAAATCAAACTTGCGGCACAGCCTTTTAACTGGGGTAAATATAGAGCCACGGCTTTTATGTCTTCGCGCCGACAGATGGCTGTGTATGGGGCAACTGAAGAGGAAGCAGAGAAAGTATTGAAACTTTTGGCGACGTTATCAGCAGATACTATTACTAATATTCATGTCAGCGAGGATAAAAGTACAAACCCGCAAACAATGAAAATATCTACCAGGTTTTATCCTTGCTATGCCACGGTAATTAGTGAACCGACTGATATACAAGGGCTGCCACGACAAGGGAAGAAAGCTTACAGGAGAGAACGTCGTAGGCTTGACCTTTACCGGGAACCCTTGGATAAGTCTGCTTTAGCCTAGTGCTTAATAAAAATTTACAATTATTTTTACACGTCTCTAATCAAGAGCCAATAATTTTTAGAACCCTATAGGGTCGTTAGATTCTCAGTAGCTCGTGAGAAGTCGCTAGAACGCTTGAGAATAGGTACTTGGCGATGTTTTTTCTTGATGCAATAATGCTGTGTATAGTGACACGGTACAGAGGTACTAACGGACATGGCAAAGATTAGAGACTTGACTTTTACTCAATTACAAACAGCGTTAACTGGCATGGGATTAACAAATGCGTTTGTAGTCCAGGGCGGTAAGGTGATGCTAGATGTTAGTGCTTTGGTAGGTGAAACTGTTGATTCTCTTGATGACTCGAATGTTTTGGAAGTAATGTATTTATTGCGAAAAGCAGGTGGCATTGCCCAGATCACTGTAAACGAAGGTACTGCTATTGCTGATCAGATGACTGCATTCCCAGCTTTTTCTTACGGTGCGATCGAAGTCGTAGATGGTCAGCCATTTATCCCGGTTATCACAACTTCTGAGTTTCAAATCCGGGTTGATGAAAGTAAGGTTTTTGGTAGTAATACCTAATTTTTGATTAAGTCTTTAGTTGATAAGTTTTCTGAGTTTAGAGTTTTACACAAAATTTTGAATTATGCCTAGACAACGAGGGGGAGAAGTAAAAGCTTTCGTTAAAGTACAAGGTGATCTTAATTACGGCTTTAGCGTCAATAAGAATAGACACCAGCAATATGGAGCGGAGTTAGGACAAACTACTTTTGACGGAAGGCAGGGGGTTTTCTTTGGGGCTGAAAGCCCGAAGCCTAACAGAGCGGAAAAACAACTTAGCGGGGGTAATGGAACGGTTAGTAGCTTTATTTCTGCTGGGAAGGAAAATACTTTACAAAAAGCCGGATGGGTAATTAAACGTACTGGATCAATTCGGGGGATTTCCAGCACGGCAATATCTCTTGCTGTGTACGTGCCAATGCCTGGAAATTATAACTATGCTTGGCAATTAACAAAAGATATGGCTGATGTCATGGCTATCCTTGGCATTCAAGCAGCTGCGGGAGATACGGCTGATATGGTTTGGGGGTCTGATCCAAGCCCACCACGTGCGTCTAAACGGATACAAGGGACTAACTCTAGAATGAGTACATTCATTCAGCCCAAAAACAGCATTATTATTGCTGCCGTTCAGGCAGGCTGGTCTATCACCAAGATTGATTATGACCTCATCCCTGATGCCTAGAGAATCAACCTATGAGGGGCGTTACATTATCCTGCCTGGTGATCCAGACTGGACTAATGAAGATTGGATCAGCCAGCGAGATATTATTTTACCTGGTGATCCAGATTTTTACATTCCCCTCACCCCTCCACCAAATTGGCGAGAAGTTGCTCACAAAGGTGATGGCATCGCTTTTGTAGCTGAGGCAGGGAGCGGTTTATTTCGTGCCGTGAATTTAATTGAGCTTGATGATTACATCTACGGCGGCGAATATGACGATCGCCTATCCGAGATTGGCGAAGATTTTGACGATCAGTGGGACTAATGCCCTGGCAAAACATCACTGCTGTTCCCATGAATAGGGAATGGCAGTTTTCACAAATCATTTCTCCTAGTGCAGAGTGGTTTCGTGTCCGCCATGAAACCGCTACTGATATTTTTACAAAGGGCTGGATTGCTCAAGTTGATTTATTCACAGAGTTCTATGGGGTGAGGCGAATTTACCCTGTAGAAAATAATACTGTGTTTAAAATGAAATCTCCGCCAATGTTTGCAGAACGCAGAATTGCAGTGAAGCAAAATCCACGGCAACGCACGCCGTTGTGGATTGTTCATATAGATGTGTGGATTCCCTAAAACAGCGCATGTGAAGCCTATACAAATGTCCAACGAGTTGATAGTAGCGGTAATTGGCGCGGTAGTGGGTGCGGTTGCTTCTCACTTTGCACAAAACACGCAAGGAGAGAAGATAAGTCTAATAAACCGCTTGAGTAAACTGGAAATGAAAGTAAACGATGTGGAAAACACCGGGATTCAGTTGCAAGGACGGGTGCAGTCTCTAGAGACCACTGTAGCTGAAATTAAATCGACTGCTGCTGAAATTAGGCAGGAATTTAAGGATTTTGGCAAGGAGATGAAACAGGAGTTTAAGACTGCGGTCAGTGAAATTAAGGCTGAAATGAAAAAGTAGTTATGTTTACTCAGGGGTAAAATATGGCAGGCATGGCGATCGCCCCCAAGTTCCCGGTGCGATCGCTTTTTAAATTCTCCGGTCGCGTTCTAAATCCCAAATAACTTTTTGTAAGTACCATTCGTAACTTTGACCAGGATTCCTCTGTTTAACGTTTTTGAGTAGACGGATGGCCACATCTCTATCACCCTGTAGCAGTCTGAGTATTTTGCTTTCCAAAACACCGTTCGTTTTGAGGGTTATATTATTCTGTTGTTGAGGCTTGGCAGATGCAGCAGCTGTAGTTGGTTTCCGAGGAGTATATTTAGGGGCTGTAGCTTGTCCGCGTTCTAAATCACCAAGAGTTTTATACAACAACCATTCTTTGTCCTTCTTGTCGGGGTAGCGTTCTTTGGTCTGCCGAAAAAGTTTTATGGCTAATTCCTTGTCTCCCCGGCATCGCTTCAAAAGTTCAATTTCCATAGCATCGGTTAGGCTTTGACGACGGCGTGACTTTTTGTGCTGGGATTGCCGTAGAAAATTACTTATGTAATCAAATAAGAACCATATCAGTATTAAGCAGATAAAGCCAAGAAGACCTAACAAGGCGGTAACTAAAGCAAAGACGGCAGGGGGATAATTATTAGCTACATAGGTCAAAAAATTTAGAAATTGATTCATACAATGATAGTGAATACATACTAATAAGCACTTAACATGTATGTATCATCTCATGTAATTGTTAGCACTGGTAAAGCAAAAAGCGATCGCACCATTATAATAAATATGTACTACAAACCAACACTTTATGCCTGGATTTGCTAATTTTGCCCCTCCAAAACCCTTTTATGTATTGTTTTCTTTACTCCTATCGCTAACAATTGTTTTAACTCCAGCAGCAGCGTCCGCCGAAAATTCCGTATGTCACTACCTCAAGGTCCCTGATCCCAAAGGCTACGTAGTCCAATGCGAAGATGCTACTCAATCAGGTCAATTAAAAGACCGGGTAAATACAATTGAACTTGATAAGTTGAAGGATGTCTGTAAAATTAATGGACAAAATTGCATAGAAGAATGCTCTTCGCGGTTTGAACGATTTAGTCGCGGAGGAATTGGATTTTTCGAGTGTCGATTTTTGCCGAAGGATTACTTCAGTTAAAAGTATAAAATTTGACGCAGAAACGACAGCATTAGTCAAACCATTTGTCGGGTTACGAACAAAAAGCGATCGCACCGGGGAACTTGGGGGCGATCGCTTTTCAATTTTCCTGTATACAAACTGTCTACAAATCAAAACAGTGGTAATTGTCCCTCAACAACCTTGTCAGTTTTCGCTACTGGCTGTCTTGTCTTTTTGGGTTTAGCTGAATTAATCGTGATTATGCCCTCCATGTAGTAAGCTGTCTTTCTTTCCTCTAGCCAGACCTTGTAAGGGTGGTTTGTTCTTTCCCCCCACTGCCAACTCTCATCAATGGCTTTTTTGATTCCCTGTTTATCCTTGCCCTCCGACTTTGCCCGTTGTATTGCCTTATCAATTGCTTGTCGGATTGTTTGTCTCCAGGTCATGTTTGCTTACCTAACTAGAAAAGCGATCGCCCCCAAGTCTCCCCAGTGCGATCGCTTCTGTTTAACTAATCCTGATGTGGTTCTCTGGGAGAGAAAGCAGTGCAGATTGGCTTGTTATCGTGGTAAATCCACTCTGGCGGCTGTTCTTTACGGTAGGCCATAGTCAAAATATCACAATAAACTTGCAATACCTCCGAATTCCGTTTGCACTTATTACACCATCGATTCATAAATATTTGGCCTTCTGCGCCGTTAGATGGACGATAAGCTTCACCATCCTTCACCTGCAACCCATCGTAAATTTCACTGGCATTCTCTATTACTTCTTGAGCAATTTCTTGTCCGTTTATATTCATCGTGGTCTGTTCCTTATCTGCTCACAGAGGAAAGGCATAAGGTCTAATCTGGTTTCATGAGTCAAGACACTTACCAGGCTGAGGATAATTTTGAGTGACAGGGTTATTTCCCAAAAATCCTCCTGTAACATCACACACTCATGACCAGGGTTTAAATTGCGGTAATGTCCCTCTACTTCCAAGCTGCAATAAGTCATGAGGGTACACAACTCAATTGTGCTGAGTTGCTGGAAGTAACTCCCGAATTTCGCTTCTAACTTGGTTAGAATCTCATGGTCAGGGTGTCCTTGGGGACGCGCCGCATAGAAACCGATGGGGTGAGTCATGATCTAATCCCTCGGTTTATCTCATCGCTTAAACACTCTTGCCATGTTTTCCTCACTCCTTCCGTCATGTCTTTGTAGGCGTTGAGAGTGATGTCTATGGCTTGTAGGGCATCGCCTAGCCGCAAATCTGGACTGGTGTAAAATTCTGAGTTTACCAACTCGGTAAATTCCTTAGAGTTGAGTGCTTCTTGTACCAACTGTCTGGCCAGTTCCAGCTTGCTGCTGAAATTGTTTAAAATAGTAAACATCTTACTATCCATCGCCAGCTTGAGCCGAGCAAAGGAAACAACATCTAAATTCTGTATTTGCAGTAGCAAGGACTCTGGTAAGTCGAATTGGCAAAGCTCTTGCATCTCAATGAGACTTGTATTTGTAGGCACAACGCCATCTATTAGCCTAGTAAGAATTATTTGCTGATTGATGGTCAATTGTTCAATTTGTTCTGAGATTTCTGTTAGTGTGGTCATAATGTTTTTGATGTAGTCCAGGGCTGTTGTCCCTGGTTTTTCTTTGGATGCCGATGCAGGTCATGAGTCTGACCGTTTGTTGATTGAATGTCCGTCGTTGCCCTAATTGGTTGAGAAAGACGAATCTTGGATTAGTGCAGCTAGGTAAGATTTTTTGAAAAGTTAGCTGTTCATTGCAATAAAGCCAAAGTGTATTAGGCTTTATTCTTTCCAGATTTTTACTTGTTTCATGTTTCATTGTTAATGACAAAAATCTCACATATCGTTATCTGAGATTTGAGATAGTCCGGCGTAAATTCCTTGAACATAGCAAGCGTTACAAGCTAATAGGAATAAAGCCAGAAATGATATCCAGTCAAGGGAATCAGGTAAGCAGATTAGTAAATCTGTGGCGAATATTGCTGTTGTCGCTAAGGCTGTTAAATGGGTAAAATGTCGCTGTTTTTCTACTCGTGCTAATTCCTCCAGAAGAAGTTTTTGAGTTTGTTGATGGTCAACTCCTAATATCAAAACGGAAAGAACTGCACTAGGTTCTTTTCTAGACGGGTAGCTCATTAGCAAATGCCTTTCTGCTGGAGTTATTGCAGCAATAAAATCTTGAAGACTATTGACCAATAGGACATCCCAAAGCATTTGTGCTTGTTTGGTTTCTTTTTTTGTTTGGTTCATAATTTTGAATTTTGAATTTTGAGTTTTGACTTTCCCGTTAGCGCTGGCAGGTCGTTGGTATTCGCTCAATGCTGAGGGGCTGCCGTCTCCCTCTGTTTTGCGTTTTTTAGGAAAAGGCTGTCAGTTTAGGGACAGCCAACCAACGTATGAAACAAAGTCCCCATCAAGGGGATTGGGGAAGGCAGGATTTGAACCTGCACGTTTAGCACTCCATCCTTGCAAGTTTTATACTCGGTTGCGACGAGTCACGCTAAACAGTTACCCTTCGCGTCTACCAATTTCGCCACTTCCCCAAGTAATGCCGGAGTTACCCGGCTTGTTCTGTAATGCGTCCTGAAATCTGGTCAATGTCGATCGTCGTCTAGGCATTCTCCTAATTAGTTACAAGTTCCGCGCACATCAGGTCAGGCAGTTGATTAAAGTCAACTCCAACTGCTGAACAATATTTTTTCCACTGAAGTCGGGTCATCGCTGGTTCTTGCCCGTTTTCCCATCTGCGATAAGTGGAAACGGCTACACCAATGTGAACCGCCATTGCCTCTTGAGTAAAAGCTGTTTTTTCTCGCAGTTCTCTAAGCAATGTTATTTGTCCTTGCTGGTTGCTTTTTTTTGTGCCTTTAGTCATAATAACACAAGAGAACTCAAATCGACCCGTTTTATCGACAGGTCAAATTGAGCGATTTAATAGAGTTAGGTTTGCGGAAAAAGTTTATTTTTCCGCACTTTCTAGAATCTCACGGGTCAAGTTGACTGGCGAGAGTAGGCGAAATTAACACGGCTGTCATTTGTAACAGAACAAAGCTACTACTCAAAAAGTTTTAAACCCAGCGCCTACGAGATTCTACATGCACTCATCTACAAACACGGTGACAAACAAAAAGCCGCATATTTGCGGCTAATTACAAGGAGGTGATTATTTTCAGGTGTGGTTACTCGTTGCTGAGGTTGAGTTCTGTTCGCAGATCATCCAGTGGTGATACTGCCGTGGCTGGTAGTTTTTCCTCTGCCTTTTCACTCTCTGTTTCTGGGGGGTCAGGAATGAACTCTAGCGAAAACCTAACTTTCCCCTTCTGCCATCCACGCCCATCACTTCGCAGAACCTCACATGGCACACCCTCAGAAGACCAAGAATTTGTTACGTCAGGGTCTATCCCTAGTGTTTGGAGTCGTTGTCCTAAATATTCAGACATCTCTCTAACTTTAAAAGTCTCTAACTGCATAGGATTTTTATCTTTTTCTATTGACACCACATTGAAAGGAGCTAAACCCACAAAATCAAAATTTCCACTCATATCAATTTCTCAGTAGTACGTAGCAGGTCAAGCCGCGAACTTGACCCGCTTTCTCTAAATCTTCCCACAGCGAAAACCCAGCCTAATGAGACTCCGCTTGACGATTCCCGAAACTACAGGGGCAAGCGATTAGGACTAGGGGGATTAGCCAGAGGTAGATAACCAATAACTAAGGAGTTAATTCAATGATCGTAATTTTGACAACAGACGGATCATCTAGCAATTCACCGGAACCACAATTACCAGAAAACTTAGAACCGGTTGAGGGATTCTCACTTACGGATTTTGAGGGTGGGGATTACAGCGCGATCGACCCTGATGAGGACATAGACACTGATGAATTACTCAACTCTCTAACGGAAGACGGGGAGGAGTTCAACGCGGAAACACTCTAAAAATATGGAATCAAGAGAAAAAAATCCTTTTAAAAAATGTTGGTGTTGCGGTGAAAGAGCGGTCTTACCTGAACAAGATGACGACACATTAATTTATGAATGCGACTCTTGCGGCTGGGAAAGACAAGTTGATCTTTCTGAAGGAGGTTCGCACATAGAATGCCCCAGGCAGGGCTATCCCTCCAATCCATGTCAAAGATGCCCAAAAGTAAATTTACCCCTGTGGGAGGCAATTAGAGATGTTGAATACTTGCTAAAACGCTTGGGGAAACTACCAGTAGTAGGAGAACACGAAGACGTAAAAAAATACCTATCAACTCATTACAAAAAAGAGAAATTATCAGATTTAACCAGGGAGGAAATATGGAACTATTACGAAGTGCTTAGAAAAGAAGCTTATCCACATTATTACCTATAACCATAGCTTTTTGTAGGGTACGGGCGTTTAACCAATCAATTACGGGTAGTGCATGGACAACATTCTCTTAATACTCCTAACGCCATTGTTGCTTTTAGGTTATGCCATTTACATGGTTTTAACTTGGCTAAAAGATTTCATTGACTTTCTGTATTATCTCCCCTGCCAAATTTGCATTTTACTACTTTGGCTACTGGAGAATTTAGGCTTAATTTCTCAGGAAGAAACTAATAGAATATTGGGTGCTGATGATGGAAGAGAATCTGATGATTGAGCAAGCTAAAACAATTTACGCTTGCCTTTTAAATGACGTATCTGTAAATTCACTTGGGCTGGCATTGCCTTGGGATGACTTGACCCCAGAAGCTCAAAAAAAGTACATAGACTTAGCCAACAACCTTGCTATCAATGTCTTAGCGAAATTTGAAGAAACATTATTTAGGTTAGTGACACATGAAAATGACCCTTTCAATCTTTCTGAAAATGAATTTTATGTAGAGGTCATTGCTAGTCGTGAACAAATTAGTGAACTGTATAATTTAGCAGGACACAGCGTTACTCCAAGTGGATATAAAACGCTTGTGTCAGCAGCCAAATTTTGGCACAGAGCTAATTATATGCCATACAGTTTCCCAGGCTACAAACCAATACTTCAAAAAATAGCTCAACAAACAGAAGGAAGCACCTACACCCATAAGGAAGTAACGACTTATGCTCACTGTATGTTGAGTCTGTGGAGAAATTCACACCCGCGATATTTTGATACAGAAATAACAGCCTTACTTCAAACAATGTCGCTTTTTGGTCTTTCACATTTTAGCCGTTCATTACTAGCCAAAGAAATTCTTGAACTGCTGGGAAGGGTAGAGGAAAGAGCTGATAGATTGAATGCTGAAAACCGGAGAGACCCTGATTTTTTCTAAGTATGAAACATGCCATTAAAAAAGCCTACTGGCTAAGTAAATTCTTGATTTGGTCACTACTATACAACCGGAAAGAATTACTTTTGAACCATTTTGGATTTACATCACCATTGACATTCATTTTCACCAAATACGGTGAAAAGTTATTTGAACAATGGAACTTTTTAGTAATTAGGAGAAAGGTAATATTTTTTCTCTGCCTAGCCAATACTCAGAAATTCATAGAATCCTGTTCTGTTCCCGCAGACATTCAAGAATTTCTAATAAATCATGATATCGATTCTACTGGCGTGGGTTCTTGCGCTTTCGCCACCATTCCAAGCGATATCAAAGCCTGTATAGATGTTAACGGCATCTCTACAATTTCCTAACAAATAAGCACGGCTTAGACCGTGCTTGAAAAATTATTTTTTAAGGGAATCTAATCATGAAGTGTATTAACAATTATAGCATCTACCGGAGGGATGATAAATGTTAACTACGGAGGATGCTATTAAAATAAAAGACCTTGATAGTATAGCTTCACACCACCGGGAAGAATGGGTTAAAAGTGCTGTCAATTCTAACATAATTGAGTTAAATGTTAGAACAATTTACGATAGCAGAGAGCTAGATAAAATTATCAACAGAAACAATAAGAGAAGGTGGAAACATTCAGATGAATTAGTGCCAGCTTGGTGTGTTTCTGGGATTGACCCTTTGACTGATGAACCGACCCTACAAGGCGTACAGGTTAAGCCGGATAAGCCACCAGTTAATGCAGATGGTAAGATTCAAAAATATTTAGGTGCTAAAGATTTTGAAGCTTCCCCTTTATTTTTAGATACAGGAACACCCTGGTTTTGGAAAGATACAATTGATAATGTTTCGACTCCTGTTTTAATTACTGAAGGGGCTAAAAAAGCTGCCTCTGCTTTAACTTTGGGCATACCTGCTATTTCTATACCTGGTGTCGCTACATGTAGAAAAAAAGGTAGATTACACCAGAATTTAGAATTATTTGCTAAACCAGGTCGTACATTTTATTTAGGATTTGATAACGATTTACTAATTAAAGAGCAAGTTCAAAAAGCTTTAATAGGGCTGGGTAGAGAATTAGCCGCATGTGGAGCTAAAGTGATGGTTCTTAGGCTTCCTGAAGGGGAAGCGAAAGGTATAGATGATTATATTGCTTTACATGGAGAGGAAGCATTTAGGGAATTATTCATCAATCCCTCAACGTTTGAAGAATGGTTAGATGAAATTAAAAATCAAGAAGTCGAGACGGAAGAATATCAACCTAAATCAAGATTAGCCAGATACGACAATATTATAAAAAATAACTGGGGACAATATCTCAGATACAACACACTGAAAAAACGTGTTGAACTGCATGGCAGAGACTTGAAAGCAGATAAGGTAAGACTTTATGCAGCTAGGCAATTTGATATTGATATCTCTACTAATGATGTTTTATCTATAGTTCGTGACCTTGCAGAATTAGAATCCTATTCTCCTGTATTGGAGTATTTGGATGAGTGTGCAGCTAAATTTCCAGATACTGATCCTTCATTCTTGGATGGGTTAGCCAAACAATATTTTGGCAGTGATAACCCTACACATGCCATTTATTTTAAGAAATTTCTAGTTAGTGCAGTGGCAAGAGCCAGAAGACCAGGGTGCAAAGTTGATACAGTTTTTATGCTTGTAAGTCCCAAACAAGGGGTTTACAAATCAACTTTTTTCCGTTTGCTATTTGGTGAGGGTTTCTTCTCTGATCAATTGGGGGGAGACATTAGTGATAAAGACGAAAAAATGAAGATGCACCGCTTTTGGTGCTTGGAGTGGTCAGAATTTGAAGCTGTGTACAAGCGCAAAGATATTGCCACTCTGAAAAACTTTATTACTTCAGTAGAGGATACTTTTAGAGCTCCTTACGACAGAGAACCAGAAACTTACCTACGCCCATGCGTTTTTGTAGGCACTAGCAACGAACAGGAAATTTTACATGACCCCACGGGCGATCGCAGATTTTGGATTGTGCCTGTGACCGTCGATAAGATTCCCGTTCGCCAGGTGTTGAAGGATAGAGATAAAATTTGGGCATCTGCGAACGCTCTTTACCAATCTGGTTTTCAGTGGAGACTTACCGATGAGGAGGAATTGGCACGGGCAGAACTTAACAAGGCTTACCAGGGGACGGATTACTGGGATGAGATTATTGAGCAGCTATTCCTTGACTCTCAGCCAACAAACTGGATTAGTACAGAATCAATCATTAAGCGGCTGGGTTTTGAGAATGCACGTCAGTTAGATGCTGGCAGTCAGGCAAGATTAACTAAAACCATGACACGTTTAGGGTTTGAGAAAAAAATTCTCCGCATTAATGGATCTCAGAAACGTGGTTGGCAGAAAGTTGCAAGAGATTCTACAACTTTCGACAAAAACATTGATTCAGGTGTCACGGTGTCACAACCTATGCACAATGAGACTTTCAGCCGTGACACCACTGTTACACCCCCCGTCACAGGTGTCACACAACCAGAAATCAACACTGTGACACCTGTTACACCCCCTGTCACAGAGGTGTCACAGCCAAAATTCTTGCAAAATAAGGAATGTGACACCGTGACACCTGAAACGGCATCTAATCCAAAAATTATAAAAACAGATGAGGCGATCGCATCCCCCAACGCCCAACACCCAACACCCAATGACCAGGGGGTGAATGAGGAAGGGGCGATCGACCCAAAAAATCCTGCTAATGAGGCAGGAAAAAAAGAGTTTCGGGTAGGAGATTCTGTGATTGTATTTGATAGTAAAAATATTGATTTAATTGGGACTGTACAAACTATCAAGCACCTCAATGAACGCAGCATTATTTTTGAGTCGGGCGGA
>DATNQO010000312.1:0-9066 GCA_036704005.1 Leptolyngbyaceae cyanobacterium | reverse complement strand
AATGTAATGGGCGTACTGGAAAAATCTGGGTTATTGTACCAACCACACACATCAGCCGGAAGAGTACCTTCTGACTCAGGTTATCGAATTTATGTTGACAAGCTAATCACACCATCGGAAGTGTTAGCCAAAGAGGTAGAGTTAGCGCTACAACAGCGTCTCCAATGGGAAGACTGGAGTCTAGAGATTCTGTTGCAAGGAGCCGCGCAGATTTTGGCTAGCTTGAGTGGGTGTATTAGCTTAATTACCATGCCGCAAACCAACACAGCCACAGTCAGACATCTGCAATTAGTGCAGATAGAGACGGGGCGCATCATGCTGATTTTGGTAACAGATAATTATGAAACACATTCCAAGTTAATGGATCTACCTCCAGGTAGAAGCGAAAAACCTGATACCGAAGTCATAGATCGAGAATTACAGATAGTTTCTAACTTCTTAAATAGCCACTTACGCGGGCGGAGTTTGTTAGAAATTAGCACCCTCGATTGGAGCCAATTAGACCGAGAATTTCAACTCTATGGGGAGTTTCTGAAAACTTCCGTAGCAGAATTAGCTAACCGGACGGCTGCACCTGCGGCTACTCAAATTATGGTGCGGGGTGTGGCGGAAGTTTTACGCCAGCCAGAATTTTCTCAACTACAGCAAGTGCAAACCATCATCCAACTCTTGGAAGAAGAACAAGAGCAACTATGGCGGTTAATATTTGAAGAACCGGAGTTGGAAGATACCAACAAATCAAAGGTAACAGTGCGTATCGGCGCAGAAAACCCGCTAGAACCGATTCGTACCTGCTCCCTGATTTCCTCTACCTATCGCCGGGGGGTGGTTCCCTTGGGTAGCGTGGGAGTTCTAGGCCCTACCCGCCTAGACTACGAAAATGCGATCGCAGTTGTAGCGGCGGCGGCTGATTACCTTTCAGAAGCGTTCAGTTAACTACGTGAAATCATGGTCAGAAAAATTGCCTTTGGGGTGCTGTGGTTAGGGTTTCTATTTTATGCTTTTGTCCTTGCTCCTCCCAATCAACCCGACACATTCGAGCTAATCAAAAACTTGTCCACAGGACAATGGCAAGGCATTAACCCCCTAGTCATCACATTATTCAACCTCATGGGCATCTGGCCGATGATTTACAGCGCCCTTCTATTTATTGATGGTAGAGGGCAAAAAATCCCAGCTTGGTTATTTGCTAGCGCTTCATTTGGGGTAGGTGCATTTGCGCTGCTACCCTATTTAACCTTGCGGAAAACCAATCCCGCATTCCCTGGTACAAAGAACACCCTAATTAAACTACTAGATTCTCGAATCACTGGCATTATACTCACCATAGGCACAGTAATTTTAGTTAGCTACGGTTTACTACAAGGAGATTGGAGTAACTTTATACAACAGTGGCAAAGCGATCGCTTCATCCATGTCATGAGCCTAGATTTTTGCCTACTTTGTCTAATCTTCCCAGCCTTACTAAAAGATGATATGTCCCGGCGCGATTGGCAAACTCAGTTATATTGGATATTCGCCTTAATTCCCCTATTCGGCCCCTTAATTTACCTGTGCTTACGTCCACTACCAGAAACAAATGTAAATATAGTATCTAACCAAAAAGTAGGGGTATAAAACAATATCTACCTCACGCATTCGCCGTCAGGCGTTCCGCTTGCGGTAGACGCAAAGAACCTCCGCGTCCCTCCGCGTTTAAAAATAACCCCTCCTCAAAAAGTCATGAAAACTCAAAAAAAAGGCAAATCTCTACCCCCCAAACTAATTATTAGTTTAGGCAAATTTGTCTGGACAACCATGTGGCAAATCATGATGTCCCAAATTGCCCCCCGCAATCAAACAGGAGAGTATATTCGTCCCAGTAGCCAATTTAGGAACTTTGTCAAAACTGGGGAAGATAGCCGCTACCAACCAGCAGCAGGACGTTATACACTGTATGTAGGCTTGGGTTGTCCTTGGGCGCACCGCACGCTAGTTGTCCGCGCCTTGAAAGGATTAGAAGATACAATTTCAGTATCTATTGTTGCTCCTTCTGCCTCTTCTGGTGGTTGGGTGTTCAAAACTCCAGAAGAAGGTTGTCAAACTCTGCCTGAATTATACGCCCTTGCCGAACCCGGCTATACTGGACGCTCTACAGTACCAGTGTTGTGGGATAAACAAACTAAGACGATTGTAAATAATGAGAGTGCTGACATTATTGTCATGCTGAACTCAGAATTTAACGAGTTTGCCTCAAATCCTTCGTTAAATCTTTATCCTGAAGAATTAAAGGAAAAAATCGATTGGTGGAACGAGAAAATATACGCTAATGTGAATAACGGCGTATATCGTTGCGGTTTTGCCCAAACACAAGAGGCATATAACAAAGCCTGTGATGAACTATTCACTACTTTAGATGAAATTGACACAGTACTAGCTAATAGTCGCTACCTTTGTGGTGACAGCATCACTTTAGCTGATGTGCGCCTATTCACGACCTTATTCCGTTTTGACATTGTTTACTACAGCTTATTTAAGTGTAATCGCCGTAGAATCCAAGACTATGAAAATTTAGGCGCTTATTTGCGCGATTTATATCAGCTTAAGGACGTTGCTAGTACCTGTGATTTAGAAAGTATTAAACAAGATTACTATGGTAATTTGTTTCCCTTAAATCCTGGTGGGATTATTCCCTCTGGGCCGGATATGGCTTATTTATTGAAAGCAAGCGATCGCCACAATATCAGCAAGTTAGGATAAACTTACCCCGCACTTAAATTAGCAGTTGTAATTTGCTGGTCTACAACTGTTGATTCGTCAAAAGGATCATTACCTTGGGGAATGGGAACATCAACGTTCTCATCGTCATGAACAGAATCATTCAAGTCATCATTATTGCCCAAGTTAGCTTCTTGTTGCCGAGATTCCATGACGCTGGGATCAGCAGATTCATGAACTGCTAAATTAATCAAATCTTTTGGATCTTGAGCCACTTTTCCCTCACTGTGCAAATTGCATAGTTAATTTATTTAAATTATGATGAATCTAAACAATTAATAATTCTAACAATTGGTATATTTACTTATGGCTGAAAAAGTAGTTTTTGAAGCGATCGCTATGTTAACCTCAGCCATAATTTGACAAAATCACACAATCATGTATTGATTCAGCAGTAGTGGTATGACTATCTATTGCAATACCGATTCAAAAAATATTTGCCACACATAGATAGGACTTACGCAACTGGCATATTTTTTCTGTAGGGTGTGTGACGTTGCGAAAATATTTGAACGTAGTAATGAGACTTGTAGCGTCACGCACCCACCACCAATTGTGACACTTGCGTAAGTCCTGATAGATTATCTGTAGGGGCGCAAAGCTGTCATTGGTGTCAACTTAAGCTCAAATGCTTGTTCCACATACGTTTTACCCCCCTTAATCCCCCCTTTCCAAGGGGAGGGTTAGGGTGGGGTAACGTGGTGAGTAACGGTAAGTAAATGAACTCAATATCTGCTTTTGACAAGGGTTTCACGTTAAGTTGACACCAATGAAAGCTGTGCGCCCCTACTTGTCGCATTCTTTTTTCAAATTGGTATAAAATTTTAGTCTTGACTACTACAAATATTTGAAAAATCAAGTATGAATTATTGGTTAATGAAGTCAGAACCAGAAGTATATGGCATTAATCATTTACAGCAAGATAGACAGACTATTTGGGACGGTGTTCGTAACTATCAAGCTCGCAATTTTCTGCGGCAAATGCAACCTGGAGACTTAGCTTTTTTCTACCATTCCAATACCAACCCACCGGGAATTGTTGGGTTAATGCTTGTAGTTAAAACAGATATTGCTGACCCTACTCAATTTGATTCTAGTAGTGAATACTATGATCCCAAATCTACACCTGAAAACCCACGTTGGCAAACAGTGTTAGTAGAATTTGTAGAAAGTTTTTCTCAGCCTATCTCATTAACAACTTTGAAGGAAAAGTTTAGTTCAGAAGAGTTGTTGGTAGTAAAGCAAGGTAATAGATTGTCTGTAATGCCTGTAGCTGATGTAGTAGCTCAAAAGATTTTAACAATGAAAAATCTCTAATATTACTACATCGTTCTACTTACCATCCTTATAACGGTTCCCAAGCTGTACCTTTGTAGCCATAATCAAAAATTTCTGGATGTAAAATTTCGGACAAAATTTCTAGAGAATCTACAAGTCTTGGGCCTGGACGGTTGAAGTAGGAATTACCATCAG
This sequence comes from Leptolyngbyaceae cyanobacterium, assembly GCA_036704005.1. Lineage (GTDB taxonomy): Bacteria > Cyanobacteriota > Cyanobacteriia > Cyanobacteriales > Nostocaceae > Trichormus. Next base: position 4,836 of record DATNQO010000312.1, on the reverse strand, counting down.
TGATGTAAACTCTACCAGTTTGGGCTGCATGGAGTTTATGCCATTGTGAGTTTTGGGTGAATAATTGGGCTTCTTGGCGAGTGCGATGTAAGTCAAAGCCACAAGGCATAAAAATTATGATATCGGGATTGCTGACTAACAGATTTTCCCACTGCAAATGTGGAGAAGGTTGACCTGCTAGGGAAAATACTGTTTGTCCTCCTGCTAAGTTGACTAGTTCAGGAATCCAATTCGCTGCGGCCATGAGAGGATCTGTCCACTCGATGCAAGCAACGGTAGGTACTTCTTCTAGAGAAAGTCCTTGGATTTTCTGCTGGCAAATTTTGATACGCGCTTCTAAATTTTCTAGTAATTTAACTGAATCAACACCAAACACATCAGCTACACGCTCTATATCATTCCACACATCCTGAAGTATATTAGGTTGTAAAGAAATTATTTGCGGAGAACTGTGGGTAAGTTCTGCAACTGCTTTTTCTACATCTTTGAGGCTGACTGCACAGACATCACACTGGTCTTGCGTCAAAATATGAGTAGGTTGTAACTGTTCTAAAACATCTGTCTTGACTTGATAAATACTCAGGGCCGATTGCAGTATGTCATTAACTTGATGATGAATTTCACTACTAGGCGAGTTACTATTTAACCTTGCTTGGGTGCAAATAGGGCGATTTTTGATTTCTGGGGGATAGTCACATTCATGCGATCGCCCAACAATCGCATTACTTAATCCCAAGTTTGCTAAAATCTCTGTTGCACTAGGAATCAGAGATACAATTCTCACACTACCATTTTCCATTAGACACCTCTACAACAGCAGCTGGGTTGTTCACTTAATTGTTACAGACTTCTACTTCTGAGGTATCTTTCTCCAGGGGAGATTATGTTGCCAAAAGCAAAAAACCACAATTAAAAACACTTATATATTTGTTTTAATTTTCCTAGTCGCCTTAGTCATAAATTTATTTATGTTAAATTTGTTATATGATGTTTATAAAAACTTTAGGTTTATTTCCTCAGTGCAATCACTTAGCTAAATCTTGGGATCATAGTGAAAGGTTAAGAAAATTACGTAAATTCATGAAACAGAATTTTTGCCATTTTTCATCTTAAACTCATCAACTTGAAGAAAAAAATATATTACTGATATGTAAAATCTAGCGACATAATTGTAGCTATAAAAACAGTTCCATTCTATTTAGAGAACTTTCAGCTAAAGTGATTTCTTTCCAGAAACAACAAATGCAGGTACTAGTGGTTAGTGATATTACAGAAAGCCAGGTCAATGAAGAGGTTACTCGCATCACGCAAGAAGTCCGACGCAAACAAAGTCAGACCCTAGTGAGATTAGCGAGGAGCAAAACATTTCAGCAAGGATCTCTAGATGCTGCACTTAAAGAAATCACAGAAGCAGCAGCCAAGACAATTTCAGCCGAAAGAGTGAGCATCTGGTTATATAACCAAGACGGTTCAGCCCTTGATTGTGTCGATTTATATGATGTTAGACAGCAAGCTCACACTTCTGGACATATCCTATCACAGGTGCGTTACCCAGTTTACTTCCAAACATTGGAAGAGGAACGTTGTATTGCCGTAAATGATGCTATTAACGACAAAAGAACCCAAGAGTTATCTGAGAGTTATCTGTCTGTTTTTGGAGTTGCGTCCTTGCTTGATGCTCCCATTCGGGTCGGTGGGCGTTTCTTAGGAGTAGTATGTCATGAATATTGTGGTGAAGTCCACCATTGGACACCAGAAGACGAATATTTTGCCAGTTCAATTGCAGATTTTGTCTCTATAGCCATCGAAGCCAGCGAACGCAATACTGCACAGAAAGCTTTACGCAAGAGTGAAGCGCAATTTAAAGCGATTTTTGAACTCTCCTCTATCGGTATCGGACTTGTGGATATGAAAGCACGGATAGTGGATGCTAACCCTGCTTTGTGCCATATGTTGGGATACCAGCGTGAAGAGTTATGCGGTAAGCGTTTCACTGATTATGTTCGCCAGCAAAGGGGAGATGTGGAACGTTATAAACAACTCATTGGTGACATTAGTACAGATGTCAAGCAACTGGGTAAAAAACCACACCTAGACCTGGAAAGAGTCTTTATACATCAAGATGGTAGATTAATTTGGACTAAGTTATCTGTTTCCATAATTCCTGGTTCTGATGGTGAACCAGAGTATTTTTTGGCAATTGTTGATGATATCACTGAGCGCAAAGAGACGGAAATAAAACTACGTACCTCGCAAGCAGCCGCAGAAGCTGGTAGTCGCGCCAAAAGTGAATTTTTAGCGACTATGAGTCATGAATTGCGGACACCTCTGAATGCAATTATGGGTTTATCGCAGCTATTACAAGAAGAAATAGTTGGCTCTCTCAATGAAAAACAAAAAGAATATATAGATTGTATATATAGCAGTGGCGAACATCTGCTAACGCTGATTAACAGCATTTTGGATTTATCAAAAGTTGAAGCAGGTAAGGAGGAACTATCTCTTGTACCTTTAGTAGTAACAGATGTGTGTCGTGATGTGTTATCAATAGTAAGCGATCGCGCCACGTCTAAAGCCTTAAAACTTACTTACGAAATTGATCCACAAGCAAATATTTGTGTAGCTGATGAGCGCCGCATCAAGCAGATGCTAATTAATTTACTCACCAATGCAATTAAATTTACCCCCACAGGTGAAGTATCTTTAATAGTCACAAAAATATCTGAAGGCATAACATTTACAGTATCAGACACAGGAATTGGCATTGACTCAGCTCACTTTCAAATTTTGTTTGAACCATTTAAACAATTAGATAGCCGATTAAATCGTCAGTACGAAGGCACAGGATTAGGTTTAGCCTTGACACGTAAATTAGCTCGCTTACATGGTGGCGATGTGACAGTAAAATCTACTTTGGGAGTGGGGAGTGAATTTACCTTGTTTCTCCCAGATCAGGAAATATTAAAAGTTTAGCTTCACTGAGAAAAAACTAATATAGCAGGAAAGTGTGAGTGCTGAATATCAATGCTGTTAAAGAAAAGTCGTGCTTCTACCAAGGGGCTTTAGACCCAAATTTTCGGTAAACTGATACTCATACAAGCAAGCGATCGCACAATTCTCAAATCATGACTGAACAACAGGGTAAAGTCTACCTTGTCGGCGCAGGGCCGGGAGATGTCGCATACCTGACAGTGAAAGCTTATAATCTCTTGGCGGTGGCTCAAGTGTTAGTTTATGATGCCCTAGTAGATGAGCAACTGTTAGGGTGTGTATCATCTGATTGTCTCAAAGTAGATGTAGGTAAACGTGGCGGTAAACCCAGCACACCCCAGGCTGACATCAATAATTTATTAGTTAAATTCTGCCAACAAGGTCAGCTAGTCGTCAGATTAAAATCAGGCGACCCCTTTATTTTTGGGCGCTGTACCTCGGAAATAGAAGCTTTGAAAGCCGCAGGTTGTGAGTTTGAGGTAGTACCGGGAATTTCCTCAGCCACAGCTGCACCTTTATTAGCAGGAATACCCATCACAGATCCCGTGATGAGTCGCTGTTTTGCCGTATTGACAGCCCACGAAGTCGAGGTTTTAGATTGGGAAGCACTGTCAAGATTAGACACACTAATAATATTGATGGGCGGGAAGAACCTAGCGGATATTGTACATCAACTTTTGCGAAGAGGGCGATCGCACCTCACACCCATAGCCATTATTCGTTGGGCAGGAACCCCCAGTCAACAAATCTGGACTGGTCAATTAGGCAATATATTAGAACAAACGGCTGGTTTATCCCTTTCCCCAGTAGTTATCGTCATTGGTGAAGTTGTTGGGCTACGCAATTACCTACAACCTGAGAAAATATCTTTAGAGAACTCAACCACACCTATGTCCAGCAATCTACCTCTTACTGGGAAAACCATATTAGTCACCCGTTCCTCTGGTCAATCGAGCCAATTTAGCGATCGCCTAGCTGCATTTGGCGCTACAGTAATTGAAATGCCAGCGTTAGAAATAGGCCCCCCTTCTAGTTGGGAGGAATTAGATCAGGCGATCGCAAATTTATCTCAATTCGACTGGTTAATTCTCACCTCTACCAACGGCGTAGATTATTTTTTTGACAGATTAAATAGCCAAGGTAAAGATACTCGTGCTTTAGCTGGAGTAAAAATCGCCGTCGTTGGTGAAAAAACCTCCCAAAGCCTCAAACAAAGGGGACTGCAACCTGACTTTATTCCCCCTAACTTTGTCGCTGACTCCTTAGTAGAAAACTTCCCCGAAACACTGCAAGGAAAAAAGATATTATTCCCCAGAGTAGAAAGTGGCGGAAGAGAAATCTTAGTTAAAGAATTATCCGCCAAAGGTGCAGAAGTAATGGAAGTTGCGGCTTATCAATCTTGCTGTCCTACTAGTATCCCCCCAGCAGCAGAACTAGCATTAAAAAACCGCACAATAGATGTAATTACCTTTGCCAGTTCTAAAACCGGGCAATTTTTCTACCAACTTGTAGAGCAAATATTTCCTAACAATATCACCAATATTATAGAGGGAGTATGTATTGCTTCCATCGGCCCCCAAACCTCACAAACTTGTCATACTTTATTCGGTCGAGTAGATGTAGAAGCTGAAGAATATACCCTAGATGGACTAACCCAAGCCATTATCAATTGGTCATTAAAACCGTAAAACTCTCCTCCTCACCTCACCTATTCCCGCAAGGAGGCTCACACGCTCACCTGTACTCAGGTCAGTGTTGAGAGGAATTGCGGGGGAAAAGCGAAACATCCCTTGACCGATACTGAGCGCAAGCGAAGTTAGGGAAGGGGATAGTTGAGATTTTCCC
>DATNQO010000311.1:0-4572 GCA_036704005.1 Leptolyngbyaceae cyanobacterium | reverse complement strand
TTCTGTGATACTATCCTCGTCCACTGCTTGAGATACTCATTTTTTAGCATTTGAGTCTCTTCCACGCCCTAGTTTCTTCTTTTATTTTCTTCCCCACAGACTGTTTACTCACTCTCTTGTAAAAAACCTACACCTGTCAGCTTCCCCCTTCCCCTTTCCCCATCCCCTAACAAGACTTTAACTGTGCCAACAAGATAACTATCTCGTCAATTGCTTGTCGTAAGACGCTTGCAGGCTGTTGGGATTGATTTACCATGATGCTAAAAACTAGAGGCTGGTATTGAGGAGAATTTACATAGCCAGAGAGAGCGATCGCACCACTTAAAGTCCCAGTTTTTGCTTGTACAATACCCTCAACCGGAGTGTTAAGGAAGCGACTGCTTAAAGTACCACTTTTACCAGCCACAGGTAACGAAGCGCGATACACATCTGCTGCTGGGGTTTTCGCCATTCCTTGCAAAGTCTGTACTAAAGCTTCAGGTGTGACTAAATTACGCCGTGATAAACCAGAAGCATCTGCTAAAACATAACCTGTGGAATCAACCCCTAATTTATTTAAGGTTGTTTTAATCACTTCTAAACCAATATCAGCACTACTTTTATTTTGTACTCCTGCTTGTTTGACAGCCAAAGCTCTTAACAACGCTTCAGCATATAAGTTATTACTATTTTGATTAGTTTCTATCACTAATTCAGATAAAGGTGGCGACTCTACAGCAGCTAATTCTTGTTGATTTACGGCACTATTAGCAACTAACGTACTTCCCAAATTTATTTTTTCTGTTGCCAATACAGTACGGAAACGGCGTAAGAAATAATAATTAGGGTCAACTACAGGTAACTCTACTAAATATGGAGCAGAATTAGCTGCAACTTGTCCTTGAATCCGCAGTATTTTTCCTGTTAAATCGCGGGTAACATTAATATAGCTTGGTTGATTTGCTGACACTGTCATAGATTGATTGACAATCAACCATTGTTGTGATTCATTGGGGTCATTCCATAACAACTGCGGAGTTTTACCTACAGTTTGCGGAACTAATTTTAAGCCAAATACATTCTGATTCAGAATAAAACTATTAACTGGCGCACCATAATCTGCTTGTATATCTTGCCATTGCCAAGTCGAGTTAACAATATCCCCTTGAATATAACTATTATCAGCAATTAACTGTCTTATTTGGGTAATATCCTTTTGTTTTAATTGTTGTGCTAAAGCTTGTAACTGAGTATCGCTCAAGCTAGGATCGCCCCTACCTACAATGGTTAAATTACCATCATCATTTTGATAAATTGAAGTCCGAATACGAAAATTTGCACCCAGTTGTTGTAATGCAGCAGCAGTAGTTAATAATTTGGTATTAGAAGCGGGAATAAAAAACTTTTGAGCATCGCGACTGTAAAGAGTTTGTGCTGATGATAGCGGTGTTATTAAAATACCCCAGCGTACTCGATTGAAAACAGGACGATTAACTATTGCATCTATAGCTGTTCCTAATTCCGCCGGACAAACTGTTTTTGTGGTAGTTGTAGGTGTGGTTGGGGTTTGGGCTTTAACTAGCTGCTGGGTAACGCTAACTTGAACACTAATAAATAGCGCCATTAAGCTGAGAGAAATCTTTTTGGACATATAGGAATCCTATTTGAATTTTGAAAAAATCTTAGTACCTGTAGGGTGGGAATTGCCCATCCTACTTATGTTTCAAAAATCAAGTAGTAATCCTAGATAAAGTGTTGAAAACTACTTGATGATATAGCGTTTTTAGTTCGCAGTCAGCGTCATGAAATTCCCATGTCAGCCAAAAACTTCATGATTAATCTTTAAGCACTTTTGAAAGGATACACTCGCTCTTGAGTTAACCAGGCGCTGTAAAGTAGAGATTGGCGAATATCATCTAGTTCTAAATCTGGATATTCTTCTAATATCTCCTCTACAGGTTTGCCATTAGCTAACAAATTGACAATAAGAGAAACCGGAATCCGCATCCCACAAATGCAGGGTTGTCCACCCATAAGATTACGGTCAAAGCTAATTCTGTCCAGACCTAACATAATGTCTCTCAATTTTTTTATTTCTACCGTTGAAGTTCATTGTTTTGGAATAGAGAAATCAATCCTTACTCTTGTTTTCCTATTTTCATTTGTACTGTAAAAATAGAGCCTTCATCAATTTTGCTCCTAACCTGAATAGAACCACCACAATGCCATAACAATCTTTGCACAATTGTTAGTCCTATACCTGCACCATCTGTTTCATGAATTATTCCCGATCGCCCACGATAAAAGCAGTCAAATACTTTGGGTATTTCACTCTCAGCAATACCGATACCTGTATCACGAATTTCTAATTGAACATATTCTTCTATTACCTTAGCTCTCACCCATACTTGACCACCATTGTGTGTAAATTTCAGGCTATTGTTCAGCAAATTAATCACAATTTGCCGCAATCCGCCATGAACGCACCAAACAGCAGGTAAATCGGTAGGTATGGTGTAGCCTAGCATGATGCCTTTTTCTTGAGCGACTGGTTGATAAGTGCTGACAACTCCCGGCACAATATCAGAAAGTTTGACTAGCTCTAATGTTGCATCTTCCAAATTGTGTTCTAGTTCTGTTAAAGCCATCAAACCTGTTATTAAAACACTTTGGCGATCGCACTGAGTATTCAGCATCTGTAAATAACGCTGTCGCTGGTTGGGTTTCAGCGTTGGCGAATTTAACAGCGACAGCGCTGTCTTCATCTGCGTTAAGGGTGTACGCAGTTCTTGACATACGTTAGTTAAATATTCATCTTTTAGCCGCTCTTTTGTTTGCAGTTCTTGATTCTGCTGTTGTAATTTGGCTATACGCTCAACACTAACTCGACGATTAAGCTCACTTTGTCGTTGGAGTTGCTTGGTGAGAAGTTGGCTAACAAGTGCTGGTTCACAAGTAGTTGTACAAATCAAATCTTTTGGTGCAACTGGCTGCGAATTGGTTAAAATCTCTTTTTTGATGCCATCTAATACATTTTGAATAACTTTATTATCAACCGAAGTGATAGTAATCAAAGGTTGATTTTTATTAGTATTTATTTTTCCTAAATCATTTAACTTATGTTTGCGCGGTCTGTAAGCCGCAATTAAACTGCAAAACTTCGGCGATAATACTATTAAAAAATATTCCCTAACAATTTGATGATTAGATACTAACTCTATATCAAAATAATGGTCAGATAAATACTGTAAATTTTCTGCTTCTACATCTGTTTTTTTCCCAGCAACATGGCAATTGTAAATATAACTCGATTCACCCATAGATGAGTGATAACGAAATAACTCTGTAGACCAAACTTTTCCCGGTGGGAGTTTAACCCACATAGTTGTACTCAGTTGCTGCTCAATTAGTAAATCTATTTGCGCTCTCACGAGTGATAGTAATGTAGCTGGGTCGAGAGTCACCGTTTGAGCAGGTGCTTCTACTCCTAAAGCTAGCTGATAAACGGACAAATCCTTATGCAGAGAGTCATTCATGAGTTCAGCACAACAAATAAAATTTAGGGGAAGGAAAAATAATTATGTCTGTCAGCAGGTCGGGTAAACTAAAGTTCACTAGTATTGGGCTGTCATTTGTCAAGGTTTCATATATACTTACGTTTCGTAATATAGCTTGATTTATTTTTATTTACTTACTTAACCAATGAAATAAAAGGCATTCTGACGATGCAGACGATTAGTCATGGGGCTATTATCAAGTCACCCATCTCCATCTGCAAGCAGAAGACATTCATAATATTTCTCATATATTGTTTACATAAAAGCTAGACAAATACAATAAACTATAAAGAGAAAAATCTTAATTATTGCTATATGTAATATAAATAATTAATTTATATTTCTGAAATTATATATTTATCAGGTATTTTTTACCGAAAAAATGGGTTTAAAGCCCCGTCCTTATAGGACTAGGACGGCTTTTTTGTGATAGAATAGATTGCGTAGGAGTTGTCCACGTAAGATGCTGGTACTGGAATTTAAGGCCAAAGGAAAAACAACTCAATATCAGGCTGTTGATGAGGCAGTGAGAACCGCCCAATTTGTCCGCAACAAGAGTATCCGCTTTTGGATGGATAATCGTGGTGTCGGACAAAAGGATCTCTATCGCCTGAGTAAAACACTTCGAGAACAGTTTCCCTTTGTGAAAGCTCTAAATTCAAGTGCTTGTCAGGCTTCTATCGAAAGAGCCTATAGTTCCATAGCTCGGTTCTACGAAAACTGTAAAAGGTCGATTCCCGGTAAAAAGGGCTATCCCCAGTATAAGAAAAATGGTCGCTCAGTAGAATACAAAACTTCAGGGTGGAAATTATCCGAAACTAGGAAGCAAATCACCTTCACAGACAAAAAGGGCATTGGCAAACTGAAGCTCAAAGGAACCTGGGATTTAAACTTCTACCAACTAGAACAGATCAAACGAGTCAGGTTAATACGTCGGGCTGATGGCTATTATGTTCAGTTTTTAATTAGTGTCCAAGCTAAAGTAGAAATGCAGCCTACAGGTAAAACCATTGGTTTGGATGTAGGAATTAAAGAT
>DATNQO010000310.1:0-2007 GCA_036704005.1 Leptolyngbyaceae cyanobacterium | reverse complement strand
GTTCGTAGTGAGGGCTTTAGCCCTCCCAATATATAACTAAGGGCTGAAGCCCTTACTACGAACTTTAAAAATTGTCCCAGTCTTTGCCATAATCTCGCAGTGGATATTTAACCCAACAATCACGTAACCATTCTCGCCCGTAAACTTGTGAATACCAGTTAACACTACTTTCAACCCAGTCATAAGGAGATGTAACTAAACCATGTTTGACAGGGTTGTAGTGAATATAGTTAAGACTTGTATAGTAATGTCTTTGTGAGCGGATAGCGCGATCGCTCCAAGAATACCAAACTTTTCGCTTAGTCACATTATCTTCAAGATTCCATCGACGTGAAGTAAAACCATGTATCTGACGAAATAACTCACCCAAGACCTCAAAATTTTCCACCTGAACCAATAAATGATAATGATTAGGTAAAACAACCCAAGCACTAATCGTTATGTTCGTAGTAAGTGCTTTAGCACTTTCCTCGCCATCATCCTCATCACCAAACTTATCAAAAATCATATTTAGCAACTGCTGACGACGAGATTGAGAGTCCATATAAAACTTATGCTCATAACAAGCCGCAGTTAACAAATAAAATTTTGCATCTTGTATAGGATGAGGTGGCGCGTGAGGAGGATAACCACGACTCAAACGTTGTTCAACTAATTCAGCTTTTTGTTTTAGCGTAAGTTTGCGATATTCATACATATATTTAAAAAACGCTCGTAGTGAGGACTTCAGTCCTCATCATCCTGAAAAAAGCACTAAAGTGCTTACTACAAACTTAATGACTACAAACGCTCGTAGTGAGGACTTCAGTCCTCATCCTGAAAAAAGCACTAAAGTGCTTACTACGAACTTAATCCCACAACCTGTTGATAAAAAGCTTCCAAACCCGCCACACAAACCCGATCATCAAATAATCGGTCGTGAAGTTGACTCATTCGCTCTGAAATCTCACCCCGCCAATTTGCATCTAATCCTAACTTAACAGCGATTTCAATATATTCCGCTTCATCTTTGGCAATTGTATCTGTCACCCCCAACATCTTCAAAAAACTATCAGAGTGACGACCCCGCATAAATTCCCCAGGACAGGTAACGATAGGCAGATTACAAGCGATCGCTTCTAAGGTAGTATTACCACCAGACCAAGTAAATGTATCTAAGTAAACGTCTGACAATAAATTAATCATCAGATAATCAAGTCGTTCTGGAATATTTAAAAACACACAATAATCTGTAAATTCTAGCCCTAAAGCCGTAAAAGCTCTTTGTAGGCGTTCTTGAAGTAAAGTACCCCGCAGAAATATAAATTTAGCTTGCGGTACACGATAGGCTATTTCCGCCAAAATAAAATCATATTGTGGTAAATATTTAAAAGGTGCTTGACAGCATAAATAGAGAACACCATCATCAGACAAGCCAAAATCAGCACGAGTTTTACACACTGGAGGAATATACGGTTTCGGGTAAGAAACACCAATATTAGGTAAAAGAATTAATTTTTCCGAATAATGTTCTTGAGCATTGTCAGCTTCCATTAATTCGCTAGATAAAAAGTAATCAATTGTTGGTAAACCAGTTGTTACTGGATGTCCCCAAGCAACACATTGCACTGGTGCAAGTCGCAAACCAGCCATACTCATAGTTTGGGGGTTCATGCCAATTTCTGGATACACTAGAATGTGTAACTTATCAGCTATTATCTGTTCGCAAACAGCAGGTAAATTGTAAGGAATGTGATGGAAAACATCACTATATTCCTGAAATTTTTCAGTAACAGCGTCTGGTTCATTACCTGTGTAATAACAGTAGATTTCAAAATTTTGATGGTCGCAGTATTTTAACCAGCCAGTTAACCACAATGTACCACTGTAAGAATGCAGATAATGGGAAACATAACCAACACGAATTTTTTGGTTAGGTTGTAATTTAGGCATAGATACAGGAACAACCCATTGGGGAAAGTTAGCCGCCATGATTTGATGTACTAAATTTCCGTATTGGCGTTGTAA
>DATNQO010000309.1:0-6560 GCA_036704005.1 Leptolyngbyaceae cyanobacterium | reverse complement strand
CGGCCCGATTGAGGAGGCTTTAGTAGGTACGCCGATTGAAGATCCAACTGATCCGGTGGAAGTGGGACACGTCGCGCGATCGTTTGACTCTTGTTTGGTGTGTACAGTCCACGCGCATGATGCGAAGACAGGCGAGGAGTTAGCGCGTTTTCGCACTGCGTAATTGAGGTGGGAGTTTAAACGCAGAGGGGCGCAAAGGTAGGCGCGGAGATAGGCGGAGAGTTTGTTATGAGTATGGCTAATGGCTAGTTTATTTAGTCATTAGCTCATTAATATTTCATATTGATAATTGCTGAGTGCTGTTGGCACGATGCGCTTGCCCTAAACTACAATGCAAGAACAAATCTGTGAGTCGACAACGAACATGAAACCTTCAAAGCTCTACGTACTTCCACTTGCAAGTATGATTGTTATGATTGGTATTTTATTTGTAAAAACTCCTACTGCACAGTCTTCAGATTATAATCAAGCAAGTTTTACACTGAATAACTCAAAAACTGCTGATGACATTGTTGACATAGATATTCTAGAAGAAGGGCAGGTCTTTGTAGTTCAGACAAGAAGTAAAGGAGTCGAAATTATAGAAGCAGGCAGGGTAATGACTACAACGAAAAGTTTCCTTGTTACTATAAAAGATGAGAAAGGTAAAATTATTAGAGTATTTCAACGTTTGGGTAGAGGGTCAGACCTCATCGCCACCGCTAAAATGTCCAAGGCTGAAGCTCTGCAATTATTAGAATCCGGTCAGTTGATTGTAGAAGAAATTGAAGGACAGTAGCGATCGCAAAAAATCACCACAACAGGCGATCACTTTTTCCAACACAACTATAGTTTTAGCTCAAGCCGTAGGTGTAGACGAAAAGAAGGATCGCCAGCAAAATACCAATAAAGTGCGATCGCCTGTATACACTATCTAATCTCTCCGACTTTTCCAATATCCTGGCTCTCGACTACAGTGCATAACTGCAAGAATCAAAATGTAATCTTGCTCAATAGTGTAAAGAATTGCGTAATGGGACTTAGACAAAAAATAGGCTGAAAAAAACATCAAACGTATACACCAAAAGACTTTGACATCGTTTTAACCTGTTTCTTAATATATCTGGGTTTGAGGCATTTTTGAGCCTTCGGTGTATTTCCCTTGCCCTGTATAGGTTTGAGCCTTGTTTATGCCTCAAGAATGTTTAAGTCCCGGTAAGGGAATTTTCGTGTCAAACATCGTCGAACGTCTTCATCAATTAAACTCCAACGTTCAGGAGACTCTCTAATCTGATACACTGCATTCTCAACAGCATCAATAAACGCTTGTGCTACCTCATTGCGTTGTTGTGCATAATACTGGACAGCCTCTGCATATTCGGTCAATTCACAGCCGTTAGCGTAGCTTACCGGAGGTATCGCCCGTTGACTCTCCACTAATCACTCGTTCGATAATCTCTCGTCTAATTTCCTGCATATCTCGACTAGCTGCTTGAACCAGCTTAAGTACATCCACAGGCGCAGTATCAGGGGAACCACTATTAAATGGGGGCTGGGGATTATATTCTATTTGTAGCTGAATTTCCTGTGCCAGCGTTTCGCCATATAATTCTGCCGCGATCGCCAATCCAAAGTCAATCCCTGCCGTTACCCCTCCGCCTGTAATCCGATTACCATCAATAACAATCCTTTGTTTCACCACTTCCACACCGAACATTGCTAATAAATCCAAAAATAGCCAGTGCGTAGTAGCACGATACCCTTCAAGTAACCCCGCCGCAGCCAAAAGTAAAGCACCAGTACACACAGAAGTCACGTAACGCGCTTGTTCTCCTTGGGTTTTGAGAAACTTCAAAAAATCTTTATCTTCCAGTTTGGCATTAATTCCAGGGCCTCCAGGCACAAACAACACATCCAAATTAGGCGCTTGGGCAAAAGTTGTATCCGGGAGAAAAGTTAAACCGCGATCGCTCCGAATCGGTTCTAAGCTATTGGATAGCAAGTATAAATTTATATTGGGAAATCTTGTAAATACTTCATAAGGCCCAGTAAAGTCTAGCTGTGTCACTCCAGAAAACAGCACAATTCCTATCGATATAGGACGATTTATTCCTGTATTACGCATAATTTCACCCTCCTGCCTCCTTAAAACAGTGAACATAATTTAATAACTGATAACTGTTAACTGTTAACTGTTAAAAATACTTCACAAAATCCTGATAAACAGGCACAGAAATTCAGTAGTTCTACAATTTACGCGGGAGGATACCGTACATAAGATTTACTATAGATTCCGCATCTACAAACAGGTGATTCACTTCCCAAAAGCGGGACTGAACCTCATATAAACTATTGTTTTGAGTGCAGGCTGGCTAAAGAAAATGACCATCCTAGAAACAAGTAACACTCCGGTTGGTGGCTACGCACCAGATTTTGAACTACCAGGGATTGACAATCAAGTCCATCATCTCAGCCGTTACTTGGAAAATTTTCGGGCGGTTGGTGTAATTTCCTTATGCAATTACTGCCCTTATGTAAATTTATATTTAGATAGAATCAAAAGCATACAAGGGGAATTTGCGGCTGATGGCTTTGTTTTAATTGGGATTAATGCTAGTGAAATTACTGAAGGAAGTTTCACAAGCCTAGCAAGTATGAAAGCCTTTGCCCAGAAGCACGAATTAGATTTTCCTTACCTGTGGGATTCTACCCAAGAAGTCAGCCGTAGTTTTGGCGCGACAAAAACCCCGATGGCCTTCTTGATCGACAGACATGGTATATTGCGATATAGAGGGCAGATTGACAATCATCCTCACAAGCCATCATCTATAGGTGAAGACTATCTGCGAAATGCGATCGCTGCTCTGTTAAAAGGCGAACAAATACCAGTACCTGAAACGGAACCAGTAGGCACTTCATTGATCTGGCGTATATAGACATAGACAGTCCCTGTACTGCTATCTTAAATTGGAGGCACTTGCAACTTTTTTGATAAAGCGGAACTTCATGGGAACGAATTACCGACGGGTTTTACTCAAACTGAGCGGTGAAGCCTTAATGGGCAACATGGGTTATGGTATTGATCCAGAAGTGGTCAAAGAAATAGCCCAAGAAATAGCAGAGGTGATAGCCTCTGGCGTTCAGATCGCCATCGTCGTGGGCGGTGGTAACATTTTTCGAGGCGTAAAAGCAGCATCGGCGGGGATGGATAGAGCCACCGCCGATTATATTGGCATGATAGCCACGGTCATGAATGCCATGACGCTGCAAGATTCGCTAGAACGCATAGGAGTACAGACGCGGGTACAAACTGCGATCGCTATGCAGGAATTAGCAGAACCATATATTCGCCGTCGAGCCATCCGTCATCTAGAAAAGGGACGGGTGGTTATTTTTGGTGCGGGTTCCGGTAATCCCTTTTTTACCACAGATACAACAGCAGCATTAAGAGCCGCAGAAATAGACGCAGAAGTAATATTTAAAGCTACTAAGGTAGATGGGGTGTATGATGCAGACCCCGAAATCTATCCTAACGCTAAACGTTATACCAGTCTCACCTACGCCCATGTCTTAGCTCAAGACTTGCGCGTGATGGATAGTACAGCGATCGCCCTTTGTAAAGAAAATAATATCCCCATTCTTGTATTTGACCTAACAACGCGAGGCAATATTCGCCGCGCCGTTTTAGGAGAATCTATTGGTACCCTTGTGGGAGGTTCATGTGAAATTAGCTGAAGCTGAAAGTAAAATGCAAAGCACTGTTGAGGCGACTCAACGCGCATTTAATACAATTCGTACTGGCCGCGCCAATGCCAGTTTGTTGGATAAAGTGTTAGTAGAATACTACGGTACACCTACACCCCTAAAATCCCTGGCAAATATTACTACACCGGATGCTAGTACAATACTGATTCAACCTTACGACAAAAGCAGTTTAAATATAGTCGAAAAGGCTATTTCTTTATCAGATGTGGGTTTAACACCGAGTAACGACGGTTCCGTAGTGCGCTTAAATATACCACCTTTAACAAGCGATCGCCGGAAAGAACTAGTCAAACTCGCTGCTAAATACGCCGAAGAAGGACGTGTTGCTATTCGTAACATCCGCCGTGACGCGATAGACTCAATTCGCAAGCAAGAGAAAAACGCCGAAGTCTCCGAAGACGAAGCCAAAGACCTACAAGACAAACTGCAAAAACTCACCAATAAATACACCGCCAGAATTGACGAATTATTGGCAGAGAAAGAAAAAGACATTTCTACAGTCTAATTAACTTCCAGGCTGAAGGAATAAAATTCTTCAGCCTTTTAGTCATTAGTCATCGGTAAGTACAGACGCGATTAATCGCGTCTGTACAGTCAACAGTCAACAGTCAAATTTTGCATTATGTATGATGTTATAATTGTCGGTGCTGGGCCTGCGGGTGGCGCAGCAGCATATCATTTAGCCAAAAAAGGGCGTTCAGTATTAATTTTAGAAAAAGAGTCCCTACCTAGATATAAACCATGTGGCGGGGGAGTGTCACCAATAGTTGCCGAATGGTTTGACTTTGACTTTAGTCCAGCAATTTCCCTGAAAGTAGACTCATTTCGCTTCACCTGGAACTTAAACGACCCCGTAGAAGCGAAAATTGGTACTAAAGAACCAGTGTGGATGGTGCGGCGAGAAATTTTTGACCATTTTTTAGTAGAGCAAGCGCAAAAACAAGGCGCAGAATTGCGAGATAATACAGAAGTTATAGGAATTGAATTTGGTAGCGATCGCTGGCAAGTTAACACAGCCAATGGCCCTGTTACTGGACGCTATTTAATCGCGGCTGATGGTGCTAAAGGCCCGATGGCGAAATGGCTAGGCTTCAAAGACCGGAAACGCCGTTTAGCTGGTGCATTAGAAGCAGAAGTTCCCACCAAGGTCGAAGATCAATCGACAATTCACTTCGAGTTTGGTTTAGTCAAGAACGGCTATATTTGGAACTTTCCCAAACAAGACGGTTATTCAATTGGTGTAGGAACCTTCATCGGTGGACAACCCCAGGATTTTAAAAAAATTTTGGCTGAATACTCCCAATTATTTAATATAGATGTCCAGACTAGTAAACAATACGGTCATCCCATCGCCTTGTGGAATGGTGATCAAAAATTACATACACAAAACGCCGTGTTAGCTGGAGAAGCCGCTTGTGTAGTTGACCCCATGACCGCAGAAGGTATTCGTCCCTCCATTTATAGTGGTGTTCAAGCCGCCGTCGCAGTTGACAAAGCCCTCTCCGGTGACATCAACGCCTTAGAAGAATATACCGAAATCATTCATGAAAGTTGGGGTGCGGAAATGGCTTGGGCGCAAAAATTAGCCAGCGCATTCTATCGCTTTCCTAGCGTTGGTTATCAAGTTGGTGTCAAGCGTCCCACTGCACCCAAAGTTATGGGTCAAATCCTGTGCGGTGAAATGTCCTACAGTAGCGTAGCTGGTCGCGCCCTCAAGCGTTTAATTCCGGGTTTTAGCTAAAACCGACAGAAGCCCCACGTCTCTTACTTCGTGCAGCGTGGGATGAATGGCGGGGTGATGACGAATTGACCCACAACCAAATTAATCCGCAGGATTGACAGGGCGGTGGGTCGATGTTCGCGTAGCGTCACGAAGTGAGGAATCACCATTTTTAACTTTGAGCGAGTCGATAAAATCTTCAATTACATGAGTCATAGTTTTATCGTTTTGACTTGCATATAATCTTAATTTATTTAATCTGCGCTCAGATATCCTTAATTTTAATGTTTTGCTTTTCCTAAATGCCAGTACAACGTCGTTACATTTAGGTAATGCTAAACATAGGTCGAAAACAAGGATAAAGCAATGAAAACCTCATACCAATACAAAATCAAGCCAACTAAAGAGCAAGCAGAGAAAATAGACAAGACGCTAGAAATGCTACGCTGTCAATATAACTATCTGCTTGCTCAAAGGTTTGACTGGTATGAGCAAAATCGCTGTCCTATCGACAGATGCCCATTAATTTGTCATTTACCAGAATTAAAGGAACAACCTAACTACTACAATCAAAAAGCTTCTTTGGTTCAATTGAAAGTTGATAGACCTTGGTACAAAGATATTCACTCTCAAGTATTGCAGGAAGTCCCTAAAAAAGTTGAACTAGCTTTTGACAGATGGTTGAAAGGCGATGTTAACGGTAAAAAGTCGGGTAGACCTAGATTTAAAGGCAAAGGACATTACAAAACTTTTACTTACGCTCAATTTAAGCAGCATCACTTTGCTAACAATAAAATTACGCTGTCAAAGATTGGAGAAGTTAAAGTAATTGTCCATCGACCTATACCCGATGGATTTGATATTAAGACTGTATCCGTTACCAGAAAAGCCGATGGTTACTATGTAACCTTGAGTCTGGATGACAAAACAGTACCAACTGTTAAGCCTGATTTTAATCCTGACCGAAGAGGCGGAGGGGCAGGGGGCAGGGAGCAGGGGGAGCAATCCCTGTCCCGAAGCCGTGAAGCGGAGCGGAACATGGGTATCAAGCCCCGCCCTTCTAGGGCGTTCTCAATTGGTCGGAGTACAAGATCCG
>DATNQO010000308.1:0-31359 GCA_036704005.1 Leptolyngbyaceae cyanobacterium | reverse complement strand
TAAACTAATGATACCTTCATGGGCTTCAACGATGCGGCTGGATAAATGCAATCCTAAACCGCTACCTGAGCGTTTATTTCTGCCTTGACGGAAGCGCTCAAAAATGGTTACTTGGTCTTCGGGAGCAATGCCATAACCTGTATCTTCAATTTCAATTGTTAACCAATGGGGATCAGGTTCAAAAAAGCGAATTTCTATACCACCTGTATCGGTAAATTTGATGGCATTGGCTACTAAGTTATATATTACTCGGCGTAATTCTAGGCGATCGCCCATAACAATACCAGCTTTTTCCCCCAAATTATCTATCTGACTGCTATCAACTTTGAGGGTTATGCCTTTTTCATCTGTTAAGGCGGCGAGTTCACTAACTACTTCTTGCGCTACTTCTTTTAAGTCACAGGCTTCATAATTTAAGGTTTTCTTCCCGGCTTCAAAGCGGTAAACTTCTAGCAAGGTGTTAACCATTTGCATCAGGTTTTGATTGCTGCGAATCATCACAGAAATCGCCTGTTTCATCTCTGGCGAAATTTTGCAGAAGGCTTCTTGTTGAAACAAGTCCAACATCCGATCGGCGGCGACTAAGGGGGTGCGTAAGTCGTGGGTGAGGCGGGAAACAAAGTCTTCCCGTTGACGCGCCATTTTCCGTTGTTCGTCTAAACTGTGCTTGAGGCGGAGGAGCGATCGCACTCTCGCTAGTAGTTCATCTGTATCAAATGGTTTGCGGATAAAATCGTCCGCACCTGCATCTAAACCTTCCACTACACTCGATTCGTGGAAGGCTGTAATTAACAAAATGGGAATATAATTTATCGCTGGGTTATTGCGAATGCGTCTTGTCACTTCATAACCATCCATCCCCGGCATCATCACATCTAATAATATTAAATCTGGTGGGGACTCTTCTACTTTCTGTAAGGCGGAAATGCCATCACTAACTAAATCAATCTCATAGCCTTCGCTTTCTAAAATTGTTTGTACCAAAATGAGATTATCTCTCGTATCATCTACAGCCAGAATCCGATCAATTTTAGAATTTTCCACAACAGACATAATAATAATAAAGTTAATTAATAAATTATCGTTTGAGGTTCTGATACTTGTTTGAGGATGGGTTAGATTGAGACGGAGATTGGTGTAATCTTTGGGTCGAATTAATCATTTGTTTGGTATCCATCTGCACGGATGAGGTGGCTACAGATGGATTTGATAGTGATACGTGTCTTGGCAATTCGATTGTAAATATTGAACCTACTCCTAATTCACTTTCTAAAAAAATTTTTCCCTTCATCATTTGCACAAGTGTGTCAATAATGGCTAACCCCAAACCTGTCCCCGGATATTTACGAGTGATGCTTTGATCAACTTGTCGGAATGCCTCAAAGATATGTTGAAAATCTTGAGATGCGATCCCTATACCCGTATCTTTGACTGCGATCGCCACTTGATTGCCTGGCAATTCTTCAGCCTCAATCCAAATACTACCAGATTCTGTGAACTTAATAGCGTTAGATAATAAATTTATTAAAATTTGTTTAATTCTGGTGGGATCATTGACTATCAAAGGGTTTTTTAAGTCAAAATTTACTAACAAAGTCAATTTTTTTGCCTCTGCTAGTGAACGCATTTCACTGACGACTGTATTAATTATTTTGGTTAAATCACATAGCTCTGGCTTCAGTTCTAGCTGTCCTTCTTCTAATCGGGAAAAATCTAAAACTTCATTGACTAGCATTAACAAATGCTTACCATTATTGAAAATTCGCTCTACCATGTCAGTTTGTTTAGCGGTAAGGCTGCCAAACTTAGGACGTAGTAGTATTTGCGAAAAACCAATAATTGCATTCATTGGTGTCCGCAATTCATGAGACATGGTAGCAAGAAACTGAGATTTCAGCCGCGATGCTTCTAATAACTTTAAATTTTGGATTTGGATTTGTTGCCGTTGTCGTTCTAATTCTTGATTTTTCCTAATTAGTTGTTCGTGACTTTCGCGTAGCTGTTGATAGGCTATAGTCACCTGCATTTCTGCACGATGCACCCGAATTGCATTGCGTAGAACCTGAGCTAAAGTTTCTGAAGAAACTCTAGATTTAGATAGATAATCTGTTGCGCCAGCTTTCATTAACTCCACTGCGACTTGTTCGTCACATTGAGAAGTCAGTACAACTAAAGGAATTTTGATATTTAAGGAATGTATTGTTTGAATTAAGGTTAAACCGTCTTGGTCTGGTAAACGATAATCGATAAAGGCACAATCAAAATTGTAATTGCTTAAGGCTGCGATCGCACTATGTCCATCACCTACTTCTGACAGTTCCATTCGCACCCCAGCCTTAACTAAGGCACGACGTACAGCCATGCGGTCTACTTCATCATCGTCTACAACCAAAATCTTCAGCGTCTCGTCCATCGGTTTTTATCTTCGCTGCAAAGAGCGAGGTGATTTTCAACATTTCTGGTCTCAAATTATTCAACTATACATTAGAGCTTTTCCATAAAACCTTAACTAATGTTTCTTCCTAATTTGATTGTTGCTGATTATCAATCTCCTAACTAAAATAACTTTTATATCGCCAAATTTGGTATTAGCTAAACTAGGGCATTTCGCATAATATCCAATATTTGTTGATTGTCACCATTATCTCTACAAAACTAGAGAAGGTTACAGGCTTGAGAATATAACCAGCAACGTTTAAATTGTAAGCTTCCACACGGTCTTGGTCTTGGTTTGATGTCGTCATCACAACTACAGGAGTTGGTCGTAATTGTGGGTCAGACCTTAATTCTTGCAAGAACTCAATACCACCCATTTTCGGCATATTTAGGTCTAGCAAAATTAAGCGACGCTCTTGGGGAAAATTAGGGTATTTAGCATGATTACCACGCAAAATGGTGAGCGCCTCTAAACCGTTACTTGCTATATAAATAGGATTAGTAATATTTTCTTTCTTGAATGCCCGTTTGACATTCATTACATCAACTTCATCATCCTCCACTAATAGTATGCTAATCATTTTTTCCGACATTTTTTGTATTTAAATTACACTTTTTACTAAAGATGAGTTAATAAATTAACTGTTGTTCATGAATTAGTAATTAGTAAACTACAACTGCTATATGCCTTAGCGGACTTAGCTTTTAATAAGTAAAATAGAATACTTAATTAAGCTTCACCTCAATTGTAAAAGAGCAACTTCACACAAGTCCTCACCCATAGGTGAGAGCTGAAGACAATCATTGTGTACCATAAGCTTGAGCCAATTTACTCCAGAGTTCGCTTAGGCCAAGTAAAACGAAATGTGCTTCCAGGCCCGGAGACTGGCTTTAAAGTAATTGCACCTCCTTCTGTTTCCACTATTTTTTTGACGATGGCCAGTCCCATACCAGTATTTTCTTTGCTATCGCGCGGTTCGAGAGTTTGGAAGATCACAAAAATTTTATTGTGATACTCTACGGGAATACCTGGCCCATCATCTGCTACAGTAAACTCGTAATATTTTCCTAAATCTCTGACCGAAATTTTTACATGACCATCAACGCGGGTGTGGTGATGAATTGCATTGCCGATTAAGTTAGCAAATACCTGTTGTAAGGGAACTTTTTTTGTGACCAAGGTAGGCATTCCCGGCTGGATTTCGATGTGAAAGCTTGCGGGTGGTTGCAGTGAATCGATAACTTCCTTAAGTAATAAATCGACATTCACCGTGCTTAATTCTGTGTGGATACGTCCAATGCGGGAATACTCCAACAAGCCATTAATTAAACCTTCCATGCGGCGGACTCTACCCCGCAACAATTGCATCTGATGTTGGTTTTCTTCGGGTAGTTGATCAGCTAGGTCTTCTTCTAACCATTCTGATAAACTAGCGATCGCTCGTAAAGGTGCTTTTAAATCATGGGAAGCTACATAAACAAACTGATCCAATTCCTGATTGCGTTGTTGTAGGAGGGTGGTAGTTTTTGCCAGGATAATATTTACGCGGGTGAGTTCTTCTGCACGTTGTTGCAGGGTAATTTCCGCTTGTTTGCGGTCACTAATATCAATGGATGAACCTATATAACCAGCAAAGCTACCATTGGCATTAAATCTAGGTGTACCTGTATCCAATATCCAGCGATATTGCCCATCATATCGTTTCAAACGATACTCTATTATAAAACTTTCTCGCTGGTCAAACGCTGTAGTATAAGTATCAATACAATGTTTTAGGTCTTCTGGATGCACCCCTTCTGTCCAAGCATTACCTACTTCTTGGGCCATTGTGCGTCCTGTGAAATCTAGCCAACCTTGATTAAAAAAATTGCAGAGTTTGTCTAATCCTGACATCCAAATCATCACAGGAGCATTATTTGCCATCACCGCAAATCGTTCTTCACTCTCACGCAATGCTTCTTCTATTTGGTGACGTTCACTAATATCTACTATCGTGCCAATACAACCAATTATTTGACCATCATCAGCAATTTCTGCTACTGATTCTGATAGTACCCAAGTAATTTTACCTTGAGGATTTTGCAAGCGAAATTCTATTTTCAATGACTTTTGATTGGGAAGAATTTTGTAAGCTTGTGCCTCTACAAGCCGTAAATCTTCTGGATGAACAGCTACTCGCCAACCTTGCCCCAAAGACTGTTTTAAGGACAGTCCAGAAATTTCACACCAGCGCTCGTTGACATAAAGACAATTACCTGCTGAATCTGTGCGAAATATGACAACGGGAACCTTTTGAGCTAGATTCTCAAAGCGGCGATCGCTTTCGGAAATTGTTTGATTTGTTGCAGTCACCACACAGACCCCTAATAAAAATGCAAAATCTCCTATTGCTAGGCTTTGACTCAGGACAAGCAGCTATCAGACTTCAACTAATCTGATTTTGGCAATATACATAACATTACTATCTGATTTTTTACAGGTCTTTATTCAAAAAAATTTCCTTGAATAATCGCAGCTTTCTCAATATTAATTTACATAAAAATTAATATATGCTAGATTCCTTGTATGTCGTTGGTAATGGATGCTATCACATAAAAAAAATCCCTCCTAAGTAAGAATTAGCAAATAGCCAGATGTCCGAGTTTGTCCCAGTATTTTATATTCTCCTATAAAATAGCGATATATCTACAGCCGTATTTTTATCTCTATCCAAACCAAAAAATAATTGATTTATTATTTCTATCGGTGGATGCAGACACATGAAGATATCATCTATCTTTGGTTTGGGAAAATCATAGAAGAGTCAAAAAAATCATATTCTGGCAAGAAGCAATTAGAGAAGAGCGAGTGTAAAGATGAACGAAATAAGCATTATTTTAATTGAAGATCATGATTTGACTAGAATGGGGCTGAGAGCAGCTTTGCAGGCTAACACTGGCATTAAGGTAATTGGTGAAGCTGCTAACGCTACTCAAGGGCTGAAACTTTTAGAAACGGCAAAGCCAGATGTAGCTGTGGTGGATATTGGCTTACCTGATATGGATGGGATTGAACTCACTCGCAAATTTAGACGTTATCAAACAGAGAGTGGACAAACCCACACCAAAATTCTCATCCTGACAATGGATCATACCGAAGATGCCGTACTGGCTGCCTTTGCGGCTGGGGCAGATTCCTACTACATGAAGGAAACCAGCATTAGCAGGCTGACAGAAGCAATTCAAGCCACCTTCGGCGGTAACTCTTGGATTGATCCGGCGATCGCCAATGTAGTATTACAGAAGATGCGTCAAGGCATCCCCGGAGACAATCAAGCATCCGACAAGCCAAAAACCGTTAAAATTGAAGCCCTACCTTCCGAATACGAGCAAGTTCTCGAAACCTACCCCCTCACCCAACGGGAATTAGAAATTCTAGAGTTGATTGTTGCTGGTTGCAGTAACGGACAAATCGCCGAAAAACTCTACATTACCGTCGGTACAGTCAAAACCCACGTCCGTAACATCCTCAATAAACTCTGCGCTGATGACCGTACCCAAGCGGCTGTACGTGCTTTACGTTCTGGATTAGTAGCTTAGGGGAGAGGCTAGAGGCTAGAGGCTAGATTGGTTCATTTAGATGAAAAATGTTGTCTCAATGCAAAATTTTGCAGAATTAGTCTCAGCATAGGGAAATTTACCCAAGACCTTCAGTCGGTGAAGAACCCCGATTTCTTCAGGAAACCGGGGATTTGGGTTTATGCTAATTGCGCCCACTTTCTAGAAAAAGTTAGGTCAGTGTACGTTGTGACCGTAAGCTTTTTCAAAAAGTTCTTGATGTTGGTCAAATAATGATGTATCCTGATTGTGGATAATACTGAAGATAAAATGTTATTGGCCATCGCTCTCCAGTAATTTTACCCAAGCGTCAGATAAGAGCGATCGCCAAATACCAATAACATTCTTAGCCTTTCTCAATCAAAACACGAAAAGCAGAATTAGCTTTTATTTTTCTTTGCAACTTTGCGCCTCTGCGTGAGCTTTTAAGTAAAATAGCAGTCGCCACATAGGTGAGGGCATGGATAAATCATAGCCTCTCCCCTGTCACCTGTCACCTGCTATACCTAAAGCTTCTGTCCCGCATAAATCGATCGCACTTCACCATTACGCCGAACAATAGCCTCGCCATTATTAACATCAACTAGAGTCCAACCGCTAGCACCGATAGTTTCACCGATGCTGATGCGACGGCTAGCACCATTAACTTGAAACAAAGCAACAGACTTACTCCCCAACTCCATTAAACCTTCTAAAGTATGGGTAGGAGCGGGTGCAGGAGGGTTAACTGTAACTGCTGCTACAGGTACAGCTTCGCCACCAGTATTAGGTTGTTGTGGTAGGCTAGCACCAAATGGGACAACGGGCAATGTAGGCAATAATTTCGGTGTCTGCTGCACTTTAATTGGTGCATTACGCACAGGTACTGGTTTGAGTTCTGAACGCACAGCCGAAGCTAACATATTGACGCTTGCCGGCTTGGCGCTTGGTTGCACTTGCTTTAAGGTATCTTTCACTATATTTGGTTGGGTTGTCGCAGAATTATTAGCAATAGGCGGTAAGGGAGAACCAACACCAGGAATTGGTGGCGGTGCGTAGCGCATTGGCAAAGGCGCTTGATAAACAGGGATATAAATCCGTTCGACAACGTTGGGACGGCTTGGTGCTGGTGGTGTATTATTAGCTGTGACAGGAGAGGGGAGATTACCCACAGGCGGCTGATTGTTTAAAGCCAAAGCTGTAGGGCTATAAGCCACCCTATTACCAACTGCTGAACGGGCTGGTTGCTGATTCTGAATATTGGATTTATCTATAACTGCCAACGCTCCTAGCATATAGTTAGCTAAGTCTCCCTCCACATCTACTTGCGGGGGTAATTGGGCCTGGGGTACATAGATATCTGGTTGGGTGAGTCTGGCAGTGAGGCGGAATAATAAGCCAGATTGCACTATGTATAGTACACCAGCGATCGCTACACCAATCGTTGTCCCAACAATCAGCAGTTTACCCAACCCAAGTTGAGATTGTTGACGGATTTTAGCTAGTGGTTTAGCAGTTTGACTCTCAACTACAACCTTACCGCCCTTACTAATAACAGGGGCTACAGTCTGCACAGTCCGGTTCAGGGTGCTGGGTAAAACAATCTGCGGCACATCTACCGTTTGCAGATGCTCATATTCTATACTTTGTTGATGTGACGAGTCGCTAGAACTAAGGAACCAATCGCTGGCGGCAGTTTCTTTCGTCCTGCTGACTGGAGATGCTGGGCGCATTTGTCTACCTCTGGTATTGGTTAGGCGAGGTAGATGGACATCCAGAATCTCGTCAAGATCAGCAAATAGCTCATCCATCAAGCCATCAGCGTAAAATTCTATTGACCAAGGCTCATTAACAATTAAGTCTTCTGATGCCTCTGGAATAATCAGATGGGTGCTAACTTTTTGTAACATAAGCATTTTGGGTGGTAGTAGCCAGGATGGGGCAATACCGCCCCTACTACTTGGGAATTAGGATTTTTAAATTAAGTTAGGACTGAAGCAATGAGAATTTGCGCTTTAGAAGGGTGTGACAGTTGACAGTTGACAGTTGTTAGTTGACAGGTTATTTCCACTGTTCACTGTTCACTGTCCACTGATTTGTACCCTTCAAACCGTTGATTTCTCATGCTCAAAAATCCTCGGTGTATTAAATCCAACGTTAAACGGGGATCAGTTGATGATGCCAGTTATAAGCGCTTGTCATCTATCATACCCATCTCCCCTTCTACTATACTCACCCTTAATGAAGATGAAGTTAAGTTAAAGCTGCTAATCCTTGCTGGTTCTTGGTTTGACGCAATTCTAAATAAATTAATAAAGCGTTAATATCAGCCGGATTTACCCCACCGATGCGGGCGGCTTGACCAATGGTTAGAGGCTTGACTTTACTAAGTTTTTCCCTGGCTTCTTTGGAGAGAGTGTCAATTTTTGTGTAGTCCAAATCCCCTGGTAATGGGCGTTGGGCTTGACGGGCGATTTGTTCGATTTGGCTTTGTTGTCTGGCGAGATAGCCGGAATATTTGATGTCAATTTCTGCGCCTTCTCTTTCCGCTTGGGTCAAGTCGGGATTTCCTAGCCCGTATCTATCAAGGTCTACATAATGGAAGCCTGGACGACGCAGCAAGTCAGCCAAGGTAATCGAACCTTTGATTGCTTGTTGAGTATTATGGGCGATCGCTTTACCCACATCATCATTTTCCTTCACTCTCGTGCCATACAGGCGTTCTTTCTCGGCGGTAATTTGCGCCTGTTTGCTGGTGAATAATTGCCAACGGCGATCGTCTATTAAGCCAATTTCCCGCCCCAAGGGTGTCAGGCGTTGGTCAGCATTATCAGAACGCAACAGCAAACGGTACTCGGAACGGCTAGTCAGCATCCGGTAGGGTTCGCGCAAATCCTTTGTACAAAGGTCATCCACCAACGTACCTAAGTAACTTTGCTCACGGGGGAACACAATCATTTCCTGATTCCTGACAAACCGCGCCGCATTAATCCCCGCCACAATTCCTTGCGCCGCCGCCTCTTCATAACCTGTAGTCCCGTTCACTTGTCCAGCACAAAACAAGCCAGCAATCTTTTTAGTCATCAGCGTCGGATAACACTGAGTTGCAGGCAAGTAATCGTATTCCACCGCATAAGCTGGCCGTAGCATTACGCAATTTTCCATCCCAGGGAGACTACGTAACATCTGTAGTTGCAAATTTTCCGGCAACCCTGTAGAAAACCCTTGGATATACAACTCAGGAATATCCCGTCCCTCTGGTTCAATAAAGATTTGATGGCTGTCTTTATCAACAAAACGGACAATCTTATCCTCAATACTGGGACAGTAACGGGGGCCTTTCGCATCCACCCAACCGCCATACACAGGCGAGAGGTGCAAGTTTTCCCGAATTAAACGATGGGTTTCGGCTGTGGTACGAGTCATATAACAAGGCAGTTGTTCCCGTTCCACCCAAACATCCGGGTCAAAACTAAACCAACGCACCTCCGCATCCCCTGGTTGGAGTTGCATTTTGCTGTAATCTACAGACCGCTTATCTACCCGTGCCGGTGTCCCAGTCTTCAACCTCCCGGTTTCAAATCCCAAACGATTGAGAGTTTCTGTCAATCCCTCAGCCGCAAATTCCCCAGCACGTCCGGCTGGCATAGACTTGTTCCCCACCCAAATTTTTCCACCCAGGAATGTACCTGTAGTTAAAATTACAGCTTTACACTCAAAAGCTACGCCAAAATAAGTTTCAACACCAATAACCTCATCATTTTTACCTAGAACCAAGTCCGTCACCATCGCTTCCCGGATGCTCAAGTTCTCTTGGTTCTCGACAATATTTTTCATCACAGCCGCATATTCCCGCTTGTCAGTTTGGGCGCGTAATGCCCACACCGCCGGCCCCCGTGAAGAGTTGAGGATACGCTTTTGCAGGTATGTGCGGTCTGCCATCTTGCCGATTTCCCCACCCAAAGCATCCACTTCATGAGTCAACTGAGATTTGGCAGGCCCACCCACAGCCGGGTTGCAGGGTTGCCAAGCGATTTTATCCAAGTTGAGAGTCAGTAGCAGGGTACGACAACCGAGGCGGGCAGTAGCAAGCGCTGCTTCGCAACCGGAGTGACCTGCACCGACGACAATGACATCAAAAGCATCTTGAAATTCGATTGAATTGTGCATGGTCATGCGTACAGGATTAACAAGCGGAGAGTTATATCCGATTTTAACCTATCCAGCCAGTGATTTTATGTAGGTAAAATTTTTAGATAAAACTTAATCAAGTTAATCAACAATCGATGTTCAGGTTCATCATAATGACTATAAATAAATGCGCTAGCATTCACCCTTGATATGGGAATAGTATTTATCTGCATAGCATAACTAAATCTATTCATCAACCAAAATCCACAATATTTTTATCGGCGTTTATTGGCGGTTAATTATTAACTAAATCTAACTTAAATACAGAACCAATCTCTTATTCTGAAAATTACCAGCCAAAAAGTAAATTATTTAGTAGGGTGGGCATTGCCCACCACCATCAGATTAAGAAGGGGTAAGATATGACCTAACCCAATATTTGGGGCAACTAGCGCCACTATGGTAGGTATGACTTCCCAAAACAATATATGGTGGGCATTGCCCACCCTACAGTTCATTTTAGTTAAATCAAATTTAATTTACTATAGAGGTTGTTGGCATTTTAGAGATGATTTTTGTTATAAGTTTATTTATATAAAGTTTCAATCGTTTATAATTTTATGAAAAATTCGATAAAAAGAATAAAATTTATTTGTAGTAGCATATTAATAGTTTTTACATTAGTTGCTAGTAACGGGATTAATTATTCTGCTAGCTTAAACAATAATCAAACATTGAATGCTTGTGTAACTAACGGTACTGTAGCTTGTTATGAACTATATGAAAAACCAATTTTACCAACACCTAGCCAGAATATTCCGCAGACTGAGCAAGAGCGTTTCTTAAGTGCGATCGCCACTCATTTTCCCACAGTTCCCCAGCCAGGTAGTTATGAGTATATCTTGCTTCGTGCCTACGGTGCAGCCTTTATAGATCCAGATCCAGCAGTCAAATTTCCACCTAAAGTAGTTTTCAACAATGAGCAAGAAACGCAAGCATTTCAAAGTACCTTAACGATGGATAAAATCACCGGAACTAACAATTGTTATCTGCAAAAATCCGCAGCAGCAGCTTTAAATAAAGCGCGATCGCAACAAAATATACCTCTCAAATCTGGCTATGGCGCTAGTGATTGTACTCGCAATTATGCCACCAATTTAAGATTCTGGCGAAAATATGCTAATCGCAATACTTTAGATAAAGTCCGCGAAGGTAAAGAAAGAGCAATTCTCGGAATAGTCGCACCACCGGGAGCATCACAACATCTTTGGGGATTAGCAATTGATTTACGAGTATCTAATGCAAAACAAAGACAAGCCCTTTATGATAATGGTTGGTTTCAAACTGTAGAGAATGATGTACCACACTGGACTTATCTAGGTGTTAATGTAGATAATCTGCAAACTTTGGGGTTGAAAAATAAAGTGATTCGCGGAATTACTTATTGGTTAACACCAATTTAAGAGGTTATTTATAAAGTAAATTTAAAAGCGAGGAAGAAAGATTTATAATAACCGCGATCGCTTCCCCAAAATGAGTTTATCACAGTTCCCGGTAGCTAACCCAGCCCAGAGGTTTTATCCGTTGGTTGTCTATTTGGCGATCGCTACTATAAATAATTCAAAAATTTAATCAGTTCGTACAATGAATGATAAGTATATACAGTCTGGCTGTTTGTGATTTTCCACAAAAATTGTTGGGATTGTGTTATCACTTCTACTGATAAGGCATTTTTCTTTTGACTAACTTGGAAGCCTGCACGTTTTAAAGCACGAATAGTCCATATTATAGCAATCCCCTCACCTATCACATTAATTTCTCCTTTACGGGATGTATGGAGATTAAATTCCCCAGAAGCAGCATCAAACTCTACACCTTCACTCTCGAAAGTATCAGCAAATGCACCGCTTAATACTAAATCTTCTGGAGCGCCAACGTGTAAAATGCCATTAGTTGATAATAGCCAAACTTTATCCGCAAGACGCAAAGCTAAATCTAAATCATGGGTAGAAAGGAGAATTGCTTGCTGATTTTCTCGCGCTAACTGACGCAACAATTGCATAATTTCCACCCGCCGTGGTAAATCTAAAAATGCCGTAGGTTCATCCAATAACATCACCATAGGCGACTGCGCCAAAGCACGCGCAATCATAATTTTTTGACGTTCACCATCACTCAATTCGCTAACTTGACGCGCAGCTAAATGTAACCCACCCACAGATTTGATCGCCCAATGTATAATCGCTTCATCTTCCGGCGTTAACCTTCCCCACCAGTCGGTGTAAGGATGTCGTCCCAAACTCACCAGAGTATAGGCTGATAACATTCCCACATCCACCTTTTCCGTCAGCACCAAACTCAACCGCTTGGCTAAGTTCTGCGGTTGTAAATGATAGATGTTTTCGCCTAAGAGTCGGACTTCCCCGGATATTGGGGGTTGCATTCCGGCGAGCGATCGCAGTAAGGTAGACTTACCCGCACCATTCGGCCCCAATAAACACACCAACTCCCCAGCTTCCAGACACACAGAAATATCCCTCGCCACACACCGCACAGTTTTGCGGGATGTTTGATAACCGATATTCAGATTATGAGTAGTTAAAATCGCATTATTCATGATGGAAAGGATTTTTGGGAATTACGCCGCAGAATTACCCAAGTGACAACAGGAGTTCCAATCAAAGCCGTAATCGCATTTAAAGGTAAAACCATCTGACTCACCGCCAGTTGGGAAAATAAATCAGCCACCAAAGCCAAGATTCCCCCCATAATCATCACCCCAGGGATTAAAATCCGATGATCGGAAGTCATAAACAGACTGCGACAAAGATGCGGAATAGCCACACCCAAAAATGCGATCGGCCCGCAAAAAGCCGTAATTCCACCAGCTAAAATAGAAGCACTACTAATAATCGAAAACCTAGCTTTCTCCACCGTCAAACCCAAACTCCGCGCATACGCTTCCCCCAACAACAGCGCATTTAAAGATTTTGATTGCAACACCGCTACCAATAAACTGCAAACTATCACCGGAATTAACACAATTAACTGTTTCCAAGTCACCCCAGCGAAGCTACCGAAAGTCCACATAATATAACTTTGAATCCGTTCTTTAGAGCTAAATTGCAATAAAATACTCACAATTGCACTCGTAGCGTAACCAAACAATAAACCCAAAATTAGCAGCGTCATCGTCTCTTGTACTCGACGCGCCACCACTAACATCACACCCAAAACCGAAGCCGCACCAAGACTAGCAGCTATCACTAACCCAAAATCAGTAATAATTCCCAAATCATTTAATAAAGTTGGTGTAGTTAGACTTGCAGTTAACACCACCAAAGCCACACCCAAACTTGCACCAGAACTAATTCCTAATACAAAAGGCCCCGCCAAGGGATTTTTAAATAGAGTTTGCATTTGCAACCCACTCACACCCAAAGCCGCACCTGCTAGAGTTGCAGTCAAAGCTTTAGGAAGTCTAAATTTGAGAATAATATTTGCCCATGTCGCTTTTTCTGGTTCTTGTCCCAGTAAAATATTGATAACTTCTTGAATCGGAATAGAGACAGAGCCTAAAGCCAAATCTAGTAAAAATGCAACAACAAAACCGATAATTAAAAGTGAAAATACTAAAGTTTTGATAGAGGTAGATTTAAAAAATATTAATATTTTTGGCGGCAGATATTTAAGCAACATTATTTTATAAATTTACGATAATAAAACAATTCATAATTCGGTAATATTTCAGGGTGCAGTATTTTAATTAAATCTGAAAGCACAATATCAGGGTTACTAATTCCTCCTTCCCAGTAATCATTACCACCATTCGCATTCACACGCCCATTGTTATTATAAAGATTGCCTGTTTTCACAGCTTGAAAATCACCATAACGGCTATCCTCTGCGATTAAATCCTTAACATTTTGCCAACCTTGGCTAAAATTCAACCAATAATCAGCATTAGCTGCGCGTTCTAAAACTACTTCAAAAGAAAGCGGTAAACTACCAGTAGATTGATCATCACTCCAAAGATAGTTACCTCCTGCATCAGCAAGATATTTAGCAACATAACTGTTACCACCTGGCATAAACCAAGTACCTTTAAAGTTAAAGCCAACAAATACACTTGGACGATTTTGGACAGATTGAGCTTTTGCAGCTATTTGTGTATATCTATTCGCAATTTCATTAAATATCTTTTCTGCTTTGGCTTCTTGGTTAAAAAACAAAGCCGTAAATTTTAACCATTCACTTCTCCCTAGTGGTGTTTCTTCCATATACTCAGCATTTATTCCCACCTTTAAACCAGCTTCTGTGAGTTTGCTATAACTATCAGTCTGGGAATTTCCTGTACCGAAGGTTGTTACTAAGTCGGGATTTAATGCTAATAATTTTTCTATATCTACGTTGGAATTACTGCCGATTTGGGTAATATTTCTGGCTTTAATTCTCTCAACTACTTCAGGTGTATTGACTTGGTTAATATTACTCACTCCAATTAATTTATCAACTACACCTAATTTCGCTAAATGGGGTAAATGTGTAGTTGATAGAGAAACTATAGAGTTAATGGGAACTGTAATTACTTGTGCTTGCTTAAATCCTTGGGGTGTGGGAGTTCCGCATTGGACTAAAACATATTGAAACTGGGTTTTAGCATTTTGCCAAGGGTTTTTGATGGTAACTACTTTGTAGTGTTGATAATATTCTACTGCAAAACCTTTGGCGTGGGTGATTTTAATTTTATTGGGGAAGTAATCTTGGTTGGGGTTATAGTTGGGGGTGCAAGTGTTAGTTGATGTGTGAATTGTGGTGTGATTACAAGCGATGATGAGGGTGGCTATGAGGCATAATTGACAGAGGAAAATGATTGGTTTTTGGTGGGGGAGTTTTATCATTTTTATCTCACGCAGAGGCGCAGAGGCGCAGAGAGTTAGGGGGTTTGGGGTGGGTAGAGGTTTTCGGTAATTTTGTTACCTTTAATGAGGTGTTCGTTGACGATATTTTCAGCAACATTGGGGTTAACGCGAGTGTACCAAGTTCTATCATTGGAATAAAAAACAACTGGGCCGAGTTGACAGACTTCTAAACAGCCGGATGTTCTGACTTCGATATCTAAACCTGCATTTTCTACTGCTGATTTTAAAGCATCAAATGTAGGTTGCCATTTGCGGGAAGGCAGACAGCGTGTAGAAGTACAAACTGAAATATAGGAATGTTTGAGAGGATTTTTAGTAAAGGGTATGGGTTTTTTACCTAATACATAAATATCTCGCAAATCTTGATAAAGTGCTAACTTATCTAGATTTGGTTTACCCTCCGGTAATAAATTTTCTCCATCTACCAAAGGATTAGGTAATAAAATCGTCATCAATTGTTCATTCGCACCATTCCAAAATTGAATCCCCCAACTCCTGGGATTTCCTTCTGAATTAAACCGCCGATAAAAAGCCGCACGGGAAACTAACCGTTGCTTCCTCACTTCCACAGGAGTTTTACACAAAGGGCCGCCAAAATTAGTATCAATACATAAATGTAAATGCCATCCCTCAGTAGCCACCGTCAAATAGCCATCATAGAGAATACAAAGCTTTGGTGGTGCATTAAATTCCAACTCCAAAACACTACCTTGAACAATATGAGCAATTCCAACCTGCTGCCAATTTTGTTCAAACAAAGTATAAACTAACGATGCTAAAACATCACTTCCACAATCAAAATATTCATACTCAACAAACCCCCCCGTAGCTAAATCTTCCTTAACTACCTCATTAACTGGTGTCACCCAACAATTAAACTCAGCCATTCTTAATTCTCCTTTGCGCCTTTGCGCCTCTGCGTGAAAAAAACTCTTTAAAACCGAGAACTCAACCCAATCTGAAAAACCCTCCCCCCATCAGGAAACCCAGGAAACAACTGATAACGTTGGTTAAACAAATTATCCAAACTCCCAGTTAAAATTAAACTATCACTAATCGGCACACGCATCTTCAAATCAAAAGTCGTATACCCCGAAAGAAATTCTGTATTAGTATTATTAGTGGGATACCCATTTAAAGAATTCATCAACACGCCAAAATACCAACCTTGAGGATTTTCATAGGACACACCCAAATTTAATTTATCCGCACCCGCAAACCGCAACTCCTTATCTACCTCCGCCGGATTAGCACTTTCTAAAATACGTGGGTCATTGGCTGTATAGTTAGCAAAAGCATAAACATTTCTCGCCAGTTGTAAATTTAACGAAGCTTCAATTCCCGTCGTGTGTACCAAACCGATATTTTCCCAAGTCCCTGTATTGCCATTTACAGGCGGTGTGAGTCTTGTAAAGGCAATTGTATCAGAAACACGGTTACTGAAAAATGTCAACCTCAACAAGCCGATATTCCCTAACTTTTGGTCAATTCCTACATCAAAACTATCGCCTTTCTCTGGTTTGAGGTCAGGATTACCAATATTAGTAGGATTATTATTAAATAAATTGGCAATAGTCGGCGCACGGAAGTTTCTGATATAGTTGGCTCTGAGTGTAGTTGAATCTGAAACTGCAAATTTTGCCCCTACAGATGGCGATGTAAATGAACCATTAACCAAACTACTAAAATCTTGCCGCACTCCTAAATTCATACTAAAGCTAGGAGAAAAATTAATTTCATACTTACCAAAAATTGCCCCTTGTCCTATAGCATCATCATAATTTTCTCTGGTGATGTTTGTTTCATAATTAAATGTAGTGTTCCGTACATTGGTATTACGATAGTCAAAGCCATAAACTAAGGTCTGATTTTTGGCAATATTCCAATTATGGGTAACTTGAATACCATAGGAGTTTTGTTTGGTATCAAGGCGGTTTTGAGATGTAATTGCACCGCTACGATTATCAGAACGAGTGTTGAGAAAGTCAGCGTAAACTCTCGCTGTTAATAGGGAATCATCCCCGCTTCCTAATTGAGAGTTCCAGGTTAAATCAGTGAGAACTTGGTCTGTGTATTTGCGATTATTCTCAGTCAGAGAGTTAAAAAATCCCTGTCCAAATTGGGGGAAAGGAATTGGTACGCCTCCCGGTACTCCCTGTTCTTTCCCTAAATATAGGGTGGAGAGGGTTAAGGTGTTACGTTTACCTAAATTTGCCTCTAGTTTGACATTAAAGTTATTGTAGAGTGCGTCATTATTTCTTCTTGTCCCCTCAAAGTTAGCTTCAGGAATAGTAAAGGGATAGTTATTTTGTGCTTGAGTCCGGTTGTAACCAACTACCCAAGATATATCACCAGACTTACCACTATTTTGAATGCTTTGTTGGTTAAGTCCATAGGAACCGAAATTAACTTTAGTTTCTGTGGTAATTTTCTCTGTAGGAGGACGGGTAACAATATTAATTACCCCACCTATTGCGTCTGAACCATAAAGTGTTGAACCACCTCCTGGTAAGACTTCGACTCTTTCAATATTATTAGTGGTAAATTCTGATAAATCGAAACCACCACCACCTAAATTATTAATTGGTCTGCCATCCAATAAGATTAAGACTTGTCCGGTATTAGAACCACGAATAAATTGACCACTTAAAGCGTTTACTTCTGTCCCAACTGTACCGTCACCTAAAATACCAGGAAGAAATCGCAGTGCTTCTCTGACGGTTCTTGCACCTTGCGCTTCCATTTCTTCGCCAGTGATGACATACACCGGACGGGTGGAATCTTTGACTGTCCCTTCCCTACGAAAGGGTGAAAACACCGGTTCATTGAGGAGTTTGTCAATAACTGTCAGTTCAATATCTGGTTCTTTTTCTTCTGCTTGTGCAGTTTCTGTAGCGATGATGCTGGAATTTTCCCACAGCATCCCTGCGGTGATAGTCAAACTAGAAACAATCAGTTGAGTTCCCCATCTGGCAATAAATTGAGTACGCATCGGTAATTTCAGCCACCTGTATAACTAAAAATTGGTTGTCGGTAAAGAATTCAGCTTTTTTGGTTAAAAAAAACTCTCAGCCAGTAGGAATTTTTTGATAATGATTACTATTATCATATTTGTGGTGCAATTTACAAGCTAGTTTCTCAGTTTGTAGTAAGCACTTTATTGCTGATAGTTTTGAGGACTAAGCTAGGGGCGGGTTAACAGATATGTATCGATTATTAACAGGGATCTGGGTTAACCCGCCCCTACTACTGGTGTTGAATTAGCAGCAATTGACGTTTAATTTTGCCCATTTACTGAGAGGTGGGATTTTGGCTAAGATGCCTCTTTTTAAAGCTTCTGGACGTTCTGACCAAGGCAGTAAACCATCTGGTTTAGTGTAGTATTGAGTGGCACATTGCAGGATAGCAGATGCACTATCATCAACTGCTAAGTTGCCGAAAAGATAGGTGAGTTTCTCTTCTCCTTGCAAGGCGATAACACAAGCATGACTGCAAGCACTCATACATTCAACACCTTGAATGGAGAATTTATTTTGCAATTCCCAAGTCTGTCCAAGTTGCTGAAGTTGCTGTAATAATTGCTGTCCCCCACTTTCGCCAACCCGCTTGCCATCTTGCCACACACTGGCGCAGGTTGTGCAGACAAATAAAGTATGTTGTTTGCTGTTCATTAATTTTGAAACATTGCTGATGAAGACAAAGAATGCACGCTAGAGTTTCCAGGTTTGCGAGAATTACAGGTGCAAACCTGGCTAGAGATCATGTAAATATGCAGAGGCCAAGGTTAGGATACAAATGGGTTTTCAGGTTTGTATCTATAACCTTGTGTCAGTATTAATATTTGTAGGAAAAAGTCTACAATCTCATAGCAATTGCGATCGCGTGGCTTGGGTCTGCAACTATGAGAAAGCGATACTTCTTGATGAAGAGAGTATTACCAAAGTTATTCATCTGTACCTCGCAGATGGGAGTTAGTTGTAATTTCGGCGGGCATTCTGACTTTGAAGCATGAGCTTCATTACAGCTGCGGGACAGTGCCGGATTTACACCGGGCTTTCCCCGTTACCTCTGATGGCTGTTCCCCATCAGAACCGAGTTTGTTGTTGGTTAGACAATACCATATAATCCACATTTAGGCTCAACACTTTTAGCTCCTAACTAACACATTTTATAACCCTTATTAGCAATACTTTTAGCTAAACCAGAAAAATGTGTTTGTTTTATTCGTGGCGAGGGGGTTTAATACTTTTGACTTTTGACTTTTGACTTCCCCCATGTGGGGCGCTGACATCTTGCACCTTCTCAATAACGACTCGGTGGACAGTGCAGCGCCCTACGAAACAATAAGTTTTCCAGCCTGTTATTTTGTCAATAAGAGAGTGGTGCAAGATATAAGACAAGTAACCTCTAAGTGTTAAAGACGATACGAACTTGGGAATACTAAGCCAAAATTGTATTGTCAAGGTACAAAGCTATGTCAAGTGAAGTTAATAAACAGTATCAAAATTTATTAATTGAATTATTAGAAGCTACTTATGAAAAACAGTATTTATACGCTATTTTATATCAAAATTTAGATAAGATTGATAATAATTTGGCTTTGACATTGCGAAAATGGGCTGTTGAACAGTTTAAACAGCGACCAAATACAGCTATGAATAT
Organism: Leptolyngbyaceae cyanobacterium; assembly: GCA_036704005.1. Lineage (GTDB taxonomy): Bacteria > Cyanobacteriota > Cyanobacteriia > Cyanobacteriales > Nostocaceae > Trichormus. The sequence continues at coordinate 11,632 of DATNQO010000308.1, read as the reverse complement.
AGCTAAGGTTATTTATGAATTTAGTAAGGCTATTCATTCTTGGGAACTTGGTAATTCTACTACTAATTTAGAAATTGCGATCGCAGGCTATGAAACCTCTTTACAGGTTTATACTTATGAGACTTTTCCTCAAGATTGGTATCATATACAGCAATCCTTGTTAGCAGCTTATCAACAACGTCAAAATCTTTTGTCTATAACTATTGCTGAACTTAAACATCAAGCACATCAAAGCCTGAATTATTTCAACAATATATTTGATAAATTACCACAGGAATTAAAACAAGCAGAACAACAAATCGAAAGCTTGAAAAACGAACTAATAGAGTTAAAACAGCAGGAAACTAAGTTTATTAAAACAGATGAAATCCAATTTTTGATAACTGAGTTGCAAAAAATCAAACAGAGTCAAATTAATACAAATAATCTTCAATTTACTAATTCATCCAATAAAAGCGAGTTTAATACAGCTATATTTTATGATATCGAAAATCTCAGTTTTAGTAAAAGCAATTCTCAAATAAACTTTTCTTTTAAAGAGATTCAAGATAAGTTAAAGAAAATTGATATTTTCCAAAAGGTTGCCATTCAATGTGCTTACGCAGATTGGAGTGAGAGCAGGCTGAAGCCTCTAAAAGATGAAATTCAACAACTTGGTGTTGCAGCAATTCAAATTTTTGATTTTGGACACAATAAAAATGCCGCAGATATCCAACTCTCTATTGATGTGATGGAATTAGTAATGCTACATCCTCATATACAAGTATTTGTGATTGTATCAGGTGACGGCGGGTTTGCTTCTTTAGCGAAAAAGCTGCATGAGTATGGAAAGATAGTTATCGGTTGTGGTTATGAAGGAAAAATTAATCGATTTTTTCAGCCTATTTGCGATCATTTTATTATTTTACCTTCTCTGCAAGCGAAAACGGATGAATTGCCGATTAGTAGTGCAAATGAGTTTGTCAAGAATACAAATGATGACCTTTTTCTTAAAACAAAATTATTCTTGCAGAAGTTGAAAAAAGAAAATAAAATTGGGAAAGATGGTATATATATTTCTCAAATCCATATCTTGTTAAGAGAGGAAATTCCTGATTTTGATGAAAAACGATCACAGGAAGAAGATTGCCAAAAATTATCAACTTTTTTAACAAAAGTAGTAGAGGGAACAGATATATGTATAACCGATAATAACAAAAAGTTAATTTTGAAAAAAAATCTAACCGCTAATACTGTTGCAGCATCTAAAAACAGCCGATAGACAATAAATATACTAAAATTTATAACTATATATAGATGAGGTAAATTAAGTAACAGAGACAACACTGTAAATACTATTTACACAATTTGCTTTACGCCCACGATGATAATACTACAATAAAGAAGTAACGCATCTAACCTCTGGAGTTCTGACAGTGGGCTTATTTGATGATTTGAGTCGGTTTCTGGAAAACCGTTTAGAGGAGTTCTTGCGGAATAATCCACAATTGGAGTTGGAGGCGCTGTTAGAACAACTGCGTCAGCAAGAGGAAGATACATTAAAACTGATAGCAGATTTACAGTTACAAGAGAAGCGATCGCAAGAAGACATTCTCGCCACAGCGCAAGAAATCCAGCGTTGGCACATCCGCGTCGAAAAAGCTAAAAACGCTGGTAGACAAGATTTAGTCGGGCCAGCCCAAGAGAGAGAAGCCGCCCTCTTGCGCGAAGGTAATCAGCTTTGGGGACATATGCAAGGGCTAAAAGAACGCATAGCACAATCCAAAGAACTACTCAGTAAGATACAAACTAGGCGGCAAGAAGTGCAAACCAAAGCCGCACAAGCACAAACAGCACGCGCCAAAGCCCAAACCCAACAGCGTATAGAAACTAGCGGTTGGTGGAATACCACCAGTTCTAGTAGTTTTGATGACCTAGAAGAAAAGTTCCGTCGTTGGGAAACCGAAGATGAATTAGAGCAAATGAAGCGTAATCTAGGGAAATAAGTATTATGTATTGGTGGGCAATGCCCACCCTACTATATTTCAAGAATTAAATATGAATCCTATATTACTAATGATATTATTCACTAATTATGTGTATTAAATAACAAAACTTATAATTATAAATGTTCCTTTGATACACTTTTATTTCTAACTCAGCATTTGTAGGGTGGGCAGTGCATCGCCAACACCATGAAAGGTTATCTTTGACAAAATTTATAATTATAAATGTTCCTGAGATACATTTTTTTCTAACAATATAAATATTTAGATTTTATTTATTGAGAGTAAACTATATTTGCTGATATATTTAAATTAACTATCTAATTTAACTTGATTGACCATTTATAGCTATCGTCGGATAGATTAGGACAAAAACCAACCCTAAAATAAAGATAGCAATCGGTCTCCAAACCTGTTACCTTTCTCCTACCCTCTGCTAGATTAACCATTTTTTGCTTGCCGCAGTATTTTCTAGTCGTTTCAAATAAGAACTGAGGCATGGAACAAAGTATATTTTTAGACGTTTTGACTAGTCTACAGAGACTATTTGTAGGCTATATCCCAGCCGCTATCGTCGGCAGTTTCATTGGCTATCTTATAGGTATCAATGGCACTGTATATCAATTGATGCGGCGGATATTTCAGATACCAAATAGTATACCTCCTATTGCTATACTGCCCATGACACTTTTAATTTTTCAACAGAACGAGTTAGCAGTAGCAATAGTAATCTTTTTTGCTAGCCTCTGGACAATTATCATCAATACTGCCATAGGTATACAACATTTCCGTAGACAAAATAATAACTTTCGGGCAGTTATTTTTCACACAACTCATGCGTTGAAAGTTGGGATTTGGGCGGCATGGTTTACAGTGATTGCAGTAGAAATGTTATTAGGCTCAAGAGGACTAGGCGCTTTGCTTTGGAATAGTTACAGGTCAGGTAATACTAATACCATAATAAATGGCATAATTTCCATTGGAATTATCGGATTTCTACTAGATCAATTTATTGATTACACAGGTTCTCTGCTGACTCAGATGGTAACAGATAGTAAAAAGTCCTCATAGTTCGTAGTAAAGGCTTTAGCCTTTCCTTTAGAACTAAAGTTTTTACTACAAACCCTGAATTACTTACCCTATTCTACTTATTTCTTACGAATTGCCCCTTGCCAGCTAATTGTTTGCTTGGCAGAACGGTTTCCTAGAGAACGTGTTGCAACTACTTCTATATCAACATTCACTCCAGGGCTGAGGGCTTCAGAGGGAATTTTTAGCTTGCCTAAAGCTAGGATAAAACGGTTATAGTCACGAGTCACAAATTCGTTGGGGATATCTCCGTCGTAGACAGTTCTGTAGTCAGAGAAACCACCATAATTATCTCTTGCTCGAAATTTGACGCGAAACTGAGTTTGAAGTGCATCAGATTTCGCCGCTAAATCAACTATTTTTAAGTTAAGATTTTCTCCGGCATCTGCAAATTCTGCCACTGCTAATCTCGTAACATCTTTTTTGGGAATCGCATTGTTTACAGTAAATGTAGTCAAGTTAGCTTGGCTACTTATGCTACCTGCCAGCCACAAATCATCAGGAAAATTAACTTCTACTTGTTGATTTTCGTTTAAAGTTACTGTCATTTGATTAGTAAAACTGTTGATGGGTTGTTTCTCTTGCCAAACTATTTGAAAAGATGCTTCTAAACGCTGTGCAAATTCTCGGTACTCATCGGCAATAACAGAACCAGGGGCAAGTAAAGCCGCCGCACCTTGACGAATATTCCATTTATTTTTGGAAAGATTTAACTTTTTAAGAGCCAGTTCAGCTAAATTTAACGTCACACTTGGAGTTTCGGCTGCTAAGGGTTCTTTACTATTAACAATACTCAAAATTCCTAAACGTCCTCTTTCACCGTCTCGCCCATCGCTACCATCACTCCCATCTTTGCCGTCGTAACATCTGTAGCGTTTCTTGGTACATTTATAATCAGCACTGCCAGGAGTTCCTTTACAGGTTTCTATTTCCCAATTACGTCGCCGACAATTACAACCGTTCGCACCATTTCCACCCCGTCCGCCTCGTCCAGCATCTCCAGGGGTTGCACGCACAAAAATCTTTCGCAAGTCTGCCAAATTTGTATAGTAGACAGTCAGTAAACCACCATTACCGCCATTTCCGCCCATACCACCATTTCCACCAGCGCCACCATTGGGTGCATAAATATCGTGGTTGGGGTTATTTGGTTGCTTTCCGCAATAAGCTCTATCTCCTCGTCCGCCATCTTCACCATCTTCGCCATCTTCACCAGATAGGTCAAGATTTACTGGTGAACCATCAACAAATACAGTTTGGTTATCACCATCACGGCCATTTCTCCCCCTCCGCCCATCACTACCATTGCTACCAGCCCTCTCATATCTCTCATAAGCAACAGCAGAACATAACACTGAACCAGACGCAGGCAATAAGCTAGTAAATAAGCAGAATATTAATAGCGGTGGTAGTTGACTTCTCAAACTTTTGAGCATCGAAATTAGTTTAAATTATTTAAAACCGTTACAGTAGTACATTGTAATACGTTAGCCCTACAGGTGTGATTAAATGCAACGATTTGATTGCTGGAAAAATCTCAGTATCTGTAGGCCGATGCACTGCCCACCGTATCATGGTTTTAGTGGGCAGTGCATCGGCCTACTTGTATTTCAAAAATCAAGTATGAATCCTATAGGTATCAACCAACAACTAATTCGATAATTTCTTCGGGAGAATGAGCAATTTTATCAGCACCATGCGTTTTTAATTCTTCTTCTGTTCCATAGCCGTAGGTAACACCGATCGCAGTTATATTATGCAGCTTGGCTCCGATGATGTCATGTTTGCGGTCGCCTACCATCACCACATCAGCAGATAGTAAATTTTCGGTTACTAAAATATAATCAATCAACTCACCTTTTACAACTCTTGTCCCATCCAACTCACTACCATAAACACCATCAAAGAGTGAGGATAAGCCAAAATATTCAATGATTTGATTCGCATAAATATGTGGTTTAGAAGTGGCTACAAATGTTTTGTAACCAGCAAAGCGAATCTCTTTAACTGTTTCGGGAATCTGAGGATAAAGCGTATTTTCCCACAATCCAATTGTAGAATAACGACGGCGATACAGTGCGATCGCTTCTTTCAACACATCATGATCACAAGTCTGGAGTAGCTGAGAAAAACTCTCTTGAATAGGAGGGCCAATACACCAAAGCAACTCATCAGCCTCCGGTGGAGGATAACCCAATTCTACAAGAGCATACTGAATACAGCGAGTAATTCCTAGCTTGGGATCAGTCAAAGTCCCATCCAAATCAAACAAAATAGCGGAAATGGTCATTAGTCACTAGTCATGGGTCATTAGTTAATAGTCAACGGTCAACGGTCAACAGTCAACAGTTAACAGCCAACCGTCAACCGTCAACCATCAACTATCCCTAAACTAAAGCTGGTTCTGGTTCGCGGCGGTTATATAAAGAAGAGTCTCCCTTGATGGCTTCACTCTGCTTACCATCAATACCGACGGGAACGTCCCCGACTATAGTCACACGCTGAACGTGGCGGGGTTGGTCGCCATAATCGGCGATCGCATAATGTTGAGTAGCCCTATTATCCCAGAAAGCGACATCACCCTCTTGCCAACGCCACCGCACCGTATTTTCTGGACGGGTGACATAAGCTTGCAATAGTTTGATAATTTCGTTGGACTCATCTTGAGATAACCCACGAATTCGGCGGACAAAACCACCAATAAATAGTCCACGTTCCCCAGATTCAGGATGCACGCGCACAACTGGGTGTAAAGTTTCGTACACAGTCGAGGTAAAAACTTCTCGATAAGCTCTCACTTCTTCTGGTAGATCAACTACTGCTGCTGCATAGTCATAAGCATTGCTGTGTACTGCCCAGAGTTGGTCAGCAAGATTACGCAGCTGAACGGGTAAATCTGCGTATGCTGTTACAGAGTTTGCCCAGAGGGTATCACCGCCTGCTGGGGGAATAACTAGCGCCCGCAATACAGAACCCAATGGTGGGCGGTCTACGAAAGTAACGTCAGTGTGCCAGTTATTCGCACGCGCCACCGTTTTGCCGTAGTTCAGGTCAAGAACCTCTGGGTTATCTGCCAATGATGGTACGGTGGGGTGTGCTGTAGTCACTTCACCAAACCGACGCGCAAAAGCCACTTGTCCTTTAGCATCAAGCTTCTGTCCCCGGAAGAAGATAACCTTGTATTTAACTAAAGCTTTGCGAATATCGGTGATGATTTCGTCGCTCAAATTGCTATTCAAGTCAACACCGATAATTTTTGCACCGATATGTCCAGCAATTGGTTTGATATCAAAATATTGTGAACCCATGTTTTTATTTCTCCTTGAATTAATTGGGGTGTGTCAGTTAACAGTTAACAGTTATCAGTGAACATCACCTGACAACCGATAACTGAGTTAAACCCCCGGTGTACTTCCGCCATCAACAAGAATCTCTGCGCCTGTAATTGAGGCTGCAAGGTCGGACACTAAAAATAATGTCAATGCAGCAATCTCTTCTGGCTTGGCGATTCTCTTGAGGGGGATTCCTTGTAAGGTTTCTGCCTTGGCTTGCTCAACTGTGATCCCACGGGCTTGGGCGTTTTGTTCTGCTAAACGTTCAGCCCTTTCGGTAGCGGTAGCGCCTGGGGAGATGGCGTTGATGCGAATGTTGTACTCGGCTAGTTCTTTGGAAATGCCCTTGGTAAAGTTGAGGAGGGCGGCGTTTGTTGTTCCACCAGGGAGAAAGCTGGGGCGGGGTGTGCGTCCAGCACCGCCGATAATATTTACTATGCGTCCATCACGGCGGTCTTTTTGATGGGGAACAACGGCTTTCACCAAGCGAATGTAGCCGAGTAACTTTAAGTTCCAAGCATCTAGAAATACATCATCACTCAGGTCTAAAAATGAGCCAGCACGAGCTGAACCTGCGTTGTTAATCAGGATGTCAATCTGTCCAAACTGCGCCAAGGTAGTTGATACGACTTGCTCAACACTTTCGGCTTGAGTTAAATCAGCACTGATGGAGATTACTTTCGCCCCTGGTGTGGGTAAGGATTGGATGGCACTAACGGCATTCTCTAACCTTTCTGGGTTACGAGCTGCGATCGCTACATTCACCCCTTCACTATAAAGAGCTTTGGCGATCGCCAGTCCAATCCCCGCACTTCCTCCCGTAACTATCGCTGTTTTACCCGTCAGGTTTAGTTCTAAGCTCATAGGTAACTGCCAAGCATTGAGGATTACAGTGATTTGCTCAATCAAATTAACTACGGTAACTCGGTAGAGTTAAAGTATTTAAGAGTTATAAGAACCTATCATAGACAACCATTAACAAGCAAGCACCCTAATCAAAGATTTGTGTCTTCAGGAGGCAGGGAGGGGGCAGGGGAGCAGGGGAGCAGAGGAGCAGAGGAGCAGGGGAGCAGAGGAGATAGTCTTTCCCCTTTCCCCCTTTCCCCTTTCCCCTTCCATTTATAAAATTAGAAGAGTTAGCTGTTTTAAAATGGCAAAGATGTAGATATTTAACTAACAGGGATAAGCAGACAATGAATTATCAGCAATTATTTAGCGATCGCCTAGCTGTATTGGCGACAATGCACCAAAAAGAAAAAGTAATTGCTCCCCTATTAGAACAGGAGTTAGGAATTAAAACGATAGTCCCGCCGGATTTTAATACAGATATTTTTGGGACATTTACTAGGGAAATAAAACGCCCAGGAACGCAAAGAGAAGCAGCCAGATTAAAAGCAGAAAAAGCTTTAGAAATAACAGGAGAAAGTTTAGCGATCGCTAGTGAAGGTAGTTTTGCACCTCATCCATTAGTACCCTACATCTACTCGAATAGAGAAATAGTAATTTTTTTAGATAAAGTTAACAACCTAGAAATTATTGGTGAAGAATTTTCTACAGATACTAATTTTAGCCATCAACTTATAAAAAGTTTAGATGAGGCATACAGTTTTGCTCAGAAAGTGGGTTTTCCTGAACATGGGTTAGTTATCTGGTTTGAACATTCCCAAAAAAGATGTAATGAAATAATTAAAGGTATTATTAAAGAGTCAGATTTAATAGAAGCTGTTGATTTTGCCTTGCAAAACTCAACCGATAGTAAGATAAATATTGAGACAGATATGCGGGCAATGTACAACCCAACCCGCATGAACAATATCGCCAAAGCCACTCAAAATTTACTCAATAAAATTAGCAGTTGTTGCCCCCAATGTCATACACCTGGATTTGAAATAACTGACAGAATCCAGGGTTTACCATGTGAGCTTTGTCAAATGCCAACTACCTTAACGCTGAAAGTGATTTACCAATGTAAAAAATGTAGTTTTAGGCAAGAAAAGTTATTTCCTAATGGTATAGAGTTTGCCAATCCAGCCCAGTGTATGTATTGTAATCCTTGATTTTTAGCAGGGAACAGGAAACAGCAGACAGGTTTGAAAGCCTTTTAATGACCAAGATTTTATGATTAGTTTATGTCCTAATCTATCTGGCGACAGCTATACAAAGCTTGATATTATCCTCTTAGTTCAGTAAACCTAGCAATTATATCTGCTTAGGATAAAAAGACTACGTGTATATACTAGATTTTGGCTTTTAAACTTCCAAGTGTAGCTGAAAAGCTTTACTACTTAGGTCATAAATATTTTGAGTTGGTGAAGTTTAAAAGTAAATCTTGGGAACGACTTGACACAAAATGCAACAGTAGTAAAATTTACATTAACTTAGCAAGCATTAAGGTAATATTTAGCTGAAGATTGTGTGCATCTTCCAAGATTTGGCACAATTTCATCTCACAGCGATCGGAAAACCAATTTCCGAGCTAGGATGAAGGCTTAGTAATGCCCTAGTTTACTATCGAGTTCAATTTTTGAAATTTTATGGACAAAAGTCCACAAGACGGCAGTATTATCCTCCCCTGAGCTTGGTGAGCTTGTCTCCCAGCGCGGGGGAGACAATAGGAGGTAAGTAGGATCATGCTCACACAGGATGTTCGCGATGCACTGGATGTGGCTGACTTAAATCAGCTTAAATGGGACTTAAATCGGCTACAACCCGTAGATGTAGGAGAGTATATTGCTCAATTGCCAGAAAAGCAGAGAGCGATCGCTTTTCGTCTCCTCAACAAAGATCAAGCAATTGACGTATTTGAATATTTACCCACAGAAATTCAAGAAGAACTAATTAACTCCCTGCATGACGCGCAAGTAGTGCAACTTGTAGAAGAGATGAGTCCTGATGAACGGGCAGAATTATTCGATGAACTGCCGGCTGGGGTAATCAAGCGCTTATTGAAAGAACTGAGTCCAGAACAAAGACAAGCCACCGCCACCATTCTCGGCTATCCCGAAGGAACAGCCGGGCGGGTGATGACTACAGAATACGTCCGGTTACGCGAAGGCTTGACAGTAGGAGAAGCCCTCAGCAAGATTCGCCGTCAAGACGAAGATAAAGAGACGATTTACTACGCTTACGTTACCGACGACAACCGTAAACTAGTACAGGTAGTGTCCTTGCGGCAATTGTTATTCACCTTTCCCGAAGTGCGGATACGTGATATAGCTAGCGATCGCGTAGTCAAAGTCAGAACTGATACACCCCAGGAAGAAGTCGCGCAAGTCATGAAGCGCTATGACTTAATTGCTATCCCTGTAGTTGATAGGGAAGAGCGATTAGTCGGTATTATTACCATCGATGATGTAGTCGATATTTTAGAAGAAGAAGCCACAGAAGACATTCAAAAGTTAGCGGGTGTAAGTGGTGATGAAGCCGCCTTATCGCCTCCCCTACTCACCATCCGCAACCGCTTACCGTGGTTATTAGGGATAATGGCCTTGTATATCGGTGCAGCCAGTGCGATCGCACCCTTTCAATCAGTCATTTCTGCCGTACCAGTATTAGCCGTGATTATGCCAATATTCTCGAATACAGGCGGTACTGTTGGAATCCAAGCATTAACAGTTACCATTCGTGGTTTAGGTATAGGTGAAGTCACACCTAAAGACACGGTAAAAATACTGCGCAAAGAAATTCTGGCAGGTTTAGGGACGGCGGTAGTTTTAGCTATCACTATGTTTGGACTGTCCTTAATTTGGGCTAAACCTCAAGAGAGGTGGGTAGCTTTGATTGCCGGAGCAGTGATGGCAACTAATACAATGGTGGCTGTTACACTCGGTACTTTATTACCAATGGCATTGAAACGCCTCAAACTAGACCCCGCCCTAGTTAGCGGCCCCTTAGTCACCACAATGCTAGACACCATCGGCTTTTTAACCTTCCTCACCCTAATTTCCACAGCCTTGAATGTCTTTCATTTAACAGCTTGATGGGGACAGTGAACAATTGACAATTGACAATTGACAGTGGACAGTGAACAGTGAACAGTGAATAGTGAACAGTGGAAATAACCTGACAACTGTCAACCCTTCTCTACGAGACGCTACGCGAACGGCTCCGCTCAGGGTAAACTGTCAACTGTCAACTGTCAACTGACCATTGATTTATGCCTACCTCGACTTGGACTCGTCATCACGTACTTTCTTTAGCTGACTTCACGGCGGCTGAATACGATATTGTTTTACAAACTGCTGCTAGTTTTCAAGAGGTATTATCGCGGCGGACGAAGAAAGTACCAGCTTTACAGGGACAGGTGGTGGCGAATCTATTTTTTGAACCATCTACCCGCACTCGTAGCAGTTTTGAACTTGCTGCTAAACGCCTGAGTGCTGATACACTAAACTTTGCTGCATCTACTTCTTCCATGACCAAGGGAGAAACAATTCTCGATACAGCAAAGACATATTTGGCGATGGGAACTGATATTATGGTAATCCGCCATAAGGAAGCAGGAGTACCAAATGCGATCGCTCAAGAAATGGATCGTTTAGGTGTACGTGTTAGCGTCCTCAATGCGGGTGATGGTCAACATGAACATCCATCCCAGGGATTACTTGATTTATTTACCATTTGTAGTTTAATTGACTTAGCTAATCCCAGGTTGGAACTGTTAAAAGGGAAAAAAATTGCGATCGTTGGTGATATCCTCCATTCCCGTGTAGCCAGGTCGAATATTTGGAGTTTAATTGCTAGTGGCGCTCAAGTACATCTAGCCGCACCACCTACTTTATTACCTAAGTTATTTGCCGAGTACATTTTTGAGGATGAACCAGTACACCCAGGTCAACTATTTATCCATTGGGAATTAGAACCAGCTTTGCAAAATGCTGATTTTGTCATGACGCTGCGTCTGCAAAAAGAACGCATGACAGCCCATTTACTCCCCAGCTTGCGCGAGTATCACCAATTATTCGGCATCACCCGCGCCAAATTAAAACTATGTCAGCCAAACGTCAAAGTTTTACACCCCGGCCCAGTTAACCGTGGCGTAGAAATCAGTTCCGACTTGATGGATGATCCAGAATTTAGTTTGATTCAGTCTCAAGTCACCAGTGGCGTAGCTGTACGCATGGCTTTATTGTACCTAATAGGTAGCGGTAAAACCTAAAACATTACTTCTTCATAAGAAGATAACGCCCTCTGAACATACTCCTCTGTTTCCCAGCCCCCAGCCCC
>DATNQO010000307.1:0-19881 GCA_036704005.1 Leptolyngbyaceae cyanobacterium | reverse complement strand
CTAGGGGTTAGGGGTTAGGGGTTAGGGAAGAGGGAAGAGGGAAGAGGGAAAAGGGAAAATATTTATTCTCCCACTCCCCCACTCCCCCACTCCCCCACTCCCTCATCTCCCCCATCTCCCCACTCCCCACTCCCCACTCCCATTATGAGAAGATAAACACTGCGGACAACTGAAATTTGCAGGCGCGTATTCTGGGGGTCGTTATGGAAACAAAAACTGCCAAAATTCTTGATGGTAAAGCTTTAGCGGAAAAAATTTACCAAGAACTTACTGCCCAAATCACCGAAACACAAGCTAAAATTGGTCGCCCTCCAGGGTTGGCGGTGTTGATGGTGGGTGATAACCCAGCCTCAGCCGCTTATGTAGGTAATAAAGAAAAAGCCTGCGCTAAGGTGGGTATTGCTTCTTTTGGTAAGCATTTTCCCACAGAAACTACCCAAGAGGAATTGGAAAATGCGATCGCACAACTCAACCAAGATGAAAAGGTGGATGGTATTCTCGTACAGCTACCCCTACCTCCACATTTGGATGCAGTGAAACTGCTGCACCAAATAGAACCAGATAAAGATGCTGATGGACTCCATCCGGTAAATTTGGGACGTTTGGTGCGTGGGGAAAGGGGTTTACGCAGTTGCACACCAGCCGGAGTTATGCGCCTGTTGGCAGAATATGAAATTTCTCTGCGCGGAAAGCAGGCTGTGGTGGTGGGACGGAGTATTCTAGTAGGGAAGCCAATGGCTTTGATGCTTCTGGAAGCTGATGCTACTGTGACTGTTGCTCATTCGCGATCGCAAAACCTCAAATCCATCACCCAAAATGCTGATGTTCTCATTGCTGCTGCTGGTTTACCTGGATTAATTACTGCTGACATGGTGAAACCAGGGGCGGTTGTGGTAGATGTGGGGATCAATCGCGTCACTGCTGCTAATGGCAAGAGTCGCTTAGTAGGCGATATCGATTTCGCATCTATCGCTGGCGTGGCAGACTATATTACCCCAGTTCCTGGCGGTGTCGGGCCTATGACTGTAGCTTTGTTATTACAAAATACAGTCGCCAGCTATTTACAAACAGCAAAAGAAAGCGGAGTCTTAAATGATAAATGAAAAATTAAGAATCGTAACATAAAGCATCATTTATCATTCATCTTTAATGATTAAAGACGCAATAGTTAATCTTTTGGCTCCAGAGCATCTTAAAATTGTGACGTGTATGATAAACAGCCAAAAGCCAAAAATTTAAGGAATTGTGAGAATGGTAGCAGCTGATAACCTTCAGAAGATGTCAGAGGAAGCCAAATTTAACTTAGTCGCTTATCTCAAAGAACGCCAAAAACTATGTGAAGCTGCTTTAGATGAGGCGATACCCGTCATTTATCCCGAAAAAATCTATGAATCAATGCGCTACTCACTCTTAGCTGGAGGTAAGCGCCTGCGTCCCATTCTCTGTTTAGCTACCTGTGAAATGATGGGCGGTACAATCGAAATGGCTATGCCTACAGCTTGTGCCGTAGAAATGATCCACACCATGTCCTTGATTCATGATGACCTACCAGCGATGGATAATGATGATTATCGTCGCGGTATGTTGACAAATCACAAGGTTTATGGTGAAGATATTGCGATTTTGGCCGGAGATGGCTTACTCGCTTACGCTTTTGAGTTTGTAGCTATCCGCACACCGGAAAATGTGCCTAGAGACAAAGTGCTACAAGTAGTAGCCCGTTTAGGACGCGCGTTAGGAGCAGCTGGATTGGTTGGAGGTCAAGTAGTTGACCTAGAATCAGAAGGAAAATCAGATATTTCCTTAGAAACCCTCAATTTCATCCATAATCACAAAACAGCCGCCCTCTTAGAAGCCTGTGTTGTCTGTGGCGGTATATTGGCTAGTGCTTCATCAGAAGATATCCAAAGACTCACACGCTACTCGCAAAATATTGGGTTAGCATTCCAAATCGTTGATGATATTCTCGATATCACATCAACTCAAGAGCAATTAGGTAAAACTGCGGGTAAAGACCTCATCGCCAAGAAAGTCACCTATCCCAGCTTATGGGGACTAGAACAATCAAGACTCAAAGCCCAAGAGTTAATAGAAGCAGCCTGTGCAGAACTCGAACCATTTGGAGAACGCGCACAACCCCTAAAAGCGATCGCCCATTTTATCACCAGCCGCAACCACTAAACAAGGAGGCAGGAGTCAGAAGGCAAGAGTCAGAAGGCAGAAGGCAGTCAACAAATAATCATTACCACTGACAACTGACAACTGACAACTGATAACTGATAACTGATAACATTGACTAACCAAACCAAAATACCATGCAGGACATAGGCGCAATTTTAGACAACCGGGTGCTGCTGGTTGCTCTGGTAGCTTGTTTTGTTGCTCAAGCTTTAAAGCTATTTGTTGAGCTAATTAAAAATCGTAAACTGAATGTGCGCGTTCTCGTCACCACTGGCGGAATGCCTAGCGCCCATTCAGCCCTAGTAACAGCCCTTGCAGCTGGTGTCGGGCAAACTCTCGGCTGGGCATCACCCGATTTTGCCTTAGCTGCGGTTTTTGCCATCATTGTCATGTACGATGCAGCAGGAGTTCGCCAAGCAGCCGGAAAGCAAGCCCGCATCCTCAATCAAATGATTGACGAGTTATTTCACGAAAAACCAGACTTTAGCCAAGACAGACTCAAAGAATTATTAGGACACACACCCGTCCAGGTAATAGCCGGGTCAGCTTTGGGCATAACTATATCTTGGCTAGCTAGAGCTTTATTGATAGTCAACAGTCCATAGTCAACAGTTCATGTCAACAGTCAACAGTCCATAGTCCATAGTCAACAGTCAACAGTCCATAGTCAACAGTCAACAGTCAACAGTCAACAGTCAACAGTCAACAAATATAGCAGTAGCCACATAGGTGAGGACATGAATGAATCATAAAATCTTGATAGCAGGCAGCAATTGAGCGCCTGTCACCTGTCCCCTGTCCCCTGCTATATCACCGCACAACCGATCGCAGTAACATGACATTACGGCTATTAACTAACACAGCAACGAAACCGCGTTCATTGAGCCTTTGTAATGTGTTATAAGCTTCTTGTTGATTAGTAGTGTGAACTGCCAACAGGTAAGGGCGTTGTCCGTAGGAAGCCAAACCTACATTACCGCCTACAGCTTGTTGTACACTATTGACTATTTCTGGACGGTTGTAATAATCAACCAACACAGCATATCCCTGACCTAAAGCTTGAGGATTAAATGTCACCCGTGGAGGCTGCGGCTGTTGGGTTGCTGCTTCTCCAGGTCTTGTAGTGATGATGGCAGACAACCCAACTATAGTGTTGATATATCTAGCCCAACGGTTAGCATCATCAATGCTCCTAAATCCGCCTATACGTGTCACAGTATCATTTAAGTATTGGCAGGTAGTAGTTTTAATTTCATTTGGTAAAGCATTCCGTAACTGGGTGCGACTTTCTGCTGTGGGACTAACTACCAATAAAAGATACTCGCCAGCACCGGGAGGTTGACACACAGGAACAGAAGATTGGGCGCTTGCAGAAGTTATGCTACCCATCAAAGACGCACTTGCGATCGCCAATCCTACTACACCAGGTAAAGTTGCAAATTTCTGCACAGAATTTAAAATGTATAAATAGTGAATACCTAAAAGATTCTATTTAGTAATTAGTCAATAGTCCATAGTCAAAAGTCAATAGTCCATAGTGCAAAATTGTTGACTGTTGACTGTTGACTGTTGACTAATGACTGTTGACTAATGACCAATTAACTAAGAAGCTGTAGCTAAAGATGCCAAAGGCTCAGGAATTGTTTCCGAAGGAGCAGAAAATTCACCTGTAATCACATACTCTAACCGGAGTTTGAGCCAAGTAATAAATTGAGGATTGGTAGAAATAATCGCGGCGGCTGGCTGAGGACACTTCGCCTTAATTTGTGCAAATTCGGGTGTTTCTAAAAATGCAGGTTGGGGAACCAACCAAAAATCAATCTCTTTTTCTTGTTCGTGGTAATGGCGAGTACGTTCTTTCAGCACTTCCTCCATAGGTTCTTCCTGTAATAAAAAGCGTCGGCTAGCCAAAACGTAATAATATGTTTGCATTGTTATCCTCTGTGTACTAATAGTTTTAGGGTACAGTATTAGGACTATAGGGTATAGGGGTATAGGGGTATAGGGATTTAGGGGTTTAGGGGTGAATATTTTTGCTTTAATACCCTTACACCCTCACACCCTTACACCCTTACACCCTCCTAAACTAACCCTTGCCAGATTTTTTAAACCAAGAACCGAAAGGACAGCCACTTCCTTTAGTTGCACTATTTGTTTTACCACCAGATGTCAACTTATCTAAGAACAGCTGGTTGTCAAAATAGTGTTCCAAAGAAATGATTTTTAAATCATCAGTGACATGAGCAACACTCAAGCCGATGATTTCTACTGTCTCTCCAGTGGGTGCATAATCTTTATATGCACCACGAAAATGCCCCCAGTGTCGCCATTTGAATGTAACAGTTGGTGGCCCTGAGTAAACTTCCAACACCTCCCAAGGGAAACCTTGAGGAAATGTTGTATGGAAGAGTTTCGCGGATGATTCAAAGCTTTCTTCAGAAGCTTTGTAATGTTCAGAATCCGCCATAAATAAATTGTAAGTACCTTGGGCATATAAATCTTCTGCCTTATACTCCGGCCCACCATTAGTACTTACACGAAACTTATCATTGACAACCGACAACCACTGCTGCGGATTAGCCTTGAAAGATACCTCCATCTCGAAGGTTCTCACCAAGTTCTGGACGATCGCTTCCAGTGTACCCTCTAAGTGATTGCGTGTACTCTCTTTAGCAAGATTTTCCTTAGACCGAGAATAATCTGGAGGAGTCTGATAGCGCCATTCAACATCGGTGCTTTCAGCAATCACCTTATCCCTATCCTGTACCCAAAGCGGCAGGTTGTTAGATTGTGTTGCGCTCATAGAAGTCTTTCAAAATACCAAAGATTTTCCAGATTTCGCAGTGATCCCCCTCTAAAGCCAGGAGGCAGGAGGCAGGAGGCAGTGCTTCGACTACGCTCACCAACCAGAGGCAGAAGGCAGAGGTTAAAGGCTTCTTCCTTTCCCCTTTCCCCTTTCCCCTTTCCCCCTCATCTACCCCTACTCCCCTCTTATCGCCTGCTTCATCTCCCGAACTGCCCTTTCTATCCCTACCAAAGCCGCCCGGCTGATGATGGTATGACCAATATTCAGTTCTTCCATCCCTGGGAGTGCAGCCACGGGGTAAACGTTCCAGTAGGTGAGTCCATGACCAGCGTTGACTCGCAGCCCGGATTTAATTGCTTGTTCACACCCTGCGGCTAAAAATGCTAGCTCTCGTTGACGGCTAGTTTCGTCGGTCGCTTCGGCATACCTGCCAGTGTGCAGTTCAATAAACTTTGCTTGTACCTTGACAGATGCCTCGATTTGTGCAGGTTCAGCATCAATAAACAAACTCACAGGAATGCCAGCACTTTGCAACTTACTAACTACCTCACCTATTCTAGCAATTTGCCCGACAATATCTAAACCGCCTTCTGTGGTTACTTCCTCTCGCTTTTCTGGAACTAGTGTCACATAATCGGGTTTGATGTCAAGAGCTATTCCCACCATTTCATCTGTAGCCGCCATTTCCAAATTTAGGTGTGTACGCACAGTTTGCCGCAACAACCGTACATCCCGGTCTTGAATATGCCGACGGTCTTCCCGTAAATGTACAGTGATACCATCAGCTCCGCCTAATTCTGCCAGTACCGCCGCCGCCACAGGGTCTGGTTCCACCGTCCGCCGCGCTTGCCGAATGGTAGCGATATGGTCTATGTTCACCCCAAGAGTAGCCAAGCCGAGTATCTCCCTATCCAAAATTCTCAGACTATTGATCTTACATAATCTTACAACTTGTCGTGAAACCCATCACCGATCAGCTTGTTTTGAGTATATATACTTATAGTTTATCCAAATTATAGTGTTAAATTTATTGGGTAAGCGTGATACCAATGATTATCATACTTAGTTAATATCAAAAAGCTAATATTGTCATTGAATTTGATTTGGGAAAACAATTAAAGTATTTGTAGGCTGGGCAATGCCCACCTTATTAGACTTTTTCAAAGCATAACCAAAGCAATAACACTCATCAAACACTAGTATTTTTGACTCATGTTTAAATAAGTCATTCAACAAACAAAATATTTTTAACCAAAAAATACATGAATAAATTAGAGTATTAATTTACAACAATATGTCAGAATTATGGACTTATTTTTTAAATTCATCCCCATTTATTCCACATGGGCATTGCTATTTATGGAAAACGGATTTAGTTTGGTTACATATAATATCTGATGGGCTAATTGCAGTAGCTTACTATTCCATTCCTGCTACACTTTTTTACTTCGTCCGTAGGCGCAAAGATTTACCCTTCTATTGGATATTCCTATTATTTAGTGGGTTCATTGTAGCTTGTGGGACAACCCACCTCATGGAGATTTTGACACTTTGGTATCCTACTTATTGGACAGCAGGTTTTTTAAAGGCTGCAACAGCCATTATATCAGTATTTACAGCATTAGCACTCATACCTTTAGTTCCACAGGCTTTAGCACTTCCTAGTCCGGCTCAACTCGCAACAGCAAATCAAGAATTGCAAAATGAAATATTAGAACGTTTAAAGGTAGAGGCAGAACTAAGAAAATACCAAAATCATTTAGAAGAAATAGTCACTCTCCGCACTAATGAAATTAGTAAGGCAAACGAGAAATTACAACAAGAAATTAATGAACGTCAGCGTATCCTAGAAGTTCTCAAAGAAAGTGAAGAACGCTATCGTTATTTAGCGGAAGCAATACCTCAAATTGTCTGGACGGCTAATGCTAACGGTGATTGTGATTACTATAATCAAAACTGGTGCGATTATACTGGGTTAACCTTAGAACAGTCTTTAGGTTCTGGATGGTTAGCAGCTTTGCATCCAGAGGATGTAGAACGTAGTCATGAAGTATGGTTAAAAGCTGTAGAAACGGGTACTTTATACGAAAATGAATACCGCTTTAAACGCGCTGTGGATGGTTCCTATCGCTGGCAACTAGGGCGGGCATTTCCACTGAAAGACCAGCAAGCTAAGGTGGTCAAGTGGTTCGGTACTTGTACTGATATTCACGAGCAAAAACAAATTTTGGAAGAGAGGGCGCGTCTTTTAGAATTGGAACAAACAGCTAACCGCATTAAAGATGAATTTTTAGCAGTTCTCTCTCATGAGTTACGTACTCCCTTGAATGCCATTCTTGGTTGGTCTAAATTACTACAAGATCGTCAGCTTAATCCTGCAAGGACATCGCAAGCCCTAGCAACGATTGAACGTAATGCCACATTACAGGTACAACTCATTGAGGATTTGCTAGATATCTCCAGAATATTACAGGGTAAGTTAGCCATAAATATTACCAAAGTGAATCTAGCTATTGTGATATCAACAGCAATAGAAACCATGCGTTTGGCTGCTGAAACTAAGTCCATTGAGATATCGACAAGATTTGCACCCAATATAAGACAGGTTATGGGTGATTCTGCTCGCTTGCAACAAGTAGTGTGGAATTTGCTTTCTAATGCTGTAAAATTTACACCCAATGGCGGCAAGATAAAAGTATATTTAGAACAGGTTGATAACTATGCTCAAGTCGTAGTCAGTGATACTGGTAAAGGGATTAGTCCAGAGTTTTTACCTTATGTATTTGATTACTTCCGCCAAGCAGACAGCAGTTCTACGAGAAAATTTGGTGGACTGGGGTTAGGACTAGCAATTGTGCGGAAAATTGTAGAAATTCACGGTGGTACTGTGACTGCACAAAGCGATGGGGAAGAACAGGGTGCAACTTTCACCGTGCGATTACCAATGCTATCAGAAGATGAAGTGAGTGTCACCGATGAGCAATATCACTCTGCATCATTAGAGGCTAACTCTTTGCCCCTTGTAGGGATTAAGACTTTGATAGTTGATGACGATGCAGATTCACGAGATTTTCTAGCTTTTATTTTAGAGCAAGAGGGAGCCGAGGTGAGCTTGGCGGCTTCAGCATTAGAAGCATTACAGCTATTGCCAAAAATCAAACCGGATGTTTTGGTGAGTGATATTAGTATGCCAGAGATGAATGGCTATACATTAATCCGACAGGTAAGGACTTGGACAAAAGAACAAGGAGGACAAATTCCGGCGATCGCCTTAACCGCCTTCGCACGACAATATGATCGAGAACAAGCACTCCAAGCCGGATATCAGCTACATCTCCCCAAACCACTCAACGCCGATGAATTAATTGCTGCTGTGGCTAAGTTAGTTGACAGTTGACAGTTATCAGTTGTCAGTTATCAGTTGACAGTTATCAGTTATCAGTTATCAGTTGTCAGTGGTTAAAGGCTTCTTCCCTTCCCCTTTCCCCTTTCCCCTTTCCCCTTTCCCCCAGTCCCTACTCCCTAGTCTCCTTTTCCGCATATTCCCTTAGCTGCTGTAACAATTTTTCCTGAGATGATGCCATACTCTTGAATTGAGGCTGGTTATCTACAGTTGTTGCGGTGGTGGTTGAGGAATTAGCTGTAAGGGTGGGGGGAATTACCGTTGATGTATTGGCGACGGCTTTCATCGACTCTAAGGTGGTGACTAACTTTGCTTGCTGTTCCATTTGGTCTGTAGAAGACACCAAATTACTTAGACCATTTACCAATTGTCTGAGATTTTGCCGGAAGTTAGGATCACCTGTCAATTCATCTAAATCAGATGTAATTTTTTGTGTATTTTCAAATGTTACCCTAGCCGAATCTAAAGTCTGTTGTAGCAGCACCGCATTTTTCGGATCATTTAAACTTTGAGTCGCATTTCGCAAATTAGCCGAGGCTTCCGCCGCATTTGCTGAGAGAGTTTCTAAATTCTTGATTAACTCTCCTTGA
This sequence comes from Leptolyngbyaceae cyanobacterium, assembly GCA_036704005.1. Lineage (GTDB taxonomy): Bacteria > Cyanobacteriota > Cyanobacteriia > Cyanobacteriales > Nostocaceae > Trichormus. The sequence goes on along the minus strand of DATNQO010000307.1, from coordinate 10,901 downwards.
GTCAAACGATTCAAACTTGGTGATAAATTGCCTACAGTTAAGCGTAGTTGATTGCTAGTTTCTGTAATATTATTTAAAGCACCAACCAACGTTGAACGATTTGCAGTTAATAGGTTATCTAAATCACTCAGCAAACGGCTTGCTTGAGTTGCCGTTGTGCCAAATTGACTGGCTGTCACACCCAGTTGATCAACAGTTTTCGTCGTAGAGGCTGTCAATCGATTAGTTGCTTGTTGTACAGTGGTGGCAGTGGCAGTAAAAGTACCTAACTGCCCTTGAAAAGTTTTACTCAAACTGCGAAAATCCTGACTCAATGCGGCTATACCAGTCGCAGCTTGTGAGGAGGTTTCCAGCAGCTTATTCACTCTCTGATAAAATTCAGGGTTGTTATAGGCATTAGCCAAATCAGTACTACTACGAATCAGTGCATCAACACTTATACCTATTTGTCCCTTTAACCGAGCATTATTACAAATGATGAGGCTGGAGTTACAATTCCTATCTAAGGGTTTGGCGATATTTTGCCCATCAGGTAGTGATGACTTGGGTGTGATATCGATAATACTTTCACTAATTAATCCGGTTTGATTCGCTTCAATCACCACATCGCGAGGAATAATCAGGTCAGGTTGACCAATTTCAATTTCCACTTCTACAGCATTTGGCCCTGGTTGAATCTGAGAAATGCGTCCCACCCTTACGCCACGGTAACGGACTAACGCTCCTCTTTGCATCCCGCCTGCATTGGCAAATTCCACAATTGCCTTGTAGGTACTACGAGCAGCAGTATACCTATTCAACCACAAGATAATCAGTACAAAGGTTCCTACTCCTAGCAGAAATAACAACCCTACTGAACCTTCCCTCAATGTACGTTGTGATGTAAATCGATTGGTGAAGAAATCTCGCATCTTTTACCTCTACCCAACAATAGCAATTTAAAATTCGTCTTAAAAAGTTTGCTCAACGGAGGGAACCATCACACGCAACTTTTGTTTGCAACACGCTACCGCGAACGAAAAATATAACTCAGCATTGAATTAACCAACTACCTGAATTGGCCCTTGCACACTTCCACTCAAGAATTGATTGATTAATGGGTCGTCGGTATTATTTATGTCGCTAACAGTTCCCTCCCATTGCACTTTGCCTTGATAGAGAAACACCAGTCTATCAGATGTGCGTCTAATAGTACTATCTTGGTGAGTGACGATCGCATAAGTACCACAAACTCCGTGTCTAGATTGCAAATCGCGGATTAAATCTTCTATAACAGTGGATGCAATAGGGTCAAGTCCAGCCGTAGGTTCGTCGTAAAGTAAAACTTCTGGGCCTTCTGCGGCATTATCGGGGTTAGACATAATCGCGCGGGCAAAACTTACCCGTTTTCGCATCCCCCCAGAAAGTTCCGATGGGTAAAGATTACTGATACCGTGTAAACCAACCATGTCTAATTTTTCTTCGACTAACTTTCGGATACGCGATCGCGGTAACTTGGAATGTTGATACAGTAAAAATCCCACATTCTCCTCTACAGTCAAAGAATCAAATAATGCCGCTTGCTGAAACACCATGCCAATACCAACCGGATCTGGACTATCTTCAATCAACCCCTCCCTCTTTACTCCCTGCACGTAAACTTCCCCAGCATCAGGAGTAATTAAGCCAGCCATTACACGTAAAATTGTTGACTTCCCCGTACCAGAAGGGCCGATAATTCCTAAAGCTTCACCCCGGTAAATTGTCAAATCTACATTGTCTAAAACCTGATTATTACCAAAAGATTTAGAAACGCCTTTGAGTTCAATTAGTGGTTGTGTCATTGGTCATTAGTCATTAGTCATTAGTCATTGGTCATTAGTCAACAGTCAACAGTCAACAGTCAACAGTCAACAGTCAACAGTCAACAGTCCATAGTTATTCTCCCTCTTCTCCCCCCACTCCCACCCTGCGGGAAGCTAAAGCTACATCTCCCTCATCAAAAAAATATGAACTCCCAATTCCCCAGTCCCCAGTCCCCACTTGATGCCATAGTTATCGGTAGCGGTATCGGTGGCTTATGTACTGCTGGGTTGTTAGCACGTTATGGTAAACGGGTGATTGTGTGCGAAAGTCATACAATAGCTGGTGGTGCAGCCCATAGTTTTAGGCGGCGCGGATTTGAATTTGATTCTGGCCCCTCCTTTTATTGTGGTTTGGCGGATAGTCAAAGTTTAAATCCCCTCAAACAGGTTCTTGATGTCTTAGGTGAATCCCTCCCAGTTATACCTTATGACCCTCTAGGAAAATACCATTTTCCTGAAGGAACTGTTGCAGTATATAGCAACACTGAAAAATACCTTCATGAAGTACAGCAAATCACTGCCCAAGGCGCAAAAGAACTCCAGCAATTTATAGAACGCTTGTTGGGGCTATACGATGCGATGAAAGGTATTCCCACCTTAGCATTGCGCTCAGACTGGCAGGTAATTTTAGTTTTACTGCAACGCTACTTACCATCCTTGGGGCGAATGTTACCTTACTTACCCTTGGTTCAGTCTTCTGTAGGGAATGTGATGGATACAACGGTTCACCACCCTTGGGTAAGAAGACTGATTGATTTGGAATGTTTTCTCCTCTCTGGGTTGAAAGCACATGGCACAATTGCCCCAGAGGTGGCTTTTATGTTGGGGGAACGTTCCCGCGCTGGTGTTGAGTATCCTGTGGGGGGTAGTGCGGCAATTGTCGATGCTTTGGTACGGGGGTTGTCACGTTGGGGTGGGACGTTACGTTTAGGATGTCACGTTGAGCAAATTTTGGTAGAAGCTGGTAAAGTTGTGGGTGTGAGGTTGCAAAATGGGGAAATTCTCAACGCGCCTATCGTCATTTCTAATGCCACAATTTGGGATACCTACAATCACCTGTTACGTCCTGAAGATTTACCTGTTGCTTACCGCCAAAATGCTTTGGAAACGCCAACGGTTGATAGTTTTATGCACCTGCATTTAGGCATCAGGGCAGATGGGTTAGAAATAACAGGACATCATGTGGTAGTCCACGATTCCAGTCAAGATATTACCATCCCAGGTAATACCTGCATGATTTCGATTCCCAGTGTGTGGGATGCAAGCCTCGCACCAGAGGGACATCACGTAGTTCATGCTTACACTCTCGAACCTTACGCCGGATGGGAACGCAATGATGGGTATGCTGTGAAGAAAAGAGAGAAAGCAGAGTCTTTATACCGCGCCTTAGAACGTATTATTCCCGATATTAGAGAGCGTGTAGTATTGGAACTCATCGGTACACCGTTAACTCATGCCCATTACCTACGCCGCCATCAAGGAACCTACGGCCCGGCTATTGCTGCTGGTCAGAGGATGTTTCCTAGTACACATACACCGATTCAGGGTTTGTATCGTGTGGGTGATAGTACTATGCCTGGAATTGGTGTACCAGCTGTAGCGGCTTCTGGGATTTTATGCGCGAATAGTTTGGTGGAGCGATCGCAAATAGTAGAGTTATTAGAGGCTAGAGATTAGAGTCTAGAGGCTAGAGATTAAAAAAATTTGCTAGCCCCTAGCCTCTATTCCCTTCCTACACTTGACAAATTGCTTTGAGAACTTGTAACAACTCAATTGCACGCGGAGGTTCCATCAAATTTAGTGATGGTAAGAGATGATAACTAGGGGGATTACCCTGTTCAATATAAAAGAATTGATAATTTCTCCCATTAGTTGTTAAACCCCAAACTGATTTTTGATTATCTATCCCTTTATAAGCGTAAGTTAATAATTGAGGAAATCCCGTTGATATATCAACTTGGCTATTTTTAGATTCTATTATTAGTACCCAAAAGTATCCTGAATTTTTCGTATGTTTAGCTTTATTAATAGCTAAAATATCAAATCTGCCTTTAATAAAAATATCTTCATCTTCAACTTCTATATCAGCAATATTTTCTTCTAAACGAATCTCAATAGGATAATGATAAAAGCCTGCTAATCTCAGCAAGGGAGCGACTACAAGAAACTTTACTTGACCTTCCGATACTTTACCTGCTGAAAGATATCTGTCAAAGTCTTCGTAAATTTGTTGTAATTCCTGATGTTCTGCTTCAGTAAGTGGTTCAAGAGATAATAAGTTGGAAAATGAGTTATTGAACTGTTTTTGAAATCCAAACAAACGGTGAACTTCTTCTAAGGATAAATTACTGGCATTAAGAAGGGTCATAAATTTAAGTTTTATGTAACTAAGAACTACTTACAGCTATTTTAGATAATTAACATCAAAATTAGAAATTTCTAGGGCAAAGAACTGGGAATTAATACTCGTCCCAGTACCCAATCCCCAGTCCCCAATTCCCAATCCCTACTACCCAACAAACAGCCTATCCCAATTAGGAATTGCTTCCTGTTGGGCAATTAGCAACTGTTGAATGCCTTTTTCAGCTAAATCTAGTAGCTTATTCAACTGGGTACGGCTAAAACTGCCTTCTTCGGCTGTTCCTTGAACTTCGATAATTCCTAACTTGTGATTCATCACAACGTTAAAATCCACCGTTGCAGCTACATCTTCTATATAGTTCAAATCTAAATATGCTTCTTGTTCTAATAAACCAACGGAAATGGCTGCTACTTGTCCGCATAGAGGCGATCGCTCTAATACCCCTCGCTGCAATAATTGAGAAATAGCCCCAGCTAAAGCCACATATCCGCCTGTAATTGCTGCTGTTCGCGTACCTGCATCAGCTTGCAACACATCTGCATCTAAGGTTAAAGTTCTTTCTCCTAACGCCTCAAAATCTAATGCGGCGCGTAAGCTACGCCCAATTAAACGCTGAATTTCTTGCGTCCGCCCAGATAATTTCATTAATTCTCGTTCTTGACGTTGTTGTGTAGCCGAGGGTAGCATCCGATACTCAGCCGTTAACCAACCTTTGCCACTACCTACGAGAAACTTGGGTACACCTTCGGCAACGCTAACTGTACATAGTACCTTAGTCTCGCCGCATATCGTCAGCACTGAACCAGGTGCAAAGCGGGTAAATCCGGTGTGAAACTCAACGGGACGGAGTTCATAGGGTTTTCTACCGTCGGGACGCTGCCAAACCATCAGGGTAGCCTCTAACTTTTATTGTATAGCAGGGGACAGGGGGCAGGCGCTAATCGCGGCTTGCTATCAAGATTTGATGATTCATCTATGCCTTAGTTTATCTAGCTTCTGTGAAAAAGCATGAAAAATATTGTGCAGTACACTGCAACTGATTACAGAAAATTTTAAGTTTATTAAAGAGTTAGGGAATTGAAAGTAGTGTGAGAATGCTTTGGGAGACTAATTCTGGTGGCTGATCGCCGTTAATCGTCAACAGACGGCGGCGACGGTCATAATACTCTAAAATAGGGACAGTGCGATCGTAGAAAATCTCTACTCGACGCTGCACTATTTCCGGTTGGTCATCAGGTAGCGATCGCCCCAAAGAACGACTTACCATAACTGCCTCCGGTACTTGTAAATAAATTGCCCAGTCCAACTTCTGCCCCAACTCATCCAGCAAAAAATCCAACTCTTCAGCTTGGAAAGCAGTACGCGGATAACCCTCCAAAACCCAACCCTCACTCACATCCGGCTGTTTCAGACGCAACCGAATCAATTCGATAATCATTTCATCAGGAACTAGTTCCCCCTTAGCCACATAAGGATGGGCGTGGCGACCTAGTTCACTAACATGGGAAATAGCATCGCGTAAAATCTCACCCGTAGAAATCTGAGGAATTTCTAAATGACTACAAAGCCTTTGTGCTTGAGTACTTTTCCCAGATCCTGAACCTCCCAGAATCACTAATTTCACAAGAATTAACTCCTCAACCAGTAACATTTAAAACATAATAAAGTTGTTTTGCCCAACCTTGAGGGAAATCTAACATTGAGCCAAGGAGTCTGGTTTGGGGTGGGGGAGGAGGGGGAGATGAGGGAGATGAGGGAGATGAGGGAGAGTTTGTACCCAATCCCCAGTCCCCAGTCCCCAGTCCCCAGTCCCCAACCCTTGACTTCAGACAGACGTAGTGTTTGACTTATAAAGCAGATTGCCAGCATATCAGGCTGAATCAAAATCAGATTGATTATATAGCAGTAGCCACATAGGTTAGGACATAGATGAATCATACAATCTTTACAGCAAACAGCTTTTGAGGCTGTCCCCTGTCCCCTGCTATACAAGTAGATTTTCTACAAGAATCCCTGCAAAACCTATTTTATTTATCGTGATTTTTTGAAATTTCCTCTATGGTTGCCCAGTTAGAAACACCCACTGCCAATTCGTCCCTTAGCTTACCATACCCAATTGAAGGGTTAGTGCAAGTTTTCACTAGTTCACACCGTAACTTTTTTACCAGTGTCATGGGGCAAGCCCTGAGAATTGCTGGACAAGGTACACCAGTCTTAATTGTCCAATTTCTCAAAGGTGGGATCAATCAAGGACAAGACAAACCAATTCAATTAGGTCAAAATTTAGATTGGCTGCGTTGTGATTTGCCACGCTGCATTGATACGCCTCATCTAGATGAAGCAGAAAATCAAGCTTTACAAAACTTATGGTTACACACACAGCAGGTAGTATATGAAGGCAAGTATTCGCTTGTGGTTTTAGATGAGTTAAGTATGGCGGTTCACTTTGGACTGATAAGCGAAAGTGACGTTTTAGCCTTTTTAGCTAAACGCCCTCCCCACGTCGATATTATTTTCACTGGTACAGAAATGCCCCAGTCTATCTTAGACGTAGCCGACCAAATCACCGAAATCAGACGTAGCCATCGCCCGTAAACAATTTCTTAATACCAATTCTTTATGAAGCTGCACCCAATAAATAATGTAGAGACGTTGCATGCAACGTCTCTACGGTGCAGAATAAAGTGCATCTTCATGAAGAAACTGTATCAGTATCTGTAGGGTGGGCATTGCCCACCAAAGCCATGAGTCGGTGCTGTACTGCCCACCCTACGTATATTTCAAAAATCAAGTGTGAGTCCTATAGGTTATTTTTCAGGTGGAGGCGGATGGTACTGATGAGGATGATTCGATGTGCTGCTGTCTCCACCTTTTCAAAACACTTTCTAGTTGAGTTAAAGCATCTTGATAGTTGGTAAATTCCACTTGAGAAATAACAGTAGGTATGCCGCGAGGAAATCTTGATACTATCTTTTCTTTCTCATACAACAGAATAATGGGTATAGCATTTGTCTCTGCATAGGCTAATTCCATTCCTACCCCAATTGATGGATAGCCAACATAAGCAATAACTAAGTCAGAGTTACTAACTTCGCGTTTATCATTATCAAAAACTTGATATGGGCTGATATTAGGGTGATCAATGGGATCAGTATTAATGTGTGGTACGTAAGCCTGAAAACCAATTTTTTGACACAATAAACCTACTGACTCATAAAAGCCTTTGATTAATGTCGGCTGATCAATTCCAGTTAATGCACCGGAAATATACACTTTAGGTTTATGTAATATATTCATTATTTAGATTGTCTTTTAAAGATAATATCGTAAATAATTGGAACTATAAAAGTTAGCATTGCCACTATAAAGTTAGCGAAGGGAGGGTTATTAGCGTAAACTCTAAAAACAAAAGCAGAGCTAATAACACCTATCAGTATTAATAAAGAAGCATTAAATATATATTTTCGTCTTCTTTCATCTTCACGCAGTTTTTCTTCTTTTTCTAGTCTTTCTTGCTCCGATCTCGCTTCCCTTATGAGCCTACGCCAAATATCATCTCTGTCATTCTCCGTACCACGATTTACTTTTGATGGCGAATTTACATTATAAAAGCAAATGGTACATAAAGGCTCTTTAAAATTTAACTGAACAGAACTATTGTGAAGGTTACTAATTTGAATTAGTAACGTGCCAGAATATCCCGGATCTATAGTTGTTGAAATATTTGACAAATTATTGTCAATAGTTTGTGAAACAATTGAATGTATGGTAGCAGAAACTTTTTTGGATAAAGTAATATTTTCTAAAGTTCTGATTACTACGATTTCATTTGGTTCTATATTAATTTTTCCATCTTTTTCAATTAAAATAACTTTTCTCTTCTTTTTAGAAAAAGCTTCTATCCCTACCCGTATATCATAACCAACTGGTGTCAAAGATTTCAGTTCAAAAGGTTCTATCAATAGTCCTTCTTCTTGATTACTTTTAAAATCGTCGATTGCTTTCCGTATATCTTCATCGCTAAACATTAAATACCTCCATAATTTTAATTAATTACCTAGATGTATATTCTCTTTTATTAAAGACTGAGTATTTAGAAGTGATTGAGCAGACTTGTGTGCTATGAAATCAGAAAGTTTAACTTGTTTGAGAACAACTAAACCTTCTTGAACGAAAGAGTCTCTAACTAATGCTTTCTCGCCACTGTTAAAAGTAGTTTCGTAAAATACTTCCTTAATTCCTGCGGAAATAATTAACTTTAAACAAGATAAACAAGGCTCTAAGGTAACGTAAATACTTGCACCATCTGTGGAGATACCATGTTTTGCTGCTTGGGCGATCGCATTTGCTTCTGCGTGTACAGCCCTGGATGGTAAAGTCTTACTAGCATCACAGCTACTCAACCCAGGATAACAGTAACCCTGAGTAGTACAGTGAGCCGAACCTGATGGTGAACCATTATATCCAGTCGCCACCACTTGTTTATTTTTCACAATCACAGCGCCCACTGGAAACGCTAAACAAGTTGAGCGAGTAGCAGCGAGTTTTGCCAACATCAAAAAGTATTCATCCCATGTTGGTCTTTGATTTTGTTCGTCATTTAAAGAAATATCTTGCATGAACTTTTAATTTTATAGCAGGTGACAGGGGACAGTTTTGTAGGGTGGGCAATGCCCACCAAAACCATGAGCCGGTGGGCATTGCCCACCCTACGTATATTTCTATCTATGTTTGTTTATAAGGCAATACAGTTCAGTTAAGGCTAGATTGAATAGCAATATTGATTAAACATCTTGAATTATCGGCGGTTAATTATTCTTATCTGAACCGTATTTATTTATACAAACTCCTATATCTTGCCTTTACTGATCCTGAACATAAGGCTTACCAAGTTTAATACATTGATTCGCCTTTTGCAGTTCCAACCCTAAATAACCTGCGTGTTCGCTCTGTATAGCTGGCGAAGCAGCACAAATTTCTCTTAGTAAATTAAGAGGGTTTTTTCCTCGATGAGATTTAACTACTTCACCACTACCTGATGTGGTTTGTGTAACGACAATTTCCTGATTATCGACTTCAATTAAAAAGTTTCCTGAAGGGTCATCATAATTACGCTGCTTGAGAATTGAAGCATATTGATTAGCAATTAACCTGTCTGCATTCTCCCACGTATCATCATATATATGAGCCGATTGACTGATAGTAATCAATGGCCCCATCTTTAAATCATATTCAGAAATTTCGGCAATTTTATCTCTAATATGTTGTTGTAAAGCCCTGAGTCCCATTGCATTGGCAGGCCATGCAGCAAACATATCATTACTTCTTAATGTGGCAGTTAGGGATAATTCATTATCAACTACTCTCAACCAAATATGATTCAGGCATGGACTACCGCCTTTCTCATGGTCTTTTACATCCCATAAACTCATGACAGCAGAAGCCGCGTCAATCTCTCCAATTAATTTATGAATAACTTGCTCAATTTGATCGCGCCCAAACCAAGAACGTAAACGTTGACCATAGGTATATTTTAAACCTTCTCGATATGGGGCATCATCTAAAATTTGCGAAATATATTCTTCTAAAAAATTGCGGTCAATTGGTAAGTAATTAGGTTCAGGAAAATAGAAATCAGTAGGCTCATCAGTAATAACAGCCATTAAGTCAATCAGTTCTTGCCATTGTCCATCATAACCAGTGGGGCGAATTGTGCCTGTGGTTTTGATGCGATGGATAATTTTTACCCATGTTTCGGCTATGGTTCTACCTTCGATTCTGTGTCCGTATCTTGGGCCTGGTAGAACTGTGGGTTCAACTGTGGAAATAGGAAATTCTAAGGGCGTTCCCCAAGGAGCGATCGCTTGCTCCAGGGTATAGGATTTAATTAAACTAACGGCTTCACTTATAGATTTGGCTTCACTATATTTTATAGACTGTCGCAGGTGTTCCAACGCAGCAGCGTCTATATCTAAGTCTATGTAACCCGTGACATGAGAGCGAATTACCCAAGCACGTAATCCTGTATCACATACACCTTCCTCAAAACCATAACGGAAAAAGTCTAGTAAACATTCTCCCGCGCCTGCATTTTTATCTTCCTTACTGGCGTTGAGAACCACCAAATAACGAACGTGAGGATTCCAAAGTAAATTCCGAATCAGTAAGTTAATACCTCTGGTGGGTGAGTACAACTGCCCAATTACAGCATACTCTTGGGGTTCTAAATGTTTGGAAAGCGCACTCTTTACAGTCCATCCTGTAATCACTGCTACTTGCCCATTGCCGTATATCAATTGATTCGGCTTGTACAGCGCTTTGTACTCGAACTGGGTGGTTTTACCCGCTATTGTCATGGTTGTTTGGCTACGTTTCAAAAATCCAAACGCTCTAATGTATCACTTTGTGGCTATTCGAGTAAATGGTTTATGACAAAAAATTATACTGATGCAAAAAATCTTTGCAACAAATCGATTATCGGGACTTAACGGGACTTAGACAAAAAGTAGCCAGAAAAACTACTCAAATGTATACACAGAAGGAATTTGACATCATTTTGACCGGAAGAGGCAGGGGGGAAGGGAGCTTTCTAGCAGGGGGAGCAATCCCTTCCCCTCTGCGTGGAGCGGAGCGGAACATGGGTACAAGCCCCGCCCATAAGCGGGCGCTCGAATGGGGCGGAGTACAAGCTCCGT
>DATNQO010000306.1:0-29467 GCA_036704005.1 Leptolyngbyaceae cyanobacterium | reverse complement strand
CCCACCTCCCCCCATCTCCCCCCACTCCCCGTTCCCTAACTCTTACACAGGTCGTATTGTGGTCACTTTGACGCTGCTAGAACCGCAACAAAAAACACCCCTGAAGCAGTGGTGCTTTGAAAATTCCCCCGTGATTCGGATTGGTCGCGCGGCGGATAATCATGTAATTTTGACTGATAGTTTGGTGTCTCGCCATCATCTGGAAATTCGGCAAATTAGTTCTGCTGGCGGTGGTTCTTGGCAGGTGATTAGTAAGGGGACAAATGGTACTTTTCTCAATGGCATTTTGGTAATTCAGGATTCGTTACCAAATAATGCCATCCTGCAACTAGCCCAGGGCGGGCCGATTCTACAATTCCAAACTCAGGAGGAAGTCCCATTGGGATGGGAATCAGTTGCGCCTGGAGATAGTCCTGGGGTTGGCGGTTTGGGGGGAAATTTTTCTCCAGAATTTTCTCACAATGCTGGTAGTTTGACTGTAACTTGTACCCATGAGGGTAATTCGCCACAAAATTTATTTTGTATCCATTGTGGACAACCGCTTTCGGTCATTCAAACTATCCGCCATTACCAAGTTTTACGCACTTTGGGACAGGGAGGTATGGGGACTACCTATTTAGCTTGGGATGCGGCTGGTGTAATTGCTGGACAACCAAAATTGTTGGTGTTAAAGCAAATGAATGCGGATATGGCGAGAATTGCCAAGGCGCAAGAGTTATTTGAACGGGAAGCCTACACTCTCAAATCTCTCAATCATCCAGGGATTCCCAAGTATTATGATTTTTTTGTGGAGGGTGGGAAGAAATATTTGGCGATGGAATTGGTGCATGGGCAAGATTTGGAAAAACGCATCTATACCAGTGGCCCAGTAATACCTAGCCAAGCGATCGCCTGGATGATCCAAACTTGTGATATTCTCGATTATCTCCACAGTCAAGATCCGCCACTCATTCACCGCGATATCAAACCGGCGAACCTGATGGTACGAACAGCGAATAATCAAATAGCTGTGCTAGATTTTGGCGCGGTGAAGGAAATCGGCACTACACCAGGGACACGCATCGGTGCAGAAGGTTATTGCGCCCCAGAACAAGAACGAGGACAGCCTTTAACCCAATCTGATTTATATGCGATCGGCCCAACGCTAATTTTTCTCATCACTGGCGAGAGTCCTTTCAAATTTTACCGCCAGAAAGGACGCGCTTTCCGCTTTGATGTGAGCAATATTCCCACGGTCACACCCAAGTTAAAGGATGTGATTGACCGGGTGACAGAACCTTTACCGCGCGATCGCTTTCAGTCTGCCAAGGAATTAGCGGCGGCGTTAGCGGCTTGTAAGTGAGGGGATTGCAATGGGCGGTTAGAAACCGCCCATTTCTATGGTTTGACGTTTAAAAAAAAGTACGTCAAAATTAATGTACGTTATTTTTGACGTACATTAATTTTGACTTATAAAGTATGATGGTACAACAGAGATTAAGGGCTAATCCTGGGGGAGAAATAGCTCCGGCTGAAGTATTTGGGCGGGATAGATTAATACAAAGTTTGTGGCGGGTACTGGAACGGCAGAGTCTTGTATTGAGCGCAGAGAGGCGGATGGGCAAAACTTGTGTTGTCAAAAAAATGACCAAGGAAGGGAAGGCGAATTATTTAACTGTATATCGTGATTTGGAAGGGGTGCGATCGCCTATAGAATTTGTAGAAATCATCTTCCAAGATGTAGAGTCTCACTTAAGCAGTGTTAAGCGGTTGGCAACGGGGACAAGAAAATTATTAACGGAACTTGGTGGTACAGAAATTGCCGGGATGATCAAGTTCCCCGAAGTGGATGCAGCGCATTGGAAACAGTTATTAATGACGATGGCGGAAGATTTGGTTAAGCAGCTAGATAACCAAAAGCTGACTATGGTGTTCTTTTGGGATGAAATGCCCTTGATGCTGTACAACATTAAAAACAGACAGGGTGAAGATGCAGCAATGGAAGTGTTGGATGCTTTGCGTTCACTACGACAGATGTTCCCACAGTTGCGGATGGTGTTTACTGGTTCTATTGGACTGCATAATGTGCTGACCGGGTTGAAACGCGCAGGTTATGCTAACGACCCCACCAACGACATGAAAAAGGAAGATGTACCACCCTTGGCGCTAGCGGATGCGGAAGAGTTAGCTTATCGGTTACTGGCTGGGGAAGGTATTGTCAGTATAGATGGTAAGGAAACAGCGAAGGCGATCGCAAAAAGTGTTGATGGTATGCCTTACTTTATCCATCATATTATTGACCAATTGTTCACACAAAACAGCAATGCCAGCGCGGAGAAAGTAGAGGAAATTGTTAGCAACTATCTGATTGACCCCAATGACCCTTGGCATTTACGCTATTACAGTGAACGCATAGATGTTTATTACCCAAATGACCAAAAACCCCTAGCGTTAGCAATATTAGATATTTTGGCTGTTACCCAGCAGCCTTTACCATTTGAGGATTTATTTAATCAGTTACACACCCACATTAATAACCCTGACAAAGAACAGACACGTAGCGTTTTAACTCTACTGGAATGCGACCATTATGTTATTCGCAAACTTGAGGGTGGGTTATGTTTCCGCTTCCCCTTAATTCAGCGTTGCTGGCGACTGCATAGAGGTTTAGCCGCATGAAAGATACCTTCCTCTCTCGCTTCACTCCTAGCTTGATGACACCGCAAGCTTTGGAAGATATTTTTGTGCAGCGTCAGGAGTTAGCAAAGTATATAGTTGAACTCATCCGCGAAAGTGTTCTGACACCATCCAAATACTATACTTTGTTAATTGGGCCTCGTGGTATTGGTAAAACTCACTTTGTTTCTTTGGTCTACCATCGTATTTGTAAGATGGATGATTTACAGCCAAGTTTATTAATAGCTTGGCTGAGAGAAGAAGAATGGGGTGTGACCTCATTTTTAGATTTACTGTTGCGAATTTTTCGAGCTTTATTAGAAGAGTATAGAGACGAGAACAAGCTGTTACCTGGACTAGGACAAAAGGTAGAAGCACTATATCAAATGTCTCCAGAGATAGCCCAGAAAACAGCAGCAGCTATCTTAAAAGAGGTGATAGGAAACCGCACCCTGCTTTTAATGATGGAAAACCTCGATGAAATATTCGTTGGGTTAGGAGAAGAGGGACAATTACAACTGCGTGGTTTCTTGCAGGAGAATAGTTGCTGTACGATTTTGGCAACATCGCAAAGTTTGTTTAACGGTGTCAAACTTCAGACATCACCGTTTTATGGTTTCTTCCGCATCCGCTATTTAATGGACTTAACAGCCGAGGAAGCAACCGAACTATTAGCGAATATTGCCAAATTAGAAGGAAAAACCGACTTAGAAGATTTTATCCACACTCCTAGAGGATGCGATCGCATTCGTGCAGTCCATCACTTAGCAGGTGGTAGTCCCCGCTTGTATGTGATTTTCTCAGAATTTCTCACCCGCCAGTCATTAGAAGAACTACAAGAACCCTTCATGGGGATGCTAGATGATTTGACACCATACTATCAAGCCAGGATGCAGTGGCTATCACCGCAGCAAAGAAAAATAGTAGAAATTTTATCAGACTGTCGTTTTGCGCTATCGGTAAAATATATAGCCCAACGCTGTTTTATCAGTCACCAGACAGCATCCAGTCAACTCAAAGATTTACGAGAAAAGGGTTATGTTAATTCTGAAGCCATAGGGCGTGAGTCATTTTACGAACTGCGAGAACCACTCATGCGTTTCTGCTTGGAAGTGAAAAAGCAGCGAGGCGAACCGATACGTTTATTTGTAGACTTTTTGCGGTTGTGGTATACGCGAGAAGAATTACAGCAAAGATTGGGATTTAATGATACGAGAAGAAATGAAATCAGGAATGCTGCTGAACCAAATTTTAATCAAGCATTAATTAATGGTCTTTCGCAGGACAAAAATAATGAAAAATATCCACAAAGATTAGAACCACTACCACCTGAAGCCGTAGTAGATAGAGAATACATACTTAAAGCGTTGGAGGCGATGGAAGAAGATGGTGAAGAAAACCCTATATTTGTAGCATATTGGCAGGAATGTACAAATTTGATAGATAATAAAGACTATTTAGGTGCTTTGCAATATGCAGAGAAACTTACCGAAAAGCGTGGTCAAGTACAAGATTGGGTTTTAAAAGCGGATTGTTTAAATGAACTTGAACGCTATGAGGATACTTTAACTGCTTTAAGCAAAGCCATTGAAGTTAACCCAAATTATGCTTGGGCTTGGACAAGGCGAGGAAATGTACTGAACAATCTCAATCGTTATGAGGAAGCTTTAGCATCCTGTGACAAAGCCATTGAACTTGACCCTAATGATACTTGGGCTTGGGCAATTCGAGGAAATGTACTGGAAAATCTCAAACGTGATGAGGAAGCTTTAGCATCTTATGACAAAGCTATTGAACTTGACCCGAATGATGCTTGGGCTTGGGCAATTCGAGGAAATGTACTGGAAAATCTCAAACGTGATGAGGAAGCTTTAGCATCTTATGACAAAGCTATTGAACTTGAACCGAATGATGCTTGGGCTTGGGCAAGGCGAGGAAATGCACTTGGTAATCTCAAACGTTATGAGGAAGCTTTAGCATCCTGCGATAAAGCCATTGAACTTCACCCGAATTATGCTTGGGCTTGGGTAAACAGAGCCTGGCTATTGGACAATCTTAAACGTCATGAGGAAGCATTAGCATCCTGTAACAAAGCCATTGAACTTAACCCTAATTATGCTTGGGCTTGGACAAGGCGAGGAAATGCACTTGGCAATCTCAAACGTTATGAGGAAGCTTTAGCATCCTGCGATAAAGCCATTGAACTTCACCCGAATTATGCTTGGGCTTGGGTAAACAGAGCTTGGGTACTGGAAAATCTCAATCGTTATCAGGAAGCTTTAGCATCTTGTGATCAAGCCATTAAACTTAATCCTAATCATGCTTGGGCTTGGGCAAGGCGAGGAAATGTACTTGGCAATCTCAAACGTTATGAGGAAGCTTTAGCATCTTGTGACAAAGCCATTGAACTTGACCCTAACGATGCTTGGGCTTGGGTAAGGCGAGGAAATACATTTGGTAATCTCAAACATTATGAGGAAGCTTTAGCATCTTGTGACAAAGCCATTGAAATTGATCCCAATTATGCTTGGGCTTGGGCTGTTCGAGGCCATGCACTTAGTCATGTCAAACGTTATGAGGAAGCTTTAGCATCCTGCGATAAAGCCATTGAACTTCACCCTAATGATGAATTGGCTTGGGCAAGTCGAGGAAATGCACTTGGCAATCTCAAACGTTATGAGGAAGCATTAGCATCCTGTGATAAAGCCATTGAACTTGATTCTAATAATGAATTGGCTTGGCTAGACCGAAGTTGGACATTAATCAACCTTGAACGCTATCAACAAGCTTTGGAATCTTGCGACAAAATCCTCTCTTCTGGCGAAAGAGATTATTGTGTTTTAACCAACCGCGCTATTTCTCTCATGGGGCTGCAACGTTGGGAAGAAGGGGTAACAGCTATGGAAGATGCCCTGCGAAATCTCCAAGAAGATGAGGAAGCATATACAGAAGACACAGAAATTATTTGCCGGATTTTGTTTGCAAATACTCAGGATGCACTGACATGGAAAACGCGGATTAAAATTCTGCTAGAACTATTTAGCAAGTATCAAGTTATTCCCGCATTATCTCAGGGTCTAGTACGCAGCATTCCCGCTTTAATGTCAGACAAGGTGAGCGATGAAGTTGTGCAATTATGGCTGGAAGTGTGGCAAGAGTTGGCGGGAGGGCTTGCAGACTGCCAAATTGCGCTGGGCTTGCTGAATGCTGCTGTGCGCTATCGGTTGACAAAAGGCGATCGCCGCACTCTACTAGAACTGCCCATTGAACAGCGCAATCTGTTAAAACCCCTACTCGGAATCGAATAATCACCCAATCCCCATTTCCCAAATTAATACCCCCTGACGGGTAATAATTACCTAGTCAGGGGGCTTTTATAGGTGGTAGACTATAATTCGTTCTGTATATTCACTTTACGCTTTGATTCTAAAACCTAGATACCTGTTTGACTACTGTAATTACCACAATTTATAGTAATTTTATAGGTTCTTCACCGCCACTTCATTCTGGTTAATATACCTAAAAAATTACATCCATAAGTTGCAGTAATCAGCCCAAACCTAACTTGTCATCCCCAGCAACACCTAATACCAGCTACCCAGTCCCCAGTCCCCAGTCCCCAATACCCAAACTTATATTGCGATCGCGAACAGAAGAAACGCCCCAGGCCGTAGACTGACATTAGATTGCATTATCGAATAGGATATGTCACTAACTTCCATTCCCTCGCTACGTGAGCAACAACATCCCCTCATTCGCCAACTAGCGGACTGTATCGAAGCAGTTTGGCATCAACATTTGGATTTGTCGCCTTACCATTTGCCTGCTGAGTTGGGGTATGTGGAAGGGAGACTAGAGGGTGAGAAACTGACGATTGAAAACCGTTGCTATCAAACACCCCAGTTTCGGAAAATGCACTTGGAATTAGCCAAGGTGGGAAATATGCTTGACATTCTGCACTGTGTCATGTTTCCCCGTCCAGAATATGACATACCCATGTTTGGCTGTGATTTAGTTGGGGGTAGGGGTCAAATTAGTGCGGCGATCGCCGACCTTTCTCCAGTACACTTAGACCGTACCCTACCTGAGTCCTATAATTCTGCCCTGTCAAATCTCCACCCAGTAGATTTTTCCCAGCCGCGAGAATTACCAGAATGGGGACATATTTTCTCTGAGTTTTGTATTTTTATCCGTCCCAGTTCCCCGGAAGAAGAAACCATGTTTTTGGGAAGGGTGCGGGAGTTTTTGGAAGTACATTGTCAAAATGCGATCGCAGCTAGTCCCGTTTCCCCAGAACAAACACAGCAAATTCTCGCAGGACAACACAACTACTGTACCAAACAGCAACAAAACGACAAAACTCGCAGGGTACTAGAAAAAGCCTTTGGTGCAGAATGGGCAGAACATTACATGACTACTGTGTTGTTTGACTTACCACAATAATTGTCATCAGCAAACGCTAATTGTACATTTTTTCTTGTTGGCTGTTAACGGTTGGCGGTTGACTCTCAGCCTATACAGTTCAGATAAGAATAAGTAATACCAATTTGAAAGAAAGAATGCGACAGTAGAGGCGCACAGATGTCATTGGTGTCAACTTAACGTGAAATGGGCGGTTAGAAACCGCATCTACACAGACAAAACCTGCACTTGTTGAGCTTGAGTGACCACCTCCGCAGAACCTCTCCCTCCCAACCTCCCTCTCCTTTTAGGAGAGGGAGGAGAAACGAAAAAATCACCCTCTTACTCCCCTCTCCTCGAAGGAGAGGGGTTGGGGGAGAGGTCAAAACCAGGCTTAAGTTGACACTCATGCACAGCTGTGCGCCCCTAATAATAAAAATCTGTGTTACTAAGATTTTTATGGCGCTAATGCAGCTTCTACATCTGGCTCTATTTTAGCTTTAGCTTTTTGAAATTCTTCGCCTAACTCGGTTAGCTGTTCTTCACTCATGCACTCACGTACTGCATCAAAAATTTCGTTTTCCTCTTCTTCTACGTGATGCTGAACTGCTTCTTTTAACTCACTAATTTTTTCTAGAAACTCAGGGTTGCTTGGTTCCATTGCTTTGATTTCTTCTAAAAGCACGGAAACTTCTTCATGTTCTTCTTCTGCTTCTTCAATGAATTCTTGGGTTTCCTCATACTCTCTCAAAGCAGGGTAGAAAGCTAACTCTTCAGTTCTAGCGTGTAAGTTAAGTGCTTTATAAATCTCTTGAAAATAACCAGAAATTTTATTTCCTTTCGCTTTCTCTATCTGGGCAAAAAGTTTTTCAACTTGACGATGTTCTGCTTTAATTAGCGATAAAATGTCTGTTGATTTAGGTTTAGTCATGTCTGTTCTCCTGCAAGAATAACTAAAATTGGGCAAGTTAGTTATTGATATCTTGTACATTGTCTATAACTAATTTCAGAAAATCCTCATTCTTTTAGTTGGGTTTAGTTTAGACTTTAGACATATCTCAAATAAATTTTTATATTTAAAATTGCCACCGGATAGAATACAGATTTATCTGCGTTCATCTGCGTTCATCTGCGTTCGATTTTTCCCAATCTAATGCCACATTTTAGCCTAGACAAGCTACTAATCCCCCATCTCCCAAACATCCTTACCACTGACTACTGACCACTGACTACTGACAAACCCAGAATCCTGTTCTAGAGGTATTAACTTACCTTCTTTAGTTAATCTTAGTTGCTGTCCGCGCCACTCAATTGTTCCACTAACAAGAGCAAAACACCAGATAACAAAGTGCAGTAAGTCCCACAAGGGAATTAGCCAAAAGTACTTTTTGGTAACTACGTCATCAAGAACGATCGCTCCCACTAGCCAACCCATAACTAGCCGCATTGTCCAGACGATCGCTAGGTAACTCCAACCCAGTATTGAACCTTGTGTGATGATCACCAATAGCAAACTACTAACTGTACCGTAGGTAAAAATTAGACCTAAATAGCCCCAAGTACGGGAAATTTTAATATTATGCGCCCAACGAGTCTGACGCTGTAGGGAATTGGCAATGGTGCTATTGCCTAAGACGTGTTCAACTATATAATCAGACAGTACAACTTTGTAGCCTGCTTTGGCTGGTAAGTGACCTAGTTGAAAATCATCTGCTAAATAATCGGCGATCGCTGCAAAGGAACCGATTTTTTCTAGTACAGATTTGCGGATCACAATTGTAGAACCAAAGGCGAATTTTATAGGAGCCGATTGATTGCTGACTAACACACTTGGATGAAAATCTGTAGCTGTGGAAATTGCTTCTAAGGTTGCGCCCCAGCCTTGGGCGAGGGAACGATATAAACAGGTAACAACACCTACGCTTTCGTCTTGCAACGGTTGCACAACTGTTTGCAGATAATCTGCATTGACATGAATATCACTATCGGCTATCAGTAGAATTTCATGTTTAGCTTGGGCTAAAGCATTGGCTAGATTACTTACTTTTAAGTTAGCCCCAATCACGCGATCGCTCACCACTAAATTTATATCTACATTGGCAAATTGTTGGATGACTTTTTCCACAACTTCTATGATGGGGTCTTGGCGATCGCGCACACAAAAAATGATTTGAAAGTTGGGGTAATCTTGCTGGCAGAAGGAAGCTAGGTTATTGTAAGCATTACTATCTAGCCCGCACAGTGGTTTTAAAATAGTTACAGGTGGATGAAACTCAGGATTGATGGTGTGGGGCTGACGCAAAAAAGCGATCGCTGCATAAATTGCGTAACAGTAATAGATAGTAGCTGATAAGCATAAACACCCCAACAGCCAGATCATACTATTCCTCTATCGAAGTGCATATAAATTTGTATCACTTAACAACTTATGTTTGCAAAGCATTAATTTTTCCGTCAAGCTATTTTTTCAATTTTCACAAATTAAAAATTTCATTCACTATAAATGTCCCATTTCATTTTTGAACAAAATTCATTACATATCTCTTCCCTACTATTTGTTACCTAATACGCAAATCAGTTTAGGAATTAAAGCGGATTAGTATATATTGAGAATATATAATATTTTCAACAATTATCTCTATATCAATTATGAATATTTCTGGAAAAAATTTATGACTTTCAGTTGGCAAAGTTATGACTAAGGGATGATATATGTAATGATTTATTAATATTAATGATTTTTAATGTCCTAGAGTAGGAAAACTTAATTGCTGGTTAAACTACTGTTATGAAACTGATTTACTTACTTCTACGTTCTTCTTGGGGAATGGTGGCGATCGCAATCGGCACAGGTTTCTTAAGTGGGGGTAGTAGTGCTGCACTGATTGCTTTAATTAGCACTGCTAGTGCAGATAACAACAAGACATCATTAACTTACATCATATGGGGTTTTCTGGGACTGGTGATAGTCGCACTCATCACTAGCATCACTTCTCAAGTAATGCTAGTTCGCTTGTCTCAAGATGCAGTTTCCCAATTGCGGATGCGTTTGAGTCGGCAAATACTTACTTCTGAGTTAACTCATCTGGAGCAGCTGGGTAATCCCCGACTATTAGCCATTTTAACAGAAGATGTCCAGACAGTGGCTAATGCAGTGTATGTGATTCCTTTTTTGTGCATTGATTTAGCGATCGTGTTGGGATGTTTGGTATATATCACTTGGTTATCTTGGTTAGTATTATTGATTCTTTGCGGTTTAATTGTAGTAGGAATAGGCAGTTGTCAATGGTTAATCAGCAAAGGTGAAAAATTACTAGCGCTAGCTCGTGATGACCAAGATGTACTATTTAAACATTTTCAAACCGTCACCGCAGGAGTTAAAGAACTCAAACTTAACTATCAACGCCGTCAAGTATTTTTAGAAAGAAATTTGCAACCAACAGTAGCTAAGTTTCGCCGACATAACGTCGATGGTTTAACCTTATTTGCTGCTACAACTAGCTGGGGGAGGTTGATATTTTTCTTCGCAATGGGTTTTCTCCTATTCGTACTTCCTAAACTATTGACAATTAATCCTCAAACTATTTCTGGCTACATTCTCACTTTTACTTATTTGATGTTGCCAATGGACAACATTATCACTGATCTTCCCCAAATTAGTAAAGCCAATATCGCTCTGCAAAAAATAGAATCTCTAGGTTTATCTCTAGCTAGTCGTGCAGAAGTCTCGACTGTACCACCACCTTTAAATACTTCCTGGCAGATTTTAGACTTTCAAGGAATAACTCACACCTATCATCGAGAACAGGAAGACCAAGGTTTTATCCTCGGCCCTATCGACTTAAGACTACAACCTCAAGAACTCATATTTATAGTAGGTGGAAATGGCAGTGGTAAATCTACCCTAGCCAAATTAATTACCGGACTCTACATTCCTGAAAGTGGGAGAATTGTATTTGACCAAGAGCTAATTACCGACGAGAATCGAGAATGGTATCGGCAGCATTTCGCAGTCGTATTTTCGGACTTTTATTTATTTGATGAACTTTTAGGTATAGGAAATAGCGATTTAGATAGTCTAGCTGAGAGTTACCTGAAGCAACTCCAGTTAGATCATAAAGTGAAAATTGAACATGGCAGACTTTCAACTACGGCTCTTTCGCAAGGACAACGTAAACGCCTAGCTTTACTCACAGCATATTTAGAAGATAGACCAATTTATCTATTTGATGAATGGGCATCTGATCAAGACCCATTATTTAAGGATTTCTTCTACACACAGTTACTACCACAACTAAGAAATAAAGGTAAAACAGTGCTAGTAATTAGTCACGACGATCGCTATTTTCATCTAGCAGACCGCATCGTCAAACTAGACTACGGTAAAATTGACTATTGGGGGACAGGGGACAGGGAAAAGTAGGGTGGGCATTGCCCACCACTTATTTAAGAGGGTGCAAGATATCAGTTAAAATCCTTCTCATCGGCATTTATCGTATTTATCGGCGGTTAATTTATAAACCTTATTTTTTCCTATTAAGTTGTTCTCAATACCCAGTCCTCAATACCCAGTCCCTAGCACTAGCCAACTCAAAACCATTTGCAGTCAATAACTCGCGTACTTGCTGACTCAACAGCGCGGCGAGTTCTGCTTCACCCGCTTCTGGTGGGCTGTTTAGTGGTTCTCCAGCTTGAAATTCTGCGGGATGGCAATAAATCTCTATCAAATCTGCTTGAATTTGCGGTATTAAACCCAACAAATATTTCTCCGTAATATTACCAGTTTGCAATAACCCGTAAACTCTCTGGGCAAAACTAATACCGTGGGATGTAAGCAGTGTCTCACCATAACGACGCAGCCCCCCAAAGACCACTGACCAAAGTAATTTAGTCAGCAAGTCTTGACGGTTCAGCTTGAGAGTCTTGCCTAGTTCTTCAGCAGGTAGGCGAATGAAGCGAATATTAAACTCCTGCGCCAATTCCACCAGAATTTGCAGGACAACTGGGTGGACGTGCAGGTGTAAATGACCATCTACATGAGAAAGGGGTAGTCCCGAAGCTTGAAACTTAGTTAACTGGGCGCGGATTTCTTGACGCAGTTCGTCACGGGCGGCGGGATGGAATTGGTAACGCAACCCAGCCAAAAAAGCACTGTCAGAAAAGTTACCTTGGGAGTCCACCAAATGAGGAATTTGTTCTGGTGGTAATACCGCACGACCACATACCAAAACTAGATGTAATCCAACGGCTAAATGAGGATGATTGCGTGCGATCGCGATCGCTTCCTCGGCTGCATCCCCAGTTACCATTAAACTGGTACTAGTGAGTATACCTTGCTGATACGCTCGAATAATCCCTTGATTCACACCACCAGAAAAGCCGAAATCATCACCGTTAATAATCGCGAAACGGCGGGGGGATTGGGGATTGGGGATTGGGGACTGGCGACTGGGGACTGGGGATTGGGTCATTTGCCTGATCCAGAAAATATTTACGCCCTTTTATATCAAGTTCGCTTAGATACTTATCATATCTTGGGGGCTGGTAATAGGTAATCGGTAATTGGTCATGGCTGAAAACAATTACCTATTAGCTATTACCAATTACCGACCAAAACAACCATATTATAAGTAATTAGCAGAACTTGATATTAGTTATTATCTGACAAGTATTTAAGCGGACATGATATAAGTCTTAATTAACCAGATGTTCTATAGTATCAGCATCATTTGGTAAGGCGGTTGTCAGCACTTCGCTGCCTGTATCTGTGACTAAAACATTATCTTCAATGCGGATGCCTCGCACATCGGCAAATTGTGATAGCCGTTCCCAGTTAATTACATCTTGATATTTGGTACGATTTTCGGCATTGTTGAAAATTGCTGGGACTTGATAAAATCCGGGTTCAATTGTGACTAACATTCCTGATTTTAAGGGACGATTTAAACGCAAGTAACCTAAGCCGAAGCGATCGCTTCTATTCCTACCTTCTTCATACCCTGCCAAATCTCCCAAATCTTCCATATCATGCACATCTAACCCCAATAAATGACCGATACCGTGGGGAAAAAACAAGGCATGGGCATCAATTTCTACCAAGTCTTGGGGGTTGCCTTGTAAAATGCCTAAATCTACTAAACCCTCAGCCATGACTGTCGCCGCCAATAGATGAATATCCCTGTATTCCACACCAGGACGGATTTTGGCGATGCAGGCATCATGGGCTGCTAGCACTACATCATAAATGTCGCGTTGGGTTGGGGAAAATTTCCCCGAAACAGGCCAAGTGCGGGTAACATCGGCTGACCAACCTGTTGCTGTTTCGCCACCAACATCGGCTAATAATAAATCCCCTGGTTGCAGAGGGTGGTGATATTGTTCGTTATGCAGAACTTCGCCGTGGACTGTGACGATGCTATTGTAAGAGGTTGTCATGTTGTAGGTGATGAAAACGCTTTCCATCGCTGCCCGGACTTCTGCCTCGATTTTGGCGCTGGCTGTCGCTGCCATGCCTGCTTTGTGGGCGGCTACAGTTACATCTGCTGCTTTGCGTAACTCAGCTAATGCGCCTGCGTCGTGGGTAAGGCGTAAGCTGATAATTGCTTTGGCTAATTCCTTATCTATGCCATCCAAGTCGTAGGGTGAAGATATGGTTCTTTGCAACACTTGTGACTGTACAAGGGTCGTCCGATAATTTTGTACGGGGATTGATGCGGCATTGCTGCCCCGATGTTTTAATTCAGACATAGTTCTGGCGGAGTCTGCCCCAATTTGGGCGGCGATTTCCTCACGTTTGGGCATTTCTCCATGCCAAAGGGCGCTGCCGGGTGTGGGATCATCAATGAATAGTTCTAACTTACCTGCTTCGAGGCGAATGGCGGCATGAGGTAAGGGTAAGCCAGCAAAATAGAGGAAGTGGCTGCTGGCGCGGAAGGGATAAATATTGGCGGGATAGTTGCGGGGAGTGTCGCCACCAGACCAGAGAATTACGGGGAAATCAATCAAGCTGGCTAGTTTTTGGCGGCGATCGCGTAAAGTATTAGCTAGGGAAGTCATAAGTAGGAGTGTAAAAGTTTAGGGGTTTAGGTGATCGCAGATGCAGAAACATTAATCTTTATCATCATCCTGATTGTCCTTTTCTTGCTCTTTATCATCATCGTCATCGTCATTTTGCTGATTCGGTGCTTCTGGTTGTGATACTGGTGGTTGTACTTCAGGGGGAGTTGATGGTAATTTTTGTTCAGCATTACAACCAACTAAACCGACAAAAATTAATCCTGTATTGAAGGTAGCAAAGATGCTTTTGATGATTTGGAGTTGCAAATTACCTTTGGCGTTGAACATTGACTCAGGCTTCTAGAAATAGTTTACTAATCTCTAAGGTACTGCATTGCCTTTGATTGATTAAGTAAACCGTCGAAAATAAATCAAACTATGTTAAATAGTGTAAAGTGATCACCATTGAGTTCGTAGTAAGGACTTTAGTCCGGGGAAAAGGACTAAAGTCCTTACTACAAACCTTGATTTATTTAGTCCGTTCTACTTATTAATAAAACTGACTTTTCTAATTACCAATTATACATGGGACAAATCATTACTCAGGTAGATGCTTTCACCAATAAACCCTTTGCTGGCAACCCTGCGGCTGTGTGTGTTTTATCTTCTCCTCAAAATGACACATGGATGCAGAATGTCGCCCTGGAAATGAATTTATCGGAGACAGCTTTTTTAGTCAAACAAGATGACGGTTTTAATCTGCGTTGGTTTACGCCGACTGTGGAAGTGCCGCTTTGTGGTCACGCAACTTTAGCTAGCGCTCATGTATTATGGTCAGAGGGGCATTTATCACCTGATGAAGTAGCTTGTTTTTATACCAAAAGTGGTTTACTAATTGCCAAATTACAAGGTGATTGGATTGAGTTAGATTTTCCTGTGAATCACTCACAACAGGTAATCCCATCGCCAATACTTGAAGAGGCTTTGGGCATTGCTGACAAATCCGTTTATCAAAATACTTTGGGTTATTTGGTAGAGTTGGAGTCTGAAGATTTGGTGCGGCAAATACAGCCGAATTTCCAACTACTAAAAACTCTGCCAGTGTCAGATGTCATAGTAACTAGCAAAACCAATCCTGATTCTGAATATGATTTTGTCTCTCGTTTCTTTGCCCCTGGCGTAGGTATAAACGAAGACCCTGTAACAGGTGCTGCCCATTGCTGCTTGGCGGCTTACTGGCGCGATCGCCTCTTGCAAGATGAGTTCTTAGCTTATCAAGCCTCCAGTCGTGGCGGAGTGGTAAAAGTGCGTTATGCAGGAGGCGATCGCGTCTTTCTCGCCGGACAAGCAGTTACAGTCATGCGAGGAGAACTAATTTAACCCCCAGAGGCGCAGAATAAATTCTCCTCCTTCCTCTGCGTTTACCTCCTCCTTCCTCTGCGTTAAAAAAAAATAAACGTCAGCAAGAGGAAAAGGGGCAGGGGGCAGGGAGCAAGGGGGAAAACCAAGACGGAGCTTGTAATCCGCCCCGGTCAAGCGCCCTAGAAGGGCGGGGCTTGTACCCATGTTCCGCTTCTCTACGAGACGCTGCGCGAATGCACTCGCGTTGGGGGGAAGGGCTTGCTCCCCCTGCTAGAAAGCTCCCTTCCCCCCTGCCTCTTCCGGTCAGGGTACAGGTTTTAGAAAGTCTTGATTTGTCTAAAAGTATGTCAATGTAGAAATTCAATATAGAGCAATTGCCAGTGGGATGAAGTAAGTCACTCTAGCCTCTCCCTTCTGTAAATCTCTACAGCATCTGAGCGAAAAAAACTGTAAAATCGAAAATCTCAAATCCTCAATCAAGATGGCAGACTTAACCCCCAATTCTAGTTTTAGTGTTACTCTCCGGTTGCAGATTCCTAATCGTGTGGGAATGTTAGCAACTATAACTCAGGCGATCGCATCTACTGGAGGTAATCTAGGTCAAATCGATTTAATCGAGCAAACTCGGCAAATTTCTATCCGTGACTTGACGGTTGATGCTGCTAGCACTGAACACGCAGAAACTATTGTGCAAGCAGTCAAAGCCATAGCCGATATTAAGGTGATCAGTGTTTACGATCGCACCTTTAATTTACACCGTGGCGGTAAAATTAGCATCGCCAGCCGGATACCACTCAAGAGTGTATCAGACTTAGCAATGGCTTATACTCCTGGTGTCGGTCGGATTTGTACAGCGATCGCCCAAGACCCCGCAGAAGTTTACAATTTAACTATCAAACAAAATACTGTCGCCATTGTCACCGATGGCAGTGCAGTTTTAGGATTAGGCAATCTCGGCCCCCATGCAGCTTTACCAGTGATGGAAGGTAAAGCCATGTTATTTAAAGAATTTGCCGGGTTGGATGCTTTTCCTATCTGCTTGGATACCCAAAATACTGATGAGATTATCCAAGCAGTAAAAAATATTGCTCCCGTTTTTGGCGGCGTGAATTTAGAGGATATCGCCGCACCACGCTGCTTTGAAATTGAGCAAAGGTTACGCGATGAATTAGATATTCCCGTTTTTCATGATGACCAGCATGGTACAGCAATTGTCACCTTAGCTGCTTTATTTAACTCCTTAAAACTGGTAGACAAATCACTGGCTGACATCCGCATCGTGATTAATGGTGCAGGTGCAGCTGGTGTGGCGATCGCTAGGTTATTGCGGAAGGCAGGAGCAGATAAAATTTGGATGTGCGACTCTAAAGGCATTATTTCCACTAGTCGCACTGACTTGAATGAAGAAAAACAGGAATTTGCTGTCAAAGCTCAGGGTACACTAGCAGGTGCAGTCCAAGGAGCAGATGTATTTATTGGTGTCAGTGCGCCTGGAGTGTTAACACCAGAGATGGTCAAATCTATGGCTAAAGACCCTATTGTCTTTGCTATGGCTAATCCCATTCCCGAAATTCAGCCAGAAGTAATTGACAAAGATGTGGCTGTTATTGCTACTGGTCGCAGTGACTACCCCAACCAAATTAATAACGTCTTAGCTTTCCCTGGAGTATTCCGTGGTGCTTTAGATTGTCGCGCTAGGACAATTACCACGACAATGTATTTAGAAGCAGCTAGTGCGATCGCCTCTTTAGTTAACCCCTCAGACTTAAATCGGGAACATATCATTCCTTCAGTTTTTGATGAACGTGTTGTCTTTGCCGTCGCTGCTGCGGTGCAACGTGCAGCGCGGGAAGAGGGAATTGCCAGGGCTTAATTAAAAGTGAGTTCGACCAGCGTTGTTTTGACCTCACCCCCAACCCCTCTCCTACGAGGAGAGGGAGGTTGGGAGGGAGAGGTTCATCGAACTCACGTTAATTTAACGTAGCACTCAAAAAACCCAATCCCAAATCCTCAATGACCAAAATCTCTCTCTAGCCGATGCTAAGAGGGATTTATAATTTTTAGCTCAATTTTATGAAGGTTTTAGATGGTTTGTCCGATTGGTGATAATGTGTTTGCTAACTATTGGTATGAAGGGTATTGTATACAATCTGGGAATTTATTGAGGTTGCCTCGTACTGCTTTGGCAGAGGCGATCGCTCGTAGTTTAATGCAGGAATTGGCTGATGATGAGCTATACTCTCGTGAAGGAAAGATGTATGGCATCTTGCTAGTGGAAACGCCAACTGGTGAAAGACTTGTACTGAAAGCTTTCTCCGGTTTACTAAATGGTCAAAGTTTAGTCGATGGTTGGGTTCCACCAATTCCAGGGAGAGAAGGAGTTGCGCTGGATGAAGCAAGTACTTTAGCTGAGTTAGATGCTATTAAGCAGGAGTTGATCATCCTCAACCAACTACCAGAAAGGCAAAAGTATGAGACTGTTTCTCGTGAATTTGAGCAGCAGATGCAAGCAATGAGCGATCGCCATCGTCAACGCAAGTATCAAAGGCAACAAAAACGTCAGTTACTATACGAAACTTTATCACAAGCAGCACTCGTTACGGCACTGGAACAGCTTGATCAAGAAAGCCGTCAGGACGGAATTGAACGGCGACGATTGAAGCAAGAACGAGACATGGTATTGCAACCATTAGCAGAAGCGATCGCCACAGCAGATGCTAGTATACAACACCTCAAACAAAAGCGAAAAGCCCTATCTCGGCAATTGCAGGCGCAGATGCACGCTGCTTACAGCCTGATGAATTTTTTAGGACAATCTGCATCATTAAAGCAATTAATGCCAAGTGGTTTACCCACGGGAACAGGAGACTGTTGTGCGCCTAAACTACTACATTATGCAGCAACGCATGGACTCAAACCTCTAGCAATGGCTGAATTTTGGTGGGGTTCATCCGCTCAAAACAAAATTCAGGGTGAGTTTTACGGTGCTTGCGCGGAACGTTGTCAACCTTTGATGGGGTTTTTGTTGTCGGGTTGGAAATCTCACTCCTCTACCTTAGACTTAGAGAGTAATGTGATTTATCAGGATGAATGGCTGATTGCTGTGAACAAACCTGCTGGGTTGTTATCAGTTCCCGGTCGTTATCTTGACAGCCAAGATAGTGTTTTAAGTCGTTTGCGTAATTTTTTACCAGATGAGAAGACACTTGCTACTGTACATCGTTTAGATCAAGATACATCCGGTATTCTCTTACTAGCAAGAGACAGCCAAACCTATCGTCAACTTAGCCAGCAGTTTCAACACAGACAAGTTTATAAGGTGTATGAAGCCATACTTGCTGGAGTTATTAGCACAGACTCAGGGATAATTGATTTGCCATTGTGGGGTGATCCCCAGAACCGACCTTATCAGCAAGTTGACTGGCAACGTGGTAAACCTAGTATAACTCAGTATCGTGCGATCGCCAGACAAGGAGATTACACTCGTATAGAATTTGTCCCACTTACAGGACGTACTCATCAATTGAGAGTTCATGCGGCGGATGCACAAGGATTAGGGGTGGTGATTTTAGGCGATCGCTTTTATGGTTGCACTGCTGGCGCAACTCGCTTACACTTGCACGCTAGAGAACTCCGCTTTCAGCATCCGCACTCAGGAAAGACCATTCATTTACAAGTGGAAACGCCATTTTCAGTTGACTGCTAGGCTATTTCAGGACTTATGCACCAAGGTTATCTGTTAAGACTAGGTGTAATGGTTCTCCTGCGCTCAGTAACCAGATTTAGGGCTGTAGGTTTTGAACGCTTAACCCCCTACACCCCTCTGTGACAAAGTTTTGTTCGTTATTTGCATAGCGTCTCGCAGAGAAGACGTTGGCGTTCGCGCAAACCAAGATAATTGCTAAGTTGGCTATTTAATCAATGTATGAGCAATACTTATAAATATCTAGTCACAGTAATTAAATACATTAACTGACATGAGCATTTATAGTATTGCTAGATAAATCAGGAAATAAACTAACTGTTACAAATAACATGAAACTTTTCAGCCTGTAACTGGTTCCCTTTAAACTGTCCCCTACAATATCTCAAAATTGCCTACGAGGTGATATTAAAATGCCAAAATGGAAAGTAGTAACAGAATTTTCATTTAATAGCGCTCACTACATTAAAGATTACGATGGCCCTTGTGGTCGGATGCACGGTCATAATTATCAAGTCCGTATTGAAGCATCATCAACAAAACTGCACTCTTCTCAGTATTGTCCACATCCTGTTATGGTGGCTGACTTTAGAACCTTACGTTGGGCTAAACAAGATGTTACCAAAGGAGGGCTAGACCACGGGATTTTAAATGAAGTCATGCCTCCTGAATATGAAACAACTGCGGAAATGATTGCTAAGTATATTTATGATGAAACCAAGAAACGAGTACCACCGGATATACAATTAAAAGTCCATGTTTCGGAAACGCCTAATAGCTGGGTAGAATACGAAGACTGAACGTAAAATTTGAACAACAATTTAGCTATAATTGTTGTGATTAAGGGTGCATTATGAGTAATATTGCACCTTTTATTTTTTGCTAAGTGTTTTTGATAATAGATAATTTTATTAACTAGGATAATATTTATCCAGTTAAAAAACTTTATATAAATAAATGCCTAATTAATTTTCAATTCTCTGGAAAATATTAGAATTTTTAACAAAATTTTATAATTTACATCTTTACACAAACAATATTGATTTGATAAGTATTAATTACTAGAGTCTAATATTTAGAGAAATTAAATTCTGTTAAGAAGTTGATATAGTGAACCAATTCTTAAACTTAATCAAGTTATAAATCGCTATGTGAAGCTTTTAATAATACTTGTCTCAGGTTATAGGTTAATCTCGTGATCTGCTGTTGTAATTGTGTAATGTGAAAGTAACTAAGCTTAAGATGAAATTGAGGTCTGATGACTCCTAGAATTCTGCGTCAGCTATGGTCTTTAGTAGAAAACTCCCAAACAAAAACTCTCTTGCAGATGGATGATGCTAGCTTGGTGCAATGGTTGGTAAACCAGATGACAACCCAAGCGTTGCTAGAACCCACCGAAACCGATTACTTGGTTGACTATATTCAATCGCGGCTAACTCTTATACGTGATATGGCTTATGAACGGCAGTAAACTAGTCCATAGTCAATAGCGATCGCTATTGGCTATGAACTATCGTTTATTGATTTTTGGCAGTTAAATAACCTTCGACTAAGCAATCAGAACCGACGACACGCCAACGTACACGTTCTAAAAGTAGAGCCTGTGTCATGGTATCAAACCCTAAATCACCTACAGGTGTTGGTGCATGGCTACCACCAATGATTTTCGGGGCAATAAAAGCCAGAATTTTTTGTACCGCACCTTGGGCGATCGCACTAGCAGCCAGAGTACCACCACACTCCCACAATACGCTACAAAAACCGCGATCGTATAAATGAGACATCACAGCATCCGGTGTCAGCGATGGTAACTCCATCACCTCCACACCCTTTTGCTGTAAAAATTTCTGAAACTCTGGGTTAGCACCCACCAGAGTCAAGACCAAAGTCGGAGCCTCGGCTGTTTCCCACAGACGAGCATCGGTTGGCAAATCGAGCTGACGACTCATCACCACCCGCAAAGGATTATTTACCCCCTCCTGGTGGCTAGTTAAGTAAGGATTATCTAGCCTTACTGTATTACCGCCCACAATTACCGCATCACAAGCAGCCCGGAGTTGATGAACTTCACCACGAGCCGAGGGATTTGTGACCCAAGCACTATGACCAGAATTAGTGGCGATTTTGCCATCCAGCGTCATAGCATATTTTAAAATCCCAAAAGGGCGCTGATGAAGAATCCGATGTACAAAACCTTCATTTAGCTGCTGACAGGCCTCCGTTTCCACACCTACCAACACCTCCACCCCAGCCGCACGTAAACGAGCAATACCACCACCTGCAACCAGTGGGTTGGGGTCAACCATACCCACCACCACCTTAGCCACACCAGCCGCAATCAACCCTTCTGAACAAGGGGGAGTGCGTCCATAATGATTACAAGGTTCGAGGTTGACATATACGGTAGCACCACGCGCCCGTTCGCCAGCCGCTCTCAGGGCAAAAACTTCGGCATGAGGCTCACCTACACGGGGATGAAACCCTTCCCCCACAATTTCCCCATCCTGAACAACTACCGCCCCCACCAACGGGTTAGGCGAAGTCCGACCCAAAGCACGGCGTGCTAGTTCTAGACACCGTTGCATCATGCGGACATCAAAATCACTTGCAACCCCCTGTGCTGATGACTGTGTTGAGGGTTCATATTGCTGAATATTATTAGGTTGGGATGCACCTGCTTGAGCTACCACTGGAAATTCATCCATAATTTTGGAAATAACTGTCAATATTTTGCACCCTGTGACAGGGAACAGGGAATAGGTTACAGGTTACAGAGTACAGGGAATGCTCCTAACGGCAGGTTTTTCATCAAGTAATGAGAGAGGACTGTAAAATTTACGAGTCGTGATGCGTAAAGCAAGCGTGTTTCTAACTGGGGGATATAAGCGAACAGGACAAATTTATTTGTCCGTCAAGGTTCTGATTAGTTCTCTGAGAATATCATTTAAACTACGCTCCTTCTTGTGGCAATACTTCACAAGAATCTCGTATTCCTCATCCGAGCATCTAACTGTTAATTTTTTCATGCCGTCATAATGCCTTCACCGTGGTACAATATTAGCATGAAGACACTGAGGTTTAAGCTATATCAGAACAAAAGAAACAGATTCCTCAAGCGCATGATTAATGCGAGTGGGGTAATCTACAACCACTGTATTGCTCTGCATAAACGCTACTATCGTATGTGGGGCAAACACTTGAATTGTGCAAAACTTCAATCTCATATTGCTAAACTACGGAAACGTAATCCTTTTTGGCAGTCAGTAGGATCTCAGCCAGTACAAGATATTTGCCAAAGAATTGAGAAAGCCTATCAGTTATTCTTTAAACACAACAAAAAAGGAGTTAGACCCCCAGGATTTAAGAAGGTAAAGAAGTATAAATCTTTCACCCTTAAACAAGCAGGTTATAAGTTTTTAGGTGGCAACAAGGTAAAAATTGGTAATCGAGCTTATCAGTTTTGGAAGTCGAGAGAGATTGAGGGAACAGTCAAAACTTTAACCATAAAACGAACACCATTGGGTGAGTTGTTTATGGTTATCGTTGTTGATGAGGGCAATAAACCAGAAGCCAAGTTCACGACTGGTAAGATAGCGGGATTTGATTTTGGTTTGCGTACATTTCTCACTTGCTCAGACGGTACAACAATTGAGTCCCCCCAGTTTTTCAAACAATCACTAAACGCAATTAAAAAAGCCAGCAAACAGCATTCTAAGAAATTAAAAGGTTCAGTTAATCGGGAACAAGCTAGAAAGAACTTAGTACGCAGGTATGAAGATATCTCCAACCGTCGCCGTGACTGGTTTTGGAAGTTAGCACATGAACTAACTGATAAGTTTGATGTTCTCTGCTTTGAGACTTTAAACCTCAAGGGAATGCAACGACTTTGGGGCAGAAAAATATCAGATTTGGCGCTTGGTGAGTTTCTGCAAATTTTAGAATGGGTTGCCAAGAAGAAACATAAGCAAGTGGTGTTTGTAGATCAATGGTCTCCTTCCACCAAAACTTGTTCTAGTTGTGGGCATATTTTAGAAAGTCTAGATTTGTCAATTAGACGTTGGCGTTGTCCTTCATGTCAATCTGAAAATGACCGAGATGGAAACGCCAGCTTGAATATAAAAAGAGTCGGGAGTTCGACTCTAGGCGTAGGAGATGTTAGACAGTCCCAGACTGCAATCTCTGTTTGATGCCTGAATCCCCCGTTTTCAAAACGGGGGAGTGGCTCAAGAAATTATCAGAGTTTCACCTATCCCTACACTCCTACACCCTAAGAGTATTAATCAAAACAACGGTCTTAGTACCTGATATAACAAGACAATTACTATCGGTGCAACAATAGGAATTACTACTATTAATCCCCACTTATCAAAGCTAACTTCTTTATTTTCAGACTTAATCAGAGCAATTACACCAACTGCCCCTATTAGTATCCAGATACAGCCGAAAATAATAAAGATGGTAAATGCTGAGTCTTGCATTATCTTTTGTGTGTGTCAGTTGTCAGTTGCTGGTAAGTTGATGTTCGATTACACCCAAACGTTCTATCCTACCTTATGGAAAATAAGTAAACATCTTTCTACGGTATCGAAATATTTTATCAACACCTACACCCCAAAACTAATGTTTTTAGGACATTAATAAGAAATCTACATCTGTCAGCTATTCCCCATCCTCAAAATATAACTAGACAACTCACAAAATCCTTCTCCCTCAGCCGCAGTTGTTACATATCTGGGTTGATATTGCAACTGATTTATATATTTCATTACATTTGCCACACCGACAGAAATCGGGAAATAACGCTGATCAAATAAACTTTCATCATTAGGGCTATCTCCCACAGTGACAACTTGATTTGGAGAATAGTTAGGGAAATATTCTTGTAATACTTTTAAGGTGGCGATCGCTTTTTCCTGCCCTTGTGGTTTGATATGACATTGGACATTACTGTAAGTAAATCCCCAACCCATATTGTGGCAGATATCACCCATAACCCCTAATTCATCTGGAGTTAAGTTAGCTACATCAAATGTCCAGTCAGTAATGCGAAAGCGGTTATCACCAGATTCCTCAATTTGGGGAAATTTCAACTTCAACTGCTGAAAAACTAAAGCTAAGTCTTGCCTATGCTGAGTGATATCACTGATGGATGTTAATAATACTGGTTGCTCACTACCAGCAGGATAGAACAAACCGCCATTTTCCGCTATTGCTCCAACGACTGGCATCAAGCTACTCAGCCCACTCACCCAACCAGCCGATCGCCCGGTAACAATTAGGACTTTAATTCCAGCAGCCATTAAAGCTTCTATGGCTTGCAGTACGGCAGCAGAAAACTTTCCTTGCTTAGTTAGAGTACCATCCATATCTGTGGCAATGAAGCGAATGCCCCAAACAGTGACAGCATCTTGAGACAAGTCTTGCAGATTTAGAGGATGCCCAGCAGTAACATTTGGATTTATGTACATATGCGGTTGGAGAAAGCTGTAAAAAATACCAATAATACAGCAATGTAGATGCCAAATTTGGGAATCCTAAAAGTAACTAGTCAAATTTTTGTTTCCTCACTATGCCAACCTCGATAATCCTTGCCCAAACCCCATCGGCGAAGCCGAAAAAGACTATCCAGCAAGAAGCCAAAAACCAGACTCAAGTTTCGCCTGTTTTACTCGCCACCTCTGGGGGATTACTTTTAGCGGTGATCGCTTTAGTCGTTTATGGTAGGCTGCAAATGAAGAAACTGGAGAAACAGCTAAAGTTTGAAAAATTTCGTGCTAGCGAACTAGAGAAGAAATTCAAACTTGCTCTAGAAACAATTCGCAAAATGGAAACTAATCCCGACTTGGTGAACTCGCGGGACTTTAACCTCGATTATCTCAGGATGCGGATGTCAGAGGAAGTATTTCATTTTGCCATACTCAATCAAGTAAAAATAAGAGTTAAAGATAAAATATCTCAAGCTTTGCGTCCCAATCAAGCGAACCAAGGTACTGTAGGTATTGCCAATAGTACTGGACGGCAAGTTGATGAAATTTTTGATGTGGAGTATGAAACTGGTAGTCCCCCAAATGTTGCTAAAAGAGTATTATTCCGCATTCAAGTGCGCTTAATGAAGTTACCAACTCAGGCAACTTCAGCCACTATCAGCCAGATTATTGACTGTATTGAGACTTATCTTAGCCCAATGGACGACGAAGATACATGGCAACCCACTATTCAAGGGCGCATTGCTCATATGCACTGGGATCAAAAGGCTAAACCAACGCCTTTATTGGTGTTAGAGCAATCTAATGATGGCGTGAATGTAACTTTCCGTACAAGTCGTCAAGCAAATGTCGCCACACCACAGAAGCAGTCTAAGGTGAAGTAAATACTGTTGACTGTTGACTATGGACTAATGACTAAGTTTCACTCCAAGCGCCAGAATCATAACTGACGATCGCAGTTTGGGAATCACGGGCTAATATACCGTCTTCCATTTCGACGATGCGATCGGCTATATCTAAAATCCGGTTGTCGTGGGTTACTAACAAAATGGATGTTCCTTGGTCTCTAGCGAGACGCTGCATAATTTCCACGACATCGCGTCCTGACTGTTTATCTAATGCGGCGGTTGGTTCGTCTGCTAGTACCAATGGCGGATTATTGACTAGGGCGCGAGCGATCGCAACTCTTTGTTTTTGTCCGCCCGAAAGATTGTCTGGGTAATAGTCTACACGATTTTCTAAACCCACGGCTGTCAACATGGCTTCTGATTTGGCGATCGCATCTTCCTGAGAAATATGCTCGTTCAACTCCACCGCCATCTGCACATTTTGTCTTGCAGTTAAAAAATTTAGCAGGTTGTGAGCCTGGAAAATATAGCCGATACTCCGGCGAATTTGCACCAGTTTATTCTGGCTAGCACCTGCTAACTCCACACCTAAAAATTGCAAATTTCCCTCTTGAACTGAACGCAAACCACCAATTAAGCTCAGTAATGTAGTTTTTCCTGAACCTGATGGCCCCGTCATAATCACAATTTCTCCGGGGTAAATTTCTAGATTTATATCAAATAAAATCTGTCTTTTAAGTGCGCCTTTGCCATAGTAATGATTGAGGTTTTTAATGGCAATTACAGCTTCTTGTCTCATGATATTTAAGGTTGCTAGGAGTGAATAGTTCCGAGACGGAACTGTAGTGCCGATAACAATTCAAAATTCAAAATTAGTTTTATTACCATTTTGTATTTTCAAAAAAATCTAAATGATAAATCTAGCAGCAGCCACATAGGTTAAGGCGTAAATGAATAGATTTTTACCCTGTCCCCTATCCCCAGTCCCCAGCCCCCAGTCCCCAGTTTAGAAAATATCTGCTGGGTCAGCAGAACGTAATTTACGTACAGCGATCGCACCAGAAACAAAACACATAATAATAGTCAGGACTAGCACCGTAATAGCGCGATCATAACTCATAAAAACTGGTAATAATGTAGCATCTCTAGCAGTTCGATAGAGAAACATTGCAAACACCCATCCAGGTAAATAACCCAAACAAGCTAATAAAAATGCTTCTTGCAAAATGACAGTTAATAGATATCTTTGTGTGTATCCTATGGCTTTTAAAGTAGCGTATTCAGATAAATGATCAGCAACTTCTGTATAGAGAATTTGATAAACAATCACAGTTCCAACAATAAAGCCCATGATTGTCCCCAAGCTGAAAATAAAGCCAATAGCTGTACTACTTGACCAATAATAACGTTCAAAATCAATAAATTCTTGCTTAGTTAATACATTAACATCTTCAGGTAAATAACTCCGCAATTGTTGAGCAACAGTTTCTGCATTTGCTCCCGGTTTTAGTCTAATCAAGCCAATATCAATTAACCCTTGGCGACGGATGGGAAACATTCGTAAAAAATTCACATCGCTAGTAATTAAATTACCATCTGCACCAAAGGATGCACCCAAAGTAAACAACCCAGCAACATTAACTCGCCTGCCCCTTACTTCTGCGGAAATAGCCTGCCCTTTGTCGAAATTTTCCGCAATTGGGCCGTATTCTTGCCGGGAAGAACGGTCAAATAAAACATTATCAGGGAGCTTGAGCTTATCTAAATTTTCTTCAACTCCAGGCAAGTTAAATATATTAGTTTCTGGATTAATGCCAAAAACTAAAATACTCCGAGTTTTACCAGTATAGGGATTTTTCCAAACTGAGTAATCCAAATATATAGGATGAACAGATTGGACTGTGGATAATTCTAAGGCTCTATACAAGCGTCGTTGCGAAAAGCCTTTCATAGCAAGTACGGCGTTTGATTGTTTATTAATTAAAACAATATCGCCTTGCAAGCTGGTATGTAAGCGGACATTACTAAAGTAAAGAGCATCGCGGAAACCTAGCTGCATAAACATGAGAATATCCGCAAAGGCAATTCCGGCGAGGGCGACGGCTAGGCGAGTTTTTTCGCGTGTTAATTGTAGCCAAGATAGAGGTATTCTTTTACGTTTCATTCCCATGCGTATGATTGTTTGCTAATCAATTGGTATTGATTAGTTATTAATTTCAACTACTACCTTGGCGTAAGTTAAACCAGAGACTTTTGGACTATCTTCTGGTGTTACACTGATTTTGACTTCCACAACTCTGGCATCAACATCAGCTGCTGGGTCTGTATTTAAGACATCCTTTTTACCGATTTTTCTGCCAATTTCGGTAACGGTTCCTCTGATTTCACCGCTAAAGGCTCCGTTATTGCTGCTAGCTGTGACAGATTGACCTATTTTGACTCGACTAATACTATCTTCAGGAACTTCGGCGATAATCATCATTTGGTCGGTTTGTCCCATTTCCGCGATACCATCGGCGGTGATGGCTTCGCCCGATTTGCTGTAAACTTTTAAGATTTCTCCAGCCGTGGGTGCTTGAACGTAGGTTAATTTTAATTCGGCTTCGGCTTTTCTGAGGTTAGCGATCGCATTACTCACTTGAGCTTGCGCCACCTGCACATCTGTAGGACTAACTTCCACCAATCTTTTGAGTCTGGCTTTTTCTTCCTCAATTTGTCTTTGTAAGGTGGCGATCGTTTTGTCGCGGTTAGCTGTCGCTTCGATCAGCTGCTGTTGCAAAGTCGTTAAAGTCTTCACCTGATTAGCTCTCGCCTCAGCAATTTGCTGTCTGAGAGTTGCTAGCGCTTGTCTCAAGGCGGCTTGGCTTTCAATTACCTGCTGATTTGCTGTAACTGCATTCAACCGTCTATTATCTCGCTCTTGCTGAGAAATTGCCCCTTGGCTATACAAAAACTCATAGCGTCCAGCATCCACTTGTGCATTACGCTGCTGCGCTCTAATACGGTCGAGAGAAGCTCTCAAACTAGCTTGCTGTCCGCTCAATTCAGCCTCTAAACGGTTAACTAAAGCTTGTTGAGCCACCTTTTCCGCGCTGAGTTGCGACGCTATCCGCGAAATAGTTGCTTGTTGACCTTCCCGCTCACCAACCAACTGCGCCTGTAAACGAGCAATCACAGCCGTTTGAGCTTGAATATCCCTGGGGGAACCGACCCGAACCTGAGCTAAATTAGCGCGGGATTCCAAGACTTTAGCTTTCGCCTCTTCCACCGCAGCCAATTGGGTATCGTGATTATCTAAAATGGCTATCACTTGACCCTTCCTCACACGTTCCCCCTCTTTCACAAAGAGTTGTTTGACTCGTGATGCTGATTGTAATCCCCCCACAGGAGCCGAAAGTTTAATAACTTCCCCTTGCGGTTCTAAACGACCCACAGCACTAATATTAGTCACTACTGGTTTAATCGGTACGGATGGGCCTAGCCTTTTGATTTGCTCAAATTTAGCTGTAGCTAGTAACCCCGCAGCCACCGCCACTGGTAGGGCTACAGCAAGACCCCACCAAATCTTAGGTTGTTCTAGATCAAGTTGCTGCTCTCTTGATCTACGTTCTTCCGTCACCCTTGACATGGTTTTTTGTCCGTTTATCTGAATTTTGCTGATTAAAAAGTTAGGAGTTAGAGGTTAGAGGCTAGGGGCTAGGGGCTAATATTTTTACTCTGTACTCTTTCAAGTCAGTCAATCATAAAAAATTTATTTCCTATACACCCAGATACCCATTTTTCAGCTAGAAACTCATGTAATCACCCATAAACGAAGTGATAAAAATATCCCTTCTCTAGCCTCTAGCCCCTATTTTCAAATACCTGATAAATATTTATCTCAACAGCTTTTTTTAATGGCGATCGCCAATAGCAGCCTATGAGGGTGAGATGCAAAATAACTAAGAAGTAGGGTATTACAAATAAAGTTCACTTCTGAGTTAGTCAGTTTGGGTATGCAGATAGATTCTATTTTG
>DATNQO010000305.1:0-8458 GCA_036704005.1 Leptolyngbyaceae cyanobacterium | reverse complement strand
GACACTCAGATTTTCAGGATGGATCGATGTCATTGGTGATAGCGCAGCAGAGATTGGGAAATTGAATACTCAAGCTATATCTTAGTTGAAAAGAGGTGTTTATTACGCTAAGTGGTGTGAAAAGAGATATTGTCGCACTATTGTTGAGTGTGTCTACAGGTGGGGTTAGGGGAGTAATTGTCAGATAATTGACATTTGGAGAGAGTGATTCAGAGAGATTTTCTACGATAAAAGTGTAAGGGTTGACTTATAAGTACGTGATCTGACGGTCAAAGGATAGGGAGTTGACTATAACGAACACCCAAATCCATATTTCGGGATTTGGGTGTAAGAGCGGGTGTTGAGCAGAGGTAGGGGTGACAATAGTTGATAGCAATATTGCTATCAAAATCATCTGTACTTGCTTATAGAATCCCGTTTGGTAAATTGTTGCTATCAAGCTCGTGATATCAATTTTAGGCAGTAGTCTCGGTCGCTGCCTCACTAGCTCTACCACTGAATTTCCGAAAGAGGGAAATGCGAAAATTCAAGCAATCTTAATACTATTAGCAGTAATAAGACTGATGTTTTTTGTCAAAACAAACACAATAATGAGCTAAATACTGTTACAATTAGCTTGATATCTAAATGATTAATATAAATAAATTAATTATTAATTCAGTATTAGCTGCAAGTGTTGTTGGGTGTGGTTTATTCACAGTTATATCGAAAGCTTCAGCTTATAGATGGGAAGATACTCCTTGTTACTTACCAGGAAATAAAAAATGGAGTAACTGTATAGAGACAAAAGGAGATGCTTTTCTAAAAGGACAGCAAGGTGTTCTTCATACATATACATTCCCTAATGGCAAAAAATTCTATTGGTTTCAGGGAGAAGATAGTCAATTATGTCAATGGAAGAATACTTACGTTAGGCAAGACAATCAAAGCAACTGGTTTAATGTAAATGTTGCTTGCGAAGGAGATGATAATTCAATCATTACATTTGCTCTGCCTTCCGGTAATACTCTATTTTAAATATTTAGAACTGACTAAGTTAATCTTGTTAACCAGATGCCATAGTTATCCTCAAAATATCCTCAAATAGTAGGAGACTTAACAGTATAATTACTAAAAATGTTTAGATATTCCTGCACTTTGAGAATGCTTACTCGCAGCATACAACTGCGGCTAAGAGGCTGATTAGAAAAAATATATTAAATATTTATTTGTATGGTTGAACCTATTTCTGTTACAGCACTTTTTGGCTATGCTAAAGGAATTTCCGATATTTCAATAAAGATAGCTCAGGCTTTAAAAATAGTAGATTCTATTGAAAGTAGACTTGAGCTATTGATACAAATGGAGTTAAATGCTGCTTTAAAAACACTTCGTCAAGCATTAAATTCTTCAAGTCAACAACAAATCCTTCTTATTAATGATGCCAGAGACGGTTTTACTAAAGCTACTTGCATTGAGAAACAAGAGCGACTTTTTTATGCTTATTTAGGTCTAGGTATTTGTCATTATTTAATGGAGGATGTGAATAATTTGAAAATGGCTTTTATAGAACTTGGTAGACTCAGCATAAGTGAAGATTTTTACATTAAAAAAATTGATTCATATCAAGGGTTTAATAAATATAGCCTTGCTATGTTAATAAGTTCATTTAATGTAGCGAAAGCTTTACCTTTAATAAGAAGTTTACCTGAAATTTGGTCTTATAGAAGAAATATAAAAACTTTTAAAAAGAACGGAAAATATAAAAAAGATTTAAGCATTGATGATTTACTTAGAAAAGTAAAAACAGAAGAAAAGAAATTTCTATCTCTCAAAACATTTGATAACACAGAGATTATTTTAAAATCATTAGAACTAATAAATATACAAAAACAATGCCTTGAAATAGCAAGTAGACTTTAATATTAATACTTTTTAGGAATTTTATAGCGTTCTTCTTGGGCGTTAAGCAGGGATAATTGCCAGTGGGCGGTGGCGCATCCGGTATCACCCAAGTTTCATCTAGCCACGCTCTGGCCTGATTTAAAAACTCATCGGGTGGTTCAGATAGTGGTGATTCTCCATGAGTAAGAGCCGGGGAATCACTTCTCAACTCTGGAAAATATTTAAGCAGTGTCCGCGCTGGGTCAGGCTGAAGAGAATGGGGATTAACCTCAGTTTTGAGCCAGTCTGGAATGATACCAATTTCGCCCTGTGCGATCTCCTTGTCAAAACTGTCTGGGTCAGCTAGGAAATAACGCCCTGTTGTCAGTGAGATTGACTTCAGGGGAGACAGCTTCTTACTGGTAGCCTCACAACCAATAAAAGTAGCCCCACTTTTGAAAGTATCACCAAAGTAGTAAATCGTGTAATCCACACCCTAAAGTATTGTATCTTCGTTAGCCTCCCCAACACGATAACAAGCCTAAAAATTAAACTTATCATTCACAATCGCTACAACCCCTATGATTTCGTTGGCTGATTAAATTTGCTTATGGAGTCTGCACGATTACCACCATCAGGTATGGTCTGCACCCTAAGTAAAGGCATTAGGGTGCAGCTTCACCCTCAACCTGTTGGGTTCTTTTTTTCGGAATTGGCTTGGGTGGAGGATTGCTACGCTCTCCATTGCCGCGCGACATTAAAGTATCTGCTGTTGTATGTTCAGGTAAGAGTCTGTAACGCCAGGGGTAGATATTAGATGCTTAAGTCAACTATTGCCCAATCAAAAGAACGCCATGCTGTTGTCATTGGCGGAAGTATCGCAGGAATGTTAGCAGCAGTTGTGCTGACCAAATACTTTAACCGGGTAACAATTATCGAGCGCGATCATTTGAGCGAGCAACCAGAACAGCGCCCTGGTGTACCCCAAGCTCATCACCTCCACGTCCTACTGAAACGGGGATTGGATATTATCGAACAGCTTTTTCCAGGTATCCAAACTGAATTAGCAGCATCCGGCGCAATCGCTATTAACGCTAGTGCCGATTACTTGTGGTTTGGTGTAGGAGGATGGACACCGCGCTTTAGTTCCGATTTGAACGTTTACAGTTTTACTCGGAATTTGCTCGAATGGATTATCCGCCGTCGTTTAACTACTAATAACCGTGTTGTATTTGTACAAAAAGCAATTGTAACTGGATTGCTGTCTAACCCAAACAAAACTCAGGTCACGGGTGTGCAGGTACGCCAAAAATTTGATGAGGGGCAAGATAACTCCTCAAGACAAATAGATTTCACGGCTGATCTAGTAGTAGACGCTAGTGGGCGCAATTCTCGCGCTCCTGATTGGTTAGAAGCAATGGGTTATACACGACCCAAAGAAACTGTCATTAATTCGTTTTTGGGCTACTCTAGCCGATTATACAAACTAGAAGAAAACTTAGCGGCTGATTGGCTGGGTGCATTAGTAACGGCAAAAGCCCCAGGCACACGCGGTGGTGTAATGTCTGTGGTCGAAGGGAATCGTTGGATAGTTACACTGGCGGGAATTGGTCGAGATTATCCACCTACTGACGAAGCAGGATTTTTAGACTTTGCTCGTAGCTTACGCAATCCAATTATCTACGAAGCTATTAAAGATGCTCAAGCTATATCGCCCATCACTGCCTATCACCGCACGGAAAATAGGTGGCTTCACTATGAAAAACTATCGAGATTACCGTCAGGCTTTGTGCTAGTCGGGGATGCGGTTTGTGCTTTCAATCCCGTCTATGGGCAAGGCATGACTACTGCGGCTTTAGGT
Source organism: Leptolyngbyaceae cyanobacterium (assembly GCA_036704005.1). GTDB lineage: Bacteria > Cyanobacteriota > Cyanobacteriia > Cyanobacteriales > Nostocaceae > Trichormus. The sequence continues at coordinate 4,734 of DATNQO010000305.1, read as the reverse complement.
GCATTAACGTTAGATGAGTGTTTGAGCAAGCAATTATCTCATCATACTGATGGAAATTTAGTCGGGCTAGAGCGAAGATTTCAAAAGCAGTTAAGCAAAATCATTGCAGTACCCTGGTTGATGGCAACAGGTGAAGATTTTCGCTGGCATACTACGGTGGGTGGACGACCCAATTTAATGACACAACTCATGCAAATGTATTTAGATCAAGTGTTGCTGCTGGCTGCTGAAAGTGCTGATATCCACAGACTTTTCTTAGAAGTAATGCACCTACTCAAACCACCTAGTGTGTTTTTTCATTTCAGTATCTTCAGGCGGGTGCTACAGCGAATGATTAAGGAGAGTAATCTAAAGCCACGCAGGGGAAATGTATCCCCAGAACAACCATCTCTATTTTGAGCCGCGATGCCGATTCATTACCCGCTTAGGGTAAGAAATGCTAGTCCATATTTGACTGTAAAATATGGACACTACACATTCTCCCAAACCCCAGTAACTTCGTGAAGCAGTACCCCGAAACTGACCTCAGATAAGTATTACTTATCTTTCCAATGCCTGAAAATTCTCTACACAGGGCGATTGATAAAGCTGGCTTATATTGAGTGGTGAACGGACTGCCTAATTGTCTGTACTGGCTTCTATACCCCAGCTTGATAAATCGTTAATGCAAAAATATCTAGAGGCGAACGGTATTGAGATCCCTTTTTTGGTTTATAAATAAAGATGAGCAGGTAATTATATATAAAGAATAAAGACAAACACTAAATATTAATCAATTACATAGTTCACTTTTATTAGTGGTAGAAAACCAGCATCTTTTACCGTTTTCTTCCACTCAACAAGCTTCATGTGAAATATTATTGAGTGTACATCTGATAGTTGTGATATCTTATTTTTTCGTTTAAATATAATCCACAAACAAATATTTTTTACATCAATTTCTCTTTCAGCTATTTTTATTTTACTCTCATTATTTTGTAAAACTTTTACTGTATTTGTTGCTTGATCTATAACATATGATAGCTTTTGAGGTTCACCGATTTTTACAAAAAAAAGTGTTTCATCTTTATACAAATCCATTTTTTCAATTTTATATCCATTTAGATTTTCTAAGTTTTTATCAAAATTTATATAACCATCCTCTTTATGCCTTGATTTATTAAATAAATCTTCAGTGATAGACGAACCAATATCAAACTTATCTTCATATATTAAATTAATAGAATCAACCTCTCGTTTCAGATAATTTAAATAAGATTGATTAAACTTATGCCATTTACCATCAATTAAACAATATCGTTCTTGTTCATCAATAAAATCTAAATAAACTTTTAAGGGTTGTGAATAGGGACTTCCAGATTCATTATGTCTGTATACATAAATATCATTTATTTTTTGACTTAAATCTATATTCTGTTCTTTAACAAATTTAATTAATTCTTCTAAAGTTAAATCTTCAACATTTTTTTTGTCTTTTTTATGATTTTTTAGAAAAAGGCTATATTCACTTTTATCGGTAAATATAAAATCAATACCTAGTACCGAAAATTCTTCAATATTAATTTCAGTATTTTCAGCACTCTTGATAATAGCATTAGCTAGACGATTATCAAGTTCATTAATTATTTTAATATCTTTAACTATGCAGGTTTTAGGAAAATCCAATCTTGGAGGTTGTTTAAGCTCTTCTTCTATCTGTTTTATAAAATCGGCTAAATCAGAGGGATTTTTACTCAAATTAAACTGAACTGAACTACCAAAGCTTGCAGTTTCACCCCATTTTGATGGATTAATTGTTTTAGCTTTTAAGTAGTGCATTGATTCACCACTATCAAAACTAATTTCACTTCCTAGCTGATATGCTGTAATAGTTTTGCTCTTTCTGCTCTTGTAATATTTAGTATTTTTAAGTTTCAGATTCTTTTCATCTATTATTCTCTCCGCTAAATTAAGTCCGAAATCAGGATCACAAAACTGTCTTAAGTAAAAATGCGACTTTCCTAAACTTACAGCGTAACATAAGTCATCATTTGAAATTAGGAGAACACCGAAATACATTAAATTTTTGGGTTGTTCTAAACCTTCAAGAAATTCTTCAAAAATATTAGCCCACCATATATGAATTTCATCCGGTTTTTTAGAAAAGAAGAACTGAAAATTAAAATCATCGACTTGTTTTTCACTTATTTCTTCTAAATCTACAAGTGTCAACTTGTTTATTAAATTTTGTTTTTTGTCTTGATTAATTCGATAAATATTATATTTAGGCATAAAAAATAATTAGTAAGTAACTAGTTTTAACTAGTTATAAGTTATACTAAATATTTTGATACTGTATACCGTAAATATGCTTAAAAAATGAAATTCATTGATATGAGTTTCAACCTAATGATCTTGTGTGTGATTCTTCGGCGAACTGGGGACATTTCGTATAGAGCAGGTGGTGTCAGGGATGGGCAATAACTTACTCATGGAGTAGCCAAGACTGAGCATCTCACCCTCCACTCTCCGATGTCGCCATCTCAATTCTTGACTTTGGTTTAGCTCAGAAAAATTGAAGAAAGCAAAAAGTAATCCCTACTGATTCTATGGGGATAACGAAAGGTCAGCAGTCTTGAACATATAGAAGTCAGGTAATAATAAATGGCTATTTATTGGCGGATTTATTATTGGTGTCTAGCGGACACTACTTAGACACTTGGTGTCTGGGCGGTGTCTGGTGTGGTGTCTGCTGGTGTCTGTGCTGCATAAGGCTTTCAGGCTTTGGTGTCCGTGGTGTCCGGTGTCCGGTGTCCGCGAAAAAGGGTGTTTTTGAGGGCAGACACTAGACACCAATCGCAGTCAAATTTGATTGAGCTTGATAACACCCTCGCCTATCCAGTCTGCTAAAGAAGCCCCAACAATTTCGTACATCCAGCCCTTGATTTGCTCAACACTAAATCTCTCACCGTTCACTTTAAAATTGCCTTTGAACTCTCTTACATCAGCTTCTATTCGCTCAGTTCTGGTGAGATATTCATACAATTTTTGTGCCATTGGTGATAATTTATTGGGGGCTTCTTTGGTATCACCAGCCTTGCCACCGATATTAAATTCCAGTTCATAAATGCGTTCCAAAGTGGCTTTATCTATGGGTGGTGCTTCATCAGATTTCACTGATTTATCAACCCTAAAATCAATTCGTTTGTGGTCAAGTTTAGGCAGTTCAATCGGCAACCATTGCCCATGCCCTGGTAGTTTAATTTTCCCCATGCCCGAAGCTTTGGCCTCAGTTGTCACCGGGTCAACTTGTGCGATTAACTCAATCTCTAATAAAGCCGCATCTCTAAGTTTAGATAGTCCCTTAGCCTTGGCTAAAATTTCCATCGTCCGATCATGAGCAACAAACAAAGGAATCATTAATTGTTTGCGGCTTTCGGTCATGGCACAGCGAAACCATTTACCAATGAAATCTGGGTCAGGTTTCCAGTTGTCGGGTGCATCATGAGGCATCGGCTCAATAATGTGATCCGTCCATGTGGTGAACTCCTCACAAATCACCGATAGCTGTTTACCAGATGCCCTTAAATGCTGCGTCCATTGCTCCTCAGTCATGCCCGACTCACGGTAAGCAGCGTAGCGCAATCGCATTTCATCCATGTACCATTGCATGAAATTAGCTATTTCTCTATAGCCAGTAATCAGCCTCACCCCTTGCCATTCAACCTCAGTCCCGTGAGGGTCTAAAGCTACAACATCCCATCCAGCTTGCACCTTCTGCCAGACAATCTCTCTAGTTGTCCACGATTTACCCGAACCCATACCCCCAAACAGTAAAGCAGGGTAGCCAATGGCGTTTTTCATCCATTGGTATTTGTCGCCATTGGTGATTACTGGCTGCTGTGAAAGCTCCTCCACTGTCCCCGGTTCGCCGTGTGGTAACTGTGCCTGGGGTGGGTCAAACTTATCGAAGCTTGCCCCACCATCTAGTAAATGACCAAATTCTGTATAATCCTCTGCTGACATTGCCATGAGTAGGGCTGTTACTTGCGCTGGGGTAATATTGGCGATAAACTGCTGTCTGGCTTCAGCGATTTTGATACCACGCAGGTATTTAAGTAATTCATTCCCAGACAGTTCAAGCAACTGCTCACCCAGTTTCAGAGAATAATTAGCCTTCACACCTTCAAACTGTTTAGTAGCGCGGTAGTGGGGTCTGATATCACTTAGATAATCCCTCGCCTTAGAGGTGGCCCACAACCCAATCCCCCCCAACACCATCGCCCCTAATCCAAGGTGAATTTTAAATGGGTTGTCAGCCGGGAGTGAGCGAAAGACGTACAGGCTATCGTGCTGGAGGAATGCCCAAGGGTTGTAGTTCGGGTTGCTGGTGCGGTACTGGTTAGCCTTTAGGTAAGGTTCTGGGATTTGCGATCGCTGCTCATATCGGCAATACTTGTTACCCAACAGTAAACGCTCTGTCTCACCTTCTGCCTGGATTGGTGCATCATACACCCGCGCCGACTGGGGATAGAAGCACAGTTCTTTCTTTGCAATGCCGTCGCCAACGTGGGCCGCAATGGCACAAGTCACCGCGCCTAATACCGATGCCAACATGAGGAGATTTAGACGCGGTGGAATGTTGTATGAGCGTTGATTTAAGTCAGATGGTTTGGTGTCCATATTCATCTCTTACGGCAATATAAAGCGAAAATCACGGCTATTACTGCGGTAAAGCCCAGAATCAAGGGGAAA
>DATNQO010000304.1:0-7203 GCA_036704005.1 Leptolyngbyaceae cyanobacterium | reverse complement strand
AAAGATTTTGCCACCCGTGCAGCAATACATGACAAAGAAGCTTCTTTTCCTTTTGAGAATTTTACAGCACTACACGAAGCTGGACTACTGAGCCTGACTATTCCCCGTGAATTAGGTGGACAAGACTTGGGGTTGGCTGATACTTGCAGAGTCATCGAAGGGATAGCCCGTGGTGATGCGTCAACAGCCTTAGTTTTGACAATGCACTATCTGCAACACGCTCATGCTTCCCGCCATCGTCGCTGGCATCCAGAACTATACAAGCAATTGTGCCGCGAGTCTATAGAAGGTATTGCTTTGCTCAATGCTGCGCGTGTGGAACCAGAGTTAGGTACACCAGCTAGAGGTGGTTTACCAGCAACATTTGCCAAACGCACAGCCGATGGTTGGTTATTAACAGGTCATAAGCAGTACACCACGGGTAGCCCTATACTACGCTACTTTGTAGTTTGGGCGAGAACCATTGAGGAGGAACCCCAAGTTGGCAGTTTTTTAGTTCCCCGCGACCTACCAGGGTTGCGAATTGTGGAAACTTGGGATCACTTGGGAATGAGGGCTACAGGTAGCCATGATTTAATTTTAGAAAATGTCCTCGTTCCGCATGAGTATGCTTTAAATCTGAGTCTTGTATCAACAACTCAACCAATAGACCCATTAACTGCGACTTGGAACAGTTTAATTTTGAGTGCTTTGTATCATGGCGTGGCTACTAGCGCCCGCAACTGGCTAGTGGAATACCTGCATGAACGCACACCCTCTAATTTAGGGGAACCGTTAGCTAGCTTACCACGCTTTCAGATGGCGATCGGCGAAATAGAAGCCTTACTATTTGCTAACCGCAAAATAATTTACAGTTTGGCGAAAGATATTGATAACAATGAGTATGAGCCTAATGTAGGATTACAAGCACAAGCAGTTAAATATCTCACTACTAAAAATTCCATTCGGGCTGTAGAAATTGGTTTGGAATTAACTGGAAATCCTGGTTTGATGAAAAAGAATCCTTTGGAAAGACATTATCGTGATGTTTTATGTAGTCGTATTCATACACCACAAAATGATGTGATTTGTCAGTCTTTGGGTAAGTCAGTTTTAAAAGTTAAATAATATCTTCTTTGTGCCTTTGGGTTTAGTGATTTTAACCACAGAGGCACAGATACACAGAGGTTAGAGAAGAAACTTATTGCACAAGTATTTATTTCAGCCTAACCTTGCCATACCACTAAATTACATCTGTTTTCACATTGTATGCTTGAGGTAATTTCCACCAGGGAAGATGAGGATATTCGTGATGTTCTTCGTGGTAGCCGAAATGATAACAGGTAATAAAAGACCAAAAAACAGGAAATCCAATACTACGCGCACAATGGCGGTTAGTATATCCACCTTCTAGCCTTCTATGAGGTAAAAATGTGCCGAAATAAAATAACTGTATTGAGCTTAAGATAGAAGGGATCATCCAAAATAAGGTTAAATTATCTTCGGGCATTTTAAACAAATTCTTCAGTCCCTGAAAAATCAAAACTAATCCAAAAAATTGTGTCCAACTCCAATAGGATTTCATGAAATGGAAATACCAGAGAAAGAAGTTTTGAGGATAAACGTTGTGATAATCAGGATCTAATGCACTACCTGGATAGCGATGATGTTGCCAATGCTTTTTTAATAAATCTTTATAAGATAAAAGCCCATACAATATTAGAGATAATTTACCTATAAAATTATTTATCTGAGCATTTTTAGGATAAACTACACCGTGCATGGCATCATGAGCAGTAATAAACAACCCTGTATATAGGAATGTTTGCCAAAGTATAGCTATTCCTATTGATACTGCATTCATTTTAGCCGGATCTAATGAGATTAAGAAAATTAGACTAATCGCCCATAAACATATAATAAAACTGGCGACGAATATACCTTTATTCAGGTCTTTATCCTCTTTTATTATTGATGGCATTAGGACTGATTGTTCTGAATGCCGAGTTGATGTTTGACATTGAACCATGCTTTTCTACCGTGCCTATTTATTGATCATTTACAAGTTAAATTATGTAATTATTCTAGAGATGCTCCTGCTTGCAAGTTTTTTACCTTTAAGATATCAATCTAGTTATTACCTAATTTTCGGTAAAATTGGCAGTCACTAAAAATCTATTTAGATAGGTTGCATTTTCCAGTATTACATAATATTAACATTTTGTTACACTTCTAGTGTAAAAAATTTTTCGTGAGAATTATCTGTCTAGAGTTCTAACTATGTCTTCTACTCAAGCAAGATATGTCAACAGCAATTAATAAGTCTGAAGCTAGCAATAGCACAAAATTATGCAGATTGAGTAACCATATCTGCATATATGAGGAAAATTTTCCGATTATTTTAGGACTTACGCAAGTGTCATAATCAAACTAACTGTGGGGTGCGTCAGCCCCAATAATTTCGTAGACATTCAAGGATTTTCCACATCTGACGCACCCTACCCCAAGTGCCAGTTGCGTAAGTCCTGTATTTTATCCTGTTGAGTCTGAAATTTGCGATTGATCAGTGGATGCTACATTATGATAATTTCATGGCTTTACCAATATACCAGACAGAAGTGTCTTCGTTTATTTGAATCTCAAATTGAGATGTTAAGCCCTCAAATAGGATATTTTTTAAAGTGGTAAAACTAGCACTATCAGTTAAATCAAATCCTTTAATGACAATATTTTTAAATTCTATATTCTGCATTCTATCATTTAATTCATTGGGTTTAATAAACTTGTTCCAGTCGTGCAGCCCTTGGGGCAATTGATGGAAAATATATTCTAAAAACCAAATCATGATTAATTTGGATTTAAAGGTTCGATTGATTGTATCGAATAAAAATAAACCTCTGGGTTTCAGAACTCTGTAAGCTTCGGAAATTACCTGATGCCAATCATTGACGTGTTCTAAAACATCACAACACAATATAACATCAAATTGTTCGTTATTAAAAGGTAGTGATTCTGCTACACCTTGATTATAACTAATCTCCAAGTAATTTTTTCTAGCGTGTTCTTGAGCAGTTTTAATAGAGTTGAAGGATAAATCAAACCCATAAACGCTAGCTCCTTGCTGTGCCAAAAACTCACAAGCTAGCCCGCCCCCACAACCAATATCTAAAACTTGAATACCTTGCCAACTAGGAACATATTTAGAAAAATACTCAAATCCATACTGATTAAGATGGTTAGACAAATTTAAATTTTCGCCTTCTTTCCACCATTTATCTGCGTGTAAATCATAATATTTCAAGTTATTTTTTATCATACAAAGACTCTACTTATAATTAATTTAAAAAACTATATTGTTATTTTTGTAATTTGTATTTGTGTAATTCTCAGTCTGAAGATATAGCTTGAATACTGGATAAAAATATATTTTGAATGAGCAAATCGCTTTATATAAACTTGAGAAATTGCCTGCATCAAATAAAACATTTGGCAAAATCCACACCTGTAATTATTCGGTTTTACTCACCAAGCCTTGAGTTGGGTTGTTAGTCTAGAGAAGCGATTAGTTACAGACTTAAACTTTCACATTTGTAGTTAGTTGACAAAACCACAGTCTCTGCGGTTTTTGGGAAAGATTAATGCAAAAAAAGAATCTGTTTTCCGTAATAGTAATTTCATTCCTAGTTTTTATCATGGTTGTATCTGCCAAATTTATCGATAACACTCACCCCATCAGCGAAATTTGTGTGTTTGGGGATAGCCTGTCAGATGCAGGTATGGTATTTCGGGCGACTGGGGGAATTTATCCACCCCAGCCAGCGTACTATCAGGGACGTTACTCCAACGGTCGGGTGTGGGTTGAGTATCTGAGCGATCGCTTACATCTTACCGCCAAGCAAACTAAAAATTTTGCCTATGGAGGATCAACTACAGGCAATGTTGCTAACGCTTATGTACCCAGTTTATTGGCTCAGGTGCAATCATTCACACAAACACACCAAGAAACTCACCCAAACAGCTTATATGTACTGTGGGCGGGAGCAAACGATTATTTGCAAGGTGTAACTAATGCAAGTATCCCTGTGCAAAATGTAACTGTGGCGATCGCATCCCTGAGCAAAGTCGGTGCGAAAAAAATTCTCGTGGGAAATCTACCAGACTTAGGACAGCTACCAGCAACGCGAACAGGCGCAAGTTCCCCCAGCCTAAGTACATTAACACAGGAACACAACCAAGGGCTGAGGCGATCGCTCAAGCTACTCTCTCAACAAAACTCTGACCTTCAGATTGTCACTTTCAACGCCAATGCGTTATATCGAGATGCTATTACCAATCCAGTGACATTTGGCTTTACTAATGTGAGTAGTTCTTGTTTATCTGGTTCTAACGCCTGTGGGAACCCCAACCAATTTTTGTTTTGGGATGGGATTCATCCCACAACTGCGGCTCATCGTATTATTGCAGACACCGCTTTTTCAGCAATTCAAGAAGCTGGAATATTGACAACAGGAGTTATTAGTCATTAGTCAACAGTCATTAGTTAACAGTTAACAGTCAACAGTCAACAGTCAACAGTCAACAGTCAACAAATTTTTGAACTATTGACTATTAACAAATACAAAAAAAGGCAGGAAGTCCTACCTTTGAACCCAAAAAAAGCATTTTGTAACCAAATACAATAATCAATATGCCATGCTGTTGTGGCAGCCATATTGCAAAACTACGACAATGGTGTGAAATGTTTAGTTGACAGTTGACAGTTGACAGGTGACAGTTGTTCCTTTTCCCCTTTCCCCCAGTCCCCAATCCCCTGCTAAACTGCTGCTAAATTAGAATTAACTAACTTCCCATCCTCCATCTGTACAATCCGATCAGCAATATCTAAAATGCGATAATCATGAGTCACCATCAGGATTGTACAGCCTTGTTCGTTAGCGAGTTTCTGCATCAAGTTAACAACATCTCGCCCGGATTGGCTATCTAAAGCGGCTGTGGGTTCATCCGCTAATACAACTTGCGGATAACTAACTAAAGCACGCGCGATCGCTACTCGTTGTTTTTGACCTCCTGAAAGTTGATCAGGGTAGTAATGCAGACGGTTTCCTAATCCCACCTGTTCTAAGATTTGCACTGCACGAGTTTGTATTTCTTCTAACTCAATGTATTGATGTAGTTCTAGCCCCATTTTCACATTTTGCAGTGCGGTTAAACTCCCATGCAAATTATGCCCTTGAAAGATATAACCATTACGCCGTCGCGCCTGTACTAATCTTTCCGCACTAGCACCACAAAGTTCTTGTCCTAACACTCGTAAACTACCAGACTGGGGCGATCGCAATCCCCCCACCAAGTTTAGTAAAGTAGTTTTACCAGAACCAGAAGGCCCCATCAAAATCACAATTTCACCAGCACGAATCTCTAGATTAATATTAAATAAAACTTGCTTACGCAGCGAACCATCATCGAAGTAATGGTCAAGATTCCGAATGGAAATGACTTTTAACATATTAGGGACTGGGGGAAAGGGGAAAGGGGAAAGGGGAAGGGGGAAGGGGGAAGACTGTCTCCTCTGCTTTGTTCTAGCCTCTAGTCTCTAGCCTCTTCCAGTCCCCACTAAAACATATCTGCTGGGTCAGCACCTTGAAGCTTGTGAGTAGCGATCGCTCCCGAAATTGCACACATAACTATAGTTAATATTAATACTTGCAATGCCCTGATAGCAGTCATGTAAATGGGTAAGTTTGTGGCAGTGCGAGTTAAATGATAAAGTCCTAAAGAGACTGTTAAGCCAGGGAAAAAGCCTAGTAGTGCTAAAATTACCGCTTCTTCAAAGATTACACCTAATAAGTAGTAATGGCGATAACCAATGGCTTTAAAGGTCGCGTACTCTCGCAGATGAGCATGAACATCTGTAGATAACACCTGATAAACAATGATTACACCAACTACAAACCCCATTGATACCCCGATACTGAAAATAAATCCTATGGGGGAGTTAGTACGCCAAAAATTATTTTCAAATTCAATAAATTCGTCATGAGTTAGCACCTTCACATCCTCTGATAGACGTGCTTGTAATGCTGCTACTACTTGTTGACGATTGACATTGGGTTCCAACTGAATTAAACCAACGCTGACACTAGAAGATTGTTGTCTTGGAAACAAACGTAAAAAGTTTTGATCGCTGGTAATGAGAGTACCATCAGCACTAAAAGAAGCCCCTAGTTTAAATAGACCGCTAATCCTGACTGTACGCCGTTCTAGTTCGGTTTTCACAGTTTGACCTTGTTCTAGTTTAGCGATCGTTTCTTGATAGTCTCCTCTAGATGCACGGTCAAATATAACTGTATCTGGTAGCTTAATTTCTGATAATTTTTGATTAACTTCGGGAAAGTCTACAGCTGGCCTATCTGGATTAATCCCGATGACCAAAATTTCTGTATCACGGCGTGTTTGGGGATTCTTCCATATCATATTACTCACATACATCGCCTCCGCCGATTTCACCCCAGGGACATCCATTGCTTGATAAAGTCGCCGACGGGAAAAAGTAGAAATGCGTTGTAAGTTGCGAGTTTGAGAACCAATGACAATAATATCAGCCTGTAAACTGCGATGTAATGTAGTGTTACTGTCATAGAGCGCCGCTTGAAATCCAAGCTGCATAAACATTAACAAGTCAGCAAAAGCAATACCTGACAATGCTACTAACAGCCGACTGCGTTCATGGCTTAGTTGTAGCCATCCTAAAGGCGTTCGTCGCCGGAGTTGGTGGAACATAGGAGGGGGAAGGGGGAACGGGGAAAGGGGAAAAGGGGCAACTGTCAACTGTCACCTGTCAACTGTCAACTGTCACAGTTCAATCACTGCTTTCACCTGCATATTTGTTAGAGCAGCAGCTTGTTGACTGGATGTAGGATTTAGACGGATATAGACTTCAATTACTCTGTTATCAATATTGCTGGAAGGGTCGGTGTTGACTACGTTTTGCCGACGTACTTGTAAACCTTTGCGTTCGACTGTTCCCTGCATTTCTAGGGGTAAATAATCACCTATAATTCTCACTTTTTGCCCTGGGTTGATTTTGCTGATATCACTTTCGTATACTTCGGCTACTACGTACATTTGGTTAGTTTGTCCAATATCGGCAATCCCTTCAGTTGAGACTAATTCCCCTGGACGGGTGTGAATCTCAAATACTTGAGCGTCTTCACTAGAGGAGTC
>DATNQO010000303.1:0-8444 GCA_036704005.1 Leptolyngbyaceae cyanobacterium | reverse complement strand
GGGAGCAGGGGGAGCAATCCCTGTACCGAAGCCGTGAAGCGGAGCGGAACATGGGTATCAAGCCCCGCCCTTCTAGGGCGTTCTCAATTGGTCGGAGTACAAGATCCGTTACTACATCCCCCCTGCTCCCTGCTCCCCGCTCCCCTGCCTCTTTTGACAGGTAATTTGTTGTAATCTACCAACCTTTTTGATAAAAAGTTGGTAGATTATTATTATTTAGAGCCAAAAAACTCAAACCCTATAGTAATTACGAATTACAAATTACGAATTTTACCCACACATCACCATGCCATTTGATTTGTCGCCGCTTTGGATATCGCTGAAAACGTCCTTACTCGCCACATTCATTACCTTCTTTTTAGGAATTGCTAGTGCTTATTGGATGTTGAGTTATCGCGGTAAGGGCAAATCACTGATTGAGGGGATTTTTGTTGCACCTTTGATTTTACCGCCTACAGTTGTGGGCTTTTTGTTACTACTATTTTTCGGTAAAAATGGCCCAGTCGGCAAGCTGATGCAGCCTTTTGACGTGACTATAGTTTTTACATGGTATGGGGCGGCGATCGCAGCGACAGTTGTCTCTTTTCCCCTCATGTATAAAACTGCACTAGGAGCTTTTGAACAGATTGATAGTAATTTGCTGCGGGTAGCGAGAACCCTGGGCGCTAGTGAATCAACCATCTTTTGGCGCATCAGTTTACCCTTAGCATTTCCGGGAATTGTCGCTGCAACTACTTTAGCTTTTGCCCGCGCTTTGGGTGAGTTTGGTGCAACTTTAATGCTGGCTGGTAACATTCCCGGACAAACCCAGACAATTCCGATGGCGATTTATTTTGCTGTAGAAGCAGGGGCGACGGATGAAGCTTGGTTTTGGTCGATTGTGATTATGGCTACTTCCCTATCAAGTATTTTGGCGGTTAACTTTTGGCAGGAGTTACGGGAGAAGCAAAGACAAGGGAAGCAAGGGGGACAAACAAGATACAAGGGACAAGGAGAACAAGAAACTGAGGTGGCGTTGTTATCTGCGTCTACTTCTGGGGTGGAACTGTTGGTAGATATAGAGAAGCAATTATCGAGTTTCCAGTTAAAAGTAGCTTTTACTACTGATGAGCAACCTTTGGGGTTGTTGGGTGGTTCAGGTGCGGGTAAAAGTATGATTTTGCGGTGTATTGCGGGGATTGAAACGCCTACGCAGGGGCGGATAGTTTTGAATGGTAGGGTTTTATTTGATTCAGAACAGGGAATTAATTTACCTAGCCGCGATCGCCGCATTGGATTTTTAGTCCAAAACTATGCCCTATTTCCCCACATGACGGTAGCACAAAACATTGCTTTTGGCTTACCTAAGAATTTATCAACTAACAGTATGCGATCGCAAGTACAAGAACAACTTTTGGCGATGCAGTTACAGGGATTAGGCGATCGTTATCCCCATCAACTTTCTGGAGGACAACAACAACGGGTAGCATTAGCTAGGGCTTTAGCCAGTCAACCAGAAGCCTTATTGTTAGATGAGCCATTTTCCGCCCTCGATACCCATCTGCGTAGTCAATTAGAACAGCAAATGACTCAAACTCTCGCAGACTACAAGGGTGCGTCCCTATTCGTCACCCACAACATGGAAGAAGCTTATCGTATCTGCCCGAATTTATTGGTGTTAGAACATGGTAGCCCAGTGCATTATGGCTCTAAATATGAGATTTTCGAGCATCCTGCGACTATGAGTGTTGCCCAAATTACCGGATGTAAAAACTTTTCTAGTGCCGTTGTGCAATCACCGCAACAGGTAGAAGCAATTGATTGGGGTTGTAGTCTCAAGGTAATTGAACAAATTCCTCAAGAATTATCGCACATAGGCATCCGCGCCCATCAAATCAACTTTACCAACGACCCCAACCAAGAGAACACCTTCCCCTGCTGGCTAGTGCGGACAAGTGAAACACCCCACCGCATGACATTATTCCTCAAACTCCATTCCCCCGCTAACAGCCCCCAAGATTACCATCTGCAAGCAGAAATCTTCAAGGAAAAATGGCTAACTATGAAAGAACAACCATTTCCTTGGTACGTAAGATTAGATCCTCTACGGTTAATTTTGATGAGGTGACAGTTAACAGTTGACAGTTGTTCTCCTCTGCTCCTCATCTCCCCCCAGTCCCCAATCTGTTCACCAAAAACTGATTTTTGGCAACCTGTGCTTCAATATGTAAGCCGTAAATAATGAAGAATGGTATGCCACAGAAATCAGCCGCTTTGAGGTTTGTTATTTTATTGGGTTTTGTTAGCCTTTGTGCCGATGCTACTTATGAAGGGGCGCGGAGTATTACGGGAGCTTATTTACAGGTTTTGGGAGCTAGCGGCACTGTGGTAGGCTTGGTAGCGGGCTTTGGTGAGTTAATTGGCTATGGTTTGCGCTTGGTAATTGGCTATCTTAGCGACCAATCACGCAAATATTGGGGAATTACAACATTAGGCTATATCTTGAATACTGCCGTTGTACCGCTTTTAGCTTTTGCTGGAAGATGGGAAGTAGCCGCAGGACTAATGATGGCTGAACGCACTGGTAAAGCTATACGTACTCCCCCAAGAGATGCGCTGCTTTCCCACGGTGTTAGTCAAATTGGCAGAGGCTTTGGCTTTGGTTTACATGAAGCAATGGATCAAACCGGTGCAGTTATGGGGCCTTTAGCTGTGGCTGCAATGGTTTATTTCCAGGGAGAGTATCGTAATGGTTTTACGATTTTGATTGTACCTGCGGTCTTGGGATTGATGATGTTGTTAGTATTACAATTTATTTATCCTAATCCCAGTGATTTTGAAGAGGAAACTGAGGAGCAAAAGCAACAAGAAGGATTACCCCGAATATTTTGGATTTATTTAGGTGCAGTGGCAATTATTGCGGCGGGATATGCAGATTTCCCTCTGATTGCTTTCCATTTTCAAAAATCAAATATAGCCACGGGACAAACCATTCCTCTGTTTTATGCTTTGGCTATGGGTGTTGATGCGATCGCAGCCTTAATCTTTGGCTACCTATTTGATAGACTAGGCATTTCTATTTTAATTATTGCCGCATTTCTTTCTTGTCTGTTTGCCCCATTGGTATTTTTAGGAGATAGTCAGCTAGCGCTTTTAGGGATAGCATTTTGGGGTATTGGTATGGGAGCGCAAGAGTCTATTTTAAAAGCGGCGATCGCTGGTATGGTTCCCATGAATAAACGCGCCACTGCTTACGGCATTTTCAGCACTGGTTATGGTTTATCTTGGTTTTT
This sequence comes from Leptolyngbyaceae cyanobacterium, assembly GCA_036704005.1. Classification (GTDB taxonomy): domain Bacteria; phylum Cyanobacteriota; class Cyanobacteriia; order Cyanobacteriales; family Nostocaceae; genus Trichormus. The sequence goes on along the minus strand of DATNQO010000303.1, from coordinate 5,172 downwards.
AGGCAGCACTTTCATGGGTGTTTTATACGACCATTCCCTGATGACACTGATTATTTTCTCTTCTGCAACTCAGCTTTTAGCAATTCCCTTTTTTGCATGGGTGAAATTAAAAGCTGATGTTTCAACAACAATCACAAATCAAGCCTCTTAAAAATATGCCTGCCTTAAAGGTTGTTTAAAAAGTAATTGACTGTGATTTTAATCGCATTGCTTACCCCCCTTAGTCCCCCCTTGTAAAGAAACAAGAAAAATCCGGTTTCCTCCTCTTTTCCAGAGGAGGGTTAGGAAGGATTAAAAAAATATTTGATAAATCAATCATGACTTTTCAAACATTCTCTAATATAGTTAAGGATTTTTACTTTCTAACTCACTCACTACCAAAACCCTCAACTCTGCTGGACGAAACGCCATCGCCAAGTGCATATTACAAACTATCTCATTAAGGCGATCGCATAATTTTTAGGTATTTATTGCTTGTTGATTTCCATTTCTGTAATCTTCTACACTGGCAACAAATGAGGGTTGTTGAGAATTAATTGGCGACTCGCCTCGGAGTCTCTTACGGCGTTGATTTTTGGGAACACCTCCCGCCATACCATACTCTACACTGCTTTTACCATAGACAACGCCCACCCCCATCAGCATATGCTCTGTCATATCTGCTAACTGACGCTCTGTTTCCAGCATTTCTTGATACAACTTATCCAGATTAGCAAGAGCGCTGTTGTATGCGTTTTCTTTAGTTTGCATTGTATTAATTAGTTTTGAGAAAGCAGGTAGAGTCAATCCATTACCTACATCTAAATTTGGATTAATTGAGTTCATCCCGGCTGCACGACGCACTGCTTTTTTTAATATTGGAGAGCTTCTTTGTCTACGCATATACGCACTTTAGCAGATTGTAGAGTTAATATTATCTACTTTAAAAAATCTCCTTATTAATCAGCCTGAGAGAATTTTGGCAAATCTACAAACACTTTTGCTACAAGCAATAGTATTGATAAATACGCAAATTACTGAAATGAGAAAGCATTTTAACTAAATGAATAAACAAACTGCGGTTTGTTTGCGGAAAACACCGAAATAAGAAAACATTTTAACTAAATGAATAAGCAAACTGCGGTTTGTTTGCGGAAAACACTGAAATAGAAAAGCATTTTAGCTAAATGAGTCAACAAACTGCGGTTTGCTGGCTAAATTTATAGAAACGAGAAAGTAATTAGGTATTTTGAGAAAGATATTGCAATGTCTACGACAATGTTCTTCCTACACGCTTTTAGTAATGGAGTTAATGTGGGCAAATTTCTTAATCATTATGAGCGTGTTCAAACTCATATATATAAAATAGTCGGCTAAACCTTTTTAATTGATATCCCAACACAGCCAACAAAATACCAGCCGCAAGCGCTAACCAAAATCCTATCGGGGGGAAGCTGAACAGAGATGCACCTATTGCTTGCATAGCCACAGTTCTAGCATCAAGAATTACCGCCATAAATAAACAGACAGTCGCAGCTACATAACTCAAGACGGTCAAACGATTGATATTTTTTAGGGCATTTTGGCAAACTGTGCAATTTTGAGTGTGGGTTGTCCATACATCAAACAATTTTTGTTTATCTTTTTCGGCTTGAGGTACGTCATTGTTATATGCTTCTGCCCAAGGTATACTACCACCAGCTCGATTTTCTAACCAGCGACGTAATGCAATCACCATTTTATCTTGGGGATTTGGTGTATAAACTGCATCTAGCCATTTACCCTTTCTTTTTTGAGTAATAATTGCTTCTTGATAATGCAAAAACACCATATCTTGGTGTAGGAATAACGATGCTAATACATGAACCAACCAAATTGGTAAAGGTAGTCCAAAAAAAGCTAATCCTTGGGGTTTCTTTCCTTGAGAATTTTTGACAAAAACTTGGCAACCAATATGACGACACCAGCCTGGACGGGTTGGTGTAGCATACAAAGCTAAAATTAACTGTCCACTGTCCTTGGAAGTAGAGGTAATTTTCATGTAACAAGGTGGCTGAAAATCGTGAATTGCCTGTACTATGTTGCCTTGTGTTGGTTGAATTTCAAAGGCGAACCCATCTTGGGTTGATATGTGGCGTACAGGAATCATATCGTAGTATTTGGCATCCTTGTAGCGATCGCCTACAATCCCGTGATGAGAAACTGGTACATGAGCAGGATCACAGACATTTTCCATAAAATAATCCCATCCATAGGGCAAATCGCGGAAGTTCCAAGGAGACTTTTCCACCCTATCTAAATCATCTTCTAATTCAGCTACAATACGCGGTGTCTGCAACTGGCTTTCTTCCTGAGCTTTTTCTCCCGCTTCCGCCCATACCCACAACAAGCCCTGGCGTTCTTGGGTAGGATAAACCACCGCACAGGATTTTTGATTTTCACAATTTCTAACCGCAGTCTGTTCGTCTTTAGACTGGGGCATATTTACACAGTTTCCTTGAGCGTCAAAACGCCAAGCATGGTAAGCACATAAAAGTGTACCATCAGCTTCGACTCGACCTTCTGAAAGTGGCACTAGTCGATGGGGACAAAAATCTTCAAAGCAGCGCCATTGACCAAAACCATCCCGCCACAAAACAATATCCTTGCCTAATAATTGCATGGCATGGGGACGGCTAGCATCAAGATACTCTACCACTGCTACTGGATACCACTGCTTTGTCCATTGGAAGATTTCAGATGCTGCTTGCAATTCCTCATTTGCTGAATTGTTAAATGAGTTCTCGTTCTGGATATTTCCTAACAGCTTGGTATCAGTAGTCATAGTTAAATTTTTGACTATTCTAGTGGATTGAGTGAAATTAGTACAGTTTTATGTAAAGTGGCTAATTGAGGATATATAGCAGAGAACAGGGAATAGTCTGATGCTGTACTCTGCAAATTTTAAATTAGGGATAGCTTCAAGATAGTCTTCCCTAAGAAATATTCCTCAAAATATCCGCTTAAACTATAGTTAGTTTCATTCAATACTTAACTAAAACGCCGTGGAAAAACCAAACCTTGTCAATTAAAATGCCATGTTCTAAAACTTTCCTGCTGCTTAGGGACTTCCAGAAAATAAATTACTCAATGGGTGAGAGTAAGCATCATCATGAAATTCTTCCTCCCCTGCTCCCCCTGCTACCCCTGCTCCCCTTGCTCACTAAAATAATTGTATATTTTTTTAGTTGGAAGTCCCTTATATACCTTCAGCAGGATTGGTAAAGAAAACCTTGATAGCACTGATAATCATAATAATTGCAAATATTTTGCTTAATGCTCCAGCAGGTAAATTTGTTCCTACCTTTGCACCCAACCAACCACCAAAAATAAATCCTAAACAAATGAGTGCAGCTACTTTAATATCAACGTATCCTTGTTTGTAATAAACCCAAGCTGCTAATAAATCTATCGGTAAAACCAATAATGCTAATGTAGTCCCTTGTGCTTGTTGCTGGGAGAATCCTAATAAAAAAATTAGAGATGGTAAGATAATTATGCCGCCACCAATACCTGTCATCCCGCTAATAATTCCTGCAACTAATCCTAAAATTAGACAAATCCAAATACTAGTCATGCTTATCTCCCTAATTTGTTTTCAGTAACATACCACCAGATTCATTAAATCCACTAATACCGTTTCTTGATGTAACTGCCTAACTATCATTTATTTAGTGCAATTTCATAGAAAATTGGTATAAGTAAAACAGCATGAATCAATCAAAGTTTGTAGTCAAGACTAAAATCCTGACCACAAACTCAATTGTTACGGCTTTACATTACTTAACACAAATTGCTTTATTTTCAACAGGTTATTTAGACTGAAAGATGATTTATAAACAGGACTTACGCATAAAAACGAAAAATCAAGGCTTTAGGCAAGGGTGTAGCAGGGTGGTTTTATACAGAAAAAGAAAAATTTATAAGTTCTGATTTCTGTTGTTGTAGCAGAGATTTTGACCCCTCTCCAAACCTCTCCCCAACGGGGGAAAGGCTTTGAAACAGATAAGTTTTTTTCTCTGATTGTATGAAACCACCCTGGAGTTTAGGCAAGGGTGTAGGGGTGTAAACCTTCAAAGACACTGTTGGCGAATTCGACAAACGCTTATGTAGAGCGGATAGCTTGAGGAGTAAAGCGATGAAGTTGTATGACCTCAAGCCATGTATTACAAAATAAAAAAATGCCCCTGATAATTGCTGCCAAATTTTTGAATGTTAGTTAGCAGAGGTTAAAATATAGCGAATTATATCTGTGAGAGTTACAAGCTTGCCATAATCAGCTTCTGGAATCTCAACACCAAAAGCCTCATTTAGCCCGATCATCAAATTGAGAAAATCATAGGAGTCAATATCAAATTTTGCTCGGATATCTTCATCTGCTTGCAAATTTCCTAAATCGGCTTCTGGTGCAATTTTGCTCAAGATATTCAAAATCGTCTGTTTGATTTGGGTTTGAGTTGAAGTTGGAGTCATGGTTGAATTTTTGATTAGTGATAGATGTGTTTACAATTTTTCAACCGCTTGTAAATGAGTATTCAGTGCTTCCAAAAATCTTGCGCCTACTATCCCATCTGTAGCGCGATGGTCTCCTGCTAAGGTTGCCGTCAGGACTGGGCGAACATCAAGCATCCCACGTTCTGCCCAAGGTTGCTCGGAAATTTTGCCGAACCCAATTAAGGCGACCTGTGGGGGATAAATTACGCCAAAGACCTTTTCCACACCCATATCACCTAAATTTGTGAGGGTGATAGTTGCATCAGACATTTCCGAACTGCGGAGACGACCACCGCGCGTCCGTTCGATCAAGTCGCGCATGGCTGTCATTAATTCATCCAAATTTTTGAGGTCGGCATGGTGGATAGCTGGTGTCACTAAACCTCCTTGACGGAGGGAAATGGCAAAACCAATGTGGATGGCTTCTTGTACTTGGAGGTGGTCGTCAATCCAGTAGCCGTTGAGTTCTGGTACTTCTGTCAGGGCTTTCGCCGTGGCTTTTAGCAGTAAAACTACTGATAATATACGTTCTTTAATTGACCGCTTTTGATTTTCCGCTTCTAACCATTGCAGGGGATGACTCATATCAATGCGGGTTTCTAGATAATAGTGAGGAATATCCCGGTTAGAAAGCGACATGGCAGATGCGATCGCTCGACG
>DATNQO010000302.1:0-9588 GCA_036704005.1 Leptolyngbyaceae cyanobacterium | reverse complement strand
GGGAAAATCTCAACTATCCCCTTCCCTAACTTCGCTTGCGCTCAGTATCGGTCAAGGGATGTTTCGCTTTTCCCCCGCAATTCCTCTCAACACTGACCTGAGTACAGGTGAGCGTGTGAGCCTCCTTGCGGGAATAGGTGATAGCAGGGGACAGGCAAGGAAAGCTTCTTCCTATAAGGATTTTCTAATTCATCAATGTTTTAATACCAGTTCAAACAATATTGGCAACACATCGATGATCTGTAAGGGCGCACGGCTGTGCGCCCTGTAGGCGATCGCCTGATTTTCGATCTTTACAATTTTTTTGTAAAGATGCGCTTTATTCTTTATTGAATATAGAAATTAACATATCAATCTCTACATCATTTATTTGCCGAAAATTTATCAGAAATTTGTATTAGGCAATTTTTATGAAAATATTTGCAGTTTGTCATCTGTCACCTATCACCTATTCCCTAATATAGGATTTTTGAAGAATACGTGTATACGTAGTAGCATGATTTTGCAAGGCATAGCCCTACCTACAAATACTGAGATTGTTTCAGAAATCAAATAGTATCCCTATAATTACCAAAATATACGTATTTTTCTTAGGGAATCAATCTATTTTTGTAAAATTTTTAAGGGTTAATTAGACCAATTCAAAAAATATTTGTAACAAATCGATTATCTGTAGGGGCGCACAGATATCATTAGTGTCATTGGTGGGCAGTGCATCGCCCTACGTATCTTTCAAAACTCAAGTCTGAGTCCTATTCTGTCGCTTTATTACTTACGTATGAAAACGAAAAATCAAGGGTTTGCACAAAGGTATAGAAATGTAGCGATTCAAAACCTTCACAATTCTACACAAGTGACTATCGACTAATGACCAATGACAAATTCAAACTAAACCAGAACGTAAGGCGACAACGGCGGCTTGTACGCGATCGTCAACTGCTAATTTGTTCATAATCCCCCGGACGTGAGTTTTAACTGTATTGGGACTGAGATATAATCTCTCGGCTATCTCTGGGTTACTCAATCCTTCTACCATGAGTTTTAATACTTCTAACTCGCGTGCAGATAAATTCGCGCTGTTTCCTTTGGGTGAGGGGGGTTTGAGATTTTCAATCACTTGACGCGCAATTTGCGGATCGAGGTAAGTTGCACCATCAACGGCGGAGGCGATCGCATTTAACAATCGCTCTACACTTGCACCTTTGATACAATAGGCATCAGCACCACTAGAAAGTGCGGCAATGATTTCTGTCTCTGTTTTGTGCGATGTCAACATCACCACATGAGTTTCTGGTAACGCAGCTTTGATTTGCTGTGTCGCTGCAATACCATCAAGTCGTGGTAAGCCAATATCCATCACCACCAAATCTGGTTTAAGTTTCAGTGCTGCTTGCACACCCAAATAGCCGTCTTCTGCTTGTCCGACAATTTCTATTTGCGGATGCGCCATCAACGACTGTTCTAACCCCAGTTGCATCATCGGATCATCTTCTACAATTAAAACTCGCAACTGGGAAGCATCACTAGGTAAATTTAAACGATAGTCAGTATTTAGTGACATTTATTTATTAGTCATTAGTCATTAGTCATTAGTCATTAGTTAACAGTCCATAGTCCATAGTCAACAGTTCTCCCTCATCTCCCTCATCTCCCTCATCTTCCTCATCTCCCTCATCTCCCCAGTCCCTTTTTTACTCTTCCACGCGATAGCCTAACTCGGCTAATCTGATGCGGGAGTGTCGCCATTTTGGTTGGACTTTGACGAATAGTTCTAAATAGACTTTACCAGCAATTAGCTTTTGAATTTGTTCGCGGGCGGCGCTACCAATTGATTTGAGCATTGAGCCGCCTTTACCAATGAGGATACCTTTTTGGGAATCACGCTCGACGTGAATTGTCGCCAAGACGCGGGTAATAGTTGGTGTTTCTTCTACTAAGTCGATAGCGATCGCTACTGAATGAGGTACTTCTTCACGGGTCAATAGCAAAATCTGCTCACGAATCAATTCTCCCATAATAAACCGTTCTGGCTGGTCTGTTACCAAGTCTGGGGGATAGTAGAACGGCCCATGATCTAAATGTTCTATCAATAATTTTTGTAACTGGGGCAAATCTGCACCAGTCTTTGCAGAAAATTTGACAATCGGCCATTGATATGCACCTGCTAACTGTTGGTAGCTATCATCTATATATTGGAAATCTGCGGGTTGTTGGTCTACTTTGTTGATACCTAATACGACTGGGGTTTGGCTGCGGGTGAGTAAATCAGCGATGAAGCGATCGCCTGCTCCACAAGCTACGCTACCATCAACTACAAACAACACTACATCTACAGATTCAATGGCGATTTTGGCATTTTGCACCAGCACTTCACCTAATTGATGATGGGGTTTGTGAATTCCTGGTGTATCAACGAAAATTAACTGCGCCTCTGGTGTAGTGACAATTCCTCTTAAACGATTGCGTGTTGTTTGCGCTACTGGTGAGGTGATGGCAATTTTTTGTCCGACTAATTGGTTCATTAAAGTAGATTTACCGACATTAGGACGACCGATAATGCCGATAAAACCCGATTTAAATTCAGGTGGAGCTTGGGGGATTGATACTTCGCCTGAGAAGGGAGAAATGTAATTATCAATACTAGCCACTGTTAGTTCCGCCGTCATATTTTCTAGCTGGGATAAGTTAGTTTTTTCTTCAGACACATAACCCACATAAATTCACCCTGGGATTTTCGGGGGAACTGTCTTGTTTCAGTTTAATCTACTACTTAAGACATTTTGATAGATTCTCAAAAAAATGAGATATGAATACATAAACATATAAAAATTATCTTTCCTTAAGGGGGTTGATCTAATGTAGATGCTATGCTTTTCTTCTGAGGAGATTCAATCACTAACTTTTTTAGATAGATTATAAAACTTCTTATATATTTAAGTTATTGCTGCGCTAACCGATTTAATTTTGTGGTTATGGATGACCATTAATCGATTAAGCAGCCTTTTAGTAAACAATCCCTAAAACAAATTCACCTTGATTAACAGCTTGATTAGTGGAAATATCATATACTAATCCATCCTCAGCCGCATATACATTGATCAGGTTAGGTAGCTGATTGTCCTTATTAAAACTGAGGATTTGATATAATTTGTCCCCCGCCTTGACTTGCGTACCTAATTTTACTCTAGATTGAATCATTCCGCCGGCGATCGCATAATATTTTTTCCGATTCCGACTTTGAGCAAAATACATTTCATGAGATTTGCTGGCGGGTAAAGGTAAGCCATCAGTTTGTAAAATCCCCTTCTCAGCTAGATAGTTTTTGATACCTTGAATACCTTTAACAACAGAATCAGGATTCATTTGCATTCCCGCACCTAATTCTAAAGTCCAAGCTTCTATATCAAATTTCATTTCCTTACCCAGTTGCTGAAAACAATCTTCTAAAGCTAACCAAGGTTTAATAAACGCCTCATCGAAAGCATCACCATCATATTTATTTAGCAATATCCCAAAATCTAGTAAGAAATACTTGGCGCTGTCTTCCCGATGGCGGAAGTAATAAACATAGTCTAAACCTTGATTGTTGGAACTATGGATATCAATTAAATAATCTGCCTCTAAGCTGAGTGATTGTAATTGATAGCGGAATCTTTCCGTATAAGGTACACTAGCTGCGGAGTTAATTAGTGTCAAATTTTCAGCAAACTTTTCTTTAATTAGATGCAGATAATTTTGACGGATTTCTTCTAAACCCAAATCAAGTTGCAACTTAGCAAAACTGAGTAAATCATCAGCTTCCTTTTCGTAATCCCAAAATATGCGATTCCAATCTTTAGACTCATAAGGACAATATCGCCCTGGGGAAAAATGTTGAGCGCGTTCATTAGTTCCCATAGGATTACAGACAGGAACCAACCAAATTTCACCGATTAAATCAATCTCATTAAGTGATACTAAATACTCAATTAATTGATAAATAACAGCATTGCCAACGATTTCTGCACCGTGGAGATTTGATTGAATATAGACCTTTTTTCCAGGTTGAGCGCCGATGAATTTGTAGACTTGTAAATGTAGGCGATCGCCCGAAGCCATCTGACGCAAAAATATAGTTTCAATCTGAGGGAACATAGCAGCCTCATGAATAATTTAAGTAAATGAAAATCAAACACCTTAAAGCTTAATACTAATTATATGAGAAGCTGCACCACATAAGTTCTGTAGAGACGTTGCACGCAACTTCTCTACAACAACGGAAAAATTGCATCTTTATATTGAATTATTTGATAATTTATCACTTCTTCAGCAAAAGTGTTTTATTCTAGAAGTAAAAAGGATGAGCAATATGCAGGCATACAAACTGAACGCCGAAATCGATGAATCAGGTCACTTAATCATTGATGAACCTTTGAATATTGCCCCTGGTAAGGTAGAGGTTATTATTCTACAGCCAGTTTCCTCCACAGAAGATTCTACAGCAGCCTCCACTGCACCACAACCAGATAAACCAAAAAGACAAACAAAAATTAAAGCTTTGCAAGGTTGGTTTGAAAAGACACAACCAGCGCCTCCTGATTTTGACGCAGACCTAGCCAAATGGGAATCTTTAAAGGAGAAACATAATCTGTGAAAGTCTTGCTAGACACTAATATTATTCTAGATGTCGCCCTTGAAAGACAACCTTTTTTTAGTAATAGCGAAACAGTTGTATCCTTTGTGGAACAAGGACAACTTGAAGGCTACATCTGTGCATCTTCCTTTGGCGACCTTTACTATATTATCCGTAAAGATAAAGGTCTAAATTTAGCCATTGAATTCTTAAAGGAAATAGTTAGCTTTTGCCGAATTATTACAGTAGACAGTACCGCCATTAATATGGCATTAAACCTTACCTTCAAACATTTTGAAGACGCAATTCAATACAGCACTGCGGTAATTAATCATTTAGATGCTATCATTACTCGCAACCCTGGCGATTTTCCAGTTGTTATTCCCCGCATTCTCACACCTGAAAAATTAATTGCTGAACTTACAAATATTCAATAAAATATTACTATTTAAAATACTATGAATACTCACTTAACTATCACCGAAATTCAAGAGATACAGGAACTACTGCAAGATGATACCCAAACCCAAAACGCATTAATAATTTTAGAAAAACATCACGGTGATTTAGAAGCAAGTTTTGATGACCTTTGGCAAGAAAAATTCGGTAAAACCGACTATGGTAAAGGCAAATCTCTGTTACAAATAACTCTGAATGAAATTCGGGCTGAAATTTGTGGTGATGATGGCTTACAAGGGAAAATTAAAGAATACACTAAAAAACCCTAGCAGTGCTTTTTTACTTAATAGTATTATTGGCTCATTAGTAGCCGTCGCCGCAGTACATGGCATACCAATTGATACTGCGATCGCCACAATCATCGTATTATATCTAGTAAAAATCGGCGTAAACGTTTTCTGCAAATACACCGAAAATAATCCGTAAATCAAAAATTTAATTTTTAATTAATCAAGTTCCTGGTAAATTACGTAAATCCTCGTCTAAATGAGTGCGATCGCCTAAAGTTCTTAAAAGCGGCCCGTGTGAAGTAAATTCTACATGACTCACAGAACCAACCGGACAGTCTAAGCGATAACGAAAGCGTCCGACATCAATTCCTAGCAAACTACACAGAATAATTCTAATTGTGGCTTTGTGAGAAACCACTAAAACATTACCACTAATGTAAAGTTGTTTAATCTCTTCAATTACACCCATAGCACGGGAAGCAATTGTAATAGCCATCTCCCCACCTGTAGGCGCATACCACGCAGGGTCAGCCGACCAGCGAATATAATCATCATGGTATTCAACATTGATTTGTTGTGGCGTTTTTCCTTCCCATTTACCATAATTAATTTCTTTTAAACCATCGCGCAGTTCTGGTTTAATTCCTACCGCTTCACATAATGGCTTGGCTGTATCTATAGTCCGTTGCATGGGACTAGAAAAAATCGCCGTCCAAAGAATAGAACTATAGGAAGACGCGAAAGCTTTCGCCATCTGCACCCCTTCGGGAGTCAGTTCCGAGTCTATCGAACCGCAAAAGGCATTATTGCGGCTGCATTCTGTCTGTCCGTGACGCAGTAAATAAAGATGTAGGCTCATCGTTAATTCTTGCTAAATTTGGCATCAATTTGCTACTGACTTAAGTCTATAAATAAAATAGACTTTTGCTTATGTAATTTATTTTAAATACAGCATCTTAAAAAATACTGATATTTATTGGTTGAAAATTTCCATAGAAGAGTTAATTACTGAATTAATATTTAATTTAATTATTCAAAAACCCTCATAAAATCAACTATGAAACTTTGTCATAAAAATATTTATAAATTAAGAGCTAAATAAATTAAAAAAAATTACGGTAAATATTAGTTATTTCCGTATTTTTCAGGATTCACTAAAGTATTTATTGTTAATAATATTTTGGAAATTTAAATATATATACTGAAATTTATGTTTAAATGAATAAAGAATCACTAGAAAGTTATATAAGCATCCGATGTTTCATTGATTGCCTTTGTGTGGTTCAGGGGAATAAATTTAGCAAAGATTGATTTTACCAAAGCTTGTTTTGAACCACGTATTGGCTTGTCAAGACTAAACTTGTGCATTAGCGAAAAATCGCTCATCTTGCTTATCGGCACGGCAGTTGCTACAAGTCGGCTCTCTACGTTCCCTACGGAACGGCGCTGTCGCCCCAACGCACTGCCTCGTTTATCGGCGGTTAATTTTCTCTAAACCTATTGCCACATTTTAGCCTTGCCACGCCACTACGTTTTATATTCTTGGGAGAAGTTGCAATGAATCAGCAATCTGCATCAAATCTTCTTGCTATTTTTGCCAGCCTGATAGGAATTTGTTCCTTAACTACGCCAGCCTCAGCCCAATTAAGATCAACCAAAGGACTCCTCACCAACACTACCAGTCCTTCACTGACATCAACTACCAGTAGCACTGGTTCTTTACTCACCTCAACCACTAGCAGCACTGGTTCTGGTGGAGTTCTCTCACCTATCGTTTCCCCAGTCCTAGAAACAACCAACTCTACTAGTGGTGTCGTGACAACTTCTCAAACAACGACACTAACACAGCCAGTTGAATCTCAATTACCAATACTCAATAACACCACACCAGTCATTCAAAATACGATTGATACTACAGCAAGCATTGCACAGACAAATAGTATTACTGCTCAACTTCAAGAAACCACTAGTACCACTGTTAGTTCAGTAGCAGGAGTTTCTACTGATTCTCAGACGACAGCGACAGTTATAAATCCTACTCAACTTCTAAATCCAAGTGAAGTTCAACTACCGTCCTTAAGTAACCCTAAAGAGCTTATTCAAAAAACAGGTCAAGCTACGGTGGGACTACAAGTTAATCAACAGGGTGTTACATTAAATACAGGAGCAGACCTAAATCTAGGATTGGGCAATTTAGCTCAAGTCGGTATCTGTTTAGATGGTAATGTTTCTTTAGGTAGCACCGGTAGAAATGCTCTAGCTGATTGCACTAAACCAAACGAACCGGAAAGAGTTCCTGAACCTGCAACTATAGGTGGTTTAGGCATCATTAGTGCTTACATGATGTTCCTCAAACGTAGGCTGTCCAAATCAAGAAAAGTATCTGTGTCCTAAAGCAGATTTATTGATTGTGGTGCAAAGTTGGATGAAAGCGATCGCTAAAATGGTTAATAGATATACCTGCAATTTCATCCAACACCATGACGACAACAGCAGTCAATCCCTATCTAGAGGGGAATTTTGCGCCTGTCCGAGAAGAAATCACTACTGACGCTTTAAAAGTTATTGGGGAAATACCCCCCGACTTATCGGGGATGTTTGTTCGCAATGGCCCAAACCCCCAATGGACACCCATTGGTAAATATCACTGGTTTGACGGCGATGGAATGTTGCACGGTGTCAGACTTCATAACGGTAAAGCCACTTATCGCAATCGCTACATCTGCACCAAGGGATGGCAAATTGAACATGAGGCGGGTAAAGCGGTCTGGACAGGGTTTATGGAACCACCCCAACCAGACCTACCTAGTAAAAATACTGCTAACACTGCCCTCATCTGGCACGCAGGACAACTACTAGCACTATGGGAAGGCGGCGCACCCCACGCAGTTCGAGTTCCTGAATTAGAAACTGTTGGTGAACACACCTATAATGACAAGCTGAGTTCTGCTTTTACCGCCCATCCTAAAGTAGACCCAGTAACTGGGGAAATGATGTTTTTCGGCTACTCATTTGCACCACCATATCTGCATTACAGCGTAGTGTCCGCAGCCGGAGAACTGCTGCGGACAGTACCTATAAATCTGCCTATGGGTGTGATGATGCACGATTTTGCTATCACCGAAAACTACACTATTTTTATGGATTTACCGTTGACCTTTAGTGTAGAACGGATGAAACGGGGAGAACCTATGCTAATGTTTGAGCGCGATCGCCCTAGTCGCTTCGGCATTATACCCCGTCATGGCGACAATAGCCAGATACGCTGGTTTGAAACACCCTCCTGCTACGTCTTCCATACTCTCAACGCCTACGAAGACAAAGACGAAATAGTGCTTATAGCTTGTCGCATGAGTTCCACCTCTGTTTTAGGATCTACAAATACCGACTTCGACGCAGACATCCCCCGCTTACATCGCTGGCGCTTTCATCTCAACACCGGCAAAGTACATGAGGAAACGTTAGATGATGTTGCAGCAGAATTTCCCCGCGTGAATGAGAACCATTTAGGAAGACCAACCCAATATGGGTATGCTGGTAAGACGGCAAAAAGTCTTTTACCATTGTTTGATGGCGTAATTAAATACGACTTCAACAATGGCAAATCTCAAACCCATGAATATGGAAAGGGATGTTATGGTGGCGAAGCTGTGTTTGTACCTCGTCCCGATGGAACAGCAGAGGACGACGGCTGGTTAGTCACCTACATTTATGACAATAGTGAAGATAGTTCTGAATTGGTTGTAGTTAACGCCCAAGATGTGAATAGTCAACCTGTAGCGCGAGTTTTAATTCCCCAGCGAGTACCCTATGGTTTTCACGGTACATGGGTTTCTGAAGAACAGTTGAACTTGAAGCAAATTTAATCACCCACAAACGCAGAGGAGCGAAGGAAGCAGAGGGAATAGGGGAAGTTTTTCCCCCTTCCCCCATTTCCTAATTAAAACGTTGAATTTCAATTAAATAACCATTAGGGTCACGTAAAAAACAATGATATATATTGTATTTCTCATTGAGTGTAGGCGGCTTTTCAAATTCCACACCAAGTTTTTTTAGGTATTCATACCACTCATCAACCTGTTGTGTCACCAAAGTAAAAATTACCCCTAATTTCCCATCAGGTGGAGGTGTTGAAGTTTCACTAGTTTGACCGGAAGAGGCAGGGGGGAAGGGAGCAGGGAGCAGGGGGAGCAAGCCCTTTCTCCCAACGCGAGTGCGGAGCGGAACACGGGTACAAGCCCCGCCCTTCCAGGGCGCTTGAGCGGGGCGGAGTACAAGCTCCGTCTC
>DATNQO010000301.1:0-66811 GCA_036704005.1 Leptolyngbyaceae cyanobacterium | reverse complement strand
GAAGAGGCAAGGGAGCAGGGAGAAGGGAGCAAGGGAGAGGAATTTTCCCCCCTGCCCCCTGCACCCCGCCCCCCTGCTTCTTTTTCTCCCTCATCGCCCTCATCGCCCTCATCGCCCTCATCTCGCCCATTCCCCATCCCTACTCCCTAATTTCTAGGCAGTGTACCATTCTGAAGTTAGAGAATCTGCGATCGCAGATTCGCTGGCTCTAGTTCCATCCATAGTCCAGAGGGTGTCTGTACCATTTGTCTGATCGCGCCAGTAGATGTCAGTCTTACCATCGCCGTTGTAATCGCCAAGGTATGGCTTAGAAGCTGCGTTATTGCTAGCTAGGAAGGCTTCACTGCTAATGTTGCCACCATCCATCAACCAAGCGGTATTTTCGCCGGTTGTACCATTGTGCCAGAAAATATCGGTCTTACCATCTCCGTTGAAATCACCGATGTTGGCAGTCCAATCAGAACTGAGCGTGGTTAATGTGTTTTCGGCAACGACGATACCATTCATTGTCCAAATCTTGTTCTCACCGGTGCTAGAATTGCGCCAGAGGATATCTGTTCTGTAATCACCGTTGAAATCGCCAAGGGTGTAATCCCAACCAGCTTCTTGTGATTGTAGATCGTATTTGGTGGCTTGTGCGCCATCCATGAACCATACGCTATTTGTGCCGGTGGATGTATTTCTCCAGAATACATCACTTCTACCGTTACCATCGAAATCAACGATAGTAGCAGTTAAGCCGGCTTCTGTACTATCTAAAACGTTGGCGCTAACAACGGTTGTACCATCCATTGTCCAGATAGCATTTTCACCAGTGGTGGCATTATTCCAGAAAATATCAGTTTTGCGATCGCCATCAAAATCGCCAATGCTAGCATTCCAACCTGAATCAACTCTATCTAACGCCACAAAGCTAGAAACTCTGGTTCCATCCATTAAAGCAATGTTATTTTCCCCTGTGTTGTTATTCCGCAACAGGAAGTCTGTCTTACCATCACTGTTAAAGTCAGCAATTTTATAAGACCAACTGTTGAGGTCATACTGTCCTAAAGAAGCTTCTTCTATAGTTCTTGAGCCATCCATTAACCTAACTTTAATTTCACCTGTTTGAGTATTTACCCAAACTTTATCGGCTTTACCATCGCCGTTAAAATCAGGTGAAATTGCCGCGCTGGTTAAGTAAGGATTAGGATTAGGATTTTGATTGCTTTCTGGATTTGTGAACAGTGAGTTAAAGGTTGTGGCTGAACTACTGTTACTGCTATAACTTTCGATGGTTAGGTCATTTGAAAGGGATTTTACTAAGTTGTTTGTTGTTTGCAATGATAAACCAAATGCGTCTTGCCTGTTCCCGTTGTTTGTGTTTGGCATGATAATTTTTTAAACTTCTTCTTTTCAAAGTTTTAGCTGATATCACTCTATTGTTTCTGTTACTTAATAACATTTTTGAATTTTAATTATTGCCTTATCATCACTTTGATTTTCTCAAAAATATCAAGATTTCTATATATTGAGATTGGGCTTATTTTAAAGGTTTTTGAGAAAATTTCAAGAGTAAAATGAACAATTATGAAAAGATTATTTTATTAGGTTTATGTCAATATATCTAGACAATAATAAGGCTGTTTCAACCTATTTATTGATAAAAATGTTTTCCAAGAACAGACAAAGCTAAAATAGAAATAATCTTACCGTTAAAAATAATGATTTTTATATTTGGGAAGTTTGCATCAATATTTTCTAACTTATTTAGAGTTAAGATGATACCTACGAAATTACGAATGGTAAGGATTAAATTTATTCTTGCTAAAATACTTAAATTAGCCACTACTGAAAGATGGTGAAATGACGATTCATTATTGTCAAAAAGTGTAAAATAATACGATAAAAATTAAAAGAACACTTATGCAGGCAGAATATCAGCAGCGTCGTGAGCAATTAATGGCAAAAATCGGGAATGGGACAGCTATTTTTCGTAGTGCGCCAATGGCAGTAATGCACAATGATGTAGAATATACCTATCGTCAAGACAGCGATTTTTTCTATTTGACTGGGTTTAACGAACCGCAAGCTGTGGCTGTGTTAGCGCCACATCATCAAGAACATCGGTTTGTGTTGTTTGTCCAACCCAAGGATCGAGAAAAAGAGGTTTGGACTGGTTATGTGTGTGGGGTAGATGCAGCTAAGGAGATTTACGGTGCGGATGAAGCTTACCCGATATCTGAATTAGATGAAAAATTACCCCAGTATTTAGAAAAAGCCGATCGCATTTACTATCACTTAGGACGCGATCGCAATTTTAATGACAAAATCATCAGCCATTATCAAAAACTCCTGCGGACTTACCCCAAGCGGGGAACAGGGCCAATAGCGATAGAGGATACAAGCACAATTCTGCACAGCATGAGGCTAATTAAAAGTGAATCAGAGTTGGTGCAGATGCGTCAAGCGGCAGCGATCGCAACTGAAGCCCACAACCGGGCGATGCAGTTCAGCCAACCGGGACGTTTTGAATACGAAGTCCAAGCGGAAATTGAACATATATTCCGCCTGCGCGGTGCAATGGGGCCTGCTTACCCGTCAATTGTGGCTTCCGGTGTGAATGCTTGCGTTCTCCACTACATCGAAAACACCCGTCAGATGCAGGATGGAGACTTACTATTAATTGATGCTGGTTGTGCATACGGTTATTACAACTCAGATATTACCCGCACCTTCCCGGTGAGTGGTAAGTTTACGCCAGAACAGAAGATATTATACGAAATTGTACTAGAGGCGCAAAAGCAAGCGATCGCTCAAGTACAACCAGGAAACACCTTTAAATCTGTTCATGATACCGCCGTCCGTGTTCTCACGGAAGGTTTGGTAGAACTCGGTATTCTCCACGGTGAAGTGGATAAGATAATTGAGGAAGAAAAATATAAACCTTATTATATGCACCGCACCAGCCACTGGTTAGGGTTGGATGTCCATGATGTAGGGGTTTACCAACACGGTGAGGATAAACCACAGATTTTACAACCAGGTCAAGTGTTAACAGTAGAACCGGGATTATATATTGTACCAGATACAAAATTAGCAGAAGACCAACCACCAACAGACCCGCGCTGGGTAGGAATTGGTATTCGCATTGAGGATGATGTTTTGGTGACACCTACAGGACATGAGGTGTTAACGGCTGGAGTTCCCAAGGAAGTGGCTGAGGTGGAAGGTTAGGGGACAGTTGACAGTTGACAGGTGACAGGGGACAGTTGACAGGGGACAGTTGTTATCCTCGTCATCTCCCTCATCTCCCTCATCTCCCTCATCTCCCCCCACTCCCTCATCTCCCCCACCTCCCCAGTCCCCTGCTATAATTAAAAGCCGATAATAGATGAAATGAATAGGTTGATTAAAAGAATACTGATTTTCTTAAGTGTAGGGATGATTGTGCTTTGTTTGATGGGATGTGAGCGCTTTTTTGGTGCGACTGGGGACTCGGTGGAACGGGTTAGTGATGGTGATACTTTAGTTGTGCGGGATGGCGAGGGGAAAAAGGTGACTGTGCGCTTTGCTTGTGTGGATGCGCCAGAAATCGCTCATACTAATAAAGAGAAGCGAAGTAGACGTTTTACGGATCGCAATCAATTTAGTTGGGGTGTGAAAGCACAAGAACGGGTGCAACAATTGGTGCAAGTCTCAGGCGATCGCGTTACCTTGAATATTACAGATAGCGATCGTTATGGGCGTAAAGTTGCCGAAGTACGACTAAAAGACGGCTCCTTGGTACAACAAATATTATTACAAGAAGGTTTAGCCAAAGTCTACCGCCCCTATCTCAACAAATGTCCCAGCAAGGAAATAGTGCAGCAAGCCGAAGCTAAAGCCCAACAACAAAAACTAGGAATTTGGGGAGATCCTAAATTTGTCAATCCTTGGGAATATCGGACTTTAAAATAATTGAAATGAACCTTAATCAAATAATAGCACCAAAGGCAAGAGAATTAAGAAGGCTTGATTCTCAAATATTCCCCCATTTTGAATCAAAACACTTTTTATCTGCATTATAAAACTCTAGCCTCTAGTCCCCAGTCTCTGACCCCTACTCTTGACACAGCTGATAAGCTGAATTTCGGTGAAAATTACCACTTAGTATTTTTTGTATCACTGCCTCTAACTCTTCAATCATGTAGGGTTTGCAGAGGTATTCATCGAAGCCAGCCCCCATAATTGCTTTTTGATTTTCTCTGGTAGCTAAAGCTGTGACAGCTACTACTGGAATGTGCTTAGTTAAAGCTTCTTGTTTGAGCTGGCGTACAACCTCAAGCCCATTTAAGGTTGGTAGCAAGATATCTAACATAATTAAATCAGGTTGATACTCTTTTGCCACCAATACAGTTGCAGAACTGTCTTTCTGGCATATGAATCTACAGCCAATGGACTCAAGCGCGTAACTAATCAGCAATAGGCTGTCTTCATGATCTTCAACTGCCAAAACTAAAGGCTGCTGAGAGTATTGCTTCCTTGCATTACTTATGAATGAATTTGTTAAATACATTGCTTCTCCAGAAGATGCCATTAGGATTTCCCGTCATTCTTGTACAAGCAGGCAAAATATCAATTAAGAGTAGAGCTAACTTTTCCCAGTGGCTTACATTTTGCCGTTGCTAAGTTACACACTTTTGTTGAACTAGCCAACAGGTACAAGAATTTCACTTTGGTCAGTTGAGCATATATCTATGGATTGATTATAAGCAAACCTACAGAAATATTTCCCGCTAACTTTATGATAACTTGTTATACAAAATCTGGTTTTACTACGCCATCCTTGGTATTATTGATTTTCCTTTAATTAAAGCTACATTCTTCACCGTATAATCTCTTACCAAGCGAGTGATAAATTTTCATTTTAATTACCTAAGTATTGTTTGCAGCCAGTGCTAACAGCTAAATTACTTCCTTACAGATTGCATTTTTGTAGTATATGTAGTACAATGCTGCTTATCTAGAAAATAGAGTAACTAACATGGCATAGCGAAAATCAACAGAGCTTTATATTTTGAACTAGTTTACTTGCCACGTTCCTAAGCAGAAATACACGTAGGTTGATACGTTAGGTTACAGATAATTACTTTTTTTTCAAAAAAGTTGGTTTCCTATAGTTTGCTTTTGTTGGGTGCAGCCTCTATCTGGGATACACTAGGCTTACCTTTTAGGAAGCAAGCTGTGAACATTGTTCTTCAACAAGGAACAATGATTTACGGCTGATTGTAGACCATTGTCAAATAAAATCGGAGACATTTTGCAACTTAGCAATTCATATAGTAGTAAGCATCATCAGAAAAATCAACATTGATAATTTCTAGAATTTTGTCATTTTTCAGCAAAATTACACGATGGCAGAAGCAAATAATCACTACCAAACAATTAGCGAGATAGAATATCTGATTAATCAATTTAATAACTGTACCTTACCACGTAGCCAGTGGAATCATTACGCTCATTTAATTGTTGCGCTTTGGTATCTAATTCACTACGAGCAACTAACAGCAATCAACCTGATACGTGAAGGCATACAGCGATATAACAGTGCTATGAATATTAAAACTACTACAAATAGTGGCTACCATGAAACCATAACATTATTCTGGATTTATCTGGTTAGTTCCTATCTATATACCAAAACACCCAAAAGTGCGGAAAGTAATTCTTTATTAAATCTAGCTAATGATTTAATTCATCTCTATGGTGATAAAAATCTGTCTTTAGAATACTACAGTCGAGATTTATTAATGTCGTCAGCATCCCGACAAAGTTGGGTAGAACCTGATTTAAAGCCGATAATAGCATATATAATTTATGCCTAATTTTTTAAATATAGGCATCCGGTTTGATGATTGAATTAGTTTTTGTAGGCAGGTAGGAGGGAATAACATTTTTCCATAGGCAGTGAACTTGTTCAAAAATCAAATAATAATTCTATATTATGTTTGTTGGGTATTGCCTACTAAAACGTTGATGGTAATTATATAGAGAAAACCCAAAATGCAGTATTTAGTTACAAAATATAAACTTGTATTATTTTTAATAACATAAAACTATAATTTTAATTCAAGACTAAGAATTAATTTTTAAAATATAGCAGTCGTCATATAGGTTAGCGCATAAATGAATTATAAAATCTTGATAACAAACAGATTTTAAGCCTCTCCCCTGTCGCCTCTTGCCTATCCCCCTCTAAATACAACGCATTCACTATCTAGGTAAATATGGAATTTGATTACTTTAGAAGCAACGATAATATTCAGAATAATCAAAATCGTCAAAACTTACTAGCTAGTGGTTGGCGACCACTACAGCGAGACTTAGACTGGGGCTTTTTATGGCAACTACTATCTAACGATTCCAAGGAATTAACTCAAAGGTCTTTAAATATCGCTAGTAATTTGGCGGAAATCTTAGGCAGAAATAATTATGCTTGGTGGGCTAATTTATTAAGTTTGGTATCGGAAAATACCCGCTACGAAATCGAAAAATATTGGAATTATATAACTCCTGATCCACAATCACCAGACCATCACTACAAAGACATTTTAAGTACAGAAACACCAATACTGCAATTTGTTAGCCGTAACAGCATTCCCATTGATTATGTTCTTAATCGACTGCAAGAGATTACTGTCTTGCGTCTCTTGGAAGTATTGGGTCGTCCTGATATCATCACTCAATATTACTCAGAAAGAGAGTTTTATTACCCTGTAGAAAAGTTTATTAATTGGGAACGCATCGATGTTATTAATACGGTTTATGCTTATTGGTCAAAACATGATATTTGGCTGCAAGCGGAAACTTACGATCGCGGACGACGACAATACACTTTAATGTCCAGAAATATCTCACCATTAGTTAACAAAGCCACTCAAGATTTAGCCGTGATGCTGAGTGGATATCAAAGTCGTGTTGGTAAAGTTTTCAGCCAATTTCCCATCCGCACTTTTCCCGCAGACATTCAAAGCTTCACAGATACAGTCCAGCAAGCTATTCTCAATCAAAATCAGCTAGCGGTTGTAGTCCACGGGGAACCAGGAACAGGAAAAACAGCCTGGACACAAGCAGTAGCTAAAGAAATTCTAGTACCTTTAGGGTATGTGATTTTTATTTTGGATCACGATGCTATTACTAACTTTGTCCCGCCTACTTATTTAGAAAGAATTTGCATTATCATTAACGAAGCAGATAATTTAGCCCAAAATCGCGCTTTTGAAGTTGCTCAATATAGCAACAAAACTGAGCATATTTTAAGTTTATTAGACGGGACTTTATACCAAAGCGTGATTGATGAAGCTGGGATTCATCTCAAGCAGCGTTTAGTTGTTTTGATGACTTGTAATACTACAGAAAGATTAGATCCAGCAATGTTGCGTAAGGGAAGGGTAGATTTAATTTATGAATTTACCCAACGATTTGTCTAGTGTTGAAAAGCAGCGTAAAACAAATAATTTTAGTTGAAATATCACAGTTTTAATGGTGGTGATAGTTTAGATGCAGGTTCATAGATGAACTTTGGGCTGAAAGGATTTTAAGAAAACGTAAAGCTTACTTATGGCAAGATGAAGTTGCTGTATCTATTGCCTGTGGCGGTAGATCAACACCTAACGGTGCGCGTATAAATACGGTGTACACTCCACTAGGACTTACGCAAGTGTCATAATCAAACTCACTGTAGGGTGCGTCAGCCCCAATAATTTCGTACATATTCAAGGATTTTCTACATCTGACGCACCCTACTAGCGTGTCAAGGCTAAAATAGTGCATTAGCCAACAATCTAATATATGACACCAATTCAAAAAAATTTCGGCAACACATGATGATCTGTAGGGGCGCACAGCTGTGCGCCCCTACCCATCTGCGTTTATCTGCGTTTATCTGCGTTCGATTTCTTCAAATTAATTACCACATTTTAGCCTTGACAAGCTACTACTGGCGTGGTAATGCTAAAATGCGGCAATAGATTTGAAAAAAAAGGAACGCAGATGAACGCAGATGAACGCAGATGATAGATTGGTATTGCACTATTTTAGTCTGGACACGCTACTACTATTGTACCAGTTGCGTAAGCCCTGTACTATATCAATGTCTCAATCTAACTCCGTCAGTATAAATGATATACGAGCCGCCCAGCAGCGTCTTGCTGGTATAGCCCATCGCACACCTGTATTGACTTCTCGGACTGTTAACGATCGCACTCATTGCGAGGTATTTTTTAAATGCGAGAATTTTCAACGTACCGGGGCTTTTAAGTTTCGAGGTGCTTATAATGCACTTGCACAGCTATCACCCGCACAGAAAAATCAAGGTGTGTTGACTTTTTCATCAGGAAATCATGGGCAAGCGATCGCTCTAGCTGGTAAATTACTCAACATCCCTACTACTATTGTTATGCCTGATGATGCACCAGCAGTCAAGCAAACCGCTACCAAAAGTTACGGTGCAGAGGTAATTTTATACAATCGTCAGGAAACCAATCGCGAAGAATTAGCCCAAAATCTAGCAAGCGATCGCGCTTTAACCCTCATCCCTCCCTACGATCATCCTCATGTCATTGCTGGACAAGGTACAGCCGCTTTAGAACTGGTGCAAGAGGTTGGTGAATTGGACTTGCTATTGGTTTGTTGTGGCGGTGGGGGATTAATTTCCGGTTGTGCGATCGCCGCTAAAGCCTTGTTACCTGATGTGCGCGTCATTGGGGTAGAACCAGCATTAGCCGATGATGCAACTCGTTCATTTTACACCAAAACCCTACAAACCGTCAAAAATCCCCAGACAATCGCCGATGGTGCGCGGACTCCCAGCCTGGGACAGATTACCTTTCCTTTAGTCTTACAATACGTCGATGATATGGTGACAGTCTCAGAGCAAGCAATTAGTCGCACCATGTTTTTCCTGTGGGAAAGAATGAAAATAGTTGTTGAACCCACTGGAGTCTTAGCCGCAGCCGCTTTACTGGAAGATGTAGTTACCGCCCCTGGAAAGAGAGTGGGTGTAATTATCAGTGGGGGAAATGTGGATTTCTTGACATTCTCACCGCCCTAAAAATGCGGCGATTCTTTCCTTGTCGCTTGTTGCTTCACCATAAAATTAATATAGCAGTAGCCACATAGGTTAGGACACTGAGGAATCACAAAATCTTTACAGTAAACGGGTTTTGAACCTATCACCTGTCCCCTGCTATATTTTCGGTTTGCTAAATTACTTTTATTTTATATAATTTAAGCGGAATTTTCCAAGTTTAATGAATTTTGGATAATTTTCGCCCTTTAATCGTCAGATAAAATTATGAAATTTTCATCAAAAATAAAATATAATTTATTAGCAATATTTGCTAGCTTGCCAGCAGTTTTGGCAAGTGGAAATATCAGCCTTGCCTCCAGCTTCAGCCCCCAGCCTCTTTACTCATCAGTTAATAGCTATAAAACAACTATTACTACTAACGGAGATGACGCAGATATCTATTTTCCAGTCATTACCAGTTCAAATCTCAATCGCCAGAAAACTCCTATTGCTTTACTGTTACCAGGATCACGTGTTAATCCGTCAGAATATTCCCAATTTGCCAGTATTGTAGCTAGTTACGGTTTTACAGTAGTTGTTCCAAAACACATCCGTTCTCTGCCAAATTTTGGATTTACTGGATTAGTACCAGAAACATCACAAATTAATGATGTTTTAGATTTTATGACCACAGAAAATTCTAATCCCAGTTCCCCGATTGCTGAGACTCTCGATGTAAATAATTTCGTATTAGTAGGTCACTCTTTTGGTGGTGCAGTTGGTCTAACCGCCATTGACAATTCTTGTATTTACCCCCTTTGCGAAGAAGAATTTAAACGCCCGAAACAGCTACAAGCAGCAGCTTTCTATGCTACGAATACAGTTGTAGGTACAGGTCAATTTCTGCCAATTAGAAATAACGGGATTCCCATAGCTTTAATCCGAGGAACGTTAGACGGTTCATCAATTACTCCAGAAACAACACAAAAAAATTATGAATTAATCCAAGCTCCTCCCAAAGCATTAATTACAGTTGAAGGTGCTAATCATTATGGCATCACAAATAATAATAATCCTGCTGGTGCTAGACCAGACCCTAACACACCTACCTTGTCCCAAAAAAAATCTATTGAAACTATCGCTCGGTGGAGTGCGCTTTTCTTGCGGGCTTATGCACTTGATGACAGAGGTGCTTTAGATTATGTCAATAATACAGGTGATGCGTTAGATGAAAATGTTACCGTAGTAAGTGAAGTACGGGCGGTATCAGAAAGTAATTCCGCGTGGGGTTTGCTTTTAACTACATTGTCATTCACTGTTTTCTATACCAAAAAGAAACAGAGGAATTGTTGATTGCTGTGATTTTTTGTTAAGTTGCTTTGGAAATATGAAATAATTGACTCTCACCGGAATAAAGTCACGGTGATTCAAACTGTTGTTCCGCGCTGAGGCAAATTACGAATTACGAATTATTTCTCATGAGCCATCAACCAGAATCACGCTTGTTTTCCCGCCTCGAAATCGAGGGTAACAAATTAACCCATCAACCGGGTAGCGTATTAGGCAGTACGGCATTAGTTGCAGGAACAACCGTCGGCGCTGGTATTTTGGCATTACCTGCGGTGACAATGCCTTCTGGGATTGTGCCGTCTACCGTATTGCTAATAGGTATTTGGTTATACGCCCTCATTTGTGGACTGTTAATTGCCGAAGTAAGTTTAAACTCCATCCGTTTAGAGGGGCGGTTGAGTGTCGGCTTTTTGGCAATGGTAGAAAGTACCCTGGGGAAATTGGGGGCGAGAATTGCTGGTGGGGCATATCTGTTTCTGCATTATGCTTTACTTGTAGCTTATGTCACCCAAGGCGGAGAGATTTTAATCTCTGCGATCGCTCAATTTTGGGGGATATCCACACCGCCTACATGGCTTGGGGGAACAGTATTTACCCTCCTATTTGGCAGCATTTTGTATTTTGGACGAGAAAAGTTTGTCGAAAAATTGAATAGTGCTTTTGTTGCCATTGTGATTACGTCATTCTTCGGACTGCTATTTTTAGCCGCAGGACAAGTTAAAAGCGGACAATTTTTAGTCCAAGATTGGGGTGCGGTGGGAAGTGCTGTATCTGTGATGTTGGTAGCACTTTTTTACCATAACGTTGTGCCTGTAGTGGTAACGCAATTAGAAGGAGATAGTCGCAAAATTCGCCAATCTATTTTCTGGGGTTCAGCAATTCCCCTAATTATGTTCTTGGCGTGGAATGCGGTGATTTTAGGCAGCGTCACCCCAGATGTAGTACAAAATGGCGTTAACTTTGACCCATTGCAGATTCTCCGGGCTGGTGGTGCGGGAGAATGGTTAGGGGTATTGGTGTCTATCTTTTCCGAATTTGCGATCGCTACATCATTTATTGGCTTTGTTTACGGCTTATTCGATTTATTTCAAGATATTTTTGTAGTTTCCCCAAGTGAACCAAATAAACGTTTATCACTATATTCGCTGATTTTATTACCTCCCATGAGTTTAGGTGCAGTAAACCCGCATATATTCTTCACAGCCTTAGATTTTGCTGGCACTTTCAGCATTTCCATCTTAGGTGGAATTATCCCCGCCTTGATGACTTGGAAACAACGCCAATCAAATCATTTTCAGCAAATTTTAGTTCCAGGTGGACGTTTAACGCTGATAGCAATGATTGGTGTGACATCAGTTCTCATCATCAAACAACTTTTAGGCGGGGAATAGGGAGTGGGGAGTGGGGGAGATGGGGGAGATGAGGAGAATAACAACTGTCAACTGTCAACTGTCAACTGTCAACTGTCAACTGTCCCCTAAACTTCAATATCCAAAGTCCGCACCAGAAAAGCCCATCTATCTGTGACTTCTTCAATAATTTTTGTAGTCGGTTTACCTGCACCATGTCCAGCTTTAGTCTCAATTCTAATTAAAACTGGTGCATCACCATTGTGAGCCGCTTGCAAAGCTGCGGCAAACTTGAAACTATGAGCAGGAACGACGCGATCGTCGTGATCTGCGGTAGTAATTAAAGTAGCTGGGTAAGCTGTACCTGGTTTGAGATTATGCAGAGGTGAATAAGCATAGAGTGCGGGAAACTCCTCTGGGTTATCAGGTGAACCATATTCAGCAGTCCAAGCCCAGCCAATGGTAAATTTGTGAAACCGTAACATATCCATCACCCCAACTGCGGGTAAAGCTGCGCCGAATAACTCAGGACGCTGAGTCATGCAAGCACCGACTAATAAACCGCCATTGCTACCCCCAGCGATCGCTAACTTTGCAGGTCTTGTATAATTATTAGCAATCAACCATTCAGCAGCCGCAATAAAATCATCAAAAACATTTTGCTTTTTCTCCTTCATCCCTGCTTGATGCCATTCTTCGCCATACTCCCCACCACCGCGTAAATTAGCCGAAGCATAAATACCGCCCATTTCCATCCATACCAAGGTATTTACAGAAAAATTTGGGGTTAGCGAAATATTAAAACCACCGTAAGCATAAAGACAAGTAGGGTTATTGCCATTTAATTCAATCCCCTTTTTGTGTGTAATAAACATCGGTACTTGCGTACCATCTTTACTTTGATAAAATACTTGTTTAGTTTCGTAATCCTCTGGATTAAAATCTACCTTTGGTTGTCTAAAAAGTTCACTTTTTCCCGTTATCAAGTTGTAGCGATAAATAGTCACTGGGGTTGTAAAACTAGTGAAGCTGTAAAAAGTTTCCGTATCATAACGCTTACCACCAAAGCCATTCGCAGAACCAAGCCCTGGCAATTCTACCTCCTTAATGAATGTACCATTGAGGTCAAATATTTTGATTTGGGAGTGAGCATCTTCTAAATAATCCCCAATCAACTGATTGTTTAGAACATTTACACTTTCTAATGTTGCTTTATCTTGAGGGATAACTTCTCGCCATGCTTCCTTATCTGGTCTGGCAATATCAATAGCAATTACTCTACCCCTTGGGGCATCTAAATCAGTGCGGAAATAAAACACAGTTTCATCATGTTCAATAAAACTATAATTTGCCTCAAACTGACTAATTAGTTCTACAACCTCAGCATTCGGTTGAGTTAAATCTTTGTAAAAAACTAGATTTCTAGAATCAGTTCCTAACCAAACTAAAATTATTAAATAGCAACCATCCTCAGTTACATAACCCCTGAAGCCCCATTCTTTTTCGTCAAGGCGCTGGTAAATTAATATATCTTCAGATTGGGGCGTACCCAAGCGATGATAATAAAGCTTTTGATAATAATTGACATCTTCTAACTTAGTTTTTGCATTTGGCTCATCATAACGACTATAGAAAAAGCCTTGATTATCATTTGTCCAAGATGCACCAGAAAATTTAATCCAATTGAGATGATCTGGCAAGTCTTCACCCGTTTCTATATCAAGAACTTTCCATTCTTGCCAATCAGAACCAGCAGTAGATAAACCATAAGCTAAAAGTTTACCATTATCACTAATAGCTAAACCCGAAAGCGCAACAGTGCCATCAGCAGAAAGTTTGTTGGGATCAAGTAAAACTCTTGCTTCAGAATCCAGTGATTTCAAAGTATAAAGAACGCTTTGATTTTGCAACCCATTATTTTTGAAATAAAAATAATTTTCCCCTTCCTTAAATGGAATGCCATATTTTTCATAGTCCCAAAGTTTGGTGAGACGCTGTTGAATTTTTTCTCTTACAGCAACTTCACCTAGATAAGCAAAAGTAATTTTATTTTCTGCTTCAACCCAAGCCTTAGTTTCTTCTGAGTCTGGATCTTCCAACCAACGATAAGGATCTGCGACTAAAGTACCGTGGTAATCATCAATTTGATCGCTCTTACGAGGCAGTGGATAATTTAAAGGTTTTGGAGAAGATGACATATTAATCAATGAACAACTCTACTTTCCATAGTACAAGGCGAGTCCTCAGCGCAACTACATTTATTTTTATCTGCTCAAAGTGATTAAATAAAAATAAACATAGACATAGCGCTTTTTTCCCAGTCCCTACTCCCCATTTTTTCGGTAAAATATTAGCCATTACTTGTACCGTCGCCGTCAAGCAAGTCCTTTGGCATAATAAATAGCTAAAGTACTAACGAGGCATAGCACCTGAGTAATGACAGACAACCAAGTCAAAATTCACCTACTTGTTGGTATCAGGGGGTTGACTTTACTGGTTTTCTACACAGAAACCGATTGCTGGCAGTTCCGGTTTCTCAGTTTGGGTGGTGCTGTATTCGGAGAACGCAAAATATATTTCACAGCCCAAGCAGCCGAACAAGCTGGGCGTGAATGGATTTATAAAGATTTCTTGGACTGAATATCTATCCCTAGTCTAAAATTTACCAAGAAGATAAAAAATTCCACCCCTCTGTTGTTTCGGGAATCTCCAATTTTTTTTGTTGAACTACATTCTCATATTCGCCTGAGTCAATCCATTTCAATAATTCATGAGTACGCATCACCGACCAAGAAAGTTGATTATTAGTATAACTTAATACTTTGGTTGCTCGATCTATGCTATCAAAGCTAACAGATGGAAACTCGCGGGCTTGAGAAATAAAATCTTCAACGACAACATCATTCAAGTACTCTGGTGGCAAACCTGTGGCTTTCAAGAGGGCCTTAATTGCTACTTTAACATCTTGGCAAGCGAGCAAACCAGCGCGATCAACTGTTAACTCAGCCATCATTCGCCAATTATATAAAGCCAACTCCATGCCACTAGCCACTAAGCCACCAAATCCCAATGTACTGTTGCTCATCAAATCTTTTAAAACGGGCATGACAATAGCCATTTGATGATATATTAGATGTTGGCTTTTAATATGGGCGGCTTCGTGTCCCAAGGAATAAATTAACTCATCCCTATCGAGCCACTCCATTGCTTCTAAATTAATACTGATAATCGGTTTTTCTACCCCAATAATATGTGTGTCAATATGACCTGTACCTCGACACAGATGTAAGTCAGGAACTGGATCAATATCTATGATTTGGCAAGCTTCCACAAATGTCTCATGCAATTGAGGGAAATTTCGGGGAGTGACTCTTATTTCACTCCCAAGACATTGCAACCTCAATAAGCGATCAATACCGTACTCGTTAATTTTTTTAATCAGCAAAGAAACACCTGGTATTTTTTGCAGAGCAGCTAAGGCTTGGCGATCAAAAGGGTGTTCGTAAGCTTGTGAACTCAGTCCAGTTAATATTTTTCTCGTCATGGGTTTTGAGCTTTTGGTTAACCTGTTTGAGAAGTTCAGCTACTCGGATATCTGCATCATTAGGCTGCAAAATACGGAGATTTACATAACATAATTTCAGATTTTGAGAAAATTATCAAAGTCTGTTCGCTGAGTTTCCTAACTATTCGCTTTACGATCGCCGCAACATACCCTGCTAGTTTTGCTGCTTCGTTAAATTTAAAGTCAGAAGCGAAAAATATTGTCAGGAAAACACACAGCGCTAGTGATCATGAATTGCTACCTACAGTGATTGCAAACATAGCTCCGGCTACAGCACCGATAGTTCAATCAATCGCTGAATACTAGCTTCATTGTACCACCGTGGATAGATGACATTACTATAATTGCTGCTATGATTGCAGAGAAGGGATATTGCCAACGCCACCCCTGAGCAATAATCAAACAGACAGGTGATGCGATCGCTATTTTGAATGCCATCTTACCTCTCAGTAGCGTTGACATTCCTTTGGGCGTAGTAGCTTAAGTAATTAATTTGGATATAATTGGCTTTTTGACTGGGCTAGCTTCACAGGGGAGTCTATTAGATGACTTTGCCATGAATATTACAATTAAACTAGCCTACACTAAATTAACAACAATCCAAACTGCCAAAATTCAACTCTACTTTTGCGGAAATTTATAACAGAGACGACTTACAACCCTATTGATAGAGAGAGGAATTATTTGATAACCCTCTGCCTTTCCCTATGATATTGGGTTAAAACCAAAGTCAAAATAAAGGCTTGTCCAACTTCTTGGCAATGTATTTAGGATAGTAAGTAATGTAGCTCCAAAATTATTGCGGTGACACTTATGCGAATTGCAATTATTGCGTTAGGAACTCAAGGGGATGTTCAACCCTATATTGCTTTGGGAGCGGGCTTAAAAAAAGCCGGTAACGTAGTCAGATTAGTAACCCATGAAAACTTTGAAAATCTGGTAAGTTCGCATGGGATAGAGTTTTGGCCTATCAAAGGCAATGTACAAGAGATTATTCAAAGCGAAGAAATGCGTAAGGCTGTAGAGAAAGGGGATTTTCTCACAGTATCATTGAAGATGATCAAACAAGGGAAACAACTAGCTATTGATGGGGCGAAGGAAGGTTTAGCAGCTTGTCAGGGGATTGATATAGTGCTTGCAGGTATGGGGGGATTGTATCTTGGTGTCTCCCTTGCAGAAAAGTTGGGGCTGCCGTTTGTTCAGGCTTACGTAGTTCCTTTTACTCCCACAGAAGCCTTTCCTAGTGTGATTCTTCCCCAATCTCTATCCAAACTGGGAGGTATTTTTAATCGCTTTTCACATCATTTAACCCAACAGTTTGTATGGCAGCCATCTCGGTTAGGCGATAGCCAAGCGCGAAAGGAAGTTCTTGACTTGCCCTCCGCCCCATTTTGGGGGCCATACAATAGCGATATCCTTCATAAGTCTCCAATTCTCTATGGTTTCAGTCCGTCGGTAATCCCCAAACCATCTGATTGGGATGACAAGATTCATGTCACTGGTTATTGGTTCTTAGATTCAGCATCTGATTGGACTCCGCCTTCAGACTTGATGGCTTTCCTAGAGGACGGCCCACCCCCTGTTTATATAGGCTTTGGGAGTATGAGCAATCAAGACCCTGGAAAAACCGCCGACCTCTGTTTGGAAGCTCTTGCAAGAACTCAACAGCGTGCCATATTCCTCTCTGGCTGGGGCGGTTTATACAAGGAAGATTTACCAGATACAGTTTTTATGGTGAACTCAATCCCCCATTCGTGGCTCTTCCCGCGTGTCGGGGCTGTTGTACATCACGGTGGCGCTGGAACAACAGCCGCAGGTCTTAGAGCCGGTGTTCCTTCTATCATTATTCCTTTCGGTGCTGATCAGCTGTTTTGGGGGAAACGTGTAGCCGAATTAGGGGTTGGGCCAGAGCCTATTCCCCGTAAGAAACTAACGGTTGAGGGACTGACGGAAGCGATTCAAACAGCTATGACAGATCAAACGATGCGTCAGCGTGCGGCCAATTTAGGGTCGAAAATTCAAGCTGAGGATGGAATAGGAAGAGCGATCGCAATTATACAAGATATGGAAAAACCTGTAGCTAGCTACCAATGACCAAGCAATTCGCAATTTCCAGTTGGCAAATTGTTGAATTATGAAAACATCCAACGCTTACAAATTGCGAATTAGGTTGACTGTATTTAATACCAATTTGAAAAAAGCGACAGTAGGGGCGCACAGATGTGCGCCCTTATGGATAATGTATGTGTTGCAAAGATTCGTCAGACAAGTTGGATGTTGAATAATATCATGTCCGCTTAATCACTTATCATATCTTGGGGGTTGGTAATTGGTGATTGATAATTGGTAATTGGTACTTAGACTGATCTTTCCTATTACCCATTCGCTATTACCCATTACCAACCCTAGCAACCATATCGTAAGTAATTAGCCGGACTTGATATAACTGTCTCCATCCAGTGTTTAGATAGTGCTTACTTAACATTCCACAAAAAAGCCCCACCAAATTCAAATCCTTAACAAACACTATTCCAGTATCGTTACAGATTTGGTGAGACAGTTTTCTACGTCAGTCCTCAGAGCAGTTAACAACCTACTCATGTAGTTTTGCTACTTATCGTCATCTCTTGCTTTTGAGCCTGTTTACGTGACGCGATCGCAGCTTCTCAAGAGGTTTCAGGATAAGCATTGTAGCTATTTTTGTCCACGGTCAAAAATTAATGATTGTGAGAATGCTCAAATTCATAAACATAAAATAGGCGCGTGAGTTTTTTAAGTAAATAGCCTATTAAAGCGAATAACACCGCGCCAATTATAGCTATCCAAAAACTCTGAGGTGGAACCCAATTCAAAACTGATGAAGAGGCTTCTGGAGAGACAGACAATTGTACTGCTTGAATAGCTACATGACGAGCATCAGCAATTATTCCCCCAGTTAAGCAAGCAATTGAAACAACATAAGCAGCTAGAGAAAGACGATTGATATTCTTCAATGCTTGTTGACAGACATAACAATGTTTGGTGTGAGTATTCCAAACATCGAATAGATTTCGTTTGTCGTATTCAGGAGGGGGAAGTTGGCGATCGCAGTTTTCATCCCAAGGTATTTCCCCACCAGCTCTTTTTTCCCACCATTGACGAAAAGTAATGACCATTTTATCTGAAGGATTGGGAGTATAAACTCTAGCCAACCATTTCTCTTGAGGAGACTGCGCCATAAATTTTTCTTGGTAATGTAGAAAAACTGAATCTTGATGCAGCAACATAGAAGAAAGAATGTGAGTTAACCAAATAGGCATAGGCAAGGCAAAAAAACCTAGACCTTTTTTGGGAACCTCTCCTTTGTCATTTTTAACGAATAACTGACTACCAATCAAACGAGTCCAACCTGGACGGATAGGAACACCATACAAAGTCAAGATATATTTGCATCCTCGCTGATCAACAGAATAAACTCGCATCACGCAAGGAGGCTGAAAATCATTAATTAATGTTTCGATATCAGGCGGAGCAGGCTTAGTTTCAAAAGAAAATCCTTCTTGAGTAGATAACTTTCGCACACTCACCATATCAAAATAGCCTGCATCTTTGTATCGGCTGCCCATGATATTGTGATGCGAAACGGGAACGT
This sequence comes from Leptolyngbyaceae cyanobacterium, assembly GCA_036704005.1. Taxonomy (GTDB): domain Bacteria; phylum Cyanobacteriota; class Cyanobacteriia; order Cyanobacteriales; family Nostocaceae; genus Trichormus. The sequence continues at coordinate 47,885 of DATNQO010000301.1, read as the reverse complement.
GTGCGGGATCTGCAACATTCTCTATAAAATAATCCCAACCATAAGGAAGATCGCGGATGTTCCACGCGCTTCTATTAACAATTCGCTCTGGCGTTTCTTCGAGTTCAGGGATAACTCGCGGCTCTCTTAATTTACTTTCAATTAAAGCTTGTGAACCAGACTCAGGCCACAGCCAAAGCAGTCCTTGTCTTTCTTGAAGAGGATAAACTGTAGCGCAAGACCTACTACTAGCGCAATTTTGTGCCTCACTTTCCTTGTCTTTCGATTGAGGCATACTGACGCATTTTCCTTTGGAGTTAAAGCGCCAAGCGTGATAGGCACATAATAAAGTTCCATCAGACTCAATCCGACCTTCTGAAAGACGAACAAGTCTATGGGGGCAAAGGTCTTCAAAACAGTTCCATTTGCCTTGGTGATCCCGCCATAAGACAAAATTCTTTCCCAATAACTCTATAGGTTGGGGTTTGGAAGCATCTAAGCACTCTGCTATGGCAACAGGATACCACTGCTTTGTCCACTGAAATTTTTCTTCTGTTTCCTTTAGTTGTGTTGACTCGATTTTACCAGTACTTATTGAACTCACATTATCGCTCATAATGCTCCTTGTTATTAGGTTGATTTGGTATAGTCTGGAAAATCTCAAGACTCTTTTTAAGCCATTTAAACGCTATACAAGTAATATTTTCTACATCAAGACAAGGTAATCTTTAAAAGAAAATATGGAAACAAACAGAGCATTTTCTCAATTTCATCGTCTTGCTCAATGTATTCTTTTATCGAAAATAAATTTCTATACAGGTTTTGAAAATTGTCAACTGATTCTCAAAATTATTGAGCAAATTTAAAGGCAGCTACCTTCTGATTGGTTAGTATGCTTATTTTTGAAATAAAATTCCCTCAAATGCTTTTCGGAAATTTTGTTATCGAGCTGTTATTAACCATATATTACACATATCTTTTCTCATTGTAAACATTTATTATTGATCCATTTGCATCTACTTCTACTCCAGCTATTATATTGACCTTTTGGTAGCCCAACATTTAACTTTTTTAAGTATGTTTTTTTACCAAAAAAAGTTTTGGCTGCTCTTTTTGGCTGAAAGGTTTGTATATTGGTTGTTGTAGGCTTCTGTTTGGTTCGTAATAGATAGTTTTGGATATAATCAGACAATATAGACATTCAGAAAAATGGTAGAAAATCCATCAGATTTTTTACCATTTTTCCTTCCAAAAGTTAATATTTCGGAGAGTCTATTAGGGAACAAGACTAATAAAACTTTTGTCTTAATTTAACTTGAGAACTATCTAGCGAGCTAAAACTGGCTTTTTAGTCAACACGGCTTCCTCTATAATATCGGCGGCTCTGCTAACTCCTCCAGAAGATGCGATCGCATCTTGAATTCGCAAAGCATTTTTCTTATAAGAATCATCTGTTAATACCTTATTTATGCAATTTTGCAGGTTTTCTACGGTTAATTTATCTACAGGTATAGCTTCTCCCGTTCCACTCCAAACTATCCGCGCTGCTACTGCTGGTTGGTCATTAGTCACTGGAATCGCAATCATGGGTACGCCATTACTTAAAGACTCTAAAGCAGTATTCAGTCCTGCATGAGTAATTACCAAAGTAGCTTTTTTAAGTAACTCTAGTTGGGGTGCATATTCCACTAATATTGGATTTCCGGCTAATTTTGGTAGTGATTCTGGTTTGGCTGAGCCTCCTAGAGAAATCACCAATTGAGCGTCTAAATTCTGGCAAGCTGCGGCTATTTTTTCAAAAACACCGATCAGACGATTTTGTAATGTCCCCATCGAAGCATAAATTAAAGGTTTCCCATTGAGTTTGTCCCAAGGGAAAGCAACTGGTTTTCGACTTGCTTGAGAGTGAAATGGGCCAGTAAAATGAAAACACGCAGGTAAAGAACTGCGTGGAAAATCAAATTCGGCTGGTTGTTGAGTGAGTTGTGCCAGTTCTTGAGGATGAAAAGTATAATTTATGGCGAATTTCCCTAATTGCCATTTTTGACGATACTCATCAATCGTATCTTGAATTGGTTGAGTGAGGTAATCGAGTATTTTATAACCTATTTGATTTCGCAAGCAAAACAACCAACTAGGATTGTATTGCCAAGGAGTATAAAAAGGAGGAACTAAAATATCCCTATTCATCATTAAAGCGCAACAAATTGTGATAAAAGGAATATTCAAATATTCAGCAGTCGTTATCACCCAAGGGAAAGTTTGATCAATTAATAATATCTCTATACCTGTATCTTTTATGAGTGAAGGTAACTCGCTCAGCATAATACTTGCTGTATTTCGGAAAAATTTAATCGTATGGCGAAATGCAGCTAACTTGCTCATTTTGCCTGATTCAGCATAATACTCTGCTATCTTTGCTTCGGAATATTCTTTTAATGCTACAGGTTGGAATTCTAATCCCGCCTCTAAAGTTTTATTTCGAGCATCTGCCATGCCGATGATAGTAACGCGATGACCGCGCCTTTTCAATTCGTAGCCTAGAGTACACATTGGATTCAAGTGACCAGGTGCGCTAGGGCAAACAATACCAAAATGAGTCATGCTTTTTTGTGGAAACGCCATATTATTCAATTAGATCGCCTGTAATCGTCATTCTCTGATTACCCTCCTGAATGGCTACCGCAACTGGCCATCAATCACAGTAGGGTGTGTGAGACTTGGATGAATGTAAGCAACAATTAGACTTCTAGCGTCACGTACTTACAAGGGATTGTGATATAGCAGGGGACAGGTAACAGGTGACAGGTGACAGGCTTCAAAGCGGCTGCTCATAAAGCTTTTACAATTTATCAATGTCCTAAGCTACGCGGCTATTGCTATAATAGCTATCATTTTGTTGGAACTACAGAAAGATCAGCAAAATCTTCCACACTTAAGTTTACTTCCAGGGCTTTAAGACTTTCTTCTAGATGATTGGGGTTAGAAGTACCCAAAACAGGATAAAAACCCTGGGAAAATCTTAAAACATATTCAAGGGCTATAATGACTGGCGAAACTTGATATTTTTCGCTTAAGCTTGTGAGTTTACTAATTTGTGTAATCATTTCCGGGGTGTCTTGGTTTTTCTTCTCACCTGTGATTTTTTGCAGAAAAACATCAAGAGATTTTGGCAGAGGATATTCTTTTTTTACTTGATCCGTTTTTTTTTTAAATAGCCCCTACCAAGAGCAGAATAGGCAAGGAATGGAATATTCTTATCTTTTAGAAACTGAAGGTAGTCAAAATTTTGCGAGATATTTTGTGCGCCCTTCCATCTTTCATTTTGCACGGGAAGGCAATTAAACTCTGCACTCACCCAGGGAATATGTCCTTCAGACTCTAAAGCTTTCGTGATAGTTTTGAGGCGATGCAGAGAAAAGTTAGAATAACCTACTTGTCGGGTTTTGCCAGTTTCCAGCAGGTTTAAACACCAGCTAACGATATCGTCAGTCGCAACGCTGGGATCATCATAGTGAAGTAAAAATACATCAAGATATTCTGTATTGAGGGCTTTGAGTGAGGTTTCTAGTTGCTCTTGCAAGCGCTCATTACTAATAGGTTTTGGATTTTTGAAGAACAGACCAGGATGACCGCCTTTGGAGATAATAAATATCTTTTCTCGGTCAATTTTGTTAGCTGTGATAAATCTACCAAGGATACCTTCACTAGCGTAGACTCTGGCTGTATCAAAAGCATTAATACCTAAACTAACAGCCTTTTCTAAAAGGCTATTCGCCTTGCTAGTAGGTAGGATGTTCCACTTACTTGAGTTGGGATAAGCAATCATCCAATCTGTACCAAGAACAATTCTTGATGGCTTGGTTGCAGTTTGTGTGTGTGTCATGAGTATCTCCTGATTAAATGTTCGCCTAAGCGATGCGCCAGAGCCATGATTGTCAATGTCGGATGTTTCTCGCTAAGTTGGGGAATTACACCCCCGTCACAAATATAAATATTGTCAGCGCCATAAAACTTCAGGTTTTTATCCACAACACCTTGATCGGGCGTAGCCCCCATTCGGCAAGTACCTGAGTAATGGATGCCTTTACCGGGACGGCTAGCGAAGCGGCTGGCGACAAAACCAGAAGCATTACGAAGGAGTTTTCGCCCTAGTTTTTCCAGTTGCTGGTTAAACACAAGCTCTAAGGGATCTCTTTGGTAGAGTACATTCAGTTGTCTTTGCCCATATCTATCGAGATCGTTTGAAAGTTCCAGGCGGTTTTCCTTTCGTGGCACAGAAGGCCCCCATAAAATTAAAGCAGCTGTGCTGCGATAAATTTGTTTAGCAACTATTTTTTTCAAAGGGCGGGGCAGAAAATTAATATCATTTAGATAAATCGGGTCTTTCATAAAATCCGACCAAAACTGAGCTACAAAAGGAAATTTTGTCTCTTTGGCTTTCAGCTTACCGCCCACAAGAACATGATCTCCATATCCTCTGTTCGCTGAAACTGGTTTGAACCAAGTTTTCATCAAACTGGTTCCCAGTCCAACGGATGGGACATCTTGAAGGTATTTACCTACTTGATCCATCCCTGCATACTGGAGAGAAAAGGAGTTAAGCAGCAGCCTAGCGGATTCTATAGCTCCAGCTGAAATAATTACGACATCAGCAGATACCTCCATCGCCGTATGGTTGCGCTCGTCGATCGCCATCACTTGAGCTTTTTGCCCTGGTTCTGATGCCACTTTAATCACACGGGCATACTCAAATAGACGGAAGTTTTTTAGCTGCTTAATTTGCGGGTATAAGTGGGTCGAAAACTTATATACACTACCAGAGCGACAGCCACCAACACATCTGCCACAAGACACACATTTCTGCATGGAATATTCACGTAGGTCTATGGCTTTGCGGTTGTTGAAAAAAACTAGCTCTGGGTGTTCAAGGTATTTATTGCTGCTGAGGAAGAGTTCATCAATATCACGCAGTTGCTTTGGTGGCATAAAATCGCCGTCGGGAAATTGTGAAAGTCCATCTTGACTACCGACAACGAAGGCCAGCTTTTCCACCGCACTATAATGGTCTGCTATTTCCTCATAAGATATTTGCCATTGACAATTTCCATTATGATTATGCTGATTAGCAAAATCTTCTGGGGAATAGCGCAGGCAAATTCCATTCCAGAGGTTCTGAAGTCCGTTTATATGTTGAATTTGAAAGTGCAGAAAGACTTCTGGAGGAATCTTTGTTGTACTTTTGTCGGGAACATCGGCATAAAGTTCTTCGCTGAAGTCTGCTTGATCCTTAATCGGAAAGGTAATACTCTTACCTATACCAAAATTAGATTTTTGCTCTGCCGTCAGTTCATTTTCAAATATGTTTTGCTCTGGAATCTTACCAGTATTTAAGACTACAACATCTTGACCGGACTGAGCCAGTTTATAGGCGACAATGCCGCCACCGGCTCCAGTGCCAATCACACAGTATTTTGCCTGGATTTTCATTATTTACCTTCATGAATCTGTGAGATAAAGCGATCGCTGGCGTAACTGATATACTCAAAGAATGCCTTTAAGATGGTAATCTCTTGACGAGAGAAAAACTTATACGGCGATTTTGCATCCATACCTGCTTTTTCCCACCGCTCCCAAAGTGGTCGCAGCTGGTCATTTGTACACATGATCTCAGGAATACGCTCTACTAGATGTTGAATCTCAACTGCTTCTGGGGATATGTTAACGAGGTTTCTAGCTAATTCGAGCCTTCGCGTTTGGGTTTCATTTAACTGTTCTATTAACACTTTCTTAACCATCAATAGCAATGTGATTCCTAAAAGGATGATATATAAGTATTTTCAGGTTTTAATATCAGGATTTGGAAATATAACTCCTGATTATAGCTTTGGTGGGCAATGCCCACCCTACAGATACTGAGACTACAGATATTGATGTTTTTTTCAGAAATCAAATCTGATTCCTGTTGCCCTAAACTGAAAAATTCCCATTCCCAAGACCCGTGTAGTCATAAGAATTAGAAGAATTAAAATCTTGTATTTTTCCGTTATCAGCGTCTAGTTTGATCGCCCAGGAGTCATAAGACCCAACATTGGTAGCTCCCAAACTTCCCTCAGTAGTTCCCGAAACGTAAACTTTACCGTAATTATCGGCAGTGACCGTGGTAGCGGTGTCATAATAGGGCGTACCAAACTGTGTCAGCCATAACTGGTTGCCATCCTTGTCCAACTTCGCTACCCAGGCATCATAAGATCCAGCGTTAGCTCCTCCTAAGTTGCCGTTTGTATTTCCCGTTAGGTAGATATTGTCATTTGCGTCTATATCTATCCCATCTAAATAGGGTTTATCATCTGCACTAGTGCCAAACTGCTTAATCCATAACTGGTTGCCATTAGTGTCGTACTTGGCCAGCCAGACATCATAAGCGCCGGCATTTTTTCCTCCCAGGTCTCCCAGAGTCCATCCGGTAGCATAGACATTGCCTACACTATCAGTTTCAATGTCCCACATAAAGTCATAATCGGGAGTGCCAAACTGTCTCACCCAATCAGTTTGACCATCTTTGTTCAGCTTCACTAGCCAGGCATCATATTCGCCTGCTGGCCCGGCATTTGGCCCTCCGAAGCTGCCTTTTGTATTTCCTCCAGCGAAGACATTGCCATTGTTGTCAACTGCGAGACCCCAATTGTCGTCAAGTGTGATCGTACCAAACTGGGCAACCCACAATTCATTACCATTGCTGTCGAACTTAGCCACGTAGCCATCTGTCGATGGTAATTCAAATACTTCGCCTTGTCCCAAGTTTTGGTTTGGCCCACCCAAGCTGCCAAAAGTGTGACCAGCAGCGTAAACATTGCCACTAGAATCGACGGTAATTTTATAAGCTTCTTCAAGTGTGAAAGTCCCATACTGTTTAATCCACACTTGGTTCCCGTCGCTATCGTACTTAGCTAAATAAGCATCGTTACCGCCTTTGGAGGTGTTATTTTCTAGCTGGCCTGTGGTGTTTCCCGCAACGTAAACATTGCTCCCGTCACTAGCCATACCCCATACGCTTTCAGTGCCGCTTGAGCCAAATTGTTTACTCCATCGCAGGTTGCCATTGCTATCATATTTGGCTAGCCAAGCATCCCTAGCTCCTACGTTGTTTCCTGCCAAAGAATCACCGGTTCCTCCACCAACAAAGAAATTGCCCTGAGCATCTACGGTGGAACTAAATATGTAATCGTTCGCCGTAGTGCCGATATGTTCAGCCTCCTTGAGGACTGTTATTGGTGCTTTGTTGCCCTTGAACTGGAAGTAGTCATCATCTAAACTCAAATCAGAGACTCCAGCTACAATGCCCACGAGGTCATAACCGTTTTTCTCCCGCCAAAATATTGCCGTTCCCTGGCTAGTGTTTACTATTTCATAGTCTTGGCGATCGCCGTGCAATTGAATGGTATCTTCATTGGGGTTAAAGTCTAAAATTAGAGCTGATTGGTTTAAACCTAAAGTTTCGTCATTCTCAACATAGTAGGGTTTTTGCCAATCACCCAAAATAAATCTGTCTGACCAAGACTTACCTGCGTTCAATGCGCCTGGTATGGGATTGAATTGTTCATCGATAAAATCACCGACCAAAATATCAATTCTGCGTTTACCAGTATTATCAACGCCAGGGTCAAAACCAGTTAGGCTATCACTTCCATGACGGCCCCAAATGATTTTGACCTCTGCATCTTCTGATGTGATGAAATTAAGATCGCTAGAAACTGTCAGGACATTACTATATGTAGCAAAAATGTTGGGAAAATTCTTATTGGGATCTTCATTAAAAAATGATGTTGATATATCAACATTGGGGCCTGTTAAAAGACTGGCCCCGTCGGGGCGACCAGACAATTGTAAGACAGCTCTGATATATGTTTGCAGCTCGTTGGGAAAAACTTCACTCAATGTTGAGCTTAAGGACTCGGTTATTTGTTCATCAACTGAACGTAAGGCTCTTTTGATTTTTTTATCGCCTACGCGGGAGAATCCTCTTGATATTCTTCTATCGTCTGTCATAGCAGTAATAAGGTTGATTTTATGGTATAATAATGGGTCTTAGAATTTGTCGGGATCATTCGTGAAAACTTAAGATATGCCACGAAGACTGGTGACTAGAAAGGGCTGGAGTTGCGCTTCAGCTAGCGCAAAGTTAACCAAACAAGTCTTTTATTTTTCATACTCAGTTGCAATCAAACATAGTATTGAGTAGGGCTATTGCTGATTATTACCTTTCCTATTCCTCATTATTCCTGGTGTTGAATGCAACTTAGTATGATTTAACTAATTTTCTTCACTTCTAATCAACGCTGATAGAGGTATCGAGAAGTTTGTCAGCACTGCAAAAGCTTAATGTCTGGTAGACCATGCTCTAGACTCAAGCTTTGAGAGGCTTTAACAATTCTGACTCAGTTACCTCCAGAGGTTGCTGAGGAAATCAAGGGGATTTTGGGGATAAAACGAGGTCTGTTGGCAAAAACTAAACTGTAATTACTATTTTGAGCTAAAGCCTCCTCTTCCGTTTGAACTCGCTTACTAATTATGAAAGCGTTAGCAACAGAAAAAACAATCGTGGTTAAATAAGCGCCGTGAATTAATGGTAGTGCGGCAATTTCTAGGATGACTCCCAACCAGTTAGGATGACGTAGATAGAGATAAATGCCTTTATCTACTACAGGCATATTGGGTATGGTCATAATTGGGAGAGTCCAACGTTTGCCTAAAGCTTGCATGGATAAGTAACGCAAGACTTGTCCTGCTATTGTTAGAGATACAGCGACGGCGGCTAGAGGGAGGCTAAAAGGACGATTAAAGTACCAAACTTCAGCGATCGCAGCTATTACCCAACTAATTTGTAGCACTTTCACTGCACTTAGTAAATTATCGCTATGCTTTTTTGCTCCTTGAGCTAGCATATACGCTTCGTTACTTTTGCTGATCCGCAACTCGATCATTCGTTGCAGAAAAACTACAAAAATAATCCCAATGAAGATATACCTGGTTAACATATCATGCCCTCCTACCATTTGAGTAAAATTGCTTCCTGAGCAAAACCAGGCCCCATTGCTACCACCAGTCCATAGGAGTCAGGAGGAGACTGTTCACCTGATAGCACTTTCTCTAGCATATAAAGCACTGTTGCAGAAGAGATATTCCCCACCTCTGCTAAAGTATCTCGACTCAATTGCAAAGTTCGACTATCTAATCCAAATTCTGCTTCAACTGTATCGATTACTTTAGGGCCTCCAGGGTGTACAATCCAACGATATAAGTTCTCTGGTTCAATCTTATTATCAGCCAGCAAACCATTAATTAATGGTCGTAATCCTTGTTTGAGATGATCAGATACTTCTGGTCTGAGAATATTTCTAAAACCACTATCAACTACATCCAGTCCCATTATTTCTACTGTATTAGGAACTAAAAAGGAACGATTATCAATGACTTGTGGTAATCCCGATTTCGCTAAAGGATGCTCTTTTCCTACCATTAAAATTGCGCCACAACCATCTGCAAACAAAGCAGCAGTAATAATATCCATAATAATCTCACTATATAAAGAGGGATTTTCTGGAAGGCGGCGAATTAATGAAGTTAAATTTGCTTGTAAAGAACCTTGCCATAAAGCAGAAGAAATCTCTACTGCAAATAGAATTGCTGCTTCTTTGGGATGTGCTTTCAGATAATCAGCAACGCGAGAAATTCCAAAGGCTCCACCCATACAACCTACCCCATTCATGGGTAATCTTTTTATGGTAGAAGAAAAGGGAATTCGGTTGATTAACCGCCCATCTAAAGAGGGAATTGCTGGAGTCATAGAGACAGATGCCAGCAAAGATATATCTTGAGGTTGGATGTTGGTTTTTTCCAGCAATTTATTGATAGCAGTTTCAGCTAAACTCAAAGAAGCTTCCAAACCTCTATTGATACTTACTTCCCATGTGGGCGGGTCGAGTAAGGAATCTAATGGTAAAGCAAAGTAACGACCGTCGATTTTAACGTTTGTGAAAAAACGATCAATCTGATCTAGATCGAAATCTAAATCTGCTACAGTAAAAAACCTGCGTAAAGCAGCAGCTAATACTGTTTGAGGATAGTACTGTTCGGGAAATTCTGTTGTTGTAGAAACTATATAACTCATGGCAAATTTTACTTGTTTTATTTGTTTGACTGGAAAACTCTTAATGAGTTGGGGATTTAGACCCCAACTCATTACTTTCTATTTTCCTTAATTAATTGTACAGAAAATAGTTTCTTCAATAATTTTGATGATTTCATCCTCTACTCCCCGTAAAAAGAAATGATCGCCAGTAAACATTTTCAGCTTGAAGTTAGCTTTAGTTTGTTCCTCCCAACCAGAAAGTTCTTTGATGCCAACGGTATGATCTTCGAGACCACCAAATACATAGATAGGAGCTTCTAGGGGTTCTTCCTTTGTGTGAAAGTATGTGTCTAGAAGCTCAAAATCAGCCCTGAAAGTCGGCAGAAAAGTTTGCAAGAAGAACTCGTCTTGCAACATATTTTCAGGTATTCCCCCGTAACCAGACAGAGCTTGAATAAACTTAGGTTCAGGAAGTTTATAAATTGGTGATTTTAAATCTGGGATATGGGGCGCACGATACCCGCCTACAAATAAGTAATCTGGAGTGGGATAATTTTGTCGGCGCAGTTCACGAGTTAATTCAAAACTTACTAGCGCTCCCATACTATGACCGAAAAAGGCAAAAGGAATGTCTAGGTATGGCTTGATAATTGGTGCAAGAGTTTGCACTAGAGGCTTGACTTTAGTAAAGGCAGGTTCCTTAAGTCGGTTTCCTCTTCCGGGTAATTGGATGGGGCAAACTTCTATTTTTGAGGCAAATTTATCTGGCCAGGAATTAAAGACAGCAGAGCTAGCGCCTGCATGAGAAAAGCAGAAAAGACGAAACAGAGGTTGGGAATTTCTCGGTGAGAGTTTAAACCATTTTTGGTTGTTATCTACAACCTTTTCAACTAAATTGATGGAACTTTCTTGTTCATCAAGAGTTGCATTGGCTGTTTGCACATTTCCCTTGGGAAACTTCTGTTCAATTAGGTAAAGTATTTGGATCAAGAACTGTTCAATATTTAGCTCTGACAAATATTCTACAGGAACAGCCACCTGTAAGTTGCTTTCGATGGTTTTCCTTAAATCAGTAGCCATCAAAGAGTCAAACCCTAGTTCAGAAAGGCGCTTTTGCCAGTTGAGAGCAGCAGGAGATATTCCTACTACTTTAGCTAATAATTGACCAATATAACTCCTTAATAATTGTTGACGAGTTTCTGAATCTGCTGCTAAGATTTCCTCACCTTTATTACTGGATACTGACTTGAGAGGTGTAGTTTTTTCATCGCTTTTAACAGATTCGTTTTGGGTAGGAGTAGGTGCTATTTGCAACTGTTGTTGATGTTGTTCAACTAATAGTTTGAGGAGCTTGGGTAATAGCTGAATTTCCTCTGGCGAAAGCACTCCTAATTTTTCTAACTCGCTGCTGACAAGTTCTGTTTCTCCTTTACACAAGAGATGATAAATTGGGCTGGATGTATCTTGCTTGAGAGATGCTACTTTTTGTTGTTCATCCTCAGCAGGTTCTACCCAATATCGCTGTCTTTGGAATGGATAGGTGGGTAATGTCACTTTGCGACGAGGATAGTTACGGTCAAACTCTGACCAATTTACCTCTATTCCCTGCACATACAATTGTCCCAGACTATTTAATATCTGTTGCCAATCTTTTACTCCTGGTCTGAGGGAAGGTAGCCATACGCCCGCATCGGCTGGTAGACATTGACGACCCATGCCTAATAGAATTGGTTTCGGCCCAATTTCTAAAAATATACAGTTTCCTTCTTTGTTCAAGGTCTGCATACTTTGGGCAAACTTGACTGGTTCTTTGACGTGACGCACCCAGTATTTGGCTGTAGTTATGCTTTCATCGACCTTTTCCCCGGTAACGTTAGAAATTAAGGTAATTTGAGGGGCTTTGTAGCTGACTTGTGTGGCTATGGTTTCATATTCTGCCAGCATTGGCTCCATCAAGGGCGAGTGAAAGGCGTGGGAAACAGTCAATTCTTTGGTTTTGATGCCTTTGTCTTCTAATAGTGCCTTGACTACATCTACTTTGTCTTTGTGGTCGGAAATGACTATACTTTCAGGGCCATTGTAGGCTGCGATCGCCACTTCTAATCCACTAGCCGAAATCGCCGCTTTCACTGTTGCTGCATCCGCCATTACGGATACCATTTTGCCGTTAGCAGGTAATGCTTGCATCAGCTTACCTCTATGGGCAATCAACTTTAACCCATCTGCTAAACTGAAAACTCCTGCCACGCAAGCAGCTACATATTCCCCGACACTGTGACCCATGACTACATCGGGTTGAATTCCCCAGGATTGCCATAATTGCACTAGGGCATATTCTATGGCAAAGATTGCTGGTTGCGTGTAAGCAGTTTCATCTATGGGTGATGTATCCCCGGATGCAGGATATAAAATGTTGAGCAGGGGTTTGTCTAGATAATGGCGTAAAATGCGATCGCATTCCTCTAAAGCTTGGCGGAATACAGGTTGGGTTAAGTACAGTTCCCTTCCCATGTCCACATACTGCGAACCCTGACCTGTGAATAAAAAGGCGATTTTGGGCGGTTGGCTGGTGGTTTGACCTGCTAAAAGTCCTGTTGTTTCTTCCCCAGTGGCAAAGGCTTTTAACTGTTGAACTAGGTTTTCTCTAGATTCAGCTACTAAAGCTAGGCGATAATCAAAATGTGACCTTCCCGTATTGGCACTGAAACAAATATCTGCGATCGCATCTGGGGAATTAGTCTCTAAAAATTGCTGATAATCTTGTGCTAGCGCTTGTAGACCTGGCTCACACTTAGCCGATATAGTTAAGATGTGGTGCGATCGCTCACTCAAATTGCCACCTTGAAGATTCAAAGGTGCTTCTTCTACAACTACATGAGCATTTGTACCACTAAAACCGAAGGAACTAACTGTCGCTCGTCTGGGGTTCTCATCGCTTACTTGCCAATCTTTCAATTCTGTATTGACGTAGAAGGGACTATTTTCAAAGTCAATATGTGGGTTGGCTTGGTCAAAATGTAACGAAGGCACTAGTTTCTGGTGCTTGAGGCATAAAACTGTCTTAATTAAACCAGAAATTCCCGCAGAGGTTGCTGCATGACCAATATTAGTTTTTACCGAGCCGATCGCACAAAACTGTTTCTTGTTTGTCCACTGCGAAAATGCCTCTGTTAAAGCTTCCACCTCGATGGGATCGCCTAGTGGTGTGGCTGTACCATGCGCTTCTACATAACTAATGGTTTCGGGATTAATGCCAAACTTTTCATAAACCCCTTGTTCTAAACGTGTTTGCGACTGACCACTGGGGGCGCTAATGCCATTTGTATTACCATCATAATTAACGCCTGTACCCTTGACAATTCCATAAACATGATCGTTATCACGAATGGCTTGCTCATAGCTTTTGAGGAGGACAACACCGCAACCTTCACTCCACACTGTCCCCGATGCTGACGCATCAAAAGTTTTGCAGCGACCAGCCGCCGATAACATTTGAAACTGGCTCGATAATACTTGGAAGTCTGCTGTGGCCATGATGGCAATTCCGCCGGCGATCGCCAGTTCACTCTCTCCCCGTTGAATACTTTCGCAAGCTTGATGCACAGCGACTAGTGAAGATGAACAAGCAGTATCAAGAGCAACTACTGGGCCTTTCAGGTCAAGGAAATAAGCAATTCTTGCTGGTATCATCGACAGCAAATTTCCGGTGAGCGCCAGTCTGTTAGTATCTAATCCGGCAAGTGACAACAACCTGTTATAATCACCGTTGGTTCCTGCACCAACAAACACTCCACACTGTTTACCCTTAAGAGAATCAGCAGCATATCCAGCATCTTCAATCGCGTGGTAAGCTTCCTCTAAAAAGATTCTTTGCTGAGGCTCAATAAACTGAGCTTCTACTGGAGAAATCTGGAAGAATAAGGGGTCAAATTTGTCAATTTCATCTAAGAAACCAGCACATTTTGAATAGGAAGTTCCGGGATGTTCTGGGTCTGGATGATACCATTCTTTTTCTTGCCATCTTCCAGGGGGAACTTCTGTTACACTGTCAACTCCATTCTTTAAATTTTCCCAAAATTCTCGCCAATTTTTAGCCCCCGGATATCGGCAGGAAATACCGATAATAGCTATATCTGTGTTTTTAACAGGCTGGGAAATAACTGTATTTGTTTTAGTTGCTGATTCTACTTCTTCTAATAAGAGGTTCTCAGATTTTTCTACAGTTATTTCTCTTGGGTTTTGTAGAGATAATATTGATTCTGAATTATCTTTAGTAATCAGTCGGTTATGACTGTTCTCAACTGGCTGTGGTTCTGGTTGAGTCAAGCCTAACAAAAGATTTTCTGCTGCTTCTAAAGAAACTGTACCTGATTGTAATTGATGCAGTACATCTTCCTGATTAATCAGTTGGTTATGACCATTTTCAACTAGCTGTAGTTCTGGTTGAGTTAAGCCTAATAAAAGATTTTCTGCTTCCTCTAAAGAAACTGTACCTGATTGTAATTGATGCAGTACATCTTCCTGATTTATCGGTTGGTTTTGATTATGTAAGCGATCGCCATTTAATTCTTCCTCCCAATAGGTAGACTCTGGCATGGTTACTACCACCCTACCAATATGCTGACTACGCTGTAAATAACGGAAGGATTCAACAACATCTGCGATCGCAAATTCTTTGTAATTTAATGGCTTCAGGTGTTCGCGCTCAAAATTTTGTGCCAACTTGCCCCAAATTTGGGCGAATAATTGATTATTCTGAGCAAATTCATCCCCTAAATCAAAAGGAAAATACTTGACATCCGCACGCTTTTGAGCAACCTGCTCATGGCTCCAGATGTTCAGCTTACCAATTTCCACATATCGTCCACCCAAAGCCAGGATATCTATATTTTTCTGGATGTACTCTCCATGAGTCAGGCTATTGAAAATCACATCCACCCCGCGACCCTGAGTTATTTCCATTACCTGCTCGGCAAACTCCGTAGTCCGGGAATTCATGATATGCTTGATTCCCTGTTTCTGGAGAAAATCCATCTTACCTAGACTAGCAGTAGCAAATACTTCCGCTCCCATGAGTTGAGCTAACTGAACAGCCGCTTGTCCAGTCCCACCCGCAGCCGCATGAATTAATACTCGTTCTCCAGGCTGAATTTTCGCTAAGTTATACAAACCGTGAGCCGCCGTAAAAAAGGGTATGGGAATAGTAGCTGCACTCACCATGCTCACCTTAGCAGGTTTAGCCACTAGGTTATTCACTGGGCAAACAATAAAGCTACTAAATGCGTCATGCACGCCGATGACCATCACCTCATCGCCGACTCGCCACTGCGTCACCCCTTCCCCAACAGCTACGATAGTACCCACACCTTCAAAACCAAAGGTGAGACTTTCCTCATTGGTAATGCCAAATTTTTGCTCATTGTACTCTTTGAGCATACCAAGGGCGTTAATTACATCCCGAAAATTAACTGCCACAGCTTTGACCTGCACCTCAACCTCAGCATATCCCGGAACCTTACGTTGTAAAGGTGCTAAAGTTAAACTATTTAATAAGCCATAACTAGATATTTTTAATTGAACCTGTTTAAAAGCAGGAGAACTTTCTATAATTTCTTGTTTATGATTCTGTCTCGAAATTAGAGACACTTGATTTTGAATATCTGTTTGATTTAAAATTTCTGGCTGACTACTAACACTAGTTTCACCATAAATTGCCTCAATCCGATTTGCTACCTCTAGTTGATGGAAAGTAATATCGTGCATCTTTAGTTCTTTCTCTAGCACTTCTGGTAATTTGTTTCTAATTTCCGCAGTTAAATGTGCTTTTAAGGTTACTAAAGATAATCTGGGTTTTTCGGCAATCTTATGCGCCAAAGTTAGAGCATGATTTAACACCTCTTTTCTCGGTACAACAGGAAAAGGAATACCTTTGTTGGCTAACTCTTCCCCCCGATAGTTTTGGGCTGTATACATCATTTCCTGACCCAATACAGAGCCTAATTTTGTAGGTACAATGAACGTACATCCCAACCCAGGTGTAAAACCATACTTCATAAAATTAGTTGTGTAAATACTTTCTTGACTCAACACAACTAAATCAGCATATAAACCAAAAACAAAACCACCACCAATACCATGACCTTGCATCGCTGCAATTACTGGGATTTCACAATCTAGTAAAATTCTAAAAAAATCTAACTCATTAAATTGCAGTTCGCCCTTATAAATTTTAATTAACTCTTCCTTAGTACCGCCCGAACAAAAGTAATTGCCATAGCCTGTCAAAATCACTACTTTATAACTCTTGTTTTGAGCAACTGCACCAAAACATTTGTATAATCCATCAATTATTTGTGAAGAGAAGGTATTACAATTCTCCTCATCTTGCATCGTGATTTGAACAACACCGTTACCCAAATCTAGCAGTTGTACTACCTCAGAACTGCTCTTAACTGAATCTAATTTAAAATTTATGCTTGCCACGGATATACACCCTCATTATTAAAGCGCTTAATTTTTGCTTGAACAGTAGGATCGTCTAACAAACTAGAAATTTTATTAACAGCTAATTCTTGAGTTTCTGATTGAATAATCCATAGCTGACTAATATAGCTTTTTAACTCTCTTACCCCAGAAGAAGGTAAATATTTTAAACGTTTAACATATTGACTAATTAACTTATTAGTATTACTGCCATATTCATCAACCAATCCCAAGTTATAAGCCTCTGATGCTGATATTTCTTGAGTTGTTAATGCTAAACGATAAGCTTTTTGAAATCCTATACGCCGAATCAAAAATGGTAAAACACAAGCTGGTAATAAACCAAATAATAATTCTGATAAAACAAATGTCACAGTTTCATCGGCGATAACTATATCACTAACTGCTACTAAACCCACTCCCCCTGCTTGTACCTTGCCTCGTACAAGTGACACAATCACTTTGCTACTTTGAGACATTTGTTTGAGTATGTTGTAGTAATCATGAGAACTCGCTTTGGCATCGATGTTTGTGCCGTCAGCTACTTCTTGAAAATCCATCCCTGTACAAAAAACATCAGGTAATCCTTCTAGAATTAATACTTTTACTGTTTCATCTGCTTCAGCAGCTTGTAAAGCTGACAATAATTCTTGAATCAGTTGACTATTGATGCTATTGTTTGCTTCGGGTCGATATATTTGAATCCTTTGTACAGCACTTTGATAATCAATTTTTAAAGTTTGATAGTTCATAGTTACACCCATTCATATTCTCGGTGAAATTCCTTGATTTGTTTCAGCACTAATCGACCCTTACCTTCAATTTGTTGCCACAAACCAGGAAAGATGTTGTAATCTAGGGTGACATTGCGAGTGCCAAAGGCTACTGCGCGACTGTATTGGAGTAACTGTTCATATTCTTCGATGCTTAAGGAATAGCGTGCTGTTAACTGTGAGGAAATCCTTTGTTGAGCTTGAATTTCCTTTCCTTCTGGACTAACAACCCCACTATAAAATTCTGAGGAACAGCCAGAACCATAAGAAAAGATCCCTATTCGCCGAGGTTGGCTGAAATCTCCATTGTCAATTGTGCTAGCTAGGGATAAAAATACTGTCGCCCCCATAATATTGCCTACTTGTTGGCAATAGACTAATCCCGGCATCACCCTTCTTTGAAAGTCGGCTTCAATTTCTTGTGGTTTCGCCCTTTTTAGCTTACGCATCATATTTCTATGCGCTCCTTTGACCATCCCACCAAAGGGGGTATGAAAGCTCAAGTAATCAAAAGATTTTTGGTAGTCTACACCTTCAACTCGGCTTTGATAATGCAGGTAGGCATTTTCGCAACAGTCTAAGTAAGAAAGCAATGATAAATCTGCATCTCCAGCTTCTGAGTCTGGCTTGGGTCGGCAGGTATCCATGACTTCATAGCCATAGTAACCGTTGCATCCCACATCAATTTGCAAAATGTAGGGAACATCACTCACCAAAAGCGCGGCTGCTCCTGCACCACTGCTCGGTTCGGCAAAAGACCAATCTTCACTCAACGCTTCTCCGCCTTCCGCCAGGGTAAACCGAGAAATA
Source organism: Leptolyngbyaceae cyanobacterium (assembly GCA_036704005.1). GTDB lineage: Bacteria > Cyanobacteriota > Cyanobacteriia > Cyanobacteriales > Nostocaceae > Trichormus. Next base: position 29,708 of record DATNQO010000301.1, on the reverse strand, counting down.
TCGGTGGCTATAACTAAAGCTTTAGCGCCTGGGGATGTTTGGGACAAAATAAAGTTGATTGCCATCTGCAAGCCGGCTGTGCCTGAGTAACAAGCTTGTTTGAGTTCAAACATCCGGCAGTTACGACTTAGACCCAAGTAATCTTGGATATAAGTACTCATGGATTTACCGAAGTCAATACCAGACTCGCTACAGGTAATCACCATTTCTATCCGTCGCTTGTCAGCATCGCTGAGGCGATCGATAATTGGCTTGGCGGCATTCACAGCATAAGAAACGGGATCTTCATAGGGGAGAGAAACCGCTTTTTCTTTCATCATCAAATTATCGAAGCGGCTTGTGTCCAAGTGACGTGCCTGTGCCAACATTTGCACATCTAATTGAGCTGCGCCTCCATATATATTTAGAGCTTCAATTCCCACTTGTTGCACAGATTTACTCCTTTTTGATTAATAAAGCTGTATTAATGCCGCCAAAAGCAAAACTGTTACTGATAGCATATTGAATATCAGCTTTAATAGAGGTTTCTTTGACCCAATTTAGGCTGGGATCAATGGGATTAACTAAGTTATTGGTGGGATGACAAAAACCAAACTTCATTTGCAATAAAGTGGCAATGACCTCCACAACGCCTGCTGCTGTTAAACAGTGACCTGTGAGAGACTTTGTGGAATTGAGTAAACAGTGAGATAATCCTACAGATTTCAACGCAGCTATTTCTGTTTTGTCACCTAAAGGAGAGCCTGTGCCGTGAGTATTGATATAATCAATTTGCTCTGGCTGGAGTTGTGCGATCGCCAAGGCAGCATTCATGGCTTGTTCTTCTCCTTTTTGAGATGGTTCAGGAGTCCGTTTTCCATCTAAACCTAATCCCCAACCCAGAAGTTGCCCATGAGACCTGACTCCTCTTTGTTGAGCATGGTCAGCTCTTTCCAGCACTACAACCCCACAACCTTCTCCATAAATAAAGCCATCATGATCTCGGTCAAATGGGCGACAAGCAAGATGAGGCGCATCAGCAAAACGCACAGTTCCCATCGCTCCCAGATTTGTGAATCCCTGACATTCCCATTGCGAGATGTCAAACAAACAGCCAACAGCAATGCTTACGTCAGTCACTCCCATTAAAATTTGCCGAGCAGCATGAATGATTGCAACTGCACCACTAGCAGAAGCTGCACCTACGCTATAGCCTTCGCCTTGTATCCCAAAACACTGGGAAATCAAACTCATCACATCAGTGTCCCAAAGAGTAACGCCATAAGTTGGTCGGATAAACTCAGGGTTCGATTGGTAACGCTGCCAGATTTGTTGTTTTTCACGTTCTTGGAAATTTGAACCACCAACGACAATTCCAATACGTTCGGGGTTAAATCTACCTAAAGATAGTTGTGCATCTTCCCAAGCTTCAGCAACAGCTACGCTGGCTATTTGACTACTCCATGAAGCAGTGCGTAACAGCCCGCTATGTTCGGGTAGCAAAGATTTAGCACTAATATCTGGAAGTTCTGCACCAATAAATGATCTAGACCCTTCACGTCCAGATCGTTGGAGATAACCAAACTGAGTTTTCCCAGCCAACAGAGCATCATGAAAAGCTGCTACTCCTTGCCCAATAGGAGTAACAATTCCCATCCCAGTTATCTCTATTCTTATTGGTGCGGAACTATATCCCATGATGCGCTTCCAATTTAGTTGCAAATAAATCAGCTAACTCTCCAATGTTTTGCGCTCCAGCTAATTGAATTAGGGGAATATGCAAATCTAGCTCTTCCATCACCATTGTGAGAATTTCTGCCCGATTAACTGAATCAACTCCTAATTGTTTTAGGCTATCAGTAGTTTTGAGGGGGTATTTTTCTAATTTTGGTTCTACCTCATAAACGGATTTTTTAATTATTTGCAAGATGCGATTATTATTTGTGCTATCACCTTGAACTTTACTACTTGATGCAGCTTTTTGTTTGAGTTCTTGAATGATTTGATTTGCTTGTTCAACAGTTAATTCTTTATTTGCTACCTTATTTAGGATTGAGCGTAATTGCAGCCGCAAATCTGCCTGTGCATCTCCAGATGAACCATTATTTTGTGAAGATGCTTTCGCAGAGTTTTGACTATCTTGGGGTAATCTGCTTTCACCGACAGAGGAAATTTCTTGGTTGATGTATTTTGCTAAATCTAATAAGGTTGGGTAATCGTAGAGCTTGGTAGCTTTGAGATTTAAATTGTATTTTTTATTGATGGTGGTAATCCATTCAACTCCGACGATAGAATCTAAGCCTAAATCAATAAATTTCTGATTTTCGGCAATTTCACTAATATCTGTATACAAGGCTGAGGCTAGACTTTCCTTGAGAGTTTGTTTGATTTGAGCAAAATTACCATTGCCATTATTTAATGGTGTTCTGCTTGGTGTCTGGGCAATATTTACTTGTGGCTGATGAGATTCAGCAGGTTTAGATTGAATTGCTGGAACTGTCTGTGCTAGCTGTTTTGTGGGAGTTGCTTCTGAGGAAATTTCTTGGTTGATGTATTTTGCTAAATCTAATAAAGTTGGGTAATCGTAGAGTTTGGTAGCTTTGAGATTTAAATTGTATTTTTTATTGATGGTGGTAATCCATTCCACCCCGACGATAGAGTCTAAGCCTAAATCAATAAATTTCTGATTTTCGGCAATTTCACTAATATCTGTATACAAAGCTGAGGCTAGACTTTCCTTAAGAGTTTGTTTGATTTGAGCAAGATTACTATTGCCATTATTTAACGTTGTTCTGCTTGGTGTCTGGGCAATATTCACTTGTGGCTGATTAGATTCAGCAGGTTTAGATTGAATTGCTGGAACTGTCTGAGCTAGCTGCTTTATGGGAGTTTCTTCTGCTTTTAATGGAGATTTGGGAAAAGACAGTAACTCTGGATTGGATAATGTTAATTTTGGTTTTTGTAATATTTCTTTTTCATTCATTTGTCTTTCCTGCAATTGTATATGCCCATTATTTTTTGTTGTTTCCCCCTCAAATATAGAGCTAATTTTGTCTTGATTTTGGCTTTCTTGAAGATTTGTAATCCAATACCTTTTTCGTTGCCAAGGATATGTGGGTAAAGCTACTTTCTGACAGGAATAATCTTGATAAAATCCTGCCCAATCTACCTTGACTCCTTGTGCGTATAACTGCCCTAAACTTTGCAGCATTTGTAGCCAGTCTGGTCTACTAGGATGCAAACTTGGCAACCATAACTTTTTATTTCCTATGAGACATTCGCGCCCCATTCCTAACAAAATTGGTTTGGGGCCAATTTCTAGAAAGATTTCGTAACCTTCTTGGTGCAAGACTTCCATACTTTGGGCAAAATGCACGGGTTGGCGTACATGATTTACCCAGTAGTTGGCTGTGGCAATATTCTCTTGTGCTTTGGTTCCAGAAATGTTTGATATCAGTGAAATCTGAGGTTGATTGTAGGTGATTGTATTAGCTACTGCCTCAAATTCTGCCAACATCGGTTCCATTAAGGGCGAATGGAAGGCATGGGATACTTGTAGCTGATGTGTCTTAATTTCTTCGGCGTTTAAGCTGTCCCTGATTGTGCTTATAACCTCTCCTGCACCAGAAATGACAATGCTAAAAGGCCCATTGATGGCGGCTATTGCTACTTTTTCTCTGTATTGGGCGATGAGTTGATTGACTTTCTCCTCTGTTGCCATCACAGCTAACATCTCACCCCCATCAGGTAAACTCTGCATTAAGCGTCCCCGATGGGCAATCAGTTTTAAGCCATCTTCTAAACTAAATACTTCTGCTATTGTTGCGGCTACGTATTCTCCTACACTATGACCCATGACTACATCTGGTTTGATGCCCCAAGATTGCCATAGTTGGGCGAGAGCATATTCAATGGCAAATAGAGCGGGTTGAGTATATGCAGTTTGGTCAATGAGTGATTTATTTAATTGTTGGTTATCTTCAGGATAAAGAATGTCTAAAAGAGATTTTTCTAAATAGGATTGGAGAATGCGATCGCACTTGTCTATGGTTTGACGGAAGACGGTTTGAGTTTCATAAAGTTGTCTTCCCATGTTGATGTACTGAGAACCTTGCCCAGTGAACAGGAAGGCAATTTTAGGTGAGATGCTATCACCAGAATTTTGACTAAAAAATACCTGATTAACTTCTTGCTCTGCAATAATTTTAGATAGTTTGTCAGCTAATTCTTGTTTGTGGTCGGCGATGATAGCTAGGCGATGGGGGAAATGCGATCGCCCAGTATTCGCGGTGTAACATATATCTTCTAGCGATCGCTCAGGATGGGATTCAATATACTCTTCATATCTTTCTACCAGTTCTTGCAGCGCCTTTCCACTTCTGGCAGATAGGGCGAGTAAGTGCTGAGGACGCTCTATATTTTTTACTACTCCCACCGACTCAGGAGCTTCTTCCAAAATGACGTGAGCATTTGTCCCACCGAAACCAAAGGCACTAACACCAGCTAAACGCGAGCCTTGATTGACATTCCATTCCTGTAGTTCTGTGGGAATTGTCAAGGGAGTATTATTAATTTTTATATATGGATTCAACTGCTGAAAATGCAGGTGAGGTGGTATCTGCTTATTTTGCAGCGCTAATACCACCTTAATTAAACCAGCAATCCCCGCAGCTGGTTCCAAATGACCTATATTTGTTTTAACTGAGCCAATATAACAAGTTTGATTGGGTTGGCGACCCTTCATTAATACAGTTTTTAAAGAGTTAACTTCTATAGGATCTCCCAAGGCTGTTCCCGTACCGTGCGCTTCCACATAGCTAATTTGATCCGCCGTCACTCCAGCGTTTTCTAAAGCTTTACGGATAACTGCCTGTTGAGCTGGCCCATTGGGGGCGGTGAGTCCGTTGCTGCGACCATCTTGATTAACTGCTGAACCTCTAATGGTTGCCAAAATGTTGTCTCCATCCCTCAGCGCATCTGAGAGACGCTTAAGAACAACTACGCCACATCCTTCTCCCCGAACATAACCGTCAGCACTGGCATCAAAGGTTTTGCAGCGACCGTCGGCAGCCATCATTTTCGCTTGGGAAAAAATAATATGTGATTCCGGCGACAGCATTAAACTGACACCACCAACTAAGCACAGATTGGATTCTTTGGTGCGTAAACTTTGGCAAGCATAGTGAACTGCGACCAAGGAAGAAGAGCAAGAGGTTTCTACAACTAAACTTGGGCCTTGCAGGTTCAGTACATAGGATAAGCGATTAGCGGCAACGCCAAGGGTTGTCCCTGTGCCATCGTAGGCGTTGAGGCGAGAGAAATGCCAGCTTTGCAACCTGCCATAATCGTAGTTACCAATCCCTACGAAAACACCAGTTTGGCTACTATTCAATGTGTGTGGTGCTATACCTGCGTTTTCTAAGGCTTCCCAGGCTACTTCTAAAACCAGTCTTTGCTGGGGATCTATACATTCCGCCTCGCGGGGGGAAATGCCAAAGAAACCAGCATCAAAACTACCTACATCATCCAAAAACCCACCACAGCGAGTAATCATCTTACCCGGTGTGGCTGGTTTCGGATCATAAAATTCATCAACATTCCACCGTTCTGGGGGGACTTCAGTAATCGCATCTACACCTTCACGTAGGAGATGCCAGAAGGATTCAGGGTTTTGAGCGCCAGGGAAGCGAACACCTATGCCAATAATAGCTATTGCTTCCATTGTGCTTATCCTCATATCTTGACCTCTTCCTACAAACATTGATTTTGCAAAAAGCAGATTTATTTTTATTGTTGCTAGACAAAGGGATGAACTGTAGTTTTAGTTAGAGCTACAGTATGGACATTGCAAATATATAGGATTCATACTTGATTTTTGAACTATACGTAGCCCACCGTATCATGTTTGTGGTGAGCAGTGCATCGGCCTACAGGTACTGAGATTTTTATGGCTACGCTCCCGTAAGGGATACAGAAATCAAATCGGATTCCTATATATATTCAATTCATCCCTTTATTATGCAACTACCTTATTTTGTTGGCTTTGATCCCTAAGTAAGAATTTAAGCCTTAATAACAATTTTCAGGTTATTTACTCGCCTCCGCAGTAAAAGACTTAGAAAAGTCTCTAAAGGACTCGATATTTCTTTGGATGGCTTTTTCCATCGATCCCCCTTCAGCCATCAAACTCATTTCCCGGTTGACAGGCCACATATAATCAAATTCGCCGAAAAAGTAACGCAGGTCTGTTAACAAGCGATGGTGATACTTGAGATTGACATGAAAACCTTCATGTTCATGACACAAGCATTTCTCCAACCAGTGCATAGTTTCTTCGTGAGACATATCGAAGATAGGACTGCGGAGTAACTTGTAGTATGAAAGTGTGAACCAAGAATCGTCTTGGAATATGGCAGGTAAACCGCCAGAAAGACCACCAAGCAGACGGCTTTGCGTTACCTTGACTGACAAATTGCCCATGTATCTTTCATATGCTGTTGGTTTAGCAAAATCCTTGTATACATCTTGAGCAATCAGCTTAGACATTGTGGTGTGGTAAGATTCATCCAACAAATGGTAACGGGAAACTTCTGTTGGCGTTGGGATAAATTCTCCTGTTTTTTCTAAGTCTCTGTAATGCCTTGTGTATTCATATTCAGCTGTTTTGAGCAGCATATTGGCTATGTAGCGGAAGCAGTAATATTGAGAAGCTAAGAAAGATGAACTTCCCCAACTTAAGGTAAACAACCTCAGCAGATATCTAGGAAATACTCTTAATATCCCTGTTCTGGGGCCTGGAAGAAATAAATCTTTCTTCTCCAATTCGTGTAAATAGGGGGAATAGCAGTCTGCTTTGCTTTTGAGTCTGATATTTTTTAGTAGGCGGAGGGCAGCATCTTCTAAAGCTAAAGGTGTCGAACTTAGGGGCTTGTAACCTAATAATTTTTGCAAAGCTTTGCTAGCTGCATTCTCTTGGGAATTATTTTCCAGAGCTTGGCTTTGATTTAACTCTGCAGGAGTAGTGAATGCTGCTTTTCCTAGTAGAGCTTTCTTAGTTTTATAACTGATGGTATGAAAAGCATGAATGTGGGATTTTTCCTGGTCGCTTTCCAAATGTAATTCTTTGCAGAGCATTTCATAGCCACCAATAGCGAAAAACACTCCATTCGTTACATCATTGTAAAGTATGGTGTTTGCTTCACTAGCAGCAATCTGGCTATACTGCGTCACCCAATAGAGATGATTGAGAGCAATTTTTTGTGAGTGTGAGGCTTCTGCATAAAGCGGAGTGCCGTAAAGAATTGACAGTTCAGGATGGCTCCAGTAATGATTGCTGTTGGCACTGTAGTTAAAGCTTTTATCCAACTCCTCTATTTTTTCTGTGTAGTTGGATTCGGTGTTGTTCTTGTAAGTGATTTCAGTGACTTTTAGATGCTTGCTTTTATTGTTCTCTATTAGGGTTGACGATTTCTCGTCTTTAAGCCTTACATTAACGCTAGTCATTGTTGGTTTTACCTCAAAGTCAATAATGGGGAATGTTAATTTATTACCATCAGGTAACGCAAAGGAACGTTAATTAATTCAGTTCCAGGTATTCTCCAGGGGATGGAAAAGCTACAAAAGTAGGAAAGTTTTTGACTAAGCAACCCAGAGGATGTTTGAAAATATAAACTTTTCCAACACCCTCTCCAGCAGTATCATATTATGCCTAAGATTTATGGTTGATGACTGCTTATACTGACAACTTGATCATGAATATTCTGCTCTGATGGAATCATTCAAGTGCCGAGCCAACTCTTCAATAGATGGATAATCGTAGATTAAAGTTGGTTCTAGGTCTATTTCCAACCAATCTTTTAAGTCCCCTACCAATACTATTGCCGCAGCAGAATCAATCCCGTAGCGATCAAAAGGAATTGAGACATCTACTCTGGCTGGATTTAAGTCTAGTTGTTCCACTAGGTAGTTAACTAGCCAATTTTGAATTTCTACCTTTGTGGGTAGTTTTTTGGCAACTGCGCGATCGCTGGAAATTGAATTAATCTGACTATTTAAGGTTTCCATCTTTCTCTCTATGGTTGTAGATCGTTTACTCAGGTTTCTATCATCTTAATATTATTGAAGAGTGTAGAAACGGATTAAATATTTTCGGTGTGAGAAGCAATATCTCTACTACATCTGACTTCTGCTTTGATCAACTTTTTTTGGCAAAAGTATTGAAGATAGATTCAACTTCATCTTGAAGACGGATGAATCCGGATTTATATTGAGGATTTTCGCTCCAATCTTCAACTACTTCTAAACTGCCATTCAAGAATTTAGTCCGACAAGCATGACGCTGAATCTTGCCGCTAGAAGTCTTAGGAATACTGCCAGTCTTCACTAAGACTGTGGCATAAACCTGTATACCATGCTCTGCTGCCACCGCTTGAGTGATGATCTCTACTACATGATTTACATCCAACTTCTTCAGATAAGTACGCTCTACCTCTTGAACAATTATTAATTGCTCTTTACCTTTGACCTCTATGGTAAAGGCAGCCCCGCAATTAAGCCGCAGTGCTGGGTGACTTTTTTGAACTGTCAGTTCGATATCTTGGGGATAATGATTTTGTCCCCTGATGATAATAATATCTTTAAGTCGTCCTGTAACATACAACTCGCCATCGTGCAGAAAGCCTAGATCCCCTGTGCGTAAAAATGGCCCTGAACCATCTTTCAAATAAGCCTCAAAAGTTTCTTGAGTCTGTTGTGGACGATTCCAATAACCTTTAGTCACACTAGCACTAGATACCCAAATTTCTCCAACTTGTCCATCTGCACAAAGTTCACCAGACTCTAAATCAGCAATCACAATTTTATAATCTAACCAACTGTGACCACATCCAACTATCGGTTTAGTTCCTTCTTGAGAGGATGGATGAGGATGAGTTACATCTACTATTTTGTTTTCCTCTAAAGCTTTTGTTTGTACCCATTTGACGATGGGTGGAGATTGTTTGAAGCCTCCAGATATAAATAGAGTTGCTTCTGCCATGCCATAACAAGGATAGAAAAATTTCTCTTGAAAACCACAATCTCTAAATTTCTCAACAAAGAGCTTCAACGTTGTGTTGTGAACTGGTTCTGACCCACTGTAAGCAGAATACCAACTACTAAGGTCAAGTGTTTTGAGTTGTTCGGCATTCACTTTATTGACACACAAATCATAAGCAAAGTTTGGGCCTCCACAGTGAGTGGCTTTGTATCGGGTAATTGCCTGCAACCAACAAGCCGGCTTCATGAGAAAAGCGACTGGTGGCATGAGATAACCGATAAAACCTGTGTACAAAGGTTGAATTACGCCATCAATCAGTCCCATATCATGAAAAGTGGGCAACCAACTCACTGATACGCTGTCTGACGTGAGTTCAAATGCTTGTTTAATGCACTCCGAGTTGTGTACCAGGTTATGATGAGTCACCATCACCCCTTTAGGTGTTCCCGTAGAACCGGAAGTATATTGCAAAAAGGCCAGACTCTCAGGTGTGATTAATTGAGGTACAAAATCTTGAGGATCAGCTTCTACCTTATCTGTAGCCACCCAGTTCAACTGAGTTAATGAGTCTGTTTCTTCTTGCCACCTTTGACTAATCTCAACCAATATTGATGAGGTTGTCAGTGCTAATTTAGCTTGGGAATCATTAACGATGGAGAGTAATCGAGATAACTTTTGATTACGTTTGGGAGGATAAACAGGCACTGCTATTACCCCAGCGTACAAACAGCCAAAGAAGGCTGTAATAAACTCTAATCCAGAGGGGTATAACAATAAAGCACGTTCTCCTTTCCAAGGTTGGAGATAGGCGGCGATCGCTCTTGAGCGTTTGTCCAACTCTTCGTAGGTAAAACTTGCTGTTTCTTCTTCTCCGTTTTGCAGAAAGATATAAGCTTGTTTATCAGGTTGAGATTGGGATCTATAACTGATGATATCTATCAAAGATGTTCTTTCTGGCTTTAGCAGTTGCATCTATTGCTCCTCTATTTATCTTTGTTAGGTAATAAAACAATAAAAAACATATGTTGCTGGTAGTTGATCTGGAAAAATAAGTCATATCAATAATCCTGCTCTATTGACAATAGAGTTCAAAATTATTTTATTAACTTCTAGTTAACTTATTGATCAATATTTAGGCGATCGCCTTCAGATTGCGATGACTAATTGACTGAATCAATGCTGATTTTTCCTTAGTTTTTAGCTTGAGTTTTCATCATGGCTACAGATTTGATATTTCTTCGCTGTTCAGCGAAAGCAGCCAGTTGCAAGAAAAATATGTTTTTCTTGTGATCAATTCCAGCTATGGAGATATTTTGCCAGACTGCCCTCAGTTAATATTTGTTCTACTTCTAAATAAGACAAGCTCAACCTATCTAATAGTCTTTTTGGTCTATAAATAGGAGCGTTACACTCTGCTGTGTTTGCTTCTATACAACTACGCATGTCCAGGTATAAGGGACAATTATCCTTAACAATAGTAGCATGAAGGTTTTTCTGTGCTACCTCTACATTCAGCTTTGCCTTTTCTTGATCTGCCAAGTCCCATCTATCTGGACTTTGGCTGTCGTCACGAACCAACGTTTCATTGATTCGATCTGGTTGGATAGGCCAAAACTCTTCCAAAGCTTCCTCTTGAAAAGTAGGCTCTGCATAATACAGAAATCCCACATCTTCATTTCTTGCTTGGCTTAGATGCTGACAACAACCATCAATGATTGCCTGTTGAGCAGCATCCTTGTTCAATAATGCACATAGATGTAACTTGTATTCCTCAGTATCTACCTGCCTTTTTAAATACTCTTCAGTTGCAGTTACATCCTTTACACAGCCCTGCAATGGAGGAAAACGAGTTATATATTCATCAATACCAAAGGGAACAACACATATACTATCTGTCATAATTGCCACAAAAGTCTTTTCTTGACGATCTGTTTCAATCATTTCAATTTGCATGATTTATTTTTGGGTTGATTTACTCTACCAAAAACTGGCTCATACTCAGCCCAGACAAAACACAAGCAGCAACTTTACGCCTCACCTCATACGTTTTCAGACGTATGCAAAGCTACAGGCATAGCCACTAGCTTTAAAATTTTTTTGTACAAATCATCAGAACAGCTTTCAACATAATAGTACCAGTACCCGTAAATTTACGATAGTAGGTAATGTGAAGAAAATCTAAAGAAGCTAAATTTCTTAACTTATTTTTTGTCTTGTAACTCGTGATTTTCTAGAAAATTCCTGGCTTTCAGAATAAAAAGCAATTTCAAGTTAAATAAATGTAAATTTTTGTAAATATAAAAAAGTAATGCATGATACCTTTATAGCAAAGTATAATATTTGCTTATAAATAAGCCAGAAGGTAAACAAAATTTGCAGATTACGCCATACTTGCAGTTAATAGCTTGACGTATAAGTAAATACACCAACTACAGTATAGATGGAAGCAGATTACGTCATACTTGCAGTTAATAGCTTGACGTATAAGTAAATACATTTGCTTAAGCATAAATAGAATTGGTAAAGTCCATGCTGGCTATTACCTCGGCACAGACAGCTAACTCGTTGTTCCATCGTATTGAGCAACTAGGGAGGTGGAACTGCCAGTGGTGTTAGCAGTTTATGGTCAAGTCATAGTGCCATGCTACTTGAGTTTTTTTAGTCAACCAGCTACGTTAAGTGTATAGGCAGCTTTCAAAACAATGTCAACCTTGCTATATTTTGTAATTGGTGTTCTTCTGTTTTTAGCGATCGCACTTGCAGCTTATTTCTTAACTCCTCGCAAGTATCAATCTTCTGCTACAGTTGCCAACTCCTATGATGAGTGGACTGTAGACGGCATCCTAGAGTTTTATTGGGGAGAACACATTCACCTCGGTCACTACGGTTCGCCGCCACGACGGAAAGATTTTTTGGCAGCTAAATCTGACTTTGTACATGAAATGGTGAAATGGGGTGGTTTAGATAAATTACCACCTGGTACTACCGTCTTAGATGTGGGCTGCGGCATTGGGGGTAGTAGTCGGATTTTAGCGCGAGATTATGGGTTTGCTGTCACAGGGATCACGATCAGCCCACAGCAAGTAAAACGCGCCCAAGACTTAACGCCCCAAGGGCTAAACGCCCAGTTTGCGGTCGATGATGCAATGGCATTGTCGTTTGCAGATGCCAGTTTTGATGTAGTTTGGTCGATTGAAGCAGGCCCCCATATGCCTGATAAAGCCGTTTTTGCTAGAGAATTAATGCGGGTGCTAAAGCCTGGTGGAGTGTTGGTTGTAGCTGACTGGAATCAGAGAGATGACCGCCGCAAGCCGTTAAATTTTTGGGAAAAACCAGTAATGCGGCAACTCCTCGACCAATGGTCTCATCCAGCTTTTTCCAGCATAGAAGGTTTTAGTGAGCTTCTAGAACAGACAAAATTAGTCGAAGGAGAGGTAATAACAACAGATTGGACAAAAGAAACCCTTCCTTCTTGGTTAGATTCAATCTGGCAAGGGATAGCCAGACCGGACGGTTTGCTGCGTTTTGGACTATCTGGTTTTGTCAAATCTCTGCGTGAGGTTCCCACCTTTTTGCTGATGCGTTTAGCATTTGGTACAGGTTTGTGCCGATTTGGAATGTTCCGTGCTGTACGGGCGAACTCACCTACAGAATTGATGGATAGCAACTTGCTTAAGCAAAATCCCTCCACCTTGGTTAAGTAGCGGTAGACAGCATATTTTTCTCCTTGTTTCTCAAGCTTGATATTGAGAATATATGCAATGAACCACTCAGGTGTTTAACTTGTATATCTTTTCGTCTTGGCTGTTGACGGTTGACTGTCAAAAGTCAACCGTTAATGAACCTCATGAGTAACTATGCGCTTGTTGCCAGAATGCTAGAAATTCGTATTAATTACTGATTTGGAACTAACGCAGTCATCGAGCGAAAGCCCCTTGGGGATGGCGTTCCGCCCGCCGATTGTCTGCTATAAAATTAAGCTAGCAGATAAAAAGCCTTACCGAATAACTTGTAATGCAATTAAACCTATCATTACCACAAGACCCAGCGTTCTCCGAAAATAATTAACACCTTGAAACAATTCCATCCATGCCCAAGTAAATAAGGAGGCATTGGCTACAAAGTCTAATACAGTATTGATTTGGCCAGTTGTAAATATCAGACTTAATAAACTGGCTACTATCCAAACAATCAGGGGTGGGTTGGGCGCTTGAGCTACAACAATGTTGCCTTCGCTATCACGAAACGTTTTATCAAAAAATGTACTTTCCATTATCTCTGATTCCAATTCTTTAAATATATTCAAACATTCAGATAAATCTCCTTCCCACCATCTAATTGCTGAGATTAAAGTAGTAAACGCTATTTATATAGGACTATATTGAGAGGTATAAATATACTGAATTAGCCAATATAAAATTTCATATTTTCTGCCTGTTTCTCATAGAACAAGAAATACAATAAACGCAGACTAACACTTGATGTAGCATCATCTGTTAAGCTTTTCATAGCAGATTAGGTATCAATACAACAAATAATATAAAATAGTATGGCGAAATCCATCAAAACTTACTGGAATCCATTGATTGTAGAAAATCAAGAAAAATGGCAACCGATTAAAGGTTTGGAACAAATTGCCGAAGAACTGACCCTCAGCATAGATGAAGAAAGCGGTGAATACACACGTTTAACTCGATTTCACCCTGGTGCTGATACAACTCCTTTTGGTGCGAAAAGTCATCCGTATCCTGAAGAAATTTTTGTAGTTAGTGGTCGTCTTTATGACCAAGCTTTTGATATGTGGTTAGAGAGCGGACATTATGCTAGTAGACCACCAGGGGAAATTCATGGCCCATTTAAAACTGACATCGGCTGTGTTGTGTTGGAAATATCATTTCCTCATCGTATTTAGTCTTATTCTTCGTTTTTAATGGATTAGCACCATCCCCAGGATTATCAGAAATAAATGAAAAACCCCATTTTTGTCAATGGGGTAAATTTAAATCAAAAGTACAAGTAATTTGTCAATTAACATTAGTATTTCTGTTTTTTCGTCTAAGGGTGTAGCCAACACTCGCTACACCAACAGCTATTAAACCAAAAACAGAACCAGATTCAGGTACTAAAGCGGCATTGTCTACAAGGATACCAAAGCCACCAAAAGCATCACCTACAGTTGCCACTCCAATACCTAGAGAATAGTTGCCTGTAGTTGGGATGGTGTAGGAGAAAGTACGATATCCAGTTTCACTGACAAAAGTTGTATTACTAGGAATTAAGGTGGAGAAGGTGTCAGCTATTTTTTCTGTGGAGTTGATTTTTACGAAAGCAAAGCCGTTAAAGTTAGGAGACTGGCTGGCTTCATTAGTGAGGAAGTTCCAGCTAAAGGTGAGGGTTTGTCCTGCAACGGCTGAAAATTCCTGCTTTAGTGCCGAGCCGCTAAAGATCGGCCCGTTGATATTATCTAAACTGAATGGTTCTACTCCTAAAAAATCTTCTAACTCTCCTGGGGTAGCAGTTACACTATCGGCAGTTGTGGATACTAAAGCTTGAAAGTTTCCTTGGGTGGGTTGGCTACCAAAACTAGCAGTTTGAATACTGGTGTTTCCAGTTGTATTCCAGCCTGTAAAATCACCTGTTTCAAAGCTCCCGTTACGCAAACCTGCATAAGCAGGTGCAGATATGAAAGCAGTAGGAAAACTAATTAAGCCTGCTGTAATTGCTAGTAAAGTTGAATATCTGCAATCATGCAATCTAGACATGAAATTCAGCACTCCGAAAATGATGAAGTAATTAATTTTTCAGATTTAGGATTTGTCCCTGAACCGTTGGGGCAGAGGGTACACCTAGTAAACTGTTAATAGTTGGGGCTACATCGATATTGCGAATTGTGCCGATATTGCCACGGCGATTGATATCGGGGCCTGCGGCGTAAAAAATAGCACTAAGATTAGGTATTGTGGGGTCGTAACCATGCGCTCCATAGAAGCTAGGTACGGAAAAGACTGTATTATCGGTGTCGCCTAAACGAGTTACAACCGGGTTTTGTCTGCCGTCAAAGTTATATCCTTCACGCATGATTGCAAACACATCACCAGTATCTTGACCGACAAATTCGCTTGTACCTAAGCCAAAACTTGGGTCGTTTAAATTAGTTGGTAGGGGACGAGGATATATTTTGTCAAAAACTGCTAGTTTTTCTCCTCCCCGGACGTAGTTAGGATTGGTGTCTACCAATTCCTGCAAAGCGGTGATGATTTGTTGTTGCAGAGTTATATATTCAGCACGGGTGACAATGCCGTTGGGTTCACGCCCTTGCAGGTTAATATATACATTGGCGGCTGGGCCTGATGTGACGGCACGAACTTTAGTTGGGTCGAAACCTTTACTTCTGAGGTAGTTGTTGAGGTTAACTTCTGTATGGAAGGCTGAAAAACCGTGGTCGGAAACAACTAAAATATTACTGTTGGGTGTACCTTGGCGATTTGTTCCCACTGCGTTGATGATGCGTTGTACAGCGTTGTTGGCAGCGCGATAAGCTGTCTGTACATAGCTTTGATAGCGAGTGACTTTGGCTTGATCTTGTCCTGTGCCGATAGATAGGGGATTTGTGGGGTCACTGGCTTGGCGAGAGTCAGTTAAGAGAAACTGGTGTTCTGAGCCATCTGGTTGTTCAATATAAACTAGGACTAAATCGGCGTTGGGGTTTTGGTTGATTGCTCTCAATGCCA
This sequence comes from Leptolyngbyaceae cyanobacterium, assembly GCA_036704005.1. Taxonomy (GTDB): domain Bacteria; phylum Cyanobacteriota; class Cyanobacteriia; order Cyanobacteriales; family Nostocaceae; genus Trichormus. The sequence continues at coordinate 13,961 of DATNQO010000301.1, read as the reverse complement.
GTCGAGTTTGGTAGTCTACAAACAGTCGCACTTGGTCTTGGTAAATAGCTTCTACTTCACTGTCGGGGAAAGTTGTAAATCCAGGGCTGATACGTTGTGCAATGCGGAAATCAGCTTGGGGAGACCAGAAACCAACGTTCTGGAGAATGTCATCAACAGTGGCTTGGACGGCGGGATTTTGAGGAATGGCGTTTGCAGAGTAACGGGCGATGCGGACAACGCTTAGATCAGGGGCGAGATTGCTGACATAGAATGCTGTTCCTGCTTGATTGGCACTACCTTCAAGGTAGAATAGGCTGGAACGGCGATCGCGCACTCTCACATAAGCAGGCCCAGTTGATGGTAAGCTGAAAGGCCCCGCAGGTATACCAATTTGAGCATCAAAAAAGACCAAGGTGTCATAGTTAGTTTTGCGGTCATTAGTTGTATCTAATGCCGCAACTTGGATATCATAACTCACACCACCAACAGTAAAGCGATCGCTTAATGCAGCTTGTTGAATTGGGCTGTAGGAAACTCTTCGGGCATTCTTGAGTTGACTAACTATTTGACTAGAAGCCGGGCTAAAGTTAGCGGCGGTTAAACTAAAACCACTCGCACCTACCCCAGCAAAAGCACCGAAGGGAACTGTATATGATACTGTTCTTCTACTTGCAGGGTCAATAATTGGGCTATTGGTTAAACCCGGTACTCTGACATCAACCCCATCTGCGCCAGGGAAAGTAGCCGCTACAACTTGCTTACCGTTGCGTAAAAGTCCTACCCACACAGGTTCGGCGGTCGGTTGTGGACTTGCAGCCGGGCCAAAAGTGGAATAACCACCGATGGGAGCGCCAAAACCGCTAATATTGGCATTAAATGGACTGGCAACTAAGTGGAATGTGTTGGCATTAATATCATTGCGAGCTGCGGTTGAACCTGTACCAATGGCGATGTGACAAGCTGCTGTCAAAGATGCGCTACAGGTAATGTTTCGCTCTGCATAAACCCCTTGACTTTTCAGCAGTCCCAATCCTTGCTTAGGATTCAGTACACCTTCTGTAAAATATTTTTCGACAAAATCTGGTGTTGCGCCATCCAAAGAAATCAAAATCACTTTGGGACTGGGTGTACTTGATACCGTTTGTGCTGCTATGGAATGTACAGTTAAGCTGATGAAGAAAGTCACCAGCACTATAGTGAATAGGCGCATGATTAATTTATGTCTCAAAGTCTGCCATAGCCACTGCAATGCTTGGTTTATTCCATATAAATTTAAATATCTGCTCACTTGTCCTCCGTAAGTACAATACTGTAACTTCACTGAGATGAATATTTATTAATGTATTGACTATAGGTTAAAGGAAGACTATGAAAGTCTTAAGTAGAGCAGTGCTGTCTTTGCTGGAAAAAATTAACCGCCGATAAATGCGGATGAGTAGGGGCTCACAGATGTGCATTTGTGTCAACTTAAAGTAAGGGTTTTAATGTCTGTACCAAAATTTGATTTTGCTCATCTGTACCGACAGTGATGCGTAGTTTATCTTCTAGTCCTGGTTGCTTGAAGTAGCGGATGAGAATTTTCTGTTCTTTGAGTTTTTGATAGAGGTATTCGGCGTTTCCTGCGGGGGGTTGGGTGAGTAAAAAATTGCCGTGGGAGTCCCAAACACGGAAACCTAATTGTTTCAGGTCTGTTGCTAGCTGAGTCCTTGATGCTTTAACCTTGGCTACACAAGCGTTTTTATAGGCTTGGTCATTGATGGCGGCTGTGGCAACTTTGCAGGCGATCGCATCAATGTTATAGCTATCTTTCACTTTAAACAATCCGTCCAATAACTGAGGATTGCCTATCCCAAATCCTAAACGCAACCCTGCTAAGGAATATCCCTTAGACAGTGTGCGAATCAAAATCACATTTTCATATTCCTGCACTAAATCTAAAGCACTTGCTTCAGCAAAGTCTACATAAGCCTCATCTATAACTAACACCCCAGATAATTCACTAGCTAACTTGCGTAAATCATCATTGGGGACAACATGACCAGAAGGACTATTTGGTGATGCAATAAATGTTACACATCCATTAGCTGCAATCAATTCCGCCACAGGTAAAACGTTGTCTTCTTTGTAGGGAATCTCTAAAATTTCCGCCGCCTGCATCTGGGTTAATGTACGATAAAGCACATAAGTAGGCATGGGATAGACCACCTTCCGTCCCGGTTCCGCACAGGCGCGAATGACTATGTTTAAAATTTCATCACTACCATTACCGACAATAATCCAATCATGAGGAACACCTAAAACTTTACTTGCGGCTTGTCTAAACTCACCGCCAAATGGTTCTGGATATCGCCGTAACCATTCGCCATCAATATCTTTGAGTGCTGCTAACGCCGCAGGCGTTGGCGGGTAAGGGTTCTCATTACTGTTGAGTTTAATCACCTGTGTACCCCGTGGGGGCTGTTCACCAGGGACATAGCTAGCCATAGCTTCAACATTAGACCGAAAGTAATTAGTCATCCTAATTGATAATTCACTACAAATAGTTCTTCCCAGTCCCCAGTCCCCAGTCCCCTAATTAAATTACCAACTTTGCTAAACCTAAATAACGGATACCTTCAGGAGTAACATCAAAACGGCAAGGTAAGACTTCTAAACCTAGTGCGATCGCCTCTCGTAACAACTTACCATATATAGGATCTGTACTATCACCAGGGGCAAACTCTGTACAATCGCCTCGATTGATAAAATACAGCATTACCGCCCGCATTTGCGGCAATAGCGCCATTAATTCTCGTAAATGCTTCTGTCCTCTTGTGGTTTCCGTATCAGGGAATAACGCTAAAGTGCCATTTGCCCAAGTTGTATTTTTTACCTCTAAATAAATTGGGCGTTCTGTATCAGTCCCTGTCAAGAAGAAATCTACGCGGCTTTTCTTATCTACACCGTAAACTACCTCGCCTTTGATGTGGTCATAATTACCCAATTCTGGAAACAAGTATTTTGCCAAAGCCAACTTAACTATCTGATTCGGTAAAGCAGTATTCACTCCTACCCAAGTCGGTTGATTATCGTGAACTTGAATCAGTTCCAAAGTATAAGCCAATTTGCGGTTAGGATTAGCACTTTGAGAAAGTTGTACTGCACTACCAGGAGTTGATACACCAGTCATCGGCCCGGTGTTAGGACAATGTGCTGTCACAACTTCGCCAGAAGCCAATTGTACATCAGCAAAAAAGCGCTTGTAGCGCTTCAGCAAAATACCAGGATACAGGGTTGGGTAACGGTATAGCATCTAAGGGGCTAGGGGCTAGAGGTTAGAAGTTAGGGGCTAGGTTTTTTGTTTTGTTTGCTGAGACTTAAGTACAAAGTAACAATATTCGCCTTTAACTTTTTGTTCAAATCTTGAGTATACAGTAAAAATACTCAACTCTAACCCCTAGCCGCTAGCCCCTAAACCCTAGTCCCTTTAATAAAGTTTTGTCATGTTAATATCACAATTTATCAATTTTTGTAGTTAAATTGACGACATTTTAATAAAAAGAAGCATATACTCGGTGGTATAAGCCTCCCTATAGAGAAAAACGGGGAGGGTTGCAACCTGCAAGGAGAAAAATCCTATGCAAATAGTCGGGGGAATGACGGAATTAGAATATGCCTTTTTATTCACTCTCAGAAAGGTAAATTCAATTCAGACAGCAGATTTTCAGCCGTTTTTTAACAATCTACCACTTGATCCTTATATTAAAGGCAACTATCGTTCGCGTAGATTATCTCGGTTTATAGTTGCAGAGAATCAGTTGATCAAGCTACCACATGGTTATCTATTCCAAGGTAAAGATTACAATCCTTTACTGGGGGATATTAAAAGAGAGTTCGCAGAATTAGATGATGGACTTATAGCACTTAATAGCTTTAAAAATTTAGTATTAGCATTTAGCGATTCTTGTAAGCTTCATCCAGAAGCGGAAATCGGCGTACATCAAATCAGGACTACTTGTTCTCCAGAAAATTTTGGCAATCCTGCACCTGAAGGTATCCATCAAGATGGTACTGATTTTATCGGTATATTTTCTGTTGATAGAGAAAATATTCAAGGTGGAGAAACACATTTATATACTGCCAAAAAAGAGAAACCTGTATTTAGTAAAATACTCCATCCTGGGGAATTATTATTAGTTAACGACCACGAATTTTATCACTTTACTACTCCAATAAAACCACAAACTGCATCTCAAGGAATTAGGGATGTTTTTGTCTTGACTTCTCCTAGTTTATTGACTGATTAAAGCTTGATTCTTCACGCTCTGAGACGTTGTATACAACGTCTCTACATTATATATTTAGCGCGACTTTATAGAAAATTGGTGTAAACGTTTTTTAAGTGACTCCTAATTTTACTAGAACAGTAAATTACAGATGTATTTTTATTAAGTTCTGGAATAATTTCTATAGTTTCTGGGCTGTTAGCATAGCCGATACTAAAAAAGCTGACATCCATACTTTGGCAGAGTTCTTCTAAAACTTGCACCTCTTTGATAATTGCAGCTAGAGATAAACCAGCTAAATATTCTTCCCAAGTATTCGTAGAAATTCTTGTTGTTTGCACTTCATAGCCTTGTTGTGCAAAAATCATTTGTGCTTTTTGATTAAAATTAGCAGCCATTTTGATTTTTGCTGTCTCCTTTGGCGAATCAAGTGATATACCAGTAGTGATAGTTCTAATTTTCAAAGTTCTGCCTTCCACAAGCTGGAAATATATAAAATTGCTATGAATAACGAGTTTTACAACCAAGGGCTTTTAAAAGCTCAACAAAAAGACTACGCTGGAGCCATTGAGGAATTTAGCCGTGCTTTAAAAGCTGATCCTTACTTTGCTGAAGCTTATTTACAAAGGGGTTTGGCTTATTATGACTCAGGAGCAATAATTCAAGCTGTTTCAGATTATACTGAACTTATTAAGCTGAACCCGGAAATTGTAGAAGCTTATTACTGTCGTGCATTAGCGCGACTGGCGCTGAAAAATTTACCAGGGGCGCAGGATGATGTAGAACAGGCTATTCGGCTTAATATTAATTATGCTGCGGCTCATAGCTTACGGGGGACAGTGCGACGCAAACAGGGATATATTCAAGATGCGATCGCCAGCTTTAAAAAAGCCGCAGAATTATACTTACAGCAAAAAGATCAAGAAAACTGTCGTCTGTGTCTGGAGAAAATTAAACAGTTACAGCCAGCAGAAAAACCAACCATACAGCAGAAAGCTGCACCCATCGCATCTATCAAATCTGTCAACGAATATTTCACTCAGCTACTAGACAAAGCCGAGAAGGGAGATACAAAAGAAGCCATAGCCGATTTAAACTGGATATTACAAGCCGATCCGCAGGATGCACAAGCTTATTGCTGTCGGGGTGTGGTGCGTTGCAAAATGGGGAATTATCGAGAAGCGATCGCCGATTTTAACCAAGCACTACAATTAAATTTTACAGATGCGGCCGTTTATCGTAACCGAGGAAAAGCACGTTCATTCTTAGGTGATCATCAAGGTGCGATCGCCGATTTTAATCAAGCCATCCAGATGCAGCCAGAAGACATCTTAGCTTATGTTGCCAGAGGTAATACCTATCGCGCAATGGGTAATTATCTCGGTGCAATTCAAGATTATAACAAAGCATTGCAAATTAACCCCAATGATGCCCAAGCTTACTACAATCGCGCTCTTGCTTATACCTTCCTAGAAGAAATGCAAAACGCCATTGAAGACTATCAAAAAGCAGCCAGTATCTTTTGCGAACAACAAGACTGGGAAAATTACCAACAAACCCAAGATAGCCTCAAACAAATTCAGACATCTGTACCTGAGTATAAAAAACAAAAGTCTAATTTGCTACGTCAAAAACTCCTGCGGTTGGTGGGTGGACATTGGGAAATTGCCCAGAGATTGATTCAGCAGAAAAAAGATTACTATGTAGGGATGTCAGAAGAGTGGTATATGCAGAAAGTCATCGATGATTTAGAAAGCGATCGTGGTAGGTAAAGAGTAGATATCTTGAGCAGAGTAGTTTATGTCAGCAAAAGATAAATTTCACGATATTGTGAAAATAGGATTAGAAAAAGATGGCTGGACGATTACAGATGATCCTTTACGTGTAGAGTGGGGTTTGGTTGAATTATATATTGATTTAGGCGCAGAGAAGATTATCGCGGCTGAAAAAGAAGGACAGAAAATAGCTGTAGAAGTCAAAAGCTTTTTAGGTCAATCAACAATTTCCGAGTTTCATACTGCACTGGGTCAGTTTATTAACTATCGATTTGCACTCTCTCAAGAACAACCAGAACGTATTTTATATTTGGCAGTTCCTTTAGATACTTATGAAACTTTTTTTCAACTACCATTTCCTCAGACTATAGTTAAGCAATATCAATTACGATTGCTAATTTATGATGTAAGAAATGAGGTAATTACCAAATGGCTAAATTAGATAATTATAGACAGTATATTAAGCAGATACTAAAAGCATACAGTCAGTACAGTAAATCAGATAGTCAAGTAGAAGCACAAACTATATTTGATAATGAAAATGACCATTATCAATTAGTATACGTAGGCTGGAAAGACCAGCGACGTGTATATGGTTGTGTATTACACTTAGATATTAAAAATGAGAAAATTTGGATTCAGCATAATGGCACAGAAGCCAATATTGCTGATGAATTAATTGCTTTAGGTGTTCCTAAACAAGATATCGTACTAGGATTTCACTCGCCTTATAAAAGACAGTTTACAGATTTTGCTGTTAGCTAATACAGTTTATCAATTCATAATTGACAATTGACAATTAGTTCATTCAACGTTTAGAACCTCTCCTTTTAAAGTGAAAAAATCAAAAAGTTCCTATTCTCCAATCCTCTCACTTCTAGGGAGAGGTAAGTAGAGACACTTAATTAAATATAAGTTTGTAGTAAGGACTTTAGTCCTTTCAAACCCAGCAATAGAGCGATAAATCGCTTACTACGAACAAAAACTCATTTTATATTTAATTATGTCTACCTACTTAATTGTCCATTATTGAAATTAGTTTTGTTGCTGTAGTTTGGGTTCAGTTTGTGGATGAGCATTATCGATGTGCTGAATTAAGCTTTCAGCCATTTCTACGGCTGTTATAATCAATTGCTGTTCCATTTGTCCATAGCCACCCTCCTCACTAATTTGGGTGTAAATATGAGGATTGGATAGCATAGCGGCTAGTAATTGAGATGCAGTTTGCTTTAATTCGTTATTCATGTTCAGCTAATTACTTACTATAATTAGGAATTAGGAATTGTTTGGTGCTATTACCAATTACCAACTCCTTCAATATTCTAAATGTTAAAAGTTAATGACCGCTAATATTTCTATTTTCCAAAAAATAGTGGCTGATGGTTATTAGTAGCTTTATTCAATAACTCGCGGACTTCATCATCCGTAGTTTGCGAAAATTTCTCATACCACATACCAACGCTATAAAATGGGCTAGGCGTATTTGCACAGATAACTTTTTCCACTTTGCTGCATATCTCTTCGCAGGTTTCCGGTGCAGCAACTGGCACAGCAACGACAATTTCTTGAGGTTGCTTTTGTCTGACAGCAATTATCGCAGCCCACATGGTTGCACCAGTTGCTAAACCGTCATCAACCAGAATCACAATTTTATCTTTTAAATCGGGAAAAGGGCGATCGCCCCGATACATAGTTTCCCGTCTTTCTAGTTCCCTTTGTTGTTGGGCTGCAACTCTGGCTATTACTTCATCAGGAATTTGGACTTGCTCAACAATACTTTGATTGAGGATACGCACACCACCAGAAGCTATCGCTCCCATCGCCAATTCTTCATTTTCAGGCACACCAAGTTTACGTACTATTAGTACATCTAAGGGAGCATTTAAGGCTTGAGCTACTTCAAAACCGACGGGAACACCACCTCTAGGTAAGGCTAACACCAGCACATTAGGGCGGTTAGCGTAATCTGCTAACTTTTGAGCCAAAACTTGACCTGCTGCTGTCCGGTCTTTAAATAGCATGGTGTTAAACTCCTGGTATTCTGCTCAAATCCTGTTTAAGTATTAACGTGCATCTTTCCTTGGCTTCCTACCTCAAACAATTGTTCAAATTCTGGTGGGAGTTGAGTACGAATATCTTGAATTTCTCCAGGGCTAATAGCCTCAGCTAGTACCTTAATTACCGCACGCGCATGATTAACTGCTTTTGGTAACTCTACGCCTTCTCTGAGACTAATTCTCTGAAAAAATTCATCTAAGGATAAACGCAACCCTGTACCTGCATATTGATGTTGCAGATATTGGGCAATGCCTCTAGGCAATTGTGCCGCAGCATTGTTAGCTTCGTTTCCGGCTAGACGTTCCGCTAATGTTTCTAAGGTAGCACGGGTCGCAAGTTCCGCATCACCGCTTGTTCTCAAATTGGCGCGATGTCTCACCTGTGCGATAAACTCATCGTGCTGCATATTCCCTCCAAATCAGCTTTAGTTAGACTGAGCTGATTGTAGAAATTCTCAAATCAAATATCCTCTGACTAACGAAACGACTCTGCATTCTGCTAATCTGCCTAATGGGTTAATTAGGTCAGGACTTACGCACCAAGGTTATCTGTTAAGACTGGGTGTAGGGGTGTAGGGCTTGTCCTTAGCGTTCTTACCACTTTTCCGCCCAATAAATGATTTCTGACGCTGAACTATCAATTGCTACACCATAGCTATCACCGTGATTCCACTTAAAACCCGGTCTACCTTTATCTTTTGCATTCAAGACCAGTATTTCATAGGAAGATGGGAAAGATTCGGCAGCTTCACTGGTATAGAAAAAAGTGGTTGGTACGCCGTTGGGTAAATTGGCGTGAACATTAGTATCACCACCCATATATCGACGTTTAGCCAGTTTGCGGTATTGGGCTAACAATTGTTGAATCTGCGCCGATGACTTTTTCAGCCTGACTTGGAAATAACTCCCAGTTTGTGAACTTCCAGGCGAATAAGCTAGACGCACATTCTCAACTCCCACCGGGACTTCTGTAGGGAAGTGTTTAATTTCTTCCTGACTAGACCAAAGTTGATCACGAATTTGTTTGTAGCGTGATGTATCTGTGACAATTTCCGGTTGGTTACTACCAATAAAAGCTTGTCTGAGAAAGAAACTCCCCCCGACAACACCAACGTTGCCAAAAGAGATGAAAACTATCATGATGACTTTGACTAAGAAAGGCTGGTTTTGCCCCAATGTAAGTGATTGCTTCATGGAGTTGGGCGGGTCTAAGTTTTATAGCCATATACCCAACTACTAAACTATATTCGTAATATTTCGGAGGCGATCGCCAATATTTTGATAAAAACTTTGTAAAAACCGGGGAAATACTAATTTTTAATGAAATTTTGGTAAAATTTACTCTGTAATAATACTTAAAAGTTTAGGCATTAAATTTAGTGGACAGTCAACAGTATCTGATAACTGATCTGACTTTTCACGGCATCTCGACCAGAGAAAATCATGAGGATTAAGAGGTTATTTATAAAGTAAATATTAAGTAGGGTGTGTTACGGCTATGTAAGGATTTGAGCGTTTGCGAGATTACTTTACAATAGATAGCAACATTAAGCTAATTGATGTATTAGCACAATTTATCCTCTAATCATTAAAAGTTAATCTCAGTTATGGACGAAATTAAAAATACAGTAAATTCTGGAGATAGTCTAGTACAAGCAGAAAGTATGCTCCAGAAATTTTTAAAAAATACAGATTATAGGGTTTTAGCTGTTAAGGGTAAATGGGGAGTTGGCAAAACTCATCTAGTACGAAATTTTCTAGATAAACATCACAAAAACTATTATTTGTATGCTTCTGTTTTTGGTATTTCTTCAATTGAACACTTGAAAGCCAGAATAGTTGGTAATTATCAGCAAAATCTCAAATTTAAACCAATTAAGGATTTTATTGAATCTCTCAATCGCAACTATTCAAAATTAGAAAAAACTCCAAAACTCGACTTTGGATTATCAGGTTCATTACTTGCTGTAGGTGGTGATTTATTGCTTGAGATATTTTTTAATTTAAACCTAAACAGTAATTCAATTATATGTATTGACGATCTTGAAAGAAACTCTGACCTTCCACTAAATAAAATACTTGGCTTTGTTGAGTATCTGGTACAGACTTTTGAATGTAAGATTATTCTTATTTATAATGAAGATGAACTTGAGCAAGAATCACAAAATGCTTTAGAAAAATATCGTGAAAAAGTTATTGATAAAGAATTAAATTTTGCTCCAACAGTAGAAGAAAACTTAGATTTTATATTTAAAGATTCTTCTGATTTAGATATAATCAAAGAAGTATTCAAAAAAACTGGGACAAATAATATTCGAGTTATTAAGAAAACTAAATGGCTTATTCGTGATCTTATTCCCTTAATGGAGGATTGGGAGTCTAGTTTTCGTCATCAAATCATAAGAAATATTATTGTTATCTCTGTCGCAACACTTGATACGGATTTTTGTAAACGCTTATCTATTGATGGTATAGATCCTGTTGATACTATCATACTCTCACGAGTCTACAACCCTCAATATCAAACAAAATATCAACAAGAAGATGAGAAAACTTCTATAAAAAAATTACAACTTATGCAAAAAGTAGAAGAGATGGGTTATAGACATCTAGAAAAATTAGATGAATTAATAAGTAAGTTGGTTAATAGTCTATTATCAGATTCAACTGAATCAGATTTTAGGGAAAAAGGTCATCTTCTGAATCAAAGAGAAAAAAGAAATAAAATTTTAAAAAAATTGGATGAGCTTGCAAATAATCTATATAAATTTAAATACTATAATTCATTTGCAGATAATGAGCAAGATATCATTAATGGAATTATTACTTTTTTACAAGAAAACCATCTTCAATTGAGCATTTTACAATTTGAACAAATCGAAAGATTAACATCAATCTTGGGACTTGATATTTCTGAATACGAAAAACCTCTGTTAGAAAAAATATTAACAGAAATTTTTGAACAGGACTTTTATGAAAATTTAATTAGTTTGAGAAATAAACTGAGTAAATATCCTGATTTGGAAGCATCTTTGAATGAGAAAATCAAGGAATATCACCAAACATTAGATATTACTAGAGTAGTGAAAAATATAATTAATCCTGATGACTCTTCAATGCCATCTAGAATAAAACAAGATATTGAATTTTTAAGAAATATTACTGTTGATGAATATTGTCAATGGCTTAAAAAAGATGACCCTGATTTATACAGAATGGTTGGATGGGTTTTAAATTCCGGGTATCAACCTGCACCCAAAAATTTAGAACAAGCTATTCGTAAATTAGCTGAATCTAGTAATATAAATAGAATTAGAGCAAAGTTTCTTTATGAAATAGATATAGATTCACATCATACTGGTGATACTACAAACTAGTGTTAAAAATGTATTCATTCAAATTGAATATTAGTAGTTTACTTGACAAGTATCTTGCACCATTTGCTTTAAAGAAAACAAAAAATCAATTACACAAATTGACTGTTAGTAGGGTGCGTCAGTAGGAATATTTTCTTGGTGTAGCCAGGGTCTGTCGTACTGACGCACCCTACATTTTGAATAAAAAAGGAGATGATTTTCATCATCCCCTAATATTTATTTACAAAATTTAAACTTTACAGTTGTGGTACAAACTGCTGCTTCTCAGGTACATCAGTGTACTCAGCAACAATTTGACGGAACTCTTCACCGTCGATGGTTTCTTTTTCGATCAGCAAGTCAACGATGCGATCGCAGACGGTGCGATTTTCGCGGATAATCTTCTTAGCGGTTTCGTAGCATTCTTCCACAATTTGCCGCACTTGAGAGTCAATTCTGGAGGCAATTGCTTCGGAATAATCGGATCTGGTCATCCAGTCACGACCTAAGAAGACTTCACCTTGTTGACTTTCCAAGGACAAGGGGCCTAAGTCAGACATCCCAAACCTTGTTACCATTTGCCGTGCCATTCCTGATACTTGTTGCAAGTCGCCACCTGCACCAGTGGTCACTTCCGCATCACCAAAAATAATTTCTTCGGCTGCACGACCACCCAAAGCGCCAGAAATTCTGGCTTTGAGTTGGGAGCGAGAAATTAAACCTTGTTCTTCGTTGGGGGTAAACCAAGTCAAACCTTGGGCTTGTCCTCTAGGAATGAGGGTCACTTTCTGCACTGGGTCATGGTCTTTTAATAAAGTACCGACCAAGGCGTGTCCAACTTCATGGTAAGCAATTAAGCGTTTGCTCTTGCTATCTACCAGGGGTGTCCCTTCCATCCCTGCAACTACTCTATCTACCGCATCATCAATTTCGGTGAGGGTGATACCTTCTTTACGTCTGCGAGCTGTGAGAATAGCAGCTTCGTTGAGGAGGTTGGCTAAGTCTGCACCTGTAAATCCGGGGGTGCGGCGAGCGATCGCTTCCAATGATACGCTAGGATCTAACTTTTTATTCCGTGCGTGAACTTGGAGAATTTCCAAGCGTCCTTTGATGTCTGGTGCATCAACAATTACTTGTCTATCGAAACGACCGGGACGCAATAAAGCTGCGTCTAATACGTCAGGACGGTTGGTAGCAGCGATAATAATGATGCCGGTGTTACCTTCAAAACCATCCATCTCTGTGAGTAACTGGTTGAGGGTTTGTTCTCTCTCATCATTACCGCCACCGATACCCGCACCCCGTTGTCTACCAACTGCGTCGATTTCATCGATGAAGATGATACAGGGAGCGTTATCTTTAGCTTTCTTAAACAAGTCACGGACGCGGGAAGCACCCACACCGACGAACATTTCCACGAACTCAGAACCGGAAATGCTGAAGAATGGTACGCCAGCTTCCCCGGCGATCGCTTTTGCTAGTAAAGTTTTACCAGTCCCTGGAGGCCCTACCAACAGCACACCTTTAGGAATACGCGCACCCACGGCTGTAAATCTTTCTGGCTGCTTGAGGAATGTCACAACTTCTTGTAATTCTTCCTTCGCTTCTTCGATCCCAGCTACATCGTCAAACTTCACGCCAGTTTTCGCTTCCATTTGGAAACGCGCTCTGGACTTACCAAAATTCATGGCTTGACCAGGGCCACCGGGAAGATTATTAGAACGACGGAACAAAAAGAACAATCCGGTGATCAATAGGATGGGGAATACTAAATTACCCAACAGTCCCCAGATAGCGCCATCATTGCGTGCTGGATGAGCATCAAAACTAACTTTGTGTTCTTTAAGCTTGCTGATTAACTCAGGAGCGCTCACAGGCAAATCTACCCGCCAACGTTGGACGCGGCCTTCAATATCTTGATCCTGGGCTTCCACAATGGCTGTTCTGCCGCCTTCATACAGGTCAACATTGGTAACACGTCCAGCATCCACGTATTCCAGAAAGCGACCATAGGTCATGCGAGTGTTAGCTGCGTTTCTAGTCATGTCCGCAGGAGCGTTAGCAAACGTCCCTTGCCAAAAGAAAAAGCCAATTACCAAAGCTGGCAATGTCCAGAGTAGTAGGACTCTCCAAGAGAATTTCATTTTTAATTTGCCTCTAGATGCCAAGTACGATTCATTATTTCTAGCAACTGGAGTTACTAGACAGTTGTACAACGGATGTTTATAAATCCATTTTGTTTAATCTGATATCTAATCATGCACCGCCATAAAGCTATAAGGCCATTATGTTAAATCTAAGATGCCGATAAGAATCTTAATTAAATTTAACTTAATTCTAATACAAGATTGCAAGAGGCTGGTCAGTTATCAGTTGACAGTTGACAGGTGACAGGTGACAGGTGACAGAAGAGGCAAGGGAGCAGGGAGAAGGGAGCAAGGGAGAGGAATTTTCCCCCCTGCCCCCTGCACCCCGCCCCCCTGCTTCTTTTTCTCCCCCTACTCCCTCATCTCCCTCATCTCCCTC
>DATNQO010000300.1:0-28199 GCA_036704005.1 Leptolyngbyaceae cyanobacterium | reverse complement strand
GGAAGGAGCTTGTACTCCGACCAATTGAGAACGCCCTAGAAGGGCGGGGCTTGATACCCATGTTCCGCTCCGCTTCACGGCTTCGGGACAGGGATTGCTCCCCCTGCTCCCTGCCCCCTGCCCCTCCGCCTCTTCGGTCATGAGATCCCCCTAAAATTGAGGCTATTGTGAGTTTTTCAGGATCTAGCAGTTTCTAACTATATGAGGTACAGCCAAAAACGCTATAACTACAGTCTCTCTGTCCTGAAAAATCTACGCCAGTCAAGATAAAGGCGTTAAGCCGCTAACTTAAGGGACTTCCAGATAAAAAAATCCAAAATGTATGGTGTGTCAGTACGAGATACCCCAGCTATACCAAGACAGTATTCATAAGTAGCACACCCTACTAACAGTCTTAAGCGCAACGTTAAGATACAAAATTCTAGCCTCTAGTCCTCAGCCTCTAACCTCCCTCCTTAATAACAACTTGTTAATGGTGAAAAGTATTCGGATTTAAATCAACAGGAAAAAGAAAAACTTCTTTATTCGCCTCACTTTTGATTTTATGATGCAGTTCAATTGCTTTTTTTAAAGTGCAATATTTAATCGGAACCCAGTACCCATCGCTGAAAAAATATAGGACAACCCGATGATTTAGGTATTGATCCAACGGAAGGGGAATTTGCCAATCTGAAGTCAACATCTAATTCTATAGGAGTATATTTACGATGAAAAGCACGAGTTTTCTATTTTATTCTTATTCATACTATTGATATAAAGTTATCATGCTAAACCATCTGTAGTTAGGTTACGCATTACTACAAAAGTTAGGTTGTATGTTTATTAAAATCGCTCTTTTACTACTTTCGTATTGCACAAATCTACGATATATAGCAGATAATTTTGTAGGCAATACCCACCAGCTTTTTGTAAAAAATGTGTTATTTTCTAGTAAATGAATAGTGGGTTATTTAATTATTAATGGCTATAAAATAATACAGACATAGACCCATGAAAATTATTTTCTATTAAGTATTGTGGGTATAATAAATTTCTTATATGGTGACAATACTCGCCTTGTTGTTAAGCTGAAATAATTTGTTTAAATATTAATAATTATGGATAAAATAATGTTTGTAGTAAGCACTTTAGTGCTGAGAAAAAATTAGGACTAAAGTCCTTACTACGAACTTAGGTAATCCTGTGAGGTCAGTTTATTTAGGAAGAAGCCTCACTATAGTTGACTAAACAGAACAATTTAACTCACCGGCTTTTTGTGTAAAGCGGCGGTTTTCTCGGTAATCAACAGGGCAATCAATTACAGCAGGTACATCTTGTGCTAAGGCTTCTTTCAGTACAGGAATTAAGTCTAAAGCTGATTCAACTCTATAACCTTTTAAACCCATACTTTCGGCTAATTTAACAAAGTCTGGATTGCCAAAATGTACAAAGGATGATTGTCCTTTACCAAAGTGATTTTCTTGTTTCCATTCTATTAAACCATAGCCGCCATCATTGAAAATTAAGGTGACAAATGGTGTCCCAACTCGTAAGGCGGTTTCTAATTCTTGGCAATTCATCATAAACCCACCATCACCAGTAGCAGCTACTACTTTACGGTTAGGATAAACGAGTTTGGCAGCCAAAGCACCAGGAATAGCTATACCCATCGCCGCAAAGCCATTAGAAATAATACAGGTATTAGGACTATGGCAATGATAATGACGGGCTATCCACATTTTATGAGCGCCAACATCAGAAATGACGATATCATCTGGCCCCATTACCTGGCGCAAGTCATAAATTAATTTCTGTGGTTTAATTGGATAGCCATCATCGTTGGCATATTGCTCGTAATCTGCTCGAATATTGCTCCTTAAATTGATAGCGTAAGGATTAGGTTTACCTTGTCTATCTGCTACTTTTAATATTTCTACCAAAGAATCAGAAATATCTCCTACTACTTCTACATTGGGGATATAACTACTATCAATTTCCGCAGAAATTGCCCCAATATGCACGATGGGAATTTTACCTTCTGGATTCCACTTTTTCGGAGAAAATTCAATCAAGTCATAGCCGATCGCAATTACTAAATCTGTATTGTCAAAGCCGCAAGTGATGAAGTCTCTTTGTTGCAATCCTACTGACCATAAGGCTAAAGGATGAGTGTAGGGAATCACACCTTTACCCATGAAAGTATTCGCAACAGGTATATTCATTTGGGTGGCAAATTGGGTAACAGCATCACTAGCGTTAGCCCTAATTGCACCATTCCCGACTAAGATTAAGGGATTAATGGCTTGAGAAATGGCGGCGGCGGCGGCGCGAATACTGGCGAAGGATGCGTAAGTTTTTTCGCTATTATCTTTATGCAGTGGTTTGCCCTCTACGGGCATTGCGGCAATATTTTCAGGTAAATCTATGTGAACTGCACCGGGTTTTTCAGTTTGCGATCGCTTGAAGGCTTTCCGCACAACTTCCGGTGTAATACTCGGACGCACAATCTGTTTAGTCCACTTAGTTACCGGGGCAAACATCGCCACTAAATCTAAATATTGATGGGATTCGATGTGCATTCTATCTGTTCCCACTTGCCCAGTAATTGCCACTAAAGGCGCACCATCTAGGTTAGCATCTGCCACCCCAGTCATTAAATTAGTTGCCCCAGGCCCCAATGTAGACAGACACACGCCAGCTTTTCCGGTCAAACGTCCGTAAACATCTGCCATGAAAGCTGCACCCTGTTCATGTCTGGTTGTAATAAATTTTATAGATGAATGTTTCAGCGCTTCTAAAACGTGTAAGTTTTCTTCCCCTGGAAGACCAAAAACATATTCCACACCTTCATTTTCTAAACACTTTACTAATAGTTCTGCTGTATTCATTTTCAAATCCTCACTAGCGATAAATATTTTGGGTAATAGGTAATGGGTAATGGGTAATGGGTGATATCAACTACCAATTACCAATTACCAATTACCAATTACCAATTACCAATTACCAATTACCAATCACTTCACCCAAACAGTTTTCACATTCACAAACTCTTGTATGCCTTGAATGCTTAATTCTCGGCCGTACCCAGAACGTTTTATGCCCCCAAATGGTAGTCGGGGGTCGGATTTTACTAAACCATTAATAAATACTGCGCCTGCTTCGATTTCGCTAATTAAGCGATCGCGTTCTTGGTCGTTGTTTGTCCAAGCACTCGCACCTAACCCAAAAGGTGTAGCATTAGCTAGTTTAATCGCCGCATCCAAATTTGGCACGCGAAATAACAAGGCTACTGGGCCGAAAAATTCTTCTTGGGCGATGGGCGCGTCGATTGGGATATCTATGATAATTGTTGCTGGGTAAAAGTTGCCAGGGCGATCGCTTAAAGGATAGCCGCCAGTCAAGACTTTACCACCGCTTTGCATAGCCCTTTGCACTTGTTGGTCTAAGTCTTGGAGGATGTCGGGGGTAGCTAATGGCCCTAAATCAGTGTCGGGATGTAAGGGGTCGCCAATTTTCAAGGCTGTGAATTTCTCCAACAGCAGTTTTTCAAATTGATCTGCGATCGCCTCTGCTACTATAAAGCGTTTGGCGGCGATACAAGATTGCCCATTATTTAACATCCTGGCTGTCGTAGCTGTGGCGGCGGCTACGGCTACATCAGCACTTTCTAACACGATAAACGGGTCACTTCCTCCCAACTCCAAAACTGTTTTTTTAATTTGTTTCCCAGCCGCCGCCGCCAGGGAAGCCCCAGCTGGTTCACTTCCGGTTAAGGTAGCCGCTTTTACTCGCTCATCAGCAATTATATCGGCAACTTTCGCCGCCCCAATTAATAGAGTTTGAAATACACCTTGACCAAAACCAGCTCGCCGGATAATATCTTCAATAGCTAAAGCGCACTGTGGTACATTTGATGCGTGCTTGAGTAAGCCTACATTCCCCGCCATGAGTGCGGGTGCAGCAAAGCGGAACACTTGCCAGAAAGGAAAATTCCACGGCATCACCGCGAGAATAATACCCAAGGGCTGATAGCGGACAAAGCTATGGCTAGCATCCGTGTTTACACGGACATCAGCTAGAAAATCGGCGGCATTTTCTGCATAGTATCGGCAGACAACAGCACATTTTTCAACTTCGGCAATAGCTGCTTTATAAGGCTTGCCCATTTCCAAAGTCATTAATTTAGCAAAGTCAGCCTTTTCTTGCTCTAGAATATCTGCTGCTGCTTGCAACGCACTTGCACGCTCTGCAAAACTCGTATGACGGTACTTTGCAAAGGCCTGAGCAGCCAAATCTAATTTAGCGGCAATTTCTGCATCGTTGAGCGGCTCAAAGGTTTTGAGCGTCTCCCCAGTGGCGGGATTGATGGTGGCGATCGCCATTGCCTAACCTCCCGTAGGAAAATAGCTTCAGGTAGCTTCTTAGTTTTACACATATTCTCCAAAGTCAGCTACCATTCAAATTTTAGCCTTTTAGACTTTAATCTCACCAAAATTGTATCATATAATACTCTTTTCTGGTAAAAGGCTACACCTCGTCATAGGCATTATGCCTAATCAACTCAATCCCAAATGTAGCTTCAAAGCAGCATCAATTAATACCATCATCTCTTCATCTAAACTACCCACTACTTCGCCCATAATTCGTTCCTTAGAAATTGTCCGTACTTGTTGCGCCTGGACTTTAGAAGGTTTTGTTAAACCGCTAACCTCTGGATTTAGCAGCACTTCAAAAGGATAAACACGGTTAACATTAGAAGTAAGCGGTAAAATTGTTACTGTAGTAGCAACAAGATTACTAATATCATTACTGACTACCAGCACTGGACGGCGTTTACCCATTTCTGAACCAAGCGTAGGACTAAGGTCAGCATAATAAATATCACCACGTTTCATTTGCTAGACCATCTGCTACTGTCACATTCCAATCACTATCAACTTCCGCAGATGCTTCTCGATAAGCTGCTTCTAGTTCTCGATTTCGCAGTAACTCTAATGCTTCCTCAATGACTTGAGAACGAGATTTACATCCTTTATTAAACTTGTAGTTTTCAATAAACTCCACTAAAGATGGTGGTAAAGAAATAGATAGTTTTTCTGCTTTCATATTCCTACCAAAAAGTAGTCAATAAAATTCATACTAATATATTAACTTAATTTCCAGCCTCAACCGTTCCTGATAGCCTACCCTACAAGAATCATGCCTAGATTTAGCAATGTCTATGAATTTAGGACTTACGCAACTGGCATATTTTTTCTGTAGGGTGTGTGACTGGCGATAATATTTGAATGTAGTCATGAGACTTGTAGCGTCACGCACCAACCACCAATTGTGACACTTGCGTAAGTCCTGTAATTAACCAATTCATAACCAATCCGTCATCAAGAATCGGTAGTCTAAATTCCTGACTGGAATGGCGTGGGTAAAAACTACTTTTCCCCAATGCGCCTACGAACCGAAAAATAAATGAGGAGATGATGATGACCAAGCTTGGCTACTCACTTTTCCGACGCTTCACTAATGCAGGTTTGCTCTACAAAATCTGTGTACTAGTCCTGAGTTTAGCGTTGGTATTTACTAGTGTGGAAAAAGTGGTTGCTAGAGATTATGGGAACGCGAATGTAGCCTATGAGATTGGACTTTGGGGTGATGTACCCTACTCGGCAGCACAGGAAATTGGGGTAATAAATTTAATTCAGGACATGAACTCCCATAGACTTGCTTTCACTGCTCATGATGGTGATATCAAAGCGGGTTCTAATAGCCTTTGCGACGATGCACTGTACGCCAAGGTACTTGGCTACTTCAATGGGTTGGCAGCACCAGCAGTCTTTACACCGGGTGACAATGATTGGACTGATTGCGATCGCCCTTCCAATGGCAGCTACAATTCACTTGAGCGC
The DNA here is from genome assembly GCA_036704005.1 of Leptolyngbyaceae cyanobacterium. Lineage (GTDB taxonomy): Bacteria > Cyanobacteriota > Cyanobacteriia > Cyanobacteriales > Nostocaceae > Trichormus. The sequence goes on along the minus strand of DATNQO010000300.1, from coordinate 22,317 downwards.
CTTGACTACGAGCGTCAGGTATTCTTTAATACAAAATTTACCCTGGGGCAGCGTCGGCTAGCCCAGGAAGTGCAGACAACACCACTATGTCTTGGTGTCAACGGTGCAGTTCCTTGTGTAGAAAACCGTCGTTGGACAGTCGGTAGAGTTACCTATGCGACACTCAATATTCAGGGTTCGTGCAATAACTTATGCGACACCGCACCCAACCAAGCAGAATACACAGCGCGAAACGCAGCCAATATTGTATGGTTGAGAGAAACTTTTAGATTGGCGAAAGAACGCAACTCGGAGGCTGTCATGTTGATTTCTCAAGCCAATCCGGGGTGGGATCAGAGCGACCCAACCAGAGCGCCTTTACGAAATCCCAGGACGCTGGAACAAACTGATGGACAACCTGATGGCTTTAAAGACTTTTTATTAGCGTTGCGCGATGAAGCGATCGCTTTCCGTCAGCCAGTTGCTTACGTACATGGTGACTCGCACTACTTCCGCATTGACAAGCCATTCCTCGACTCTCAAGGTAGAAGGCTGGAAAACTTTACTCGTGTTGAGACATTTGGCAACAATCAGGCAAACGGCACTAATGATGTGCAGTGGCTCAAAGTAACTATTAATCCCCGAAGCCGAGAGATATTTTCATATCAGCAGCAGATTGTTCCTAGTAATCGAGTAGCAGTTCCAGCGCCGTAATAGGGACTAGGGATTGGGTTAAATTTCTTTAGAGATCAGCTACCCTGGAAGGAAGGCGATCGCCAACTAGATAAATGCACAAACTACACAAAAAGTCAATATGCCAAGCAATTTTCCCGCCTGTAACCTGTAACCTGTAACCTATCCCCTATCTTTTGACATATTCAAATAATGAAACCAACTGCTTGTGACGTTTGTGTCCTTTTAGCCATTGTTGACAAGCTTCTGTTACAAGCCGTTTCTCTTCTTGTGTCAACTCTTCCTCTGACTGTCCAGAGGCTAAAATCTTCGCCACTTTTGCAGCTTTTTCAAACTTCACACCGTACTTGACCAACTGAGTGTGAAATAATCTCTCCTTTTCTTGCTGTGATATGAAAAAGTTACCTTTCATGAGCAGTAGGATTCTAAAGAATTTATTTTGTAATATTTAGCTATCAAATCTACTTATCACTGTTATTTTGCCCGATGTTAAGTTTCTTTAACTTCCATCAAAAGATATATGAGTAGATATGCTTAAGATTTTCTTTAGAATTGAGGAAGTAGGGGTATGGGAATATTTAAACGGTTGTGTGGTTTACGCCAAGGGACTTTTAAGCAGATGCTAGAAGTAGTGCGATGGCGTTCCGCCCACCGTAGGTGAGCGCTACGCCAACCAAAACAAAAAACAGGATGACCAAGTAAGACCAATTGTTGATGACCTGGGAATAAGCTATTACTTCCGAGGTGAGCAAAAACGTCTAGAACAAAGTCAGCTTCAAGGTAGAAGGTTGAGCCATTTTAAATTTTCAGCTTTGAATTGGTTGCACACTCAGGCGATAGCCGAGATGATGCAGAATAAGGCTGATGGTTCGCAGTTCTGGGTTGCCTTCTGGCGACAAAGCCCGGTAAAGATTTTGGCGGTTCAAACCAGTTTTTTCTGCAAGGCTCGTCATCCCCGAACGTGCTTCCACCACGTTCCGCAACGCTTCCAGAAAAAACGCCATATCGCCATCCTGCTCGTATTCTTCAAGGGCAACGTCCAGGTACGCTGAAGCCATTTCCTCTTTCAGCAGCAGATCAAATACAACCTCGTCATGGTTTCTCAGTTTCTTGCTCATCCTGTTCCTCCTGATAAGCCTGCCAATATTCTTTAGCTTTTTCTATGTCTCCTGCTTATCCAGGTGGTATACCATCATCAAAAGGACGAATAATTGGTGGCTCTGGTGTGAGTTCTGGTTGAAAGATACCCTGTAAAGCTTGTTCCAAAGTCTGCGCCATGATGATGCGGTTTTCGTAAGCGACAACTACCCGTACTAATGTTGGTAAGCTGTTTTGTGTTGCTTCTAAATAAATTGGCTCAACGTATAATAGAGATTGTTCGATCGGAATTACTAACAAATTCCCTTGAATTGCTCTCGAACCCTGACGATTCCATAAGGAAATTTGCCCAGATATTACGGGGTCTTGATTAATGCGTGCTTCGATTTGCTCTGTCCCATATACAAGGCGTTCTTTAGGGAAGTTATACAGTAACAACTTACCGTAATTCTCACCGTCCGATCGCGCTGCTAACCAAGCAATTAAATTAGTCCGTTGTTTGGGTGTGTAGGGTAACAATAACAGAAATTCTTCAAAGGGAACTTGAGGTAAGCTGGTAATCAAATAATAAGGTTCTACTGGACGGGGTTTATCACCGTAAATTTCATTGGGAATTTGCCATTGGTCTTCCCGGTTGTAAAATACTTGGGTGTCGGTCATGTGGTAAGTCATCAACCGCTCAGATTGAATTGAGAAGTAATCTAGGGGATAGCGGATATGACTGCGGAGAGTGGTTGGCATATCACTCAGTGTTTGGAACATCCCAGGAAATATTTTTGACCAAGTAGCAATTATGGGGTCGGTGGCATCGGCTATGTAAAATTTTACGCTACCGTTATAAGCATCAATCACTACTTTAACGGAGTTACGAATGTAATTAATACCGTTACTATTGGGGTCTGAGTAGGGATAGCGATCGCTAGTAGTATAACCATCAATAATCCAATACAGATAATTATTTTTACCAGGAAATGCTGGGCTACCATCAGCCGCTACTAAATACGGGTCACTATCAAATTTTATAAAAGGTGCGATCGCCCGAATCCTGTTTTTGACATTGCGGCGAAATAATACCTTTGTTTCTGGTAAAAAGTCCCGTGTAAATAACATTTGCCAATCTTTCAAATACATGGCAAACATTCCTCTTCGCCAACCATTACCAATAGTTACACCACCCAAACCATCATAGGTGTTGTAAGCGTTATCACTACCACTGGGGTAGTCCAACTCTCTCACCCTTGTACCAGTCATTACGTAGGTGTTAGTAATTTCCCCGTAATAAATGCGCGGTTGTCCGATGGGAACGCTGTCACGAATAGTTTCACCAGCAGTAGTCAACGCACCTTCATTATTTCCGCCAATATCTTTCACAAAATATTCTGGTAGTCCACCCGGCCCAACCACATTTACCGGACTCATGGTAAAGCCGTAGCCGTGGGTATAAATTAAATGACGGTTTACCCAGGTTTGCGCCTGTTGTGGCACTGCACTGTAATCTAGTTCTCTAGCAGCAATTAATACCTGTCGCCGTTCTGTAGATTCACTACTGGCTGTGTTGGTTGTTTGTAGCTGGGGGGGTTGTGCTGGTCTATTTGCTGATATTTCTGTTTCTAAGGTGTAGCGGTCAATATCTGCATCAGGGAAGCGATAGTAAGGGCGAAATTGTTGCAGTTGACGGTTAGTTTCTAACAGTGGTCGCTGATCCCACAGACGAATGTTGCGAATTGTTAAATCATTGGTTTTCAGGTCAGCTGTGGTTAAATTGCCTTGGGGATTAAATGTGATGGAATCAATTGTTTCTAGACCAAACGCTTGTCTAGTTGAGGCAATTGTACGCTGAATGTATGGTTGTTCTCGTTGTAATTCATTGGGCTGAACAATCAAATATTGGACTATTGTAGGTAAGATATAACCAGCCGCAGCTACAAGAAATAAATAAATACCCAAGCCGTAAAATATAAATCGACGATACTGAGACTTAGACCGCCAAAAAATCGTCCGCCACAATAGGTAGAGTGCGATCGCTAATCCCACAACACACAAAGCGTTATAAGCTGGTAACTGTACATTCACATCAGTATAGCTAGCGCCATAACTTACCCCACGAGGAGAATAAACCAACTCATAACGACTCAACCAATAACTAAAAGCCACCATCAACATTAACAAGCCACCCATACCGGAGAGATGGCGTTGCTGTTGGGATGAAAAACCGGGGAAAATTCCTTGACTGAGACTATCGGCGGAGAGGAGATAAGTCAGAGTCACGGCGATAAAGCCATATAAGCACATCCCCATCAACCACAGTTCTAACAGTTCCCACAATGGTAGGGAAAATATATAAAAGCCGATATCTTGACCAAATAAAGGGTCAGTGTTGTTGAAGGAAGTGGGGAAAAAATATTGTAAAACCTTACCCCAGTTGTAAAACAGAATTGTCCCAAATACCACACTCAGGATCAGGGCGATCGCTCCCAGGGCAAACTGTGAGTAAATAAGAATAGCGATCGCTACACCTACAATTAAGCCTACAGATAAAACTTGAGCAGTTAGCTGTCTGCCCAATTCCCAGATAGTTTCTAAGCGAAATGGCGTAATTATAGGTATATTGTTGTTAAACGCTGGATACCAGTAGGAAAGAGCGATTTTTCCATAGTGAACCAGAATTAAACCTGCTAATAAACTTAAGCCTAAAGCCAGAGGTAGCAGCCACCGAAATCTGAAAGGTCGCATTCGCCCATCAGATACCTTAGCTGTATTCAACCTAGAATATGGAGGACTAAGATAGTTTTTTAGTCCCACAGTCAAAACAGCTTCCTCTTGCCTAACTTCCGCAATTTTCAAAGACTGGGGATACTTCAGCCGTTGCGCCAAAGCCAAATTTCCCAAAAGATAAACAGCACTCACACCCACAGCCAGCATCCACAAAGCCCCACGACTCACCAACCGCAGGAGAAATACTTGCAGATAGCCGACTTCCTGAAACCAAAGGATTTCCGCACCCAAGCGCGAACTCAGATCCAAGAATAGCCAAAGACCTACAAAGACTATTAAGAGTCGAAAGCACCATTTCCAAAACATTCTATAACTGGGGACTGGGGACTGGGGACTGGGGGCTGGTTTGCAAGCCTGTTATTGTCGAGGTTTTATCAAGAAGGGGAAAGGGTAAAGGGGAATTTTGCTGTCACCCTCATACTTATTATGAATCCCCGTGGTAATTATTTTGCTGGCTTAAGTCAATCTTTCGCTTATACTTACTTGCTAGGCAGAAGACAAGAGAGAGTGGAGGAGATGAGGGAGAATAACTATGGATTATGGACTGATGACTAATGACTAATGACTAACTATGCTAAGTAGCGTTGACCGTTTATTATTTGTGCGACGAGTCCCGATTTTTAAAGAATTGCGGGATGATTTTATTGTGCGGCTAACCTCGGTGATGCACGAATTGCACTTTCCCGCCAATCATACGATTTTTAGACAGGGAGAAGAGGGGCGATCGCTATATATAATTGTTTCTGGTAGAGTCAAGGTACATATCGGCGATAAACAACTGGCTGAAGTAGACCAGGGGAAATACTTTGGAGAAATGGCAGTATTTGATACACAACCCCGTTCTGCCTCCGTAACGACCATAGAACCTTGTGAATTTTTGGAACTAACACAAGAGCAACTATATGATGCCATTGAAGAGACACCCGAAATCGCCGTAAATATTATTCGCGAACTATCTCGCCTAATTCGCCACCTCAACGATAACGTGAATATGACTACATCAAATGCTAGATAATCAACAGGTCATCTTGCGTTTAGAAAAAGTTACCGAACAACAAGCCCAGTTGTTGTATCAATACATCAGTGATCCAAGGATATATGAATATCTGGAAGAGTCAATTCCTAGTCTGACACAGGTGCAACAAAATTTTCGCTTTGCAGCCTTAGAGAAATCGCCAGACAATGAAACGATGATTTGGCTAAAATGGGTTGCTGTAAATTCCCAAAAACAGTATGTAGGTATTGTGGAGATAGGTATCTTTGATGATTTGTATGCAGAAATCGGCTTTATGACATTTGTTGACTTTCAGCAACAAGGATATGCTCCCCTTTATTGTACGCTAGCGATCGCCGAAACTTTAAAACGCTTTCCCATAACCTCACTACACGCATCAGTCAACCAACATAATATCGCTTCTCGTAAAGTCCTTGAGAAGCTGGGGTTTAATCTGCAAAAAATCAACAAAAATGCCGAATTTATCCAAGGTAAATTAACAGATGAATTCATTTACCGCCTGAGCTTAGAATAATCACAAGCTAAAGGAATTCCAGATAAAAAATATCCAAAATGTAGGGTGCGTCAGAAGAGAAAACTTGTTAAAAATGAACAGATTTTCGACATCTGACGCACCCTACTGATGTGCCAGTTACGTAGGCGCTGATTAAATGATGTTTCTAGTACCAATTCGCTAAATCCATAGATAGCATCTAAAAACTACGAATTGGTTACTATATTACCGCTTAGGTGTATTCAACCCACGGCGCTCAAGCATTTGCCGCACCTCTGGGCTAGGCGTGTAGTTATAGCCATAGGATGAGTTTTGAGAATCATCCATAACTTGAGGTGTCAAAAGAACAATTACTTCCCTACGTTCATTGCTTCTGTTTGTTCTTCTAAACAGTGAACCAATTAGCGGAATATCACCCAAGATGGGAACTTTAGAAACAGTTGACCTGTCTTGGTCTTGAATAATACCTGAAAGAATAAGTGTCTGACCATCACGGAGACGAATTGTACCAGAATTTAAAGAGCGTTCCGATACTAAAAAGATTCTTTGAGTGTTACCTCCAACATTTAGATCAGCTGAAGATTGGGGTGCTTTAACAACAGGAGCAACTGATAAGGATACAAAACCATTATCATCAATCCGATCAACTTTAACAGCCAGGGTTAAACCCACTTCTGTTTTTTCAGCTGTAATTGTTTCAGAAGAAACGCCATCACCACGAGTTATCGTATTATTAATGTTTCCTAGTACCTCCTGAGTGAGTTTAACATTAGCTTGTTGACCTTCTTGAACAATTAGAGTTGGGTCGGTCAAAATCTTAGCATTGCCATTTGTCACCTGAGCCTGCAAACTAGCAAGAAACCGTCTGGGAAACTGATAAAGAGACGGTAAACCAAATGTATATGTGTCAGGAGTACCAGGATTTGTACCTGTTCCTCGGGTTCCAGGGGTAAAATCTGTGATGCCTGGTTGTAAAGGATTTGAGCTTGCACCAGCCTCAGCTGAGGGTCTGCCTGTTGAATTAAAAAATCCATCACCAAGAAATATATTTGTGTCTTGTAACGGATTACTTGTTGTTGGTGTACTAGTAATGCTATTTCTTGCTTCAGTACTGCTAGGTGGTCTTGAGCCACCGAAATTAAAAGATGCTGCACCGCCGTCAACCGAGAAATAGTTATTACCAACCCCAAAAGCAAAGCTGCTGTTATAAAGTTGCTCTCCTGCCAAGTTAACATCGATAATTTTGACATTAACTACGACTTGACGGCGACGAATATCAAGCTGAGTTAGCTGAGTCATTGCCATCTCAACTAGCTTTGGAGGGCCAATCAAAGTCATGGAGTTAGTTCTCTCGTCTCCCAATGCTTGTAACCCTCTTAATAAAGGCTTCGAGTCTTGAAAATCAATCCTTTGAGTTTCTACCCTAGTTTCTGTGGTTGTCTGCGTTTGGGTAATAGGTGCAACTCCAGTTCCCACAGGTACAGCATTGACGTTAGTCACTTGGCGTTCCCTGCTGACAGCAGTTTCAGCACCTAAACCAACTAAAAAGTTTAAAGCAACTCCCACATTCACTTGGTTAAGCCGCAAGCTACGCATGACTATATCGCGGGTCGAGTTAGGCAGTTTCGGCCCCACAAAAATTGTTCTATTACTGCGGTTAGCTTCCAACCCACTCAGACGCAAGACGTAGTTAAATACATCTTGCACAGGCTCATTTTCTATATCTAAAGAGATGTTTTGCTGAACTGCCTGCCCATCTTTACCACCAGCATCACCACCAATATAAGCTAAGTTGAGATTAGCAGCACGAGCTAACAATGATAAAACTTCCCTCACTGGTGCATCACGCAACACCAGACGAGGTACACGTTCTTGAGTACCTAAATCAATGGTACTAGGAGAAGCATCAGTGGCAGAAATGGCAATATCTCCCACTGGGGGCGCAACAGCTCTAGGTAAGAATGGTGGTGCTTGGCTTATTGGCTGTCCAGGGCCAGCAGGCTGGGCTGGTTTGCCATCAATTGTTACTTCTGGGTTAGGTACAAGTACGTTGGGTACTGCACCAGTTTGAGCTGGTGTAGTGGCGGGTGGTGTGGTCGATACTGGCGGTCTGGGGATGACTGGCGCTGATGCTGTAGTCCCTGATGATGGCGTAACGCTGAGGGTAATGCCATCTTCTTGGCGTGTGACTGGTTGGCTCATTGGCGCATCATTATCACCAGTCACAATCACGCGGATACTATTAGCATCTAATTGCACAACCTCAACAGAAGCAATTCCTGGCGCAGGCTGATCTTGACGGAAGTTATTACCTTGTCGCAGCCGTAGTTGGGTATTAGTAATATCCGCAACTAAAGCTTTGCCTCTTTTTGTTGTAAAAACTTGTGGACGTGAACCAGCAGAAGTTTTGAGAACAAGGCTAAGTCCACCATCACTAGGACTTACCTTGACATCTGTAACTTGAGTTGTTTGCGCCCAAACTGGTTGTGCTGCTAGAAATACGGAAGCAGCAGCACCCAAAATTAAACCATTACCGTGAACCTGTTTCACAGTTCATTCCTCACCTGATAAAGTCTTTTAAACAAAAATCTTGAATCAAGAATTAAGTGCTGAGTTGTGAGTGCTGAGTGCTAAGTGCTGATTAATAATTTCTTCCTCATCCCCCTCATCTCCCCCCACTCCCTCATCTCCCCCCAGTTCCCCCCTACTTCTTCGGTGCTGCCTTAGCCGCCGCAGCTGCTAATTCCTCAGAACTCAGAGGCATTAATGCTTGGAGTTGAAAAGATGTGGTGATTGGTGCAGGGCCTACCCTACGTATGGGTTTGCCTTTCGCATCAGTCGCTTGAACCGTTGATAATGTCGATTGATAGTCTCTAACTATTAATAAAGGCTGTAAACGCTCTATATTCCGCAGGATTGATTGTGTTTGTTCATAAGTGCCGACAATTTCTACATTCACACTAGTGCGTTTCAGTTTGCCGTCAACTGCTGGCCCTAATGAACCATCAGCGATAGTTTCTGGTTTTTGTATAGCTGGCACAAATTTTTGTAGTTTAGCCCTCACCCCATTGAGAGGAACTTGAGAATTACCGGCTTCTACTAACCGATTCAAATCTAAAGGCAGGGTATCTAAGGTTTTCTCGTCAGCAAATAAAGCTAAAACCTGTTGTTTTTGCTGTTTTGCTTGGGCTAGTTCTGCTGTCACCTTGCCTCTTTGTTTGACAGTGGCCTTTTTTTGTAAAACTTGACCTTCTAATTCGCTGTTTTGGGCTTGCTTCTGCTGATAGATGTCCCAAGCTGGCATTACCATGTTGAGCAGCATATAGAAAGAGCCTAATAGACCTAGTACACCTACTCCAATGCCGATGATTTGGGGGGTCAAACTAATACCAAAGACGACTGGATAGGTTGATGCACCACCATCTAATTCAGCAGCTTGTTCGGCAAAATTCAAATCGTCGCTCAGCGTCATCTTGTAATGACTCCTGTTTGTTGCAATGCACGAATCCGAGCTACCAATCCTACAGTGCCTTTCTGCTCTAGCTCCCGCATTAACTCAGATGCGGGAACATCACTCAGGCTGGATTGGATAGTATATTTAACTACTTGGGGTGGTTTAATTTGTACCCCATTAGCACCGCTACTAGGTGGTAACGGTGCATCTACTAAGGAAGCTGTGGTGATTTTACTTTCTGTTGATTTCAGAAAACGGGATCTTTGTAGGACTAATAAGAAGTCGTTGACATCGTTGAATGAACGAGCCAAACCTGTAATTTCTATCCCACCAGCAGGGTTACTAGGAGGCTGTCCTTCTGCTGCGGGAACTGGTGGTATTTGTTTAATGTTTTCTATTTGCACTGTTGTAGGAATGCGATCGCGCAAATCCTCCAACATTGCTGACCAAGGACGAATCTGGTCAAATACCGTAACTAAACTTTTAGTTTCGGTTTTTACCGCCTCAATTTCTCCCTGGATTTTTTTAATCCCCGCAATTTCTACATCTAACTTCTTACTTTCTTCATCCAGTAGCGCGATCGCCTGTTCTAATTCGCTAGTTTTTACTTGCAGAAACCACAAACCACCACCTACAAGTATCGGCAGACAAAGACCTATCCCAACTCCTAAATATATTGGTGTTAAGTTCCCAGTCGGCAGTTTTATCCCAGCTTTTTTTTGTTCACCTTTAGGTTGGTAAGCTGGGCGGTCTTTGAGAAAGTTAATATCTAATCCATACATTCTCTTTCACCAATTCTCCAAAACTTTGAATTTTGTATTTTGAATGCGCTCATGCGCTCATGCGCGAATTGGTCATACCTCCCGCATCCCTAAACCAAGAACTATTCCTAAACCAGAACGTTGTATAGAGGGATACTTTGCTTCATCAACTTGCAAGGACAAAGACCCTATTGGGTCTATTTGGTTAGTAGGAATACTTAAGCGTTGAGTAAAAAACTCATTAAGTTGCTGTAATCCACCTCCAGGGCCACCCAAGAGAATTTGTACGATTTCTAAGTTTTCACTTTGATTTAAGTAAAAATCCATAGAACGGCGTAACTCATCTGTCAGTTCTCCCAGGATGCGTAACACACCAGCCATAGCTGGGTCGGTTTCTGTAATCCCGGTTCTATCACCATCATTAGAATTTACAGGAATCACTATTTCCTGTAGCATCTCCATATCGCGTGATGTAGGTAAGCTCATGGCCCTGGCATAAGCCATTTGCATCTGATAAGTGCCAATGGGAACAGTACGGGAAAATTGTGGGACTCCGTTAATAATGATGGCGATTTCTGTACTGTCGAACTCTATGTCAACTAGTACCGTTGCTTCCTGCGGCCCAAATTGTCGTAATTGATCGCGAATTGTCCGAATTAAGGCAAAACTATTGATTTCTAAAACGCTAATTTGTAACCCGGCTTGCTCAAAAGTTCTCAGATATGTATCTGTCACCTCTTTGCGAGTAGCAACTAAAAGTACCTGTACCTTCTCAATGCCATCCTCATCTACAAAGTACCCAAGTTTTTGATAATCTACATCAGCTTCCTCACGGGGATAAGGTAAATACAAACCAGCTTCGTGGTTTAACACCATATCCCGTAATTCTTTGTCATCCAACTCTGCCGGTACAGGTATGATGCGGACGATCGCATCCCTTCCAGGGACACCAGTTGCTACACTAGATGCCTTAATTTTGGCTTCAGCCAGCGCCTGCTGAATTAATTGTGCCATTGCTGGGGGATCGGTGATTTGACCATCACTCACAATTCCTTCGGGAACTGTTACAGATGTTAAAGATTCGAGTTTCAAGCCTTGGCGCTGCTTGCGTATTTGAACTACATTCACCCGTTCTGGTGCAATTTCTACACCCACCCCTCTATGAGATTTTCCAAACAGACTACTGAAACTTTTCACCACACTGATCCCCACCAAGTTGCTAAATTTAAAATTTAAAATTTACTTAAGTGGTCATTGGTCATTAGTCATTGGTCATTGGTCATTGGTCATTGGTCAAAAGTTCACCCATTAGAGCTATGCACTACAAATCTTGAACTATGGACTTTGGACTCTGGACTCTGGACTCTGGACTATGAATTTAATGACTCTGCAAAGTTGTTTGATTTAGCCTATAATCTCGACAATTCTGCATAAGGTTTTGTCCGTAATCAAGCGTAAAAATACTGGTAAAATGATTCAATTGCAAAAATTTAAAAAATTTGTTGCTTGTGCAATGCTCGGTTTAGTTACGAGTTGGATGGTTAGTTGCAGCACAGGAAACGTGAATACAAACACGCAGCAAAACGCTTCGGGAACAGCAAGGATTGAGTTTTGGACTATGCAGCTCCAACCTCAATTTACTAACTATTTCCAAAGTTTGATTACGAATTTTGAAGCTCAAAATCCGGGTATAAAGGTGAACTGGGTGGATGTTCCCTGGGCAGCAATGCAGAACAAGATTTTAACAGCTGTCTCCGCAAAAACGCCACCTGATGTGGTTAATCTCAATCCAGATTTTGCATCTCAACTAGCAGGGCGAAATGCTTGGTTAGATTTAGATACAAAAGTTCCAGAAGCGGCGCGTTCCTCCTATCTGCCAAATATTTGGAAAGCCAGCACTTTGAATGGGAAAAGTTTTGGCATTCCTTGGTACCTCACAACGAGGCTAACCATTTATAACACTGATTTGCTAAAACAGTCAGGTATCAGTAAACCACCTGCTACCTACGCGCAATTAGCACAAGCGGCACAACAAATTAAAGATAAGACAGGGAAATACGCTTTTTTTGTGACCTTTGTTCCGCAAGATTCCGGGGAAGTTTTACAATCTTTTGTGCAGATGGGAGCTACCTTAGTGGATGCTGAAGGCAAAGCAGCTTTTAACTCACCCCAAGGAAAAGCCGCGTTTCAGTATTGGGTAGACCTTTACAAAAAAGGGTTGTTACCAAAGGAAGTGCTAACTCAAGGTCATCGTCACGCCATTGATTTATACCAATCTGGTGAAACAGCCTTCCTAGCTTCAGGGCCGGAATTTCTCAAAAGCATCGCCACTAACGCCCCAAAAATTGCTCAAGTTTCGGCGATCGCACCCCAACTCACTGGCGACACGGGTAAGAAAAACGTGGCTGTGATGAATATTGTCGTTCCCCGTGAGACAAAACAACCTGATGCCGCAGTAAAATTCGCTTTATTCGTCACCAATGATGAAAATCAATTAGCTTTTGCCAAAGCAGCCAATGTTTTACCATCAACAACCAAAGCATTAGCTGATAGTTACTTTAAAGATGTTCCCGCCAATGCTTCCACAGTAGAAAAAGCGCGAATTGTTAGCGCCCAACAATTACAACAAGCAGAAGTTTTAACGCCGTCTTTAAAGGATATTAAAAACCTGCAAAAGGCAATTTATGAAAATTTACAAGCCGCAATGTTAGGAGAGAAAACAGTAGATAAGGCTGTAGAAGATGCAGCGCAAGAATGGAATAATCGGTAATTCATAATTACGAATGCTCCTCTTAGCCCTTCTTAAATCTGTGACTCCGTGCCTCTGTGGTAAATAAACTATTTAACCACAGAGTCACAGAGTCACAGAGAAAAAATAAGAGATTTTGTTATTTTTGGGAAGAAGATGAACCACCTTGTCTAGGAAAAGGTGAATCGACAAAACCTAATTCAAACAACTGTTGATAAGCTTTTTTGCCTAAATCTCTGGTGGGGTTTTGACTTTTAATAATTTGTACTAACAAAGGTACAGCTAATTCTGGTTGATTTTGGGCGCGATGTACCAAAGCTAATTGATAGGTGGCTTCATCGCGTTTTTGAGCTGTTAATAAAGCTCTTTGACGTTGGGAATCGGAAACTCTATTATCAATGCCGGAAAAACTAGAGTTTAAATCTTGATAAAAATTCGATAACTGATTATAAACCTGACGTGCTTCTTGGAGTTTCTTGGCAGCTAAGGTGTAATTTTGAGCAGCAACGGCTTGTTCTGCCTCTTTCATTAAACGTTCTCCACCCTCAAGACTCAATAGGCTGTTATTTTGAGCTGTAGGACGTAGGTTATTGGGGCTATTGGGGTCAATAGGCTGTGCTTGTTGAGCATTCACAGGTGCAAGCAGGGCAAAGGCTGCTATCACCGATAGGGAAGTCAAACGAATTACAGAAGCAGGGGCCGCAAAGTTCATGGGGTCAATTTATGCAACAACTATTTAAGAAACGGAAAAATATAGTGAAACTTCGGGTATCTTAACTCTGTTTGTGTTTTTAACAAAGCCAAGTTAATTACTGTGTTTCTCTGAATTTAGACAGAAAATCGGTTTAATAGAGTTCCCATAGCCCGTGCATTAACAATAATCGCTCCTATGAACGACCGTAAAAACTCCTCTGATTTTTCAACCACAGGTGTATCAGCAAGCAACTTGGGATTAGTTCTGCAACGGGGCGGTGAAGAATTGATACTGGAAAAGGCGTTAGACCGCTTCACCGTCCGTTTTGTTACCGACTTTCCTGTGCAACAATTATCTCAGTTTAGTTGGGGTATTTGGCAGGCCAGCATTACCCAAGCTCATTTAGAACTATATCAGGTAACAAGCGATCGCCTAGAGGATGCGATCGCTCAAGCCCGCGCTGACCAAAATGTGGTTTTTGCTAGCCACGCCTACACCGTCCAGAATAATCCAGGGGCTTTCGTTTATCTGAGCGACCAAATTACAATTCAGTTTGCGCCTAAGTTAGATGCTGCCAAAATTACGCTGATAGTTTCTCAATTCCATCTAGTCCAAGACAAGGCAATTCTGGGTTTACCGAATGCGTATGTATTTCTGGTGAGTAAACAAGCCACAGAAAACCCGATCAAAATTGCTAATAAGTTACAAGCCATTCCCGAAGTTTTGGCGGCTGAACCTAATGTCATTATCCAAACAGAAACCCATTACAAACCCAGTGATAACCTTTATTCTCAGCAATGGTATCTCAACCATAACGGCGGTAATGAGTTGGTTGCTGGTTCTCACATCGCCGTAGAACAAGCTTGGGATATTACCCGTGGTGTCCGTTCGGTGGTGGTGGCTGTGGCGGATGACTCTTTTGATTTAAATCACCCAGATTTTCAAGGTAGTGGTAAGGTTGTCGCCCCTAGAGACTTAAGGGAAAATGATTTTTTACCTTTGCCCGGTGTAAAAGAAAACAGTCATGGTACAGCCTGTGCTGGCATAGCTGTGGCGGAAGAAAATGGTACAGGAATTGTCGGAGTTGCCCCTGGTTGTGCATTTATGCCCATCCGTACCACTGGGTTTTTAGATGACGAGTCAATCGAGCAGATATTCAACTGGGCTGTAGAAAAAGGAGCTAGTGTCATTTCTTGCAGTTGGGGAGCTTCGGCTGTGTATTTCCCCCTATCTTTGCGGCAAAAAGCAGCTATTACCAGGGCGGCTACCCGTGGGCGTAATGGTAAAGGTTGTGTAGTGTTATTCGCGGCGGGAAACGCCAACCGTCCCGTTAGTGGCGCTGTCTATGAGCAGGATTGGCCGGATAATTTGTTACAAGGTTTGACAGATTGGTTAAATGGTTTTGCTGTACATCCTGATATCATGGTGGTTGCCGCATCCACTAGTATGAGTAGAAAAGCCGCCTACAGTAATTGGGGAACGAATATTTCTGTATGTGCGCCCAGTAACAATGCTTCGCCGGGGATGTCATTTCCAGAGAAGGGTTTTGTATATACTCGCCCCAGTATTAAAACTAACTTGCAGGGGTTAGGAATGCTAACGAGCGATATAGTAGGAGCCGCAGGTTACGATCCTGGTAACTTTACTAGTAATTTTGGTGGGACTTCTAGCGCTACGCCTGTGGTAGCTGGAGTAGCAGCCTTGGTGTTATCAGCTAACCCCGATTTGACAGCGCCACAAGTCAAACGGATTTTAGAAACTACAGCAGATAAAATTGTAGACCCCAACCCCGACCCGCAACTAGGTTTGAGTGAAGGTAAATATGATGAAAATGGGCATTCTCAATGGTTTGGTTATGGTAAGGTGAATGCGGCGAGGGCGGTACAAGTCGCAGCCCAACAACGAAACACGCCATTAGATGTTAATAGACAAGTCAAACAGGCTAATTCTAATCAGATAGGGATTCCCGATAATAATTTACAAGGGATTAAAAGTGCGATCTACGTTAGTAGCGCCGCAGGCATCGCTATCTCTGATTCCAGCACAGTTAAAGATATTCAAGTCGCAGTTAACATTACTCATGAATTTTTAGGCGATATCGAGATTTATTTAATCGCCCCCAATAGCCAACAAGTGCTATTGCAAAATCGTACTTTGGGAAACCGCACCGACTTACAGACAACTTACGGGGTGCGATCGCATCCTATCCTCAAACAGTTACTCTCACAATCAGCCAAAGGCAATTGGCAGTTATGGATAATCGACTATTCACCCCAAGATGTAGGCAGACTCAATAGTTGGGAATTAACTTTGGGAATTTAGACAGTTGACAGTTGTCAGTTAGTAGATTCTGCAAAAGCACGATGACTTATTACCAATGGATTAATTAAGCGTTGTAAATCTTTGGTTAAATCTTCTGTGAGGCGTTTGGAGTTTTGCTTGACTTTACCATTAGTGTAATCTTTGACATTAATTGCCGAGCCGATATTAATACTGACATCTGTACCCCAGCGAGGGTAAGGATGGCTGTAATTGATGCTAATTGGCAGTATTTTCACCCCCAAACCTGGGTAACTCAATTCTGCACTTAAAGCTAAACGGGCAATTCCTGGCTTGAGGGGATGCAATTTACCGTCCCGAAAAATATTGCCTTCGGGATAAATGACGAGCATTTGTTGTTGTCTGAGTAATTCCACCGCATGGCGGAGGGTGGAAACGGCGGGGTGCAAAGTATCTACAGGGAAACCACCCATACGGCGGACAAACCAACCTTGCAAACCCCGACATTCGTTATTGGACACCATAAAGTTTAAGTCCCGTCCTGTGACGTAACGTCCAGCAGCGTAGGGGATGAGTAATGAATCCCACCTAGCACGATGAGTTGGAGCCAGAATTACCGGGCCTGTTCTGGGAATATGTTCCTTGCCAGTGATAGAAATACGACCAAAGAAGGATGGCAGTAGAAAATAATTTCCCACAAAATACAACACAGGACTCAACCAGGGAGAAACACCCGAAGTAGTCACAGCTACATGAGGCTGAAAGAGCTTGTTTTCTGGTTTGACTTGGCAAGGGTGAGACGGCTCAGAGAAAAATTCCATCATGTTGGTAGCTGCGAATTGTCAGGTGAAATAGGGGTTTGTTATAGACGTAGTACCACCGTAGATTTTCTTTTGTCAGTTGTGTCATAGTACCTGGACAGTTTCAAGTCTGTCTGTTACTTGTTTTGCATCCGCCGAGTTGCAAACCAGTCTTGCAAATGTTGGCGACAGGCTGATTCTAGAATGCCTCCAACAACTCGCAAGCGGTGATTAGAGGCTGCACTATCAGGTATATTCAAAACACTGCGAATTGCGCCAGTTTTGGTATCGTCCACTCCATAAACAAGCTTTTTTAACCTTGCGTGAACGATCGCACCTGCACACATGGGGCAAGGTTCCAGGGTAACGTACAAAATACACTCATGCAGTCGCCAAGTTTGTAAAGTTTGAGCCGCATTTCTCAAAGCCACAATTTCCGCGTGCGCTGTTGGGTCTTGGTCACGCTCTTTGCGATTTTCACCTTGGGCTATGAAATTACCACTAGCATCAGTAATTACCGCCCCCACAGGAATTTCGCCTGCTTCACCAGCGATTTTTGCTAACTCCAAAGCCCGGCTCATCCATTGGCGATACATCAGGTATTCGGGGTAGTCGGTGAACATAATATAGCAGTTGACAGTTGACAGTTGACAGTTGACAGTTGACAGTTAACATAACCTAAAACTGACAACTGATAACTGATAAGTAGAAGGACTAAATTAAACCTAACTTGATCTCGCCGGGTTGCGACACTGTCCACTGCGCTCAACCCTCTTGGAATAAGGTTAGCGAGCATTGAGCGTAGTCGAAATGCGTCTTCTTAATAATTGTGTCCACCTACTTAACTGTCAACTGTCAACTGTCAACTGTAAAATTGATTCCCACCATTGACGATGAGTTAAATACCACTCTACGGTCTGGCGTAAGCCGGTGGAGATTGTTTGTTGAGGTTCCCAACCTAGTTCTGTTTTGATTTTTGTAGCATTAATCGCATAGCGGCGATCGTGTCCGGGGCGGTCTTTGACGAAGGTAATTAATTTACTGGCAGGGGAGACGGGTAAATTGGGGGCTAATTCGTCCATTAATTCACATATCATCCGCACGAGGTCAATATTTTTGATTTCGTTGTTACCGCCGATGTTATATGTTTTTCCTGGCTTACCCTGATGAATGACAATATCCAAGGCGCAGCAATGATCCCATACGTGCAGCCAGTCACGGACATTTAACCCATCTCCGTATACAGGCAAGGGTTTACCTAAGAGGATGTTAAGACAGATTAGGGGGATTAATTTTTCGGGGAAGTGATAGGGGCCGTAATTATTTGAGCAATTTGTAATTAAGCTTGGTAAACCATAGGTGTGATGATAAGCCCTTGCTAGATGGTCACTCCCCGCTTTCGATGCGGAATAGGGGCTGTTGGGCGCGTATGGGGTGGTTTCTGTAAAAGCTGGGTCATCTGGGTTAAGGCTACCGTAAACTTCATCTGTGGAGACGTGTAAAAAACGGTAGTTTTCTGGTTTGCCTTGTTTTTCCCAATGCTGGCGAAAAGCTTCTAGCAAGGTGAATGTACCAACTACATTTGTCTGAATGAAGGCATCAGGGGCGACAATTGAGCGATCAACATGAGATTCTGCGGCAAAATGTGCGATCGCACTAATACTCTCTTCTACCAATAACTTATCAACTAGGGCGCGATCGCAAATGTCCCCCTTGACAAATCTTAAGTTGGCTTTGCCTTCTATATCTGCCAAATTTTGACGATTCCCCGCATAGGTGAGCGCGTCTAGAACAATTATGCGATCGCCTGGGTATTTCTCATACCAGTGATGCACGAAATTCGAGCCAATAAACCCTGCACCACCTGTAATCAGAATAGACCCCGTAGAAGTAGGTGAACCAGCCATAAGCGCAGTTGTCGCTTGAATATCAATTGTATTCATATCAGATATTGCTTGTTAGTTGTTTTTGAACCTAGTTTATATAACAATTTTCCTTTGAATAAAATATACATAAATTGAGCTTTTTTCCCTGTTGCTCAATTTATCATAACTACTTCTGTCTTTTGGTTGACATAATCTATAATATTTTGGATTGTTTCTATTTTGTGATAAAAATCATCAGAAATATTAACACAAAAAATTTCTTATAATGCGACTACTAACTCAAATATATTTGAGGTTAGGGTGTTAGGTTTCATCGAACTCACATTATGTTAGTTCAATTTGACAATCATCACCAATCATAAATCGTAAAGCTTGAGGACGGTTAACTGTTCTAGTTAATCTTGCTCTTTGACCAATCACACTATCAATAATGCGTTGATCAATCCCAGAAATGTAAGCATTTTCTAAAACTAAACTATATTCTAAATCAGTATCAATTACCTTGGTATTATCGGCAATACTAGTAAAAGAACCGATGTAACAATTTTCTAAATAACAATTATCACCAATGATTACAGGGCCGCGAATTGTGCAGTTGATTATTTTAGTATTTTTACCGATTTGAACTCTACCAACTATTTGAGTTTGAGTATCAAACTCACCTAAAATTGATGTTGTTAAGTAAGCATCCAGAATCAGACGATTAGCTTCTAACAAGTCGTCTTTTTTCCCTGTATCTAACCACCACCCTTCAAGTTCATGAGACATAACTTGATATTGCTGGTCTATGAGCGATTGGATAGCATCAGTAATTTCCAGTTCTCCTCTAGGAGAAGGTTGGATAGATGCGATCGCTTTATGAATCATGGGCGAAAAGAAATAAACCCCCACCAAGGCCAAATTCGAGGGAGGTACTTTCGGCTTTTCTACCAACTGTAAAACTTTGCCTGTTTCATCAACTGTAGCTACACCAAAAGCTCTAGGATCAGCTACCTGACTTAAAAGAATCAAAGCGTCTGGCTGTTGGGATTCAAATTTTTGCAGAAAGTAATTTAAACCACCAGGTTGAATTAAGTTATCACCCAGGTACATCACAAAAGGCGAATCCCCAAGGAAAGGACGGGCGACTTTAACTGCATGAGCAAGTCCGGCTGGCTCATCTTGCAAAATATATGTAATTTTTGCCCCAAAGCGCTCTCCGTTTCCCGTTTTGGTTTTAACTTCTTGTCCTGTTTCTGGACTGATAATAATACCAATATCCACAATGCCCGCAGCCACAATCTCTGCAATGCAATACCATAAAATAGGTTTATTAGCCACAGGCACGAGTTGTTTAGCCCCAGAATAAGTTAAAGGACGTAGACGTGTACCTTTACCACCGGCGAGAATTAGTGCTTTCATAAGTTGTTGCTTGTAGTTCTGTTAGCATTTGCCGAAGTCTGACTCGCCAGTGAGGAATATGACATTCCAAAGTGGCTGAGATTTTTTTGCTAGAAAGGACTGAATAGGCAGGACGGGAAGCGGGTGTAAGATATTCAGAAGTAGAGATGGGAATAACTTTTTTAACGATGAGAGGAAAACCTAGCTGTTGTGCTTCTTCAAAGATGGCGATCGCAAAATCACACCAACTAGCAATACCACTGTTGGTATAGTGATATGTTCCAGCCATCTCTGGGGTAAGTTGGTAAATCATCTGTGCGATGACTTGGGCAATATCCTTAGCCCATGTCGGGCTACCAATTTGATCCGCCACTACACGAATTTCTTCTCTTTCTCTCCCCAGTCTCAGCATAGTTTTGACAAAGTTACTTTTGCCAAAGCTGCCATAAACCCAGGCTGTACGTAAAATCAGATGTTGCGTACAAATTTGGCGAATTAACTGTTCGCCTGCAAGTTTGGTTTTACCGTAGACATTTAAGGGGTTGGTAGCATCAGTTTCCTGATAAGGGCGATTATGATTACCATCAAAAACGTAATCAGTAGACAGATGAATTAGATAAGCCCCTAATTTCTCGGCTACTGCGGCAATAACTCCTGGCGCTGTCCCATTGATAGTTAATGCTATGTCTGGTTCACTTTCTGCTTGATCAACAGCAGTGTATGCAGCAGCATTGATAATGATTTGCGGTTGATAACCCTCAATGAGATTGTGCAGGCTATCGGGTTGTAGTAAATCGATAGTAGGACGGGCAAGAGCAATGATTTTGCCATGAGGTATCATTGTTTGTTGCAATTGTTGACCTACTTGACCCTGACTACCAATCACGAGGATATTCTTCATGGGAATACCTCAGCCATTTTGAATGGTTTACCAGTTTGGTCTTTTGCTGAAAGGATGGGTGAGGATGACGGCCAATCTATAGCCAGATCAGGGTCATTCCAAAGAATGGTACGCTCACCTTGAGGATGGTAGTAGTCAGTAGTTTTATAAATAACTTCGGCGGCTTCTGAAAGCACAAGAAAACCATGTGCAAACCCTGGTGGTATCCAAAGTTGACATCTGTTTTCACAACTGAGTTCAAAACTTACCCAATTGCCAAAAGTAGGGGAGCTTTTTCTAATATCTACAGCTACATCAAATATCCTACCTCTCACAACTCGGATGAGTTTTCCTTGAGGCTGGGTAATTTGGTAATGCAGTCCTCGTAGGACATTTCGCTGAGAATAAGAATGGTTGTCTTGGACGAAGTTAGCCGTAACACCAGTTTCTTGGGCAAATTTTTGCTGATTATAAGATTCGTAAAAAAAGCCACGTTCATCTTGGAAAACTTTTGGCTTAATTTGCAAAACTTCAGATATTCTTGTTGGGGATATAGTAACCATTGATTTTTATTGTATGGTTAGACGAATTACGTCATTTGTGACTAACTTTGACTTTTAAAATATTTTCTGAAGTCGGCTGTTAGGAACAACTTAGCAAAGACTCAACTAGTAAATCCTTACCTCCCTGGACTTAAGCATAAAAACGAAAAATCAAGGCTTTAGGCAAGGGTGTAGGGGTATAGGGGTGTAAGGGTAGATGAAACTCTGATAATGAGCGTGAATCTTATAGTCCTCACTTATTACTTTATGAAAAAACCTGCCCTTAAGAGAGCTTCCCCAGCCTCCCCAGCCCTTCTTTCCGGTGAAGGAAGAGAGCAGGGGGAGCAGGGGGAGAAAGGGTAGCAGGGGGAGTAAACCCCATACATGAATGTAGGGGCTTCAACAAGGACATACTGTTTCTTGCGCTGCGCGTCTCAAAACAGATGTTTTTCTTCCTTCCATAAATAAATTTAGGGGCATCAAACCACCTGCGGAGGGTAATTCTCCCCCAGCCTCAAGAGCCTCAAGAGCTTCAAGAGCTTCAAGAACCCTCCTCTTTGGTGAGTTCTGCACCAAGCTTGTCTGTTGAGACTGGGTGTAAGGGTTTTGAATAGCTACACCCTTGTTCAAAGCCTTGATTTTTTGTTTGACCACTGACAAAAATACTTTTACATTTATTTACATTTACTGCTGATGATTGACCGGAAGAGGCAGGGGGGAAGGGAGCAGGGAGCAGGGGGAGCAAGCCCTTTCTCCCAACGCGAGTGCGGAGCGGAACACGGGTACAAGCCCCGCCCTTCCAGGGCGCTTGAGCGGGGCGGAGTACAAGCTCCGTCTC
>DATNQO010000299.1:0-31607 GCA_036704005.1 Leptolyngbyaceae cyanobacterium | reverse complement strand
GTTGGGGACTGGGGGCTGGGGGAGATGAGGGAGATAAGGGAGATGTGGTTCGACTGCGCTCACCAACCGGGAGATGAGGGAGATGAGGGAGAATGTTTTTGAATACCTAATCCCCAGTACCTAATCCCCAGTACCCAATCCCCAATCCCCAGTACCCAATCCCTAGTACCCAATCCCCAGTACCCAATCCCCAGTACCCAATTTCTGACAATAGTTAAAAGACGTGGACTTATATCAATTATTTAAAACTCGAACACCGATAATTGGCGTGGTACATCTGCTACCATTGCCGACTTCCGCCCGTTGGGGAGGTAGCCTCAAAGCAGTGATTGACCGTGCAGAACAAGAGGCAACCGCTCTGGCTAGTGGTGGTGTTGACGGTATTATTGTAGAAAACTTTTTTGATGTGCCGTTTACGAAAAATCAGGTAGATCCGGCAGTTGTGAGTGCTATGACTGTGGTAGTGCAACGGATACAGAATTTGGTGACGTTGCCCATAGGGTTAAATGTGTTGCGGAATGATGGCAAAAGTGCAATGGCGATCGCCAGTTGTGTCCGCGCTCAATTTATCCGTGTCAACGTCCTGACAGGAGTCATGGCGACAGACCAAGGGCTAATTGAAGGCGAAGCGCATCAATTACTCCGCTATCGGCGAGAATTGGGTAGCGATGTGAAAATTCTCGCTGATGTCCTGGTCAAACACGCCCGTCCTCTGAGTTCGCCTAATCTCACCGTGGCGGTGAAAGACACTATCGAACGGGGTTTGGCAGATGCAGTAATTTTATCTGGCTGGGCTACAGGTAGCCCCCCCAATCAAGAAGATTTAGAACTAGCTTGTGGTGCAGCCAATGGCACACCCGTATTTATTGGCAGTGGGGCTAATTGGGAAAATGTAGGTACACTGTTGCAGGCTGCTAATGGTGTCATTGTTTCCAGTTCCCTGAAACGCCAAGGTAAAATCGAGCAACCAATCGACCCGATTCGCGTCAGCCAATTTGTGGAAGCTGCACGTCGCAATTGGAACTCTAAAGGTGAGAATAAATCTATTTCCTCAGTAACTATACATTCTTAGGGATTGGGGACTGGGGGAAGATGGGGAAAAGGGCAAAGGGTAAGGGGTAAAGGCTGAAAATTCTACCCTTTCCCCTTTCCCCTTTGACCTTTCACCTTTACACAGTCCCCAATACCCAATACCCAATACCCAATTTGTTTATGATTCGTCGCCGTTCTACTCCTTGGATACATAAATGGTCGCGTCCAATAATTGCCGCGATCGCCGGACTTGGCGCTCTCAATACCGGCTATTTAACTATCGAAAAGTTAACAGGAAATAGTCCTGTTTGTGTAGCAACAGAGGCTGGTGCTAAAGGGTGTACTGATGTACTCTCTAGTCCTTGGGCTACAGTTTTTGGACAGCCATTAGCCTTGTTCGGGTTTTTGGCTTATACCGGGATGTTAATCTTGGCTCTAGCTCCTCTTGTGCTGAAACGTGGTGAAAACAATAAAGACAAGCGGCTAGAAAATGCGACTTGGTGGCTGCTGTTGGTGGGTGCGATCGCCATGTCCGTCTTTAGTGGCTACTTAATGTATTTGCTGGCCTTCCAAATTAATGCCCTTTGCCTTTATTGCATCAGTTCGGCTTTATTCTCCCTGAGCCTTTTGACATTAACAATTGTTGGGCGATCGTGGGAAGATGTGGGGCAAATATTTTTCACTGCTTTGATTGTCGGGATGGTGACGCTGATTGGAACATTAGCCGTTTACGCTAATGTTAATAAACCAGATGTTAGTGCCAGCATACCGCCTGGACAATTACCTGCATTTGTGCCTCAGAGCAATCCTAACCCTGAATTTGGCTGGGAAATTAACACTACTTCCGGTGAAGCAGAAATAGCCCTAGCACAACACTTAGCGAAGGTAGGCGCTAAAGAATACGTTGCTTATTGGTGTCCTCACTGCCATGAACAGAAGTTACTCTTTGGTAAGGAAGCCTATCAAATTATCAGTGACAATAATATTAGTATAGAGTGTGCGGCTGATAGCCCCAAAGCTAAGGTGGAGTTGTGCAAAGCCGCAAAAATAGAAGGCTTCCCCACTTGGATTATCAATGGTCAAAGCTATAGCGGAGTACAAAATCTTGCAGAACTAGCAAAAGTTTCCGGTTATACAGGCCCAACAAATTTTAAGTACTTTAAGTAAAATCACTGTTAATACTCTTGTGTGGCTATCTAGCCCATACATCAAAAATATTACTGAATCAACAGTCAAAAGGTAGCCAAGCGCAAATTATTATCGGTTGACTGTTTTATTTATGTCATAATTTATCACTATAACTAAAACTATTTACTTAAGTAAATAGTTTTATTTCCATATTAGCACTATATAAATAATGATACAAGTTGTCTCAAAAAGTATGGCGATTATAACTAAGTGAAAATATACTATTCATAAATACTACTTAGATTCAGAAGATGTTTTAAAATTTTTCTTGTGTAGCAAAAAATTTTACACACCCTTAAATCACCGTTACAGAGGGTTATTTAAGGCGTTTTTCGTTTTTAAGATTGTTGAGGTGGAGCAGTAGTTACTGAAAACCAGAGTTAACCATTTAAAAAAATTAAGCTTGTTTGATTAAATAATAAAATACCAGTCATACAATTATGCTCTTACCTATCGCTATTATTTGGAGGCATACTATTGAATTCATAACATTTTATTTTCATAAAAATAATTTATGGTTGAGCTATATTTGATAGCTACTTGATAGCAATTTGATATTTAACAAGTCTGATATCAGACCCATAAATATAAGAATGTCTAGAAGCTAGAGTATTCTGAAAATTGGATAGCTAATTTTCAGGACTTCTGATTTCTAAATTATGAATTTTTAGATTGTTTTTTATAAGTAAAATGTAAGATTCTCCTGCTTGGGTATTGGCAATGAGTAAGCAACTAGGCAAGCATTTTATCAAGTTAATGCGAGGACTGAAACAATGCCTTAGTCGAGTACCAAAAGACTTAATGACTGCTTCTAGCGTTGTGTTTTGTGTCCTGTTGTTGCGTTATATGGGACTATTGCAACCCCTGGAATTAGCAGCATTGGATCAATTTTTTCGTCTGCGTCCCTATGAACAACCTGATAATCGCATCACTATAGTCGCTGTTGATGAAGCATCCTTGCGTCATGGGTTCCCCATTCCCGATAGTATTATTGCTGAGTTATTAAAAAAATTACAAGCAAATCAACCCCGTGCTATTGGTTTAGATATTTATCGCGATTTGCCATCGAAGGATGGTAATAAAATTTTGATAAATACTTATGAATCTATGCCAAATTTAATTGGTACGCAACTATTAGCCAATAACCAAAGTCCTCATGTTCCACCACCACGAGGATTAAATAGTGAACAAGTAGGTTTTAATAATCTACTCTATGATATTGATGGCAAAGTCCGCCGTAGTTTATTGTATTGGCATATTAATAATATTCCATATGAAAGCTTTGCTTTGAAGTTAGCTTTATTATATTTAAAAGCAGAGAAAATCTATCCCACCAAAGGAGATATAAACCCAAAATATTTGCAGTTGAATAAGGCGGAGTTTATTCGGTTTCAGGAAAATGATGGTGCTTATGTAAGGGCTGATGCTAGAGGCTATCAAATTCTGTCTAATTTTCCCAAGCCAAGGTGTCATAATTCTAGTGAAGATTCCTGTCCTTTCCAAAAGGTGAGTATGGGAGATGTGCTGGCTAATAAAGTACCAAAAAGCTGGATTCAGGATCGGATTATTTTAATTGGTTCTACCGCTCCTAGTATTCAAGATTTTGTGTTTATTCCCTATTCTAGTGATCTGATAAAAGGAGCAAAGCCTGTACCGGGGATTGAAGTACAGGCTTACTTTGTTAGTCAGCTAGTTTCTGCGGCTTTAGAAGGAAGACCATTACTACAAGTTTGGTCTAAGTTTTGGGAATGTTTATGGATTTTTACCTGGTCTTATTTAGGTGCTGTAACAGCATGGCGGATACGTCACGCAGTTTCAAGTATTTTGGTTATACTTCTGGCTTGCAGTCTGCTTTGTTTAATCACTTATTTAGCTTTCTTATCAGGGTGGTGGATACCTTTAATTCCGTCACTATTTGCTTTTATTGGTGCAGTAATATTGATTACTAACTATCTTGTTCATATACAGGAAGAATTAAAGCGTTCTAAAGAATTTTTGCAGCAAGTAATTGATACAATTGCTGACCCCATTTTTGTAAAAAATGAGAAACATCAATGGGTTGTTTTAAATGAAGCTTATTGCCGATTGATTGGTTATCCTGATAGTTTGTTAATTGAAAAGTCGGAATTTGATTTTTTTCCCAAACATGAAGCGGAGGTGTTTCGAGAGCAAGATGAGTTGGTGTTTGCAACTCAGAAACCCCAGGAAAATGAGGAAGAATTTACTGATGCTTATGGGCAAACTCATTTAATTGCGACGAAGCGATCGCTACATAAGGATGCGGCTGGTAATTTCTTTTTAGTTGGGGTGATCCGCGATATAACTCAGCGCAAGTTAATGGAAGAGGAATTGAAGCGCACTGCCGCAGAGTTGTTTCGCTCTAATAATGAATTAAAACTTAAAGAAGACCATTTACGTTATTTAGCTTATCACGACCCCTTAACAAGTTTACCGAATCGCAAGTACTTTGCTGAACAACTTTACGAATCTATCAACTGGGCAAAAGAAAAAAATCTCTTACTGGGACTACTATTTATTGATCTAGACGGCTTTAAGCAAGTTAATGATACCCTTGGTCACGAAATGGGCGATCGCTTATTATTAGTGGTAGCTCAACGACTCAGCAATTCTTTACGTAATAGTGACATAGTTGCTCGTTTAGGCGGTGACGAATTTACTGTGATTCTTCGCCCAATACCTAATGTGCAAGTAGCTGCTAAAGTTGCTGAAAAAATCCTCTTGAGTATCACTGAGCCAATCGTATTTAACGGAAGTAACACTAGGGTTTCCGCTAGTATTGGTATTAGTATTTACCCAGACAACAGCTTAGATCCTGATACGCTGCTAAAACAGGCGGATGCTGCCATGTACCGGGCCAAACATCTAGGGAAAAACCGTGTTGAATTTGCATGAGTTGAAGGTGGGGAGCAGGGAAAACCACTTTCATGTTTGACTGTGAGACTTGTTTGGGGCTGCCATTTCCCTGGCGAAAGTTTTTGAAATTATATTAAGTAATCATACAATGATACTTAAATTGTTAAATCATCTTTATAAAGAATTAACAAATTTATAATTACTTATTTAAATTTGATATGTTTTTAACATAATTTTTTTTTAAACAAAGCTGATTTTCTAAGTAATAGTACGTAATTTACTTTTAATGCTGTAAGTATTAACACTTGCAACAATTAAGAAAAGATTAAAGAAATATGAGTTTCCTGTTTTTTCTGTGGTAATTAATGAATACATATCACTTTAGGGAGAGAAATAGTTCTCACCACAGATAGGTGTCGAAAATCTGCTATCGGTTATATTTCTTAATTACGGCTGCGTTGTGAGGAACAATTCTTTAAAGAATGTGACTTTTAACCTGATCGTAGTTAAGTTTTTATTTCTCTGTCAAAGTAATAAATTCACCGAAAATTTAATTTTTGGAAAAGCTCAGGTTTGCTTTTGTAAAAATTAGTAACGTTCCCATAAATTAGAAATTTAAAAGCTTATGAGAACCAACTTGACAGTCATCGGAGTTTTAATATTTTGCATCAGTGCTGGCTTAGTGATTCCCAAGGTGGCAGATGCAACAGGGAACTTAAGGTCTTCGCTATTGGTCAGTGGTTCTACAGATAGCAGACCAATTACCCAGAACCCTGGAGAAAATTTACAGGACTTGCAAGAATTGTACGTTCCGCCAAATTTTGGAGGGCCAGATAGTCAGCATGGTAGTGGCACGCGCTAAACATAGCAGGGGATAGGTGATAGGGGACAGGTTACAGGAGCTTAAGTCGCTGAGGCTGTTTATATTTTGGTTAGTTTGTGTCCTAATCTATCCGATAAAATGAAGCCCTTAACTCAAGATATAGGACTAAATAGTCAGTAGGTTTGATAAATTTTTAGTGGCACAAGAGGCAAGAGGATGTTTGACATACTCCCCCGAATATAATTCGGGGGATTCTAGGCTCAAACAGCAATTGCAGGCACAGCCAGACTTACATCGCCTAACCCAACAGTCGATGCCCCGACTGCACAAATTACTTGAGATGCGTTCTCGTCCCTTCCGTTTACTGATTGGCAGGACGGACAACGCCATTCTCTAATAGACAAATCAAGGCTATCCAGAACGTGTCCACAGTGGGAACAGGTTTTACTGCTGGGATACCACTTATCAATAAATACAACTAGTTTATTCTTCTTTTTAGCAACCCATTCTAGAATTTGTAGAAACTCACCAAACGCCAAATCTGATATCTTCCTGCCCCAAAGTCGTTGCATTGCCTTGAGGTTTAAAGTCTCAAAGCAGAGAACATCAAACTTATCAGTTAGTTGATGTGCTAACTTCCAAAACCAATCATGACGACGGTTAGAAATATCCTCATACTTGCGTACTAAATTCTTTCTAGCTCGTTCTCGATTGGATGAACCTTTTAATTTCTGGGAATGCTGCCTACTGGCTTTTTTAATTGCGTTTAGTGATTGCTTAAAAAATTGGGGAGACTCAATTAAAGTACCGTCTGAGCAAGTGAGAAATGTCTTCAATCCAAAATCAAAACCAGCGATTTTACCCGTCTTAATCTCGACTTCTGTACAGACGCGATTAATCGCGTCTCTATCATCAACAACAATAACCATAAACAGTTCACCCAAGGGAGTGCGTTTAATGGTTAAGGTTTTGACTGTTCCCTCAATTTCTCTAGTTTTCCAGAATTGATAAACTTTGTTTCCAATCTTTACTCTGTTGCCACCCAAAAACTTATAACCAGCTTGTTTTAGGGTGAATGATTTGTACTTCTTTACCTTCTTGAATCCTGGTGGTCTAACTCCTTTTTTATTGTGTTTAAAAAATAATTGGTAGGCTCTCTCAATGCGCTGACAAATATCTTGTACTGCTTGAGATCCTACTGTCTGCCAGGTAGGATTACGTTTTCTGAGTTTGGCAGTCATCAAGATATTTACGACAAGAGTTTCCAGAGCTAATGAAACTACCTAGCTTGTGGACGCATTCATATATGTTTGACACCACAGGAAAAGTTAGCACCCAGAAAGTCTTGGAATATATAAATGACCCACATCACGGATGAATAAATTCATCCTGTTCGCTTATATTCCCCGGTTAGAAACACGGGGGCTTTACGCATCACGCTCGTAAAGTGAGAATTTTTAGCTGAAGCTAGACATTAAACAGTGAACTGCATTTTTTATTTAAGCTCTGATAATCGGAGATTGCGACCACTGGTGTTTCTGGACTAGTGTATGAACTTGCCAATCAGGATTCGGGGAGGGATAGTCTAAACGGTAATGTCCGCCACGGCTCTCGGTTCTAAAAGCAGCACTTTTGAGAATTAAATAAGCAATATCCAGTAAATTGCCAGTTTCTGCCCAGAGTCGCAATTGCTGATCAATATCAGGAAAAGGAAAGCTGACTGGCTCGTTGGGGTGTACGGATAAAAGAAACTGACTTAAAGGTAAAGCAGCAAAATCTTGTTGCCACGATTCTACAGTAGCGATCGCCCCAGATAATGCAGACTGTTCTCGACAAATACCAGCACTTTGCCAAACTAAACGGGGTAACTTTTCTCGCAGTATAGCTAACTTTGCTTGCTGATTTTGCCAATCACGCTCATCTAGGTGAAATTCTCTTATGGGTAGGGCTGGTGCTTGTGAGTCTAACTTCACATCAGCCAGCTTGATATTTGCTAACTGCGCTCCAAATACAATACATTCCAGCAGTGAATTACTGGCTAAACGATTAGCGCCATGTACACCTGTACTAGCAGTTTCTCCCACCGCATACAACCCTGGTATATTAGTTTGATTCTGTAAATCGGTGGCAATTCCCCCCATCCAGTAATGGGCGGCTGGGGCGACGGGAATGGGTTCATGAAAAACATCTATGCCCCAACGCTGACAAACCTTAACGATGTTGGGAAAACGTAGACGAATCTGATCTTCGGGGATGGGGCGCATATCTAACCACACATGGGCTGTGGCAGGATCTACGGCAGTACGTTGCAAATGACTAAAGATTGCCCGACTAACTACATCTCTGGGCGCTAATTCTCCAGCCGGATGATAATCAAAAGCAAAGCGCCGCCCTTCATTGTCTACTAAGTGTGCGCCCTCGCCACGCACTGCTTCGCTGATGAGGAAACGGTCTGCACCTGGTTTAGTTAGGGCTGTGGGGTGAAATTGGACAAATTCTAAATCGCGGAGAATTGCCCCAACCCGCCAAGCAATGGCGACTCCATCACCGGTACTCACAGCCGGGTTGGTAGTTTGGGCGAATACCTGACCACCACCGCCAGTTGCTAAGACCACAGCCCCAGCCCGAATCCATGTAATAGCACCTTGATAAAATAGACTAATTCCCTGACAATGACCAGTTTCCGGTTCCAGCCATAAACTCAAAGCCAAGGCTTGCTGAATTACTTGGATATTTTCCCGGCGTAATACTTGGGCTGTGAGGGTGGTTGTTACCTCTCGTCCGGTGGTATCGGCGGCGTGGAGAACGCGGTTACGAGAATGGGCGGCTTCTAAAGTTAGGGCTAAAGCTTGCCCATGTCGGTCAAAAGCGACTCCTAAATTCACTAAAGATTTAATACAACTGGGGGCTTGTTCAGCTAAAAATTTGACGGCTGCGATATCACACAAGCCCGCCCCGGCTTTGATTGTATCTTCAATGTGCAACGAAGGTGAATCATCTGGGGCGATCGCAGCTGCTATACCACCCTGCGCCCAATCACTAGCAGATAAAGCCACGGTTTCTTTGGTAATCAAACCAACTCGTAACGATTCTGGTAGACACAATGCTGTGTATAGTCCAGCCGCACCAGCACCGACTACTAAAACATCAAATTGGCTAGGGATATCTATCTTGGACAATGTTAGGAATTGGGGTAATGGGTAATGGGTAATGGGTAATGGGTAATGGGTAATGGGTAATTTTGAATCACCAATTACCGATTACCAATTACCTATTCCCTTCTTTAATAATAAGACTCCCACCCCCTGGGATAGAGAGTGGGTGAGTCTTGTTGACGGTAAATACAAAAGGAGTTATCTGTAGATACCGTTGTTAAAGCGATCGTCACCTTCGTTGAAGGCTGGTTCTAGTTCTGTGACTGTGAAGTTATCAAAATTAGCTTGTAAAATTTGTTTTTGGCGATCGCTCAATCCTGGTAGATTCAATACATCCTCTACCTTAGAGTAAGGAGCATTCTTGATGATTTTCTTAGCCAGAGTGGGATATAACCCTGGATATTGTTGGAATGCTCTTACATTGGTATTGTTTAAATCGATTTTTTTACCAAATTCTGTTGCTAGTTTTGCATCTGCTCGATTTAATCGTTCAGCTTCAACAGCTAAAACTGGTACTTGCGGAACCAAAAAACTTTGTAAACTAGCAGCTTGGGCAACCTGAGTTGTTCCCAACCATCCCCAGCAGCCTAGCAACAAACTAAATACTGTTAATAAACGCACCAATCCTTTCACGATTTTTCTTCCTCTTTCCATCAAAAACAGTTATCAGTTATCAGTTATCAGTTATCAGTTATCAGTTAAATGCTTGGGGGAAACACCGCACCAATTCCTGGTAGGCGTTGGTAGTTGGTAAAGCACCATATACCCTTGCTGACTGTTGACCCTTACGGGTACTCTTCCCTTCGGGACGCTAACGCGAACGAGAACCCCTTCGGGGAACGATAGTTGCTTTCCGACGCAAGGCGACAGGGACGCACTATCTCACTGTTCACTGTTGACTGTTCACTGATATGGCTCATTCATCACACAGCAGCCATCAGAAACTAATATACAGCTTATTAATGGCCACAATATTTAGTGTTTGTCAGTTGACAGTTGACAGTTGACAGTTGACAGGTGAGTCCAGTCCTGTAGGCGGGTTTCCCGCCGTAGGGAACTGGCGAACCCGGAGGGTGACAGTTGTTCCTTTTCCCCTTTCCCCCTTCCCCATCCCCAGTCCCACCCCCCAGCCTCATGCTGTCAAAGCGGCTATTAAAAATAAGCTGTCTACTAAGATTGTGCTTAAGACTGCGCCACCGAAGGCATACCAGTGTCGCTGCTTATTATTTAAGGGTATGGTTCCTGCTATTAGTAGTCCTAAACCGAGAATCACTGCCCAGGTTATACCCCAAGGTGTTTGCACTTGACTAACGGCTGATTGCAAAATTGGTGAGACGTTGGCGGGTTCTGCTAGCATGATTTGCCGCCAGTAGGGCATTAAATCTACTACATAAAAATACACATCTGTTAAAACTGTGCCGAGTAGGGAACCTAGATAAAACCAATTGCCTACTTTGCCCCAATTGCGGAACAAACACCAACAGGCAAAAGGTAGCCCTATAGACTCTACTGGTAAATGCCATAAGGGTTCCCAACGTAGCCAGCCCCAGTAAATTCCGCCTGCTAGCCAACTCCAACTAAAGCCTAAAAGTAAATCCCCCCAAACATAGGTTGCAGGACGGGACATTAATTTAAAACTGAGCCATACCCAAAATCCTGTCATCGCTAAACTCAAAGCTGGTAGCGATCGCACTAATGGCGCTTCTATAAATACTGGCACTGATACTAGAAACACTGCTGCTGCAAACACTAGCCAAGTTTGCCTAGCAACCAAGGCTAAGGGCAATGAAGGAGAGGCTTGTAAGGTAGATTCCAATTCTCTAATATTTTTTTGCCCAGCGTCGCTTTGCTGTAATTCTGTAATCACTGGAGTGGTAGAAGCTGCGTAAGAAGCCAATGTATTATTAATCAAAGTTTTAATAATTGTTACTAATCTTTATATTACTCAAAATACTGTATTCAAGTATCCCCCTGGGGGGCATATTTATCATACCATGAGTGGGGATGGGGGAGATGAGGGAGATGAGGGAGATGGGGGAGATGGGGAAGAATAACAACTGATAACTGATAACTGATAACTGTCAACTGACAACTGTCAACTGTCAACTGATAAATTTGTTATTTTCCTGCGAGCTTATATAGTTAGCTGTTAGTTTATTTAATTGTTTGTGGTAACAGCGATCGCAGGTAAAGTAATGACTTTATTCAAACGTCAATGGTTCGTGCTAGTTAGTGCAGTATCGGCGGTTTTGTCGATAGTTGTGTTTCCTTTAGAGGTTTTTAGCGCTCCTCCTGATTCGGTAGGTACTGGGGTGCAGCAAATGAATGTTTTGCAAGCGATTGTTTTGGGTTTTGTTCAGGGAGTTACCGAATTTCTCCCAATCAGTAGTACAGCACACCTGAAAGTCGTGCCTGTCGCGCTTGGTTGGGGTGATCCGGGGGTGGCTTTCACGGCTATCATCCAGTTGGGGAGTATTGCGGCTGTGCTGTGGTATTTCTGGGGGGATTTGTCAAGAATTGTTAAGGGAGCGGCAGGAGCGATCGCTCTCAAAGATTACAACAATTATGATTTGCGGCTATCTTTAGGAATTATTTTGGGAACGATACCCATTGTCTTTTTCGGCTTACTAATTAAAATATTTATCCCGGACTTTGATAATTCACCCATTAGAAGTTTAGGTGCGATCGCGATCGCCTCGATAGCAATGTCTCTATTATTGGGACTGGCAGAAAAATTAGGCAACCGTCAGCGAGATTTTGAACATCTGACAATGCAAGATGGGTTGTTGATGGGTTTAGCCCAATCACTGGCTTTAATTCCCGGTGTCTCTCGTTCTGGTTCCACCTTGACTAGTGGGTTATTTATGAGCTTACAACGGGAAACAGCCGCCAGATTCTCGTTTCTACTGGGTATACCCGCCATTACTTTAGCCGGGTTAGTAGAATTAAGAAGCGTTTTAGATGCAGGTTTAGGAGATGGGGCGATAATTCCTCTAATTGCTGGAGTGATTTCTGCTGCTATTTTTTCTTATATTGCGATCGCTGGATTGTTACGCTTTCTCAAAACGCAAAGTACTTGGGTGTTCATTTGGTATCGGCTAGCGTTTGGTGTAGCGATTTTGGGAGCAATTAGCGCTGGAGTGTTGAAGAATAGTTAGGTACTCAATCAGTTATCAGTTATCAGTTGTCAGGTTATTTTCACTGTTCACTGTTCACTGATAACTGTTCACCGACATATCCAGCCCCAGCCTCAGTTACTATCTTTGGCTGCAAGTCGGTATCATTAAGTAGTGACTACTTAATGAATAGTTGGCTTTTGACTCATGGCTGGTATTCTTCCTGCCCGTATTACTAAGGTTATACCTGATTCTATTGCTGCTGAGATTGGCTTTGAGGTGGGCGATGCCATTGTAGCTATTAATGGTACACCACCCCGCGATTTAATTGATTATAAATTTTTATGTTCTGATGAGTTTCTAGAACTAGAAGTTTTAGATGCAAAGGGCAAAACTCATCATATAGAAATTGAGAAGGATTATGACGAAGACCTGGGGTTAGAGTTTGAAACTGCATTGTTTGATGGTCTGATTCAGTGCAATAATCGCTGTCCGTTTTGTTTTATCGACCAGCAACCCCCAGGGAAGCGTTCTAGTTTGTATTTAAAAGATGATGATTATCGCTTGAGCTTTTTATATGGCTCTTATTTAACTCTGACCAATTTACCGGAGAGAGAATGGCGCAGAATTGAACAGATGCGTCTGTCTCCGTTGTATGTGTCCGTTCATGCTACGGAACCAGATGTGAGAGTTAGACTGCTCAAAAATCCCCGTGCGGCGCAAATCTTGGAGCAGTTGCGGTGGTTCCAAGAAAGAAGGTTGCAAATCCATGCTCAAGTAGTTGTGTGTCCAGGTATAAATGATGGCAAACATCTGGAACAAACGCTAAGGGATTTAACGTCATTCCATGATGGGGATGTGCCTACAGTTGCCTCAATTGCCGTTGTCCCGGTTGGGTTAACTAGATTTCGTCCCCAAGAAGACGAACTCATACCTGTGAGTAGGGAAAAAGCTCAGGAAGTGATTGCACAAGTGCGATCGCTTACTCAAGAATTTCGTCGCAAATTTGGTTCTAACGTAGCCTGGTTAGCCGACGAATGGTTTTTGATTGCGGGTGAGGAATTACCCACAGAAGCCGAGTATGAAGAATATCCACAAATTGATAATGGTGTAGGTTCGATTCGGTTATTTCTCAAACAATTTGCTGAGACTGCGACAGAATTATTACCAGCAAAAATTGACCATCCAAGAAAGTTAACTTGGGTAGTTGGTAATGCTGTAGAAAAAGCTTTTCAACCAATTCTGGAAAGCTTAAATTCTGTGGAAGGATTGGAAGTAAAGATGATGGCTCTAGCTAGTGATTACTGGGGACAAGCTATTAGTGTTACCGGATTAATTACAGGTCATGATTTACTTTTAAATCTCCAAGGGCAAGATTTAGGTGCAGGAATTTTGTTACCTCAAGTGATGCTCAAACATGGAGAACTAGTATTTTTAGATGATATGAGTGTTGAAGAAGTAGCTCGACAATTACAAACCAAAATCTTCCCAGTTGCCGGAGTAGAGGAACTTATAAATACTTGCATTACTGATGATGTAAGCGTTTAAATCTTCAATATCAGTCGTTTTGCCGATGTAATTTTCACTTGATTTACATCATAAATAATAATAATTAATTAACTATTAGGGGAGTTACATAGTGAAGAATCGCCGGAAAATCAATCAAGAAAATCGTCAATTGCCGATTAAGAAAATAGGATTCTTCATTTTTCCTCTACAACTAATTATTTTTAATTATGTGAATATTTTGGCAGCACAGGCGGCAGGACAAAAATCAGTTTTGAGTGTAGTCCAAAGTCAAGAAAATGCCCAACAATGGGCAGGAATTACCAAACGCTTAGAAAGTATTGGTGTAGAATATTGCGTCATTCCTCTGGCAAATGTGAAGAATGTAGCAGATTGGGGCGATCGCCGCGTATTATTCTTACCCAATATCGAAACCTTAACACCAACCCAAGCGATCGCCTTAGAAGAATGGACAAGTAAAGGCGGGAATCTCATTGCTAGCGGCCCCGTGGGTAGTCTCTCCACCCCAGGAGTGCGTCAACTATTAAAAACCCTCTTGGGCGGCTATTGGGGATTTAGCCTCAAAGATAAACAACCGCTCAAACCGCCCACAAAAACAACTTATTCCTGGGTGAATAACAAAGGATTATTTGGTAGCGTGCATGGCGGTGTTTTGATACCCAATAATACTACTAGTCAAGCTGTGGCAGTGTGGAACTCCGCAGGTAATCCCGCCGCCGTCGTCTCAACTGAACGTGCTACATTATTGGGCTGGCGCTGGGGTGCAGATACAGTTTCCACCACGGAATTAGATAGTGCTTGGTTAAAAGCTGCACTCAATCGTTACTCGTCATCTAACAATACCAAAAAAATAGCTGGCGGTTCGCCAAATTGCACTACAAATGTAGCTTCTGTAGCAACTGAGCCAAGGAGTAGGGGAGTAGGGGTGCAGGGGAGTAGGAGTGTAGGGGAGCAGAGGGGGAATGTTAATCTTTCGCCTGCACCGTCTGCTTCGCCTGCACCTCAAGAAGCTATAGACCAACTAGAACAACAAGTACGTTGGGATGTTGTGCCTCATTCTAATGCACCGATCGCAGCTAGTGAAGCGATCGCTCTCCAACAAGAACTAGAAAATCTCATTGGACGAGTCGAAAGCGCCCATTTGGCGGCATTAGTGAATGATGGTAATGCCTATAACTCTCAATCTGTGAAAGCAGAAGTCGCCACATCCACCACCTTGTTAACTCCCATCCCTAACAAAGAGCAAGTTCTAGCACAGGCCAGAACAATAGCCACAAACATACCTCAGTTAATTGCCAATAAAAATTATGCGCTGGCTCGTCAACAATGGCTCACAGCTAGAAACAATCTGTGGAAGCAGTTTCCTACAGAACGCAGATTAGCACCCGCCGAAATCCGTGCAGTGTGGTTAGACAGGGGAACCATTGTTCGTGCTGGTAGCGAAGCGGAGTTAGCCAAAATATTTGACCGTTTGGCACAAGCGGGAATCAATACTATCTTTTTTGAAACAGTCAACGCTGGCTATACCATTTACCCCAGCAAAGTTGCACCGCAGCAAAACCCACTAATTCGCGGTTGGAACCCCTTAGCCTCTGGGGTGAAACTAGCCCATGAGCGAGGGATGGAAATCCACGCTTGGGTTTGGACATTCGCAGCCGGAAATCAGCGTCATAATCAAATACTCAACATTGACCCAAATTATCCAGGCCCTGTTTTGGCTGCTCATCCTAATTGGGCAAACTACGACCAACAAGGGAGAATGATTCCCTCTGGGCAAACCAAGCCTTTCTTCGACCCAGCTAATCCCGAATTACGTCAGTATTTACTCAAACTTTACGAAGAGATTGTCACTGAATATAAAGTAGACGGTTTACAGTTAGACTATATCCGCTATCCCTTCCAAGACTCAGCAGCCGGACGCAGCTACGGCTACGGTCAAGCAGCCAGAACGCAGTTTCAACAATTGACAGGCGTAGATCCGATGAAGATTACTCCTAGTCAAACGCAATTGTGGCAGCAGTGGACAACATTCCGTACCCAACAAGTTGATACTTTTGTCAAGCAAGTTTCCCAAATGTTGCGTCAGCAGCGCCGAGACTTAACTTTATCTGTGGCTGTTTTTCCTCTACCTGAGTCCGAACGTATCCAAAAGATTCAACAGAATTGGGAAGTTTGGGCTAGACAGGGGGATGTGAATTTAGTTATTCCTATGACTTATGCTCAAGATACTGTACGTTTCCAAACTCTAGCGAAACCGTGGATAGCTTCGTCACAACTGGGTTCGGCTTTGCTCATACCCGGCATTCGCTTGCTTTCCTTACCAACATTAGGTGCATTTGACCAACTACAACTGGTGCGAGACTTGCCAGTGAGTGGTTATGCACTGTTCGCATCTGAAAATTTGCATAATGATCTGCATAGGCTTTTTGTTAATACTCAAGGAAAACTGCAATCTGCAATTAGTGAACCCCTGCCTCATCGTCAACCTTTCCAGAGTGCTGTTGCCCGTTATATTAATTTAAGGCGTGAATGGCAATTGATTCTACAAAGTGATCAAGAACAAATAACTGATAAAACCATTCCCGATTTTTACAGTCAGGCAGAAATTCTCCAGAATGCTTTAACTCAACTGGCAACTGCACCTTCTGCCAGTAAATTAGTGACAGCAAAAGCTAATTTGAACCGATTTCAATCACTATTTCGAGTCTGGATGCGTCAACAAAAGATGGAAAATAGCTATCAAATTAGAGCCTGGGAAAATCGCTTGACGAGTATAGAAAGACTATTGCGTTATGGTGAACAGCAATTACTGCTTAGTTCTCAGCAAAGTGCTGATACCTTGGCAAAATAGCAGTTTTGACAGGGGAACAGTAGTAGGGTAGGGTGGGCAGTGCAGCACCAAAAGCATGATATGGTGGGCAGTGCAGCGCCCTACAAAGTCCTGTAGACCCTGACCCCCAGTCCCAACAGATAACCTTGCGTAAGTTCTGGATAGGTTATTTTGAGTTTTGAATTGAAATCGGCTCTTGTATTGCTTTACAGAAAATTTATAGTATTTATACGCCAGACCTTATGATTTATTTAACCTCAAAATATTAGAGATAATTAAAGCATCAGCTTTAGATCATGATTTTTGAATACTAGCCATTGTAATGCTCTATGCAATTTCTCCCTCGCCATCTCTGGCTACGATATTTAGAGTCAATTATTGACAATTCGCCATTGACGGTTGAGCCGGAAACACCTTTGTCAGATGCAATTTCACAAATGGCTAGTCAAGGTGCTGATATTGTTGTAGTTGCCAATTCCCAAGTATTAGGGTATCTGTCAGCAGCAGATGTGGTGAAGCTAGTAGCTTTGGGTGTTGACTTACAAAATACTCAGATTGCTGAAGTTATCAATCCTGCACAGAGCGTTTTCCAGCTTTCGCAGTTTGAGGATGTGGCTACAATCATTTCCATGTTAGGTAAAAATCAATCAAATTGCTTGTTATTAGTTGATGAACAAGCGCAGTTGCTGGGAATAATTACTTGTGGAAGTATTTATCAAGCGCTGGAAGCTGTAACTGAGTTGAATAATCAAGAACAATTACAAATTTCACAAGCACCTCTAAAGTTATTGAAATCAGCAGTAGTTAGTACCGACGATGCTATTTCAACCAGAGAAAAAAGCCTTGGGAATATACCTGATACCAGACCTGTATTAACTTGGGTGTCCGGTACAGATACATTATGTAACTTTTTTAACAAAAATTGGTTAGAATTTACAGGTAGCTCTTTAGAACAAGAAATAGGTAAAAGTTGGACAGAACGTGTGCATCCAGAAGATTTACAAAATTTTTTAAATATTTATTTATCAGCATTTCATGCCCGTGAGTATTTTTCTGTAGAATATCGGCTACGGCGGGTTGACGGAAAATACAGTTGGTTTTTAAATGTTGGTGTTCCCAAGTTTACTTCTGGTGGAAGTTTTGATGGTTATATTAATTCTTGTATAGATATTAATGAATACAAGCAGGCAGCCAACCAAGAGTTAGAAAGGCAACTAGCAGAGCGTACTTTGGCTTTGGAGGAAGCAAATAAACAACTTTTGGCACATAAAACTGAAGAGTGTTTTCAATTTTTAGCAGAATTTATTCCGCAACAGGTTTGGATAGCTCGACCAGACGGTTACATTGAATATGTTAACCAACGCACCTTAGAATACTATGGTTGCGAACCAGAAGCCTTGCTAGGTTGGCAATGGCAGCAATTGATACATCCTGATGATTCTTCCCCTTACATGGAGGCTTGGCTGCATAGTTTAGCTACTGGTCAACCTTTTGAGGTCGAGTTTCGCTCCTTGAGGGCAGATCATACCTATCGCTGGCATTTAGGACGTGCTGAAGCTCGGCGCGATCAACAAGGTAATATTATTAATTGGTTTGGTACTAATACTGATATTGACGATGTCTACGACGAGCTTCGCTTACGCCAACGTACAGAACTAGCTTTAAGACATAGTGAAGCAAAATTCCGCAACTTAGTAGAAGCTAGTAGTGATTGCCTGTGGGAAGTTGATGAGAACGCTGTTTATACTTACGTCAACCCTAAAGTTAAAGATATTTTAGGTTACGAACCAGAAGAATTATTGGGCAAAACTCCTTTTGAAATGATGACACCAAAAGAGGCGGAGCGTGTCATGAATATTTATGCCCCCATTGCTGCGGCACAACAGCCATACAATTGCTTGGAAAACACCATTGTTCATAAACAAGGTCATTTAGTAGTTCTCGAAACCAGTGGCGTGCCAGTTTTTGATGCAGTCGGTAAATTTTGTGGTTATCGAGGAATAAATCGAGATATCACTGTCAAGAAGCAAGTAGAAAACCATTTATATCAAACTCAACAGCAGTTACAAACAATTTTGAATAACTGCCCGGCGGTAATTTATGTTACAGACCTCCAAAATAGATTTATTCTAATTAATCAACGGTATGAACATCTATTCAATACCACTCAAGCAGAAATTATCGGCAAAAGTTTATACGAGACTTGGCCTGATGATTTTGCTCGTGGATTTGCACTAAATAACCAACAAGTGCTTAACACTGGTATTCCCCTAGAAGTGGAAGAAATTGTTCCCCAAGAAGATGGCTTACATACCTACTTCAGTATTAAGTTTCCTTTGAAGGATCAAAATGGTATTATCTATGGCATTTGTGGGATCTCTACAGATATTACAGAGCGCAAGCTAGCAGAAAATTCTCTTTTACGCTTTCACAAAGCTATGGAAAGCACAAGTGACGCTATCATCTTTAGTGATATTCTTGATAAAAGTATTTATATTAACCCAGCATTTGAAGAATTATACGGTTATAGTCTAGAGGAATTACAAGCGCATGGGGGGGTAAGGAGAGTTTTTCAACAGCCTCTAGAACGTCAAACAATATTAGATACGGTGATGAAAGGTAACTCTTGGCGGGGTGAAGTGGCAATGCGATCGCGCGATGGTCGCCAATTAAAAGTTGATATGCGGTCTGATGCCCTGAAAGATAGTCGTGGTAAGATTACGGGGATAGTATGTATTCATACGGATGTTACTCAACATCAGCAGATAGAAGAGGGTTTACGGCTACGCGATCGAGCGATCGATGCTAGCAGTAATGGCATCATTATTGCTGATGCTACCACTCCCAACGGGCCAATTATCTATGTCAACCCAGCCTTTGAACGCATGACCGGCTACTCGTCAGCAGAAGTAATAGGACAAAACTTTCGCATCTTCCAAAGCGCGGATATCGATCAACCAGGATTACGGGAACTCAGCGCCGCCATGCAGGCAGGAAAAGCTTGCACTGTGGTTCTGCGTAACTATCGTAAAGATGGTAGCCTGTTGTGGAATGAGTTCAACATCTCCCCTGTTTATGACCATACTGGTCAACTTACCCACTATATCAGCATCCAAACAGATATTACAGAACGCAAACAAGCAGAAACAGCACTACTTGTTAGTCAACAGCGATTGCAATATTTACTAACTTCTAGCCCTGCCGTGATTTATACCAGTCGAACTTTTGGTGAGTTTGGCACATTATTTATTAGCGACAACGTTACCGCTATGACTGGCTACGAAGCGCGGGAATTTACAGAAGACCCTAGCTTTTGGGTAAGTCATATCCACCCAGAAGACGTTGCATCAGTTTTTCACAAACTATCTCATGTCTTGGAACGGAAAAATTATAAGTTAGAATATCGCTTTTTACACAAAGATGGGACGTATCATTGGATATATGACCAAGGCCGAGTTGTGCAGGATGACATTAATAATCCCATAGAAAGAGTCGGTTATTTAATAAATATTACAGAGCGCAAACAGCTAGAAGACTACTTAAAAGTAGCGCTAGAAAAAGAGAAAGAATTAAGCGAATTGAAGTCTCGGTTTGTCTCTATGACTTCCCACGAATTTCGCACGCCGTTGAGTACAATTCTGTCTTCTTCTGAGTTATTAGAACATTACCGCCACAAATGGACAGAAGAAAAGCAACTCACTCACCTCCATCGGATTCAAACTGCGGTGAAGCGAATGACGGAAATGTTAAATGACATTTTGATCATTGGTAAGGCAGAAGCGGGAAGACTAGAGTTTGTGCCTAAATCATTTGATGTTGTAGCATATTGCCGAACTTTAGTAGAAGAAGTGCAATTAAACCGGACTAATCATCAAGTTTATTTTCTGAGTGAACATGAATATATGTCATGTTACATGGATGACAAACTTTTAGGACATATTCTCAGCAACTTAATTTCTAATGCAATTAAATATTCTCCAGTTTCTAGTCGTGTTTTAGTTAAATTTTATTGTCAAGATGATTGTGCAGTATTTGAAGTTCATGATTGGGGGATTGGCATTCCGCCAGAAGACATTACCCACTTATTCGAGTCATTTTATCGAGCCAAGAATGTGGGCAATATATTAGGTACAGGTTTAGGATTGGCAATAGTCAAAAAATGTGTGGATATTTGTCAAGGTGAAATATTCGTGTCTAGTAAACTAGGTGTTGGTACAGTATTTACGGTAAATCTTCCTTTAAACTATCAAATATAAAAAGAGGTTAATAATGATTAAAATTTTAGTAATCGAAGATGAAGATTCAGTCAGAGAGAACATTTTAGACTTGCTAGAAGCGGAAGATTTTGACACTGTGTCTGCTGCTAATGGGCGAATTGGCATAGATTTAGCAATGGCAGAATTTCCTGATTTAGTTTTGTGCGACATGATGATGCCGGAAGTTGATGGTTACGGAGTTTTGTCAGCATTACGCCAAGAACCATTAACGGCTACTATTCCTTTTATTTTTCTCACGGCAAAATCTGCCAAAGCTGATTTCCGCCAAGGTATGGATATGGGCGCAGATGACTATCTAACTAAACCTTTTACTAGGGCAGAATTACTCAGTGCGATTATGAATCGCTTAGAAAGACAAGCTACTTTAAAAAAACACTTAATCAATCAAGCTGGAGTAAAAATCTCGTCTCCAAAAACCCAGTTGGTGGAGATGAGTCTACATAGAGCGATTAAGCAACGGGATTTTCAAGAGTTTGAGGTGCAATATCAGCCTATAGTTGATATTGCTTCGGGAAAAATAATTGCTGCGGAAAGTCTGTTACGTTGGCACAGTCCCGAATTAGGTTATGTTCCCCCTGCGGAGTTTATTCCCTTGGCAGAATCTACTGGTTTAATTGTACCTATTGGTCAATGGGTGATAGC
Organism: Leptolyngbyaceae cyanobacterium; assembly: GCA_036704005.1. Taxonomy (GTDB): domain Bacteria; phylum Cyanobacteriota; class Cyanobacteriia; order Cyanobacteriales; family Nostocaceae; genus Trichormus. Next base: position 10,143 of record DATNQO010000299.1, on the reverse strand, counting down.
GAGTGTTTGTCAGCAAGTGAAAACTTGGCATGATTCTGGTGTAGATTGCTTGACTATTTCTGTAAATTTATCAGCAATGGAGTTTAATAGACCTGATTTGATTCAGAAGATTACTCAGGCTTTAAAAGTTAATAATTTAGCACCCCATTATCTGGAATTAGAACTGACTGAAAGCATGATTATGCAGGATTTGAATAGTGCTATTTTTACGATGAATGAATTGCAGTCTTTGGGTGTGAGAATAGCGATCGATGATTTTGGTACAGGTTACTCTTCTTTAATTTATCTGAAGAATCTGCCAGTCAATACATTAAAAATCGATAGATATTTTATCCACAATGTGGCTAAAGATAGACAAAAATCAGCAATTACCAAAGCCTTGATTGAGATGGCACACAACATGAATATGCGCGTAATTGCTGAAGGTGTGGAAACAGAGTCAGAGTTGTATTTCCTAAAACAAAATAAATGTGATGCCGTGCAAGGTCTTCTCTTTAGTCGCTCATTACCAGCAGTAGAATTGGAAAATTTTCTATGGAATAACAAACATCTGCCGGTGTAAAAGATATTCAGCCTTGAAAATTGATTAAATTTTCATGCCATCATTACTTACTGATGTTGGTAGAGAATATGAATTAATCATAAAACCTTGAACAAGGCTTTTGAGACTATTTCCTGTCCTCTGCTATATTGGAAAATAGACAATTACCATCACTTTAACAAATCATCTATACAAGTTAATAGAATTAACTAATTATTGCATAAGCTAATATGAATAAAATTCTTGTGATTGAAGATGATATTAATGTGCGGCAAAATATATTAGATTTGTTAGAATGCGAAGGATTTAATATAGTTGAGGCTGATAATGGGCTTGTTGGTGTGCAATTAGCTCAAGAAGAAATTCCTGATTTGATTCTCTGTGATGTCATGATGCCGGGATTAGATGGTTATGGAGTATTAAAGGCATTACGTCAGCGTCCAGAAACGGCAATTATTCCGGTAATATTTCTCACGGCTAGGTCTGACAAAACAGACTTCCGTCAAGGTATGGAAATGGGAGCAGATGATTATATAGTTAAACCTTTTACAAGGAAAGAGTTATTAGCTGCGATCGCCTGTCGATTAGAAAAGAATACTACAATTAAAAATGAACATCAAAGAAGGCTAGATAATTTACGTAATAGTATTGCTTTATCTCTGCCCCACGAAATGCGAACACCTTTAAATGGGATATTAGGATTTTCACAAATTCTCAAGGAAGAAAGTGATAGCCTTGATTCGCAGACAATTAAGGAAATGGCAGAATTTATTTATGTATCTGGTGAACGTTTATTTGAATTAATTCAAAAGTTTCTCACCTATGCAGAGTTGGAAATTATTAGAACTGATCCAGAGCAGATTGAGTTTTTACAAAGTCAAACTACTATATTTCCTAATTTAGGAGTAATAGAAATTCTGAGTGATAAGGCAAAAAAGGCAGGACGAGAAGCAGATTTAGAATTAGACTTACATCCATGCCAGGTAAATATTTCTACCGCAAAACTTGTGAAGATTGTAGAAGAATTAGTAGATAATGCTTTTAAGTTTTCCCCTCAAGGTAGTGCAGTTCAAGTTAAAGGTCAGGTTATTGACAATCAATTGATTTTATCTTTCATTGATCATGGTCGAGGAATCACAGCCGCTCAAATTGCTGAATTAGGGGCTTATCAGCAATTTGAGCGGAAACTCTACGAACAGCAAGGTTCAGGGTTAGGATTGATGATTGCTAAAAGCATAACTGAAATACATGGAGGCAAGTTCAAAATTAAGAGCAAGCCACAAGAAAAGACTGTTGTGCAAGTAATGCTACCCTGTAGTCAAATAATAGAAGATAGTCGGGAAAATATTTGCTATCAAAAATCGTCGAATTGTGTTTAATTGGAGATGGCAAAGGCTGGACGATGCTGAATCCAAGGGTTAGCGGCTTCTATTTGTGCTGCTACGCTGATTAAAGTGGCTTCGGCCGCAGGTTTGCCGATTAGCTGCACACTTATAGGTAAACCATGACTATCAAAACCTATAGGTAATGCGATCGCAGGTTGTCCGGTAGCATTGGCTACTGGACAAGGGGCTACCCAATTAATAATTTGTTGGAATGTATCTTCTGGACTCAAAGCCGCCCATTCTCCTACGCGGATGGGTGAGTGCAAATACACTGGCAAGACTAATATATCTACATCGTCAAAAAATGCCACGATTTGCCTTGCTGCGATCTGCATTTTATAAACTGCTTGAATGTATTCAGCTACAGTCCCAGTCCGGGCCAATAACCAACGATTTAGAGGCTGTAATATCTCCGGGGGTAAACCTGATGCAGTTACAGCAGATTGCCAAACGATTTGGAAAGGTTCTATTAACCCGTTAAAATCTGGGCATTTTTCTACGACTTGATGACCAAATTGTGCTAATAATTCCACTGTTTGCATCACTCCTTGCTGACAATTAGCGTCTGCTACTCCCAAAGGAGGGACAGTAGTTGTAAAGGCAATTCGTAACTTAGGAGGTGGTGTTTGTGCGGCTACTAAAAATGAAGGTTCGGGATCGGGTAGCCAGTAGGGATCACCTGTAACATAACCGGACATAGAATCTAGCAGCGCCGCCGCATCAGCAACGGTGCGGGCAATTGGCCCATTAGCGGCAATCCCCGCCAAGCGATCGCCTACGGGTGCTTTACTTACTCTACCCCTTGCTGGTTTAATCCCCACCAAACCACAACAAGCCGCAGGCCCGCGAATCGAACCGCCACCATCGGAACCTTGAGCGATCGCACAGAGTCCGGCTGCGACTGCGGCCGCCGCCCCACCACTAGAACCGCCTGGTGTGTAGTCTAACTTCCAAGGGTTTCTAGCTGGGGGAAATCCCGTAGGTTCTGTGTAAGGAAATGAACCTAGTTCAGAAGTTGCAGTTTTACCGAGAATAATAAATCCTGCTTGCTTGATGCGTGTCACCACCCCATCATCAAATTCTGGGATGTTGTTTAATAACGCTGGACTACCGTAGGTACAAGGTACACCAGCCACAGTGTTGAGGTCTTTGATGGAAATGGGGACACCAAAAAATGGCGGTAGTTCGGAAGTTGTGGTGAGTAATTCTGTCTTGGCTTTCGCATCTGCGATCGCCAATTCATCTGTCACCGTAAAGTAACTTCCCAATTGGGGATTTAACCGTTGAATCCGTTCTAGATAAATTTCTACCAACTCCAACGGCGACAATTCCCTTCGCCGAATTAATTGCGCTAACTCTAGTGCTGGGGTAAAAGCTAAATCAATTTCATTCATAGGGATTGGGGATTGGGGATTGGGGATTGGGGTGCAAAGATGTAGGTTTAGCTTCCGGTTTGCGTAGTCTCCTGAAAGAAAGGGTGAAACATGGGGAGAATAAGCAATTACTCCTAACTAATGACTAAATCTGGACTCGTTACTTTAGCAGAGTTTCTGGGAAATATAAATCTATCGTTTCTATGATTTAACAATCAAGCAGTTTCACTAGTACTACTAGACGAAAATTAGGCACTCACACCTCCCAAGCAAACATGAAAATTTCTCTCATGCACCCTCCACTCAACAATATTTTTCAGACAGTCGCTCAAGTCACACAAAAAGAACAGAAAAATTTATCTTCCCAGCCCCCAGTCCCCAGTCCCCAGTCCCTACCTCATAGTTATGACTGATTTACAAACACTTATTAATAACTTGCCAAAAATAGTTTATGGCTTGAGACTTACTTTAGGTAATTCTCAGGAAATCATACAACAAGTTGCCCTGATTAACCATGCTCAGGAACAATTACGCCAGATTCAGCAAGTGATGTCAACGGAGGCGATCGCCCAAAAAACCAGTTCTACCACCCATAAAGCTACGGCTACACTACCCCAGGTAAATACCACAAGACGTTTATTAGTGCCTAGTATTTTTCACGTTGAACCAAGTATCACTGGTGACACAAAATTAATTACTGAAAAGTTTGGTAATCCTGAAATTGAGATATGTTTAGATACTTTAAAATCCAAAATCGATTACTGGATTGAATGGGGTGATTTCTTGCAGGCGATCGCCGCAGATATTTTAAGCGACAATAACCTCATCAATCAAGTAAATTTAGATACCAATTACCCCAGTTTAACAAATCAAATTGAACGTTTAAGAAAAAGTATAAATATCAAGCTAGCTTTCAGTGATACCCGAAATTTAGACAAACAAATTCAGCAAATACTTAATATTGAAGAAGATATATCAAAAACTCAACATAGGTTATCATACGTCATCAACACTATTAAATCTAGCCAAGGTTTATTAACTATTTTTCTGGCAATTTCCTCATTTTGTGGTCAATCAGGCTTTTCTATAGAATGGTTAGATGATGCTCATGAATTAATTATATCTAGTGAAGGGAAGTTTCAGGAATTGACCGATATACTGAATGATTGTCAAACTTTTCAAGATAAACTTAATACCTACTTAAGTCAATGCCAGCAATTAAAACAACAGGCACAAAAAAGTTTAAATCAAAAGAACTATAAACGTCAAAATATCAAAAAAATAACTAATAATTTATTTACATCTGGGCTAGGACGTATAACTCTCTTGGCAGTTTCAAGTATAGCTATTTTAAGTCTTGGTAGTTGGATGATTGAAAGTACAATTAATCAACCTCAGCAAACTGAGCAAAATATTAACCCAGAAACACAAGCGCTTAATAACTTCAAATCTGCTTTAAAACTAGGGAGAGAAGCTTCTTCTCTCGCACAAGATCCGCCCCATCCTCTCACAAGATGGCAACAAGCCGCAAGCAAATGGCAGGAAGCAATTAATTTTTTAAACCAAATTCCTGAAGGTACATCTGTTTCTGCCAAAGCCCAAGAAAGACTGATTCGTTATCGACGTAACTATAAAGCCATCAATGAAAAAGTTGCCTCGGAAAGTCAAGCTTTAAACAACTTAGAATTAGCTCAAAAACTAGCTAACGAAGCTGCATTTTTTATGAAAAATGCGCCTAATTCTATGTCAGCATGGCAACAAGCAAAAGATAAATGGGAGCAGGCAATTAAATTATTAGAAACTATTCCCAAAAATAGCTTTGTTTATCAACAAGCTCAAGCTATGTTACCAAATTACAAAACACACCATGCAGCAATTAATGCCATCATTCAGAACTGATTTCAGTTTGTAAATTAATTGCTGTAGTGGACTGGTAAGGCTAAACTTGTGCATTTTAATACCAAATTTCTGTAACAATGAGTTCCATGATGTGCTGCACTACATCTTTGACGATGCGAAGAAATGCTAGATTTTTAACAGTGCTGTCCGCTCGTCTCACCTCATCAATATCTATACTATGAACATCAAACGATTGCGGGAACTTAAACAAAAACTCACGAATGAAGCAGACTTGTCTAGTATCTGGTCATTTTATATGGATAATTTTGCGGATCATCCAGAATTCATTGAACTAGGTGAGCCTGCTCATAATCAATATCTAGATGCTGTGATCCACAAAACTGGAGAGCAAATGTTTGGTAAGGAAATAAAAATTACCGACTTTTTCCTTATTTATATTGCACAGTACCATTTTTTTCATGGCCCTTTCCTAGTTGAACGGCGTATTGGGGGTGTAATCTATTTTGAGGATATCAAAATTGGGTTAATTGCTGTGTCGGCAGATTATCCTCCTACAGATGAAGTTAAGTATTCACGTTTTTCTGAAATAATGCAATTGCCGTCACCTAATCGCAACGAGCTTAACTGAGAGAAGGGGTCTAAACTGCTTTTTCATCAGCAGAGTTTTGGGATACTTGATCAACAATAAATTTTTAAGCTGCATAATTCTCTTGACAAGATTTATACAACTTTGAGGTTTAACTGAACCGCATTATTAATTACAAATGAAAGTAGGGGCGTACATCTGTATGCCGCTACTTCCTTAACCAGATTGCTGTATTCTATTTTTGTGCTGCACCAACAGGAACAGGTTCACCAAGAATTTTGGCAAATCTATCTATGTAAAAGTTTACAGGATTTGCTACTGCTTGAATTGAGGAGCGATCGCGCAATAAATTCCACCATGTCTGCAAACGCGGTGTTTCTGCTGGGAGTGTAAATTTGCGGAAATGTTCTAGCAGTGGTAGACGTTCAAACCAAGGATAAAAGCTGATATCAACCAGGCTAAACTCATCGCCTAACAAATATTCACCTTTACCCAATGCTTCCTGTTCGATATATATCAGTGCTTGTGTAAACTCTTTTAGTCGAAAGTTTCCTCTTCTGCATATATGGGAATAAAAAGCAATAGTTTTTGTACTTTGGTCAGGAAGTTATCACAATCTACCATACTAAATAGATTAAGAGAAGATTATTAAATAAGTCATTTTTGGTTAAAATTATACGATGTATAAACAAGCATCAATCATTGCCAAAGCCTATAGTGTCAGGAGTGTTCTTGGAAAACTCAGAGCGTATTCAAGTAGGAGATAGAGTCCTGATTTTAAACCCTGCTTATGTAGCTGGAAAATATGGGGTAGTCCGTGGTCGAGAATCAAACTCAGACCGTACAGCAAACCAACGCTGGTTAATCCAAGTAGAGGATGGGGATTTATCTGAGATTGTAGTATCGTTGGTTTTAGGCGAGTTTACCTTAGTGAGCGACGATTGAGTAAAAAGTGCGATCGCTAGCTGTAGTAGGAATTGCTAATGATGCTGAAAATTTTAGTGACGGGTACGACGGGAAATGTCGGGCAAGAAGTTGTGCGCTTGCTGCTATTGCAAAATTGTCGTGTCTGTGCAGCAGTGAGAAATCCTACAAGCGCTAAACAGATATTAGGAAATCATGTCGAGTGTATCTCGTTTGACTTTACCAATCCCGGCACATTTGTCGAAGCTTTTCAAGAAGTTAATCAACTATTTCTAGTGCGTCCGCCTGCGCTGGCTAATGTTCGTCAACAAATTGCCCCAGCCTTAAATGCGGCAAAACTCGCAGGCGTTGAGCATATCGTGTTTCTTTCTTTACAGGGAGCCGAACGCAACTCTTTTGTACCGCACTCAAAAATTGAACGCTATATTAATCAATTGGGTATACCTGCAACTTTCTTAAGGTGCGGCTTCTTTATGCAAAATCTCAACACCACTCACAAAGAAGATATCAAAACTCGTGGTGAATTGCTGATGCCGGCAGGGAACGGTAAAACTAGTTTCATCGATGTGCGGGATATTGCGGCTGTTGCAGTGAAGACTTTGATTGAAGATGGGCATCAGTCACGCGCTTACACACTTACAGGCAAAGAAGCCTTGACTTATTACGAAGTGGCAGATATTTTCACATCAGTTTTAGGTAAGCCAATACGCTATAATCCCTCTTTGCTCAAGTTTGTTCGACAAATGCGCTCATCGGGTTTATCGATGGGTTTTATTTTGGTGATGATAGCAATTTACACAACTGCTCGATTAGGATTAGCAGGTGAAGTCACATCGGATACAGAACAATTGCTCAATCGTTCACCGATAACTATACGCGAGTATGTCGAGGATTACAAACAGTTTTGGTTATGTTGACCGGAAGAGGCAGGGGGGAAGGGAGCAGGGAGCAGGGGGAGCAAGCAATCCCTTCCCCTCTGCGTGGAGCGGAGCGGAACATGGGTACAAGCCCCGCCCTTCTAGGGCGCTTGAATGGGGCGGAGTACAAGCTCCGTCTCGGTTTTCCCCCTTGCTCCCTGCCCCCTGCCCCTTTTCCTCTTGCTGACATCCTCACCCCTAGCCTCTAGCCTCTGCCATTTCCGCTAAATTGTCTAATTCTTGTTGCATTTGGGTGTAAACTAATTGATAGCATTCATCTACATAGTTACGATCTTTAGCCGCATCTGCGCCATAACGTTCAAAGATAATCGGACGACATACACGAGTGTGAATCTGCACAGGTAAGGGAATATTTGGCAAAGGCCCAATAGCCAAACCCCAAGGTAAACCCAAATATATGGGAAAAACTCCAGGGTCTACTTGATATAACCAGGGTAAGCCCAATTGATGCGATTGTTTTAGCAAATCGTAGCAATCACATAAAACAATCAAGGTATCATGAGCGCCTACTGATATGACGGGAATAATGGGGACTTCTTTTTTTAAGGCTAGTTTGATAAAGCCGCGATGCCCTGCAAAATTAATTTTATAGCGTTGGCTGTGAGGACGAAACATATCATATTGTCCTCCAGGGTAAACAAGGACGCTAGCACCCAAATCAAATGCTGCACTAGCTACTTTGGGATGGGCAACAATGGCTCCAATTTTCTGTGCTAGATTGGCTATTTGTGGACTGACTTTCCAAGCGTAGGGGTGCATGAGTCCATACACTAAACGCTGAGTGCCAAATCTAGAAAACCAATCATACATCATCATTACCATATCAGGGGAAGCCATGCCGCCATTATGGGAACCAACTAGCAGCACTTTCTCTTCTGTTGGGATATGATGCCATCCATCAGTTTTGACTCGAAAGTAGTAACGATAAAACCATTCCCAAATCGGCATTAATGATTTAATCACCTGCGGATCACGTTCTGTTAACGATGAGCCTGGGATGGATGTAAATGTAGTCATCGAAAATTAGGTTTGAAACCTCGTGCTTCTAAAACGGCTCTATACTTATCATCTTCACATAAAAGGTGGTTTTTTGAATTGATTTGTCCCCAGTCCCCTGCACAACTTTTAACATTTTTGATATCGCATCCCTGGGAGTTGGGAGATTATACCCATCAGTTCCAACTGTAATAAGGCGCTGGATACTGAACCGGCATTCATGCCTGTTTGTTGGATAATTAAATCGAAAGGTAAAGCATCATAGGCGATCGCATCCAGCACTTGTTGCAGTTCTGGTGGTAAACTAGGCACAATCGACTGTTCTGGTATTGCTGATTTATCTACTACATCTAATTGTGGTATTGCTCCCAGCATTTTTAATAGTTCGTCTATTTCTTTAATAATTGTGGAAGCACCTTGACTAATTAACTTTAAACAGCCTTGAGATGGGATATCATCTAATCTTCCGGGGAGTGCATAAACATCTCTACCAAAATCGTTGGCATAGGTAGCTGTAATTAATGCACCAGATTTCATTGGCGCTTCCATTACCAAGACAGCACGACTTAGCCCGGCTATTATTCTATTACGCCTGGGAAAATGCAGGCGATTAGGTGGGGTTTTGGCTGGATATTCACTGACAACTAAGCCAGCCTGTAAAATCTGCTTGTACAAATCGAGATTTTTATGGGGATAGACGACATCTACACCTGTACCTAAAACTGCAATTGTTCGTCCCCCGGCTTTCATGGCTGCACTGTGGCTGACTGTATCTATTCCTTCCGCCATACCGGAAACTACGGTAAAGCCATTTTTAGCTAAAGCTGTGCTAATTTGGCGAGTCCAACGAATACCATATTCTGATGGCTGGCGTGTACCGACAATACCAACTAGAGGTATGTTTCCCAGATTTTCTTCCATTTCCACCACACCCCGATAGTACAACATGGGGGGTGGGGTGGGAGTTTCTAATAACAAACGGGGATATTGTGTATCTGCTGGTGTCCAGAAATGGGGGTTTTGTTGTGCGTGTTGGATGAGTAATTGTTCTGGGTTGAGACGCGATCGCTGTTTTACCACTTTTTCTAATGTCTGTAAACCAAAACCCTCTACTTCCCTCAACTGAGATGGTGTAGCATTCCATGCTGCTGATAATGTGCCGAAATGCTGCTGTAGTCTTCCCAGTAAAACAGGCCCAACTCCCGAAATTTGCGCCCATGCTAACCAATATGCCCGTTCTTCTCCCACTTTCTCATCCTCACGCCCACTTGGTTGATTATTCCCAAATTTGGGGCTAAGGTATCGGGGACAGTTGACAGTTGACAGTTGACAGTTATCAGTTATCAGTTATCAGTTATCAGTTATCAGTTATCGAGCTTTTTTGTTTGAGATAGGCAAATACTGATTTATCGCCGATATCGGGGGGAATGGCTTGTATGGCTTTACGTACAGCAAATACTATAAATAATACTGCCCAAACTCCTAATAGAATTTGTTCCCATTGACTGGGTAAAATGCCTACCAAATGTCCTAGTAATAG
>DATNQO010000298.1:0-21919 GCA_036704005.1 Leptolyngbyaceae cyanobacterium | reverse complement strand
GGGTGTGGGGTGTGGGGTGTAGTGTTTTCTCCCCGCTCTACTAATACACTCTATTTCGTTTATCCCCTCTCTTTCCCCTACACCCCACACCCTACCCCCTACCCCCTTTTCATTATGGATACCAAACCATCTGACCTAAATCAACGCTCATATAGCATTCCACCGCGTCTAAATCTCCTCATGATGGCATCGGTATTAGGCGCTGTGACTTGTGCCATTGCTGCCCACGTTGGCGACGGCATTGCAAAGAAAGAACTGTGCTTTTACCCTGAGTCGGCGCGGGTTTATGACGCACCAATTCAGGCTCTAGGCGACACAGAGCATTTATTGCTGGGTAACAAGTATTGCCGATATGACCAGCGATCGCAAATCCCGCAACCCTACCTAAAGGCTAACCAGTACCGCACCAGCAACCCTAACTATAACCCTTGGGCATTTCTCCAACACGATAGCCTGTACGTGTTTCGCTCACTGCCAGCAGATAACCCGTTTAAGATTCACCTGGGCATCGGGGCAATGGTCTTTGGGGGGATTGCGTTGTGGGCCAGCAGTAAGGCGAGGGATTATCTAAGTGATATCAGACCCCACTACCGAGCTACTAAGCAGTTTGAGGGGGTCAAGGCTAACTACTCTGTGAAACTGGGGGAGCAACTGCTTGAACTGTCTGGGAATGAATTACTTAAATACCTGCGTGGTATCAAAATTGCTGAAGCTAGACAGCAGTTTATAGCCAACATCACCCCACAGCAGCAGAGAGCTTTACTCATGGCAATGTCGGCAGAAGATTACTATGAGTTTGGTCATTTACTAGATGGTGGGGCAAGCTTTGAGAAGTTTGAGCCACAGCAACAACCAGCCGCACAGTTACCACACGGCACACCAGGGACAGTGGAGGAGCAAGTGCAGCAGCCAGTCATCGCCAACGGTGACGGTGATAAAACCGCATGGGTACAGAACCTTATCAAACAAACTGCCCTCATCTGGGGCAACCAGGGCGGCGGTAAATCTTGGTTAGCCCGTTACGTCGTCAAAAAGAAAAAGGAAGCTGGCTATCGAGTGGTTGTCCTTGACCCTGACAGTAATAGGGCAGAATGGCGAGGAGTTGAAAGTTATCACTCCTGGGATGAGATTGAACAGCAGATCCGTGACTACGTTAAAGAACTGGAAGAACGGTTAAAAACCTTTAATAACTCATCTTTAAGTGAAGACCAATGGCGGCAGAAACTTTGGGCAGAAGGTAAAGCAACCGCCCTAATTTGTGAGGAAGCAACCACCTACGCTGACTTCATTAAAGATGCGGAATTATTGGAGAAATTCGGCAAGCTGGCACTTACTAAAAGCCGTAAACAAGAGATGCCTTTAACTGTGGTAGCTCACAACAATACCCAGACTTGCTTATTCGGTATTAAGGGCTTACACAATCTCGTTTCTAAAATGCTTCAAGTTGAATGTTTGGCTGAAGTAGATCCAATTACACTACAGCCCAAATCTACGGGTCTAGCTAAAGTCAAACTCGACAGTTCTAACGAATGGCTTGATGTTATTCTGCCGACAATGACAGCTAAAATATCTGATTTTAGCGATACTGTACCAGCCGAATCTAACGCTAATCCACCCATAGATAAAGCCACATTAGAACGCATTTATGAACTGGAAATTAATATCGGTGGCAAGACTGGTGATACTCCAAATCAAAAAAATAAGCTATCACCGATGGCGCAAAAATTGTATGAATATCTCACTCGTACTGAGCGAATAGAAGCTGATGTAAGAGAGTTCAAGGGCAACTTTAAAGTGAACTCAGAGAGATTTACGGTTGAGCAAATCAAGGGCTGGATGTACGAAATTGTTGGGGCTAACTTAGCAGACTGGATAGGCGAGGGTGTTATCAAGCTTAATCAAATTTGACTGCGATTGGTGAGGAGTGTTTGCCCCCAAAAACGCCCTTTTTTCGCGGACACTCCTCACCGGACACGGCAGACACCAAAGCCCAAAACCCTTATATAGCACAGACACTAGCAGACACCAGCCCAGACACTACCCAGACACCAAGTGTCTATTACGTGTCCGCTAGACACCAATAATAAATCAGTCAATAAATAGCCAATTTATTATAAGATTATCAACATCATGCTGAGAATAGTAATTATTGAACCGGAAACATTCACGCTCTTAGGCATTAAAGCTGCTATTTCACAGTCTCCTGATATAGAAGTTATTGGTGATGCCAATTGTGGAAAGCCAGGGTTTCAGTTAATTGAACAAACCAATCCTGATGTTGTGTTAGTTGACTTAATATTGCCAGACATGAGTTGTTTATAATTTACTCGCTCTATTAAAAAGAAGACTAATAGTAAAGTTGTGATTTTTAATAATGAGACCCATTATGAATTAATAATAAAAACCACCAGCTTTAAAACTGGTGGTTTTTATTATTAGGAACAGTTTATAAGGTTAAAGCCATGTAAAGATTTTTCCAACAAAACTAAAAAAACCTGCAATCATGTCTGAATTGTCTGCAACCGAGTCAACTGCTCTCCAAGCACCTGCTGCTTTATCTGCAACATCATCTCCAAATTTTTCAACATCACTCTTTTGTAGAAATTCTCCTACGGCTTCACCTGCTTTTTTTAGTCCCAGATATGTAAGACCATCTTCTATATCAACATCGTCATCTTGTTGTACATCTAAGCGTTCTCGGATTGGTCTGGGTAAATTATCTGACCAATCAGGATTGTTATCAACATGATTTCCAGCCATAATCTTTGCTCCAATGTTATTGAAGTTCCCATATATCCCTACAGACAGCAAAAAACTTATTTCTGAAAATAGTTATTGCTCTCTTCAAATCTCTATCAAAAGATAGAGGCATCATTCTAATCGCTTATTTGAATTTACTGCTCGGAAAAATCCATAGAGGGCTGTGATAAAAGGAATGGCAACAATAGTAACCACAGGTATTAGGAGTATGAAAGTAACTGCAAAGGGTATAAATAAGTCTTCAAGTGTCTGGAAGTATATACTACATCCCAAAAAACCAAAAAAACTAATCAAGGTCACTACGCTTAACCCGCCAAACACGAGCGGGGTTTTTGTGTTGAGTATGTGCTGTAGATCCATGCCAGTGAACCGCAGTAAACCACGGCGCGATTAACGTGGTTATTGCCTATTTAGCTGAAAGCGGTATTAATCAGCTTTAGCTAAAAAGCTGATTTTGTAAAATTAGCTTTTTAAAAAAATAGCTTAATTAAAAAACTGATAAGCTAAATTTATTAATTGACAAATTTATTAAATCAGCTTAAGTTAAAAAGCTAATTTAATAAATTACTAAAAATAGAAATGCTGACAATTACCGTAAGCTCCTTGAGTGGCGGTCAGGGCAAGACGACAACTGCCCTGTTCCTTGGTCGGCTGCTATCACGCCAGGGGTTCACCACCTTGATGCTTGACTCCGACCCCCAACATAATCTCACTACCTATCTGGGGTTTGAGTTGGAAGCCAACCAACCAACTCTATTGGAGTTTCTCAAAAAAACAGTTGCACCAGAAGATTGCATTTACCCGACTCTAGATAACGACAACCTGTTTCTCATCCCTGCCGATGACCAACTTGATACCGTACAAGATTATTTATCTAACAGTGGAGTTGGTGCAACCTTACTCAAGCGGCGATTGGAAGCTGTCAGCCAAATATTCAAAGTGTGCATTATCGATGCCCCGCCCCAGAGATCGCAAATTTGTTTAACAGTAATTGGTGCAGCAGATTTTCTCATCATCCCCGCAGAAGCATCAGTTAAAGGTTACGGTTCTCTCGTGCGGACGCTGGACTTACTGAGCGGATTACGCGATGTCGGGGCGACGAATGCCTCAATTTTAGGTGTACTCCCCTTCCGTGACCGTTGGTTTGGTAACACCCAAGCGCAAGAAAGTCGGGCGGCGGTAGATGGAATGCGAGATGAAGTAGGCGTTGAGTTAGTTCTACCCTCAATCCGCGAATCAGAACGCTATAAACAAGCCATCAATAAACGTACAACCCTCTCGCAGTTGGGCTACACCGATTTGGAATATCCATTTGAAATGTTAATCGAGAAAATCCGCACCTCTGTTGGGGGTAAATAAAAATGTCAGATAACGTACTCAACCAATTACGCAACAAACGCAACCGCCCGACAGTTGAACCACGCCAAGATGCACTTCTGGCTCAAGAACAGCCGCAGCCCCAAGCCCTTGAGCAAAAACCACAACAACCTACCCCAGTTACAGAACAAGTCAACCCAACTGCTTCTTCATCTGACACAATCGCTTCCCTGAAAGCCGAACTCGAAAAATACCCCCAAACTCGGCGGCATTCAGCAATCGTTTTAGAAAAAGACCTCGACCAAAAATTGACACAGTTTTGTAAGGATAAAGGCATCACGGTTGAGGTATTTTTAGAAGCTGCCTGGACTGTTGCAAGTGCCGATAACGAACTTGTAGAAAAAATTACCACAGAAGCCAAACGCCGCTACGACCAACGCAAGCGGGTTGGGCAAATTAAACGGTTAATCACAATGCTGACTAATCCTTCAAAATAAAGACCTGTAAATAATGAGCCTCAGTACCCAACAAGAAGATTTTAGTTACGCTTATGTGTATGCCGTCACCGCAACTGCTGGCTACTCCCTGCAAGCGGCCACACGTAGGTTAGATGATAGCGGCATCGACGCTACAATCACCGTACCAGGAAAACTCAACTCCAAGCGTCTGCCGAGATTTGACGTACAAATTAAATCTACATCCCAAGATGTTCTCAAATATTCATCTATTAAATATCGACTCAGCATCAAAAACTATGACGAACTTCGAGAAGACGACCCCTTTGTGCCACAACTATTAATAGTTGTCTTAGTACCAGAAACAGTTAGCGACTGGTTATCCCAAACTGAAGAATCCCTGTGCCTTTTTCGCTGCGGTTACTGGCTATCGTTGCGCGGACAACCACCAGTTGATAACAAGACGAACATCACAGTAGAGATTAAGCGTCAAAATATATTTAGCCCCGACGCACTCAAAACCATCATGTCACGCATCGCCGTTGGAGAATCCCTATGACAGCTCTCAGCCCGGATGTGGAAAAATTCAAATATATCGACCCGCTACAAGTAGAAGCTTACTTAGTCGGGCATGGTTGGCAGCAACAGCAACGTCAGGGTGATAAAGCTTCCATTTGGACTTTAGACGGTTTTGAAATTCTACTTCCCCTTAAACCAGAAATTACCGACTTTTCTCGTCGCATGGCGGAAGTCGTGGAAACTCTGGCGTTGGCAGAAACCAGACCGCTTCAGTCAATTTGGGGTGAATTAATTACAAATGCACCCAACACCACCATCCAAGCAGTCGTCACTCACATTGCCACACCTAACGCAGTAAACCTCAGTGGCGATATCACCCTCCTGGGCATCGTGGTTGATAAACTGCGTCCCATCCACACCCAATTAGCTGACCGTGACTATATCCTGGCACTGAAGGCGTATATTGAACGCCTACCCGTTTACTGCACGGGTGACTTAATCAAGTCTAACGGTATATTCATGCTGAAAAATCCCCATCACTTTAGCCTGGATGACAGTGAATAATGTTCCTACGCTGTGACTAAAGTAGGCTGAATATTCAAAGATTACGAATGATTGCAACTTTCGCCACAGCAAGGCTTGCAAACCAAATAAGTGAAGAGAAAAGTAGTTCTCACACCGCATAGCGGCTAGAAGGTGTACAAGAAAGCACATTTGAGGGAGGATTTATTAATTAGCTCGTGATTGACTGCCGTGAACACCCGCGCGATCGCTAACAATTTCAATCCAGAGTCGCTGGCGTTAACCGAACCAGTACCGCTAACCATGCACCCGGCTGAAGTTTATCTCAACAGTCTTGGGGAAGGTTCCCGGCGCACAATGCGAGAGGCGTTAAATGCGATCGCTGGGCTACTAACCAGTGGTACTTGTGATGCCAGCACCTTGGATTGGTCAAAGTTGCGTTACCAGCACACAGCCGCAGTTAGGTCAGTGCTGATGGAAAAATACAGTTCGGCGATGGCGAACAAAATGCTTAGTGCATTGCGGCGGACGCTTAAGGAAGCATGGCGATTAGGCTTAATGTCCACAGATGAGTATGGACGAGCATCTGATATTGAGTCTGTACGGGGACAAAGTTTATTGAAGGGGCGCTCCCTTGATCCCGAAGAAATTGTTGCACTGTGGTCAGATTGTATTCAAGATGACTCAACATTGGGTCGCAGAGATGCGGCACTGCTGGCAATTTTGACGGTAGGGTTACGCCGCAGTGAGGTTACTTTTCTTGATTTGAGCGATTTTAAGCCGCGTACTCGGTCATTAACAATACGTGAAGCGAAGGGGCGCAAGGAACGAATTATCTATTTACCCGAAGCTGGTGTGCAAGCTGTTACTGATTGGCTGCTGATTCGGGGTAAAGCACCAGGGCCGCTTTTTTATCCTTTAAATAAGGCAAATAAAATCATTCCAAAACGGATGAGTGAGCAGGGGGTGTTACGAGCTTTGCAACGACGCGGTGAAAAAGCTGATGTGGATGCGTTTACACCTCATGATTTTAGAAGAACTTTTATCGGTAATCTATTGGATGCTGGTGCAGATATCGTCACGGTAGCGAAACTTGCAGGCCATGCGTCGCCAAGTACGACCAGTAAGTATGATAGGCGTGGGGAAGCGGCGAAGAAACGGGCGATTGATTTGCTGAATGTGCCTTACAGTAAGCGGAAAAACTGCTAGTTTTCTCAGCATTTGGGGGAAGGTGTCGGAAATGAGCATGATATACTGAAATTTTGAGATAAGAGTCTGAAAATGAATTTATTAACCAGTCTTGAGATTTTTAAAAAAACTGTAGATTTTATGTCTGAGCATACAGATAATAGTGGAAAAGAAACAAGTTTCAGGAATAAAAATCGACAATTATAAACAGATTCTGGTTGTTTTTTTGCGCTCAGTTATTTAGTCTAAACTCCAGTAGCAAGATAGATGTAAATATCGTTATTAAATACTCTTAGTAGCTATGAACGCTGATCCAATTAACTTTAATAAAGCTGAAGAACTGTTGTCGCAACTGACTGGACAGAAACTCAGTCAAACGGATCTCACGCCTCCCGCAGTCTTTTTGGCAAACTTGGTGGTGATGTTCTTTAGCGTAATGAAAGTCAATAGCTCAGTAGAAGATAGAAAGATTGAACATCTGCGAAAAACTTTGGCTGAATTTAATGACTTAGAAAATACTGGGGAGAAATTACCACATTTGATAGTTGACAAATTACTTAATAATCATGTCGCTGCCGATGAGTTTACCAAATCTGGACGGGTAGCAACTTTGACAAATCTGCACTCCAAACCAGAAAAGCTATTGTTGATTGGCCTTTGCTACAAAATCTTAGCAGCAAATGCAATAGTTGATGGTCGTGAGAATCAAAGATTGCGGAAACTTGCGGACTGGATGATGATTAACTCACGACACATCGATGTTTTAGAGGTAGGGTTTGGTTTTCCAAAAACCATAGACCCAGCAGCCTTAGTTGAGGTACAGTCTTTACTTAAAGAAGATCAATTCGAGGATTTGGGAAATTCATTTGTCACTGTGGCTTCTGATTTGCTTGTGGTTCTGTCTACTAAATTTAACTCTCCAGAGAATTCTGCTCTTCCTAAACAGACTCCAGTTTTAGAAATAATTTCTCCAAATGCTGAAAAACCTAGTGACCGTTTCAAATGGGAACCTAAACCAAAAACTGTCTCAAAACCATCAATTTCAGTTTCGTTTGAAGACGCAACAGGCAGAGCAAATTTTGATTAACTAATATGGAACTACCTTACGATAAATGTAAAAGGGAACTTCAGGATCTATTACTCGCAAAATATCCTCTAATCTTTCTACGTTCCCCAGAAGAAAGCCGAGCCATGAGGTGTGCAATTGAAGCTCACAAATCTATAATCTCTGGCTCAGAAATTACAGATGGTGCGCTTATTAGATGGAGTAGTCTTAAAGGCTTTGAGCAACTACCAACTGCATCAATTGACACTGACAAATTTGCTTGGCAACAAATGGATTTTTCCTCTGACCCAAAAGTAAAATCCATTCAGCCAGCCCTCAGTTTCATACAAGAGCAGTTACAAGTCAAAGTTACTAGCAAAATTAATACCCAGCACACTTATCTTTTACCGGAATGGTCAACGTTCATAGGGTCTAATTCCCATCAAGAAGCTCGCCAGCTTAAGGAATTAGTCATTGCTATGGATCAAACAAGACCCAGACCAAGAATGACTTTAATAATTGTGGGTTCAGATTGGTCAATTCCAGTAAGTCTGCGTAACAGTGTCCTGATTTTAGATTTACCCCTACCCAGTGGTGAAGAACTATATGAAACGGTATTCAAAGTTGCTGTTGAGAACCAATGGATTAGTAAGGAAATCGGCAAAAGCCTATCAAAACAAGCTCAAGGAATGCCATTTCAAGCAGCAGAGCAAGCTGCAAGACTAATTCATACACGAAAATTATGGTCTGAGCCTCAAGAAGCTGGTCGGCTACTGGTAGAAGTAAAAAAACAAGAAATTAGAAAAACTGGGGTTTTGGAATATGATGCCCCTCAAGGACAAGGGTTTCAGAATGTTGGCGGTCTAGAAGGAATTAAAAACTGGATCAAAGAGCGCCAAAAATGGTTTGATCAAGATTCACCTCAACCCAAACTGCGTCCCCGTGCTATCCTCCTAGAAGGCTATCCTGGATGTGGAAAAACATTCATTGCTAAAGCGATTGCACAAGAATGGAAAGTACCACAAATTAACTTTGAAATTTCACGTTTACAATCCAAGTATGTTGGGGAATCAGAAGGTAATACATATCAGGCTTTAAGGGCAATTGAAGCATCAGCACCTAATATCCTGTTTATAGATGAAATCGAAAAAGCTTTTTCTGGAGTCGGAGGAGAAAGTTCGGGCGTTTCCACGCGGCAGTTTGGTATGTTTTTATCTTGGTTAAATGACCACAACTACCCCATTTTTGTTATAGCCACTTCTAATGATCGCAGCAAACTCCCAGCTGAATTATTTAGAGCAGGACGTTTCGATGAAATTTTCATCGTTATGCCACCGAACACCCAGGAGCGTAAGGATATCATTTGCCAAAAAGTTATAGATTATGGGTTCCTTTCGCCTATCGATGAAGAAACTCTTAATTTTTTAGCAAAAAAAACTAAGGGATACTCAGGAGCAGAGTTGGATAAACTTGTGAAAGAAACAGTTTATTTTTCTGGTGGGTTATCACCTGATAAAACTCATTGGAATAAAGTTTTAGAACAAACGAATCCCCAGTTTCGTACCGACCAAATGCAAACTCTCTTAAAGAATTATCTGCAACTGTTGAATGACAAAGGGGGGAGTCCTGCGTCATCTAAAGATAAGGAAGACCAAGATTTTCCAAATAACCTGATTCGCCAATCAAAATAAAATTAAGGCAACGAACATCCTCTAAATTAAGGGTGTCTATTGCCTATGACCTATTGAATATACACAGTAGACTAACAGCTATATAGACTTGAAAAATGTTTTTAACAAACACTTTTCAAGCCACTCCTAACTTCACCCGTTATCCCCGAAATGCTTGTACAGCCCAATTCACTACCACCACCAAGGCTCTAGCTATTGCGTAATACATGTTTTTCCTCCTTTCTATAAATCTACAAGAGTATTATTATACTGTACCAATCAAGCAAGTAGTTTCCTACAGCGGTAATTGCTCCTGCTTTTGCAATTGCTCGTCTTCCTGTTCCACCAAGTTGTTGTCACTACTTTCAAATTCTTTAACGGCTTGGTCTAGTGAGATTTGATTTTCTAGGGCAATTTTGGCGGCTTCTGCTATTGTTTCTCCAAAAAGTTTGTCATTCTTTATAGACTCAAGCATCTTCGTTACAAGGTTATCGTTAGATAAATGCTTGTACTCTTCAAAAATAGGTTTGAGCTTTTGCATAAAAGATTCAAGAATCAAATCGGGAGAAACTTTTCTCAGTATTTCCCATGCTTGATCTACTATATTCATAGATATCTGTCTCCTATTTAACTACTTCAAAAACACCTTCTCAGTCATAAATCGCGTTTTCCAGCACTTCAGATAAAGTCATATCCTCCATATCATCCATCGTGATTGTGTCACAGATATCAAACTTCGCTCCAGCCGCTTGTAGTTGATCATCTAGTCGTTTGAGAAACTGACTTGCTTGAGCATCTGTGCCTACTTGAATGAAAGAAATTGCTATTTCTTCATCCCGATCCATGCGGTGAGAAGCTGCAATAATCACTTTCTCCACTGCTTCGTAATCGTCTGGTTCACCATCTGTCACCACCACAATTGTCTCACCATTAGGTTTAGTTTTACCCGCAGCCTTACGTTCAAAGTAGCTATGTGTTGCGTGTTTCAGTACACTTGCCAGATCAGTGCTACCGGAAGGATCATTTTCTTGAAAAATTTGTCTGACCTTAGTTGAATTCACATTGTCGTAGCGTTTAAATCGACCTGAAAATAGATAAACAGTGATACCATCGGGGTCAAACTGTTCGCATTTGCACGTCAATGCAAAAGTTGACTCCTCCATTGCCACCCATCTGCTTTTACCAGCCTTTTGATCAGTGGTAGCCATGCTACCACTTTTATCAATTATTAAAGTATAGTCACGGTTTTCTAGCATTACTAAAGTCCCTATTTGCGATTATGTAGCAAAAAAAAATCGTCACTATTTATATCTACACACTGAAGTTGTAATTTTACGGTTAAGATTACTTGAAAAATGTAAGTATCTCTAAATATTCAATTACTTATTAGTATTTTGTGTTAAAATTAACATCTAATTAGGACTAAAAACATTTTAGCGGTATTATTTAGTCACTAAAATGTCTTTCCTTTCTACCTTTTTTGACGACGTTCATTAGAATCAGCGGCTCTTGCGTATCCATATAACCCTTGAAAGCACCAACTTAAAACAGGAGCGATAGGGCCTGTTGGTATTGCCAATAAAAAGGTGAAAAGAAACCAAAGTGCTAGTAAAACCCAGAAGTCTTGACATGAACGTAAATAAATTGGCAACCCGATAAAACCAAATAAAATACCAACAAAAAAAGCACCTATAGGTGATACTTCTTGACGAAGAGGAGGTAAGTGCTTCAAGAATTTGAGATATTCCATTTATTATACTCCAAATATGTTTATCAAATTTAATGGTTAAGTTTCCCAGACAGCTATAAAAACGAAAAAATAGACTAGTTTTTAAAACAAATATTCTAGGAAAATGAAGCAATAATTGTAAATTGTCTGCATCGACAATGACAATTCCTTTAGAACTAATCAAATCACATCCCTAGTAATTAAAGGGATTAATTGGTATTGATTCAGCATTTCTCGTTTGATTTAGTTTCCCAGACCCAAAGTAATACCTACAGCAAGCCGCAGAGCATTTACGCGTAAATTTTGAACAAAATATCAAATTTATATTAGCAGTCTCAGCAGATTTGCGATACTAATTAAACTTAAATCATTGTTAATTTTTAATTTCGGAACAATTTAAAAGTGAGTTAATTTTGTCAATACATATTTGGATATAAATAAACCCAAGTAAGAATGATAATCGCACTGTGAGGGAAGAGGCGAGTGTCGCTCACCTCTTCCCTCACCCCTTTATCTGATGATTATGATTAATAAGTCTGCAAGTAAGATTTGCTAAGAGAAAAAATCATTGTAGACTCAGTGAAAACAAGTAAACAAATTAGGGCCACAGGGCGAAAATAGAAGGTTCGTGTCACCAGGTGCAGCCTTGTAAAGTTTTGTAAAAATAACCGATTTTTCCGGGGTAATTGATAATTTATTGATGATAAAGATAGCAAGTAAGAAAAAAAGTAAGAAAATATTTTGATTACTTGACTGAAAAGCTTACTCCATAGGAGTTTAGTAGGGGTGCGACCGCCCAACACCATTGCGCGGTCGTGGCTTGGATGGCTTCTCCATAGATTAAATTGCGGGACTGTACAGTTATTTAAGGCATTTATCTATCTTAAATTCTGATTAAGGTGATTTGTGGAACTTTATACGCCAACCTGCAAGCTGACATCTATGGCAGATGCGATCACCATACTTTCGTAGCAGATGCTTGACTAACCGGGAGTAGGTTCGCTTTAACACTCTCTTTCACAGTCCATTCAACGTAAATTTGACTGTAATTATTGCTACAATTTTTTAAATAAGAAAGCAGCAATCGATTAGTAATTGCACAACTTGAACGGAAATTAACTTAATTCAGTGGAATAACGATTGTTTATCGATGAATAGTGTATCTACGATATCTAGCAGTTGGTTATACGGATATGATTTATCCGTATAAAAAAATGACGTAAATCTACTATAAATATATTTTAAAGATGTTTAATTTGATACTTAATTAACGGATAATAACGATTATTGAAACTACTACTTAAGCTTCCTCCAATCAGGTGTATCGTGTCAGTAAGAACAGAACTACTGCTTCGCCTTAGACAAGAAGTTCTTGGGCCGAGAGAGTCTTGCTATGAGGTTTTGCCAAGCGAGCAAGATCCCCGTAACGAATTTATTACTGGTGTCCTTATTCCCAAGGATGCTAGTGATGAAGATGCGAAGGAGATTGAGGGAGAAGCGGAAACATTAGGTACTGGCATAGATGAATACGGTGATGATGACTCAGATGAAGAAGCCCCTGTTGTTGCGGCGGCTCCAGTTCTTGATCCAAAATCTCAACCTCGTTCTATGGGGATTTCCTTTGCTGTCCGGGCTACGGATGAGCAGGAGCCACAAATAGCCATTTGTGCAACTTGGGCAAGATACATAAACGAGAGAAATCCACAAGGACAGCAAGTATTCAAAAGAGTTCCCAACTACTACGTTACACCTAGCTTGATTGGTGTAAGTCAAAACATTATTATTTCTGAAACAGACAAAGTTAAAATCAGCCTTCGCAGTATACACTGTTATGGTAAAACCTATAAGGTATCGATTTACCTAGTAAACGAAACTTCTCTAGTTGAGCCACTGGCGGAGTCTGGGAAAAAACGTTTGCAGACATCTGACATAATTTTTCAGCCGCAAATTCGAGTAGTTTGTGGCAACAATACAGAAATTTTACCTTTTGATAGTTTTGAACCTTCAACTCAAGAACCAGAACCAGGAAGCCTTGAAGAAGAAGACGAATCATTAGCACTAATATATAGAGAATACCAAGCATATGCGCGAGGTCATTTATGTGCGGCTGTTTGGAAGGAAATAGACCCTGAGCGTCCTTGCAACAAAGGAAATCCCTTGAAGTGGATTGATGGCAAGGTTATTGAAGAAAAATTCGGAATAGAGCAATGGCAGAAGTTTAGTTTACCGGACTGTAGAACAGAATATGTACCTTGTTACTCAGTTCAATCTCCTGAAATTAATTGGGACTTAGGAGAAATGGGGCAGGCTCCTGAACGGAGAGCTTTAATGCTTGCAGAAAATTGGGATTCAAATGCAATGCAAGCCGCACTCCAACCCCTTGTCAATGGATATGGAGTTTGGATTAATAAACAAAAATCTAAAATTATTACATTAGATTCAAAATACCATCGAGCGGCTAATAAACATTTAGAAAGTTGTGAACGAGCTAAGGACAGAATTCAAGAAGCAATTGATTTAATTGCTCAAAATGATGAAGTTAGGCTTGCTTTTTGTTTTGCCAATAAAGCAATAGCCTTACAAGCTTCTTGGAGAAAAAAACAAGAAGAATTTGAGTGGCGGCCTTTCCAGCTTGCGTTTGTTTTAATGAATATTCCGGCAATTGCTAATCCTTTACATCCCGAACGCAAAAATTGTGATTTACTGGCTTTTGCAACAGGTGGTGGTAAGACCGAAGCCTATTTAGGTTTAGCTGCTTTTACAATGGGATTAAGAAGATTACGCTCCCAAAAGGATACAAACGCTCATCGCACAGGACATGGTGTTAGCGTCATTTCTAGATATACGCTCAGATTATTAACCATTCAACAGTTTCGTCGTGCTTTAGGTTTGATAGTCGCCTGTGAAGTATTGCGAGTAGAAAATTTAGGTACAAGTCGTCCTGTTGGCTGGCGGCCTCAGAATTGCAAACTACAAGATAGTAATATTTGGGGAACTTCTCGCTTTTCTACAGGTTTATGGGTAGGTGGTAATGTTACGCCTAACAGCCTGAAAGGATTACCACATTTGAGAATTACTGGTGCTATTGACGCATTAAAAGGTCAAAAAACAGAGGGAGAACCTGCCCAAATTCTGAATTGTCCTTGTTGTGGGTCGATTTTAGCAATTCCAAAAGATGGATTAGGAGCAAATAAAGACGGACATACAATTCATTTAGTAATGAAAGGAGATATCAACCCCAAATCCCTTTCTAAAGAAGTTATTCCATTAGAGGAAATGGAATCTGTTCCAAAATTTGAAATTTATCGCAATTCTGTTGCGAATCAATACATAACTTTATCCCTTACTTTCAATCTTAGAGAAGGTTCAAGAATATTTACGGGAAAATTAGATGACTGGTGGAGAAATAATGTAAATCCTCAGTTACAAAATTATGCTCAGTTAGTTCCTTTTAGAATTAGTAGACCAGGATACTTTAAAAAGGCTTATATAGGTAGTAAAGGTGCTGAAAACATCGAAGATTTTGAAATTTACTGCCCTAATCCCAAGTGCGAGCTTAATACAGATAAAAAATGGAATGAAAAAGTACCGATAAAGTTTAATAATCAATCTCAAGGCGCTTTGCTAGATCAACCAAATAATTTTATTTGGGAAGAGCCAATAGCAGCTTTCAAGCAAAATTCATATTCTTTAAGAATACCCATATCAGCATTTACGGTTGATGACCAAATATACTCTCGAATTCCTTCTCTCCTCGTTGCTACCGTTGATAAATTTGCCCGTTTAGCTTTTGAGCCTAGAGCAGGAGCGCTTTTCGGGAATATAAATCATTATCATAGCCGAAGTGGATATTACCGTGATAATGCTGGTACTGATACTCCTTCTCCTAAAACACATATAAAAAGAGTAAATCCACTTTTACCACCTGACCTCATTTTGCAAGATGAACTTCATTTAATTGAAGGGCCTCTTGGTAGCATGGTTGGGCTTTACGAAACGACTGTTGATACTTTGTGCGAACAAATGTATGAAGGTAAAACAGTCAGCCCTAAATATATAGCTTCTACTGCAACAGTCCGCCAATCACAATCACAGGTGAAATGTTTATTTGACCGTACTGTATTTCAGTTTCCACCTCTTAGTCTATCAGCAGGAGATACTTTTTTTGCCAGAACACCTGCAAATGTTCACCCAACTGAAACAGACGCAAATGATCGGCATCCAGGGGGTCGTCTTTACGTTGCCGTTTGCGCCCCAGGTAAAGGCGCTCAAACTCCTATTGTTAGACTTTATGCGTCAATGCTGCAAAATATTTGGGAACTGAGACAAAACGGATGCAGTGAAAGTGATTGTGATCCATTTTGGACACTGGTGGGTTATTTCAATGCGATTCGAGAACTAGCTGGAGCCTTAACCCTTTATCGTCAAGACATACCTGAAAGACTCAGGTATGTTGCAAATACTAGAGGGGTTCCTCAGCGAGATTTAGGAGAGGAAATTGAACTTTCCAGCCGTAAAGATTCAACTGAGCTTCCTGGCTTATTAAGTAGCCTTTCCCAAGAATTACCTGAAGCCAAAGACATCGTTTTAAGTACATCAATGTTTGGTACAGGTGTTGATATTGACCGCTTGGGATTAATGATTGTTAACGGTCAACCCAAAACAACTTCATCCTATATACAAGCTACAGGCCGTGTAGGTCGAAGACAAGGAGGACTTGTAATTACTTTTTTTAGGGCAAGTCGCCCAAGAGACTTAGACCATTACGAATTTTTTACTGGCTACCACCGGGCAATTTATCGTTACGTTGAACCAATTACAGTCACGCCTTTTGCTGCTAGGGCTAGAGAAAGAGGAATGGGGCCAGTTGCTGTAGCTTTGCTACGACAAGCTAGAGAAATTAAAGGTGTAACAGTTTCTCCAAATTGGGCAGCAAAAACCAGAGCGGCTTATATACAAGGTGTTCGTAGTTCAGCACCTGAGTTACAAATAGTTAATCAGGTGCTTAATGAGCGCTCACAAACTCAACTAGAAATTCGCCGCCCCCCAAAAGACCAAGTTGATAGGGAAGTAAGGGGTGGATTTGACCGATGGCAAATGGTAGCAGAGCAGCAAAACAACTTAGTTTATGAGGAGTATGCCATTGATAAAAACCCAACATTACCTGTTGTGTTAGGTGACGAACAACATCAAGAACGAAACTTTACTGTTGTTTATAGAAATGCTCCACAGTCATTACGTGAAGTTGAAGGCATGACACGCTTCGGTAGTATTCGTTCTAATCAAAACCAGCAACAGGAACAACAAGGTTAAACTATGGCAGCTAAAGGTCAATCTCTACGTCCCTCACAATATATTACAACGTTTGGGCCGGGTAGTATTTTGGAAACACCAGATGGCCCAGTTGTGATTGCTGCACCTAGTCACTCTAAGCTATTTGATAATAATCACCCTGAAGATTACGAAATTCAAGATTTACGTCTCTCACAAACTTTACTCAGAGATAAAAAAATATTTCGGATTCCTTCTAACGCAGAATTAGGAGTACCGGAAAATCGCTTAGTATATAACGCTTACCATTTTCCCAGGTGGTCACTTTGCCCTACTCATGGCGTTCTTTATAAATACCAACCAACAGATTTAACTGGCTGTCCTAGATGTCACCAACAAAAACCTGCCAGTAAATGGCAGGAAGTATGGGCTAAATCTCGTGAAGAAGCTGTACGTTTTGTTTTAGCTTGCGCTCATGGACACTTAGATGAAGTTCCTTGGGGTTCATTAATTAAACACAAAAAAGGATGCTCAAGACCCAAGTATTTACTTTGGCAAGGGGGAGGAGGCGCTCTTAGAAATATCCAAATCCTTTGCCCTGAATGTCGTGAAAATATTAACTTTGGGGAAGCTTATTCTTGGGATTTCTCCTGTTCCGGCAATTTTCCAGAAGAGAATAATCGTCGGGTAGATTGTAATAAATCAGCCAAGATTATTCAGCGTGGTGCTGCTAATTTACGAGTTTCTGAAATCCGGTCTGCATTAACAATTCCGCCCTTAGATACAGCGTTACATCGTTTGCTTCAAAGTCGTGCTGTTCTAGATGGTCTTCTCGGTTCTATCATACCCATAGATTCCAAAGACTTGTTGATTAAACTGTTAGAGAATTTAGTTAAAGGTAAACGCCTTGACTCAACAATTGCCGCAACAATTCAACAGTATGATGAATCTGAAATACTCAGTGCCATTGACGACATTCTAGATCAAGTAACCAACCCCAAAGAATCAACAGAAGCAACATTAAGGCAAGATGAATTCCTTAGTTTACGTAATGGAGCTAGTGATGGTGCGCCTCCCCAACGTGGAGATAAGCCAGGAGGGCCAAATCAATTTGAAGTTTACAAAGAAAATATTAAAACATTTAAATTAGATTCTGGTCGTATTTTAAGAGTCACCCCTCTCAGTAGACTAAGAGTAGTAACGGCGCAAATTGGCTATACAAGACCGATTGATGCGAATAATGAAAATGACAAAGACCCACCTGTAATTATTCCTGTTGAGTATTTGCCACCAAACGAGGGTGCAGCTTGGCATCCTGGAGTAGAGTTATTTGGCGAGGGAATTTTTCTAGATTTTATATCTGAAGAAGAACCAAGAGGTATTTCTGAGCATTTCCCTTTAAAAGGAGAAGCATATAGCCGTTGGCTTAAAGCATATAATTTACCAGATAGCTACTTAAAAATTAAAGCTATGCCGGGTACTCGACCAGAATACTTGCATCCGGTTTTTGTTTGGTGGCATACACTATCTCACCGCTTAATTACTGCTCTTTCTGTAGATTCTGGCTATTCTTCAGCAGCTATTCGAGAACGAGTTTATACCTGTTCTATTAATAATATAACAGTAGGGGGCTTACTACTCTACACAGCCCAGTCTGGTGGAGATGGTACGCTAGGGGGGCTTATTGGTTTAGTTCCTTTTTTTGATCGAATAATGAAGTCTGCCCTTCGCAATATAGATGCTTGTTCTAATGACCCAATCTGTATTGAAGAAAACTTTGGCGAAGACAAAGTAAATGGTGCTGCTTGCTATGCTTGTCAATTTATTTCAGAAACTTCTTGCGAACACAGAAATACTTTACTCGACAGAAAATTACTCTTAGATAATTTACCATGAAACTGCAAACAGTAGTAACTGGACTAGCCTGGATGGGAACTGGCGTTCGCTCTGTAAAATCCGCATTAAAAGATATACTGAAAAATGCCAAACAAGAAGTTTTATTATGTGCTTATTCCATAACTGGTGGTGCTGACGAAATACTAGAAGAATTTGAAGATTGCCTCAAGCGTGGGATAAAATTTAAGGCAGTCATTAATCGTTTTGAACAGCAACCTCAAGATATTCAGGAATATTTTTTAAATATAATAAAATTATATTCATATTGTCATATTTATGATTTTAATTCTCAAACAGAGGAACTACATTCAAAATTAATTATAGTTGACCGCTCTATTGCCTTAATTGGTTCAGCAAACTTAAGTATGCGCGGAATGAAGCAAAATTACGAATTGGGTATTATTATTCAAGACGAAGAAGTAAGAGCTATATCTAATTCCTTTGATAATCTTATAGATTTTCCATCTGTTTCGCTTGTCACTGCTCCTTGCAAATGAGCTAAAGGATTGCTTTATAAGCTTTGATTTGTTTAACAATAGGTTTAGCTATTGCCTCTGCTAAAAGAGGTGGAACAGAGTTTCCCACCAATTCAAACATTCTGGTCATTGGGCCATCAAAAATAAAATGGTCTGGAAAGCTTTGTAATCTAGCCGCTTCTCTAACAGAAATTGTACGATTTTGCTGTGGATGAATGTAAGCTAAACAATCTTTCTGCATATGAGCAGTTAATGTCCAAGATGGTTTATCCCAAGGTAAACGTTTATACTTATCATCAAAAATATCCCAACGATAACGTCTCATGGATTCAGGTAAATCTGTATACTTTCCTCCTGGTCGAATCATAGCGAAACAAACTAGGTCTACAGGATTGTGAGAGCGGCACATATGATTCCAAACTCCATCTAATTCTGCCTTTGCAGTTAAACCTTTCCTCATTTTTTTTTGATATTCTGATTGAGGAGGGCAATGGTAGGGCTTCTGATTATCCTTCTGCTTATCCCCTGCTAAACCAAATACCTTTCCATTTGAAGTTAAGGATTTTACATATAAAGATATAAGAGGTATATATCTGGATACAGGATACAATGGCGTTAAATCACTAATAGCTTCTTCTACAGTTACAATTTCTTTTGCCTTTTTTACCATAGAGAAATCAAAATTTATTGGTAAACCTTGACGTATACCTACTATGAAAAGACGTTTTCTAATCTGAGGAATACCGTAATCTGACGCAGTTAAAACTTTATAACAAATCCTATAACCAGGATAACTATCCTTATGCTCTGGCAATCCTGATTGTAGTTCTTTAGTAATCTTATTAAAAATTACTTTTCTTGCTAAATTATCTACATTCTCCATTACAAAGCACAATGGTTGATAATAATTAATAAATTTAATGAATTGTCTATACATAAAATTTCTAGAATCTTCTGCAATATTTCTTTCCAAAGATTTCATCTTACCAATACCAACTATTGAGAAAACTTGGCATGGAGGCCCACCAATTAAGATATCAACTTCTCCAGGAGCTATTTGTAATTTACGTAAATCAGAAATAGATTCAATCTCCATTGCATCAAGCTTGAGTCTACAACGAGGGAAATTTCGATGATGAGTTTTAATAGCGTATGGATTTTTATCAATCCCTCCTAAAATTTCACACCCAGCATTTTGAAATCCCAAACTCATTCCACCAGCACCACAAAATAAATCAATTACTGTAGGTTTGTATACCTTCTTACTCATTGACATTCAAACAAATCTATAACCAATAAAATGTAAACCTTGTACAGTTTAACTGTAAAGTCACGCAAAACTGTTTTTTTTTGTATAAAGCTCTACTTCAGAGTTAGGAGAACAAATCAGCACAGCAACTTTGATATCAATAGCCTAGCCCCAAATAATTGCAACAACTCCCTTAAGTTAAGTCTCTTCTAATACGAGATAGCGCCTGTTGTAAACCTTCAGAGTGAATCCAACCAACAAAACCACCGTAAATCATTTTGTCATTGCGATCGCCTAAAAAAACATGGTCAACACCAACAAGGTTTTTCCATGTTCTCACCACTGTTCCATCCCTCAGCCTCATGATGGGATGAGAACTTACAAAGTCTCTGTGGTGTGCGCGAGTCATCCCAGGGATGCTTTCTAGAATAGCGATCGCTTCATTTGCATCATCTGTTGAGCTAGAATTAACCACCGTTGCACAACCGCAGCCGTCTGTTACAGTCGTCTTGAGCCTATCTTTCATATCGCCGTCGAACAGCACTAAAGACTCAATCTCTTCTAGCAATTTACCATGTGGCTCAGTTTGTCGGCGCTGGCAGTAAATCTCTGTGAGAAAATCTTCTAAACTGACTTTCGCTAAAGCATCAGTAATCAAACCTGTCAGCCCCAAAACAGCAATTCCACCCAGCATCCCCGCAGGGCCACCCAGAAATGCTAAAGCGGCGGTGATAGCCGCCGCACCTGTAAAACCTGTGGTTGCCATTGTGATTACTAAAATCACTCCAGGCAGACCCAATGCAGCTACTTTTTTGACGACTTCATCCATTTCCTGTCACCTCAAGACAAGATTAACTCTGAAGTCTTTTCTAACACTTCTAACGCATAAACTTGAGCAATAAAAAAAACTCAGTTTCTATCTGGCTTTCCTGGTTTGGATATGTTTCATTATTTTAGTGAAATGGTATCACAGGCGCAGCTAATGTTTTTGCTCAGTAAGCTATTGTATTTGAGTTAACGATTAATTACTGAAATAACATCAGGGGTGTTCCGGGGGTGTTCCGGGGGTGTTCCGGGGGTGTTTGAGGAAAAATTTCTCAACAAATAAAATTTTTCAAAAAGTATTACAGGGGTGTAATGGGGGTGTAATGGGGGTGTTTCGGGGGTGTAATGGGAATTAGGCTAAAAAAATGCTTTTTTGAGATCCCCTTGCACCTGATTTATTGAGAATAAATAATACACTTGTGTTGCTTCCTTCCTTCAAAAACTCTTCAATCAATAGCCGCCTTACAGTTAACACCAAAAACTGCGGCGGCTATGAGAAAACCCTCAGTTTGATATTGAAACGTCAAAATTAACCAAACAGCTGATCCATAAAATCAACTGATTCTTCACCAGCAATCAAACTTGAGTGCGGAGTTTCTGCTTGCTCAACAGTTGATGGCGTTAGTGCTGATAGCTTCTGGCTATCCCCTGGTGTGTCGAGTTGGGGTGCGCTCGCCGCATTTAATGGCACAGACACACAGCTATAAACACTCGCCGAAAGCCCCAACTCCAGCGCCATAATGCCAAAATGACTCTCTGCCATTCGCCGCGAAATCAGGTATGAATTTGTCAATTGCTGCTGTGAGCCGCCCCCCAACTTGTACTGAGCGCGTGGCAGAAAATACATCACCAACATTTCTTCTAGCAACCTCTTAGCAACAGTTGCCTCCAAAGAATTGAGGTAATCAGCCACCACAGCTAAAGGCGTATTTTCCATCGGTTGAAAGCGAGGCAGTGACAGACTCTTACGCAGTTTTTTCGCTCTTGTCACCTTTAA
>DATNQO010000297.1:0-6821 GCA_036704005.1 Leptolyngbyaceae cyanobacterium | reverse complement strand
GAAACTCTCAATGTTACCGAGTCTATTTAAACCAGCCAGCCCCAGGACAAATGTATCGCTGCCTTTGCCACCAGTTAAAGTATCAATTTCCCTATTGCCATAAACGAACAATTCATCCGGCACATTTCCTGGGTTATCTGCACCTATAAGAATATCATTGCCATTACCACCATTAAGAGTATCATTTCCGACTCCACCATCAAGAGTATCATTGCCGTTACCGCCATCAAGGTAATCATTACCTCCACCAAATCTGAAGTTTAAATCTATTAAGATATCATCTCCATCACCACCAATGAGAGTGTCATCGCCGAATCCGCTACGGATAAAGTCGTTACCATCACCACCATCTAAATAATCATCACCCCCAAGAAAACCTTCTTCAATTTGGTCGTCTCCTGACCCACCATAGATATAGTCAGTACCTTCTGACCCAAACAATTGGTCATTACCACTGTTACCGAACAATATATTTGTCGAGCCTTCGTCCCCTCCGTATCCTGGTGCAAAAGGTACTCCACTGCTAAGTCCAGCATAAAGAGTATCGTTGCCTGCGCCACCAATAACTAAATCATCTCCCAAGTCACCACTGAGGAAATCGTCACCTGCTAGACCGATTAAAATGTCATTTCCCTCTGCACCGAAAATTGAGTCAATCTCTTCAGTACCCAGGAGAAAATTGTTGGCAGGAGTCCCGTTAATGTCTGCCATAAAAGCCTCTTAAAAAGAATTTATTTAACCTAGTTACACCTGACCATAAAAAAAATCTCAAAACAACTGACTAATGGGTGTTGAATAATTGCCGAATTTCTGTATTCTGTATATAGATATTAATTGCAAAGTTTAATGTATTATCTTTACATTTAGCAAACAATAAGAAGTATGAAGCAACGATTACTTCTTATTTTTACCTAGACAATTATATCTGCTTTAACGAGTATAACCCAGCAATATTGCATCCTAAACTATTAAACTAGAGTCAAATATTTGCTTTGACGTTAGTTGTAAGTTTGGAAAGACTGAAGAAACTAACTGCTCATTATTTTGAAATAGTTGCCGATGATATTCATCTTCTGCTAAAGTACAAATTGTAATTGTTGGTTGTTTAGGCTTGCCAATATATTCTCTTCCGCCAATACCTAAATAATCAATAATCCAATATTCACTTATTCCTAGCAAAGCATAATCTTCAGCTTTTCGTGCGTAATCATTTTGCCAATTTGTACTGACAACCTCAGCTATTAATTTAATCGATTTCCCTGATGTAATTACAGGTTCTTGTTGCCATAATGGTTCATTAGTCAGTTGCCTTTGATCTAAGACAACTACATCAGGACGAAAGGCTGTGTTTGTACTTAACAATTTGATTAAGCATCGGTGGGGAATAAAGTAGGATAATTCCTGGCGATCTATTTCCACATTTAGCTTGCGCCCAACAAAGGCTAATACTTGCTCATGAGGCCCAGTAGGTTCCATTTCGACTAATTCACCATCAATTAACTCATGGCGATCGCTATCCCCATATTGGGTAATAAATTCATCAACAGTCAAAAGTTTTGAAGCAAATTGAACCATTGTGATATCGTTGCTATGAGCGGATTTACTTTATTTTAGCGTTACCATTCGTTTTTTAGAAAAAAACTATGTTCGGTTGAATTTCTGGACATACTCCCTGCAATTCAATACGGGGAATATGGCAAAAACTGCTTTGCTCGTTCCGCTAACCTTATGTGCGATCAGCGCAAGATATGCGCTCTGTGCGACGGGCTAGCTGGGTGCAAAGCGCCATCGCTCATCTTCAGCCAGTAGCGCTACTCCATAAACCTAAAACCCTTGCAGTAGAAGCCTTTGGTGATGCTAGACAGATATTCTGTCGAACATCCGTAGAATCCCCATCACCCAACTCAAGGCTTAGAACCGTTCCGATGCAGTTCCACCGCTCCGGTCAAAAGCCTTCCACTTCTGGGGGCAAGATTTGACTTCGGGAAAGTCTTTGAGCTTGGGGTTGGCTCTGTGGTGAGGGTCGCGAATTGGTAATAGTCTTTGCCAGTAGTAGATGATTAATTCAGACAGAGAAAATTCGGTTTCTCTCATGCGATCGCCTGTTGCCTCTGATCAGCAAAGGTACACGTGGTTGTGGCAGAGGTTGTTGCAGCCAGTTGGGTGAGCGATAGCTCTTAAATACTAATCATCCAGCTTTGCCCAAAAACTTCCTTATAGATGGGATTGTAGGCCCTGAGCTTACCATCACGCTTGGATACCACACCAGACAGCCGCAACTGGAGAAGTTCTTCACTGCCATCACACGTTATCTCCCCTTGCCGCAGAATCTGCTGGTACAGTTCTATCAACCGAGGATGAAAGAGCAAGCGCTCGCGTATTGGTCGCAGGTGGGCTGGCTGATCCTGCAATTCCCAATTGTCCAAAATCTGCGATCGCAAAACTTCCTCCACACTTTGTCCAGGCAGCGCATCACAAATTAGCTGGCAAAGCTTTTGGGTGAGAAAAGGTTGTCCACCCGTCCACTGCAAAATCTCTTGTAGCACGGCTCTTGGGTTGCTAACTTTCCCGACTAATCCGATCGCTAAAGGTGCAGCTTCATCTAATTGAAAGCCGTTAAGTTCAATTGCTCGACCGATGGCGAACGGGGAGCGCCTTTCATCTTGATTCAAACAAGAGGGCGATTGCACACCAACCACCGCAAAGTTGAGGCGATTGTATTCTGGTTTTTGGGTGCGTTGCTCATAGCAGTCTCTGATTAATCCGAAGAAATCATCAGTATCAAAATTTAATGTGAGAATATTGTCAATCTCTTCTATAAAAATGACTATAGGTTGATTAACTTCAACTAGCAGTATCTCTTCAAGAAATTTTCTCAATCTTTCTACAGGAGAAATATTCTCCCATTGTCTCCACCAAGCGTGCAGATTAAACTTTGTTGAAAGTAAAAAACTACTTGTTAAAATGCGAATAATCGTTGCTACCCACTGATGAATGGTAATGTTATTTCCACTTGTTGCTGTTACATCAATGCTGGCGCAGGCGTAACCTTGAGTTTTTAGTCTTTCTATAGTCCGTACTCGCAAACTAGATTTACCTGCCTGCCGTGAATTTAAAACATAACAAAATTCACCAGATACTAAAGCTTGGTACAAGTCTTCATCTGCTTGACGCTTAATGTAACTAGGAGCATTAATTGGTAGACTACCCCCCACATGATATTCGTATGCTAGGCTTTTTGTTGGGTACATATTCTTAGCCACATAATGTATTTTGTATAATACAATTATCAGTGTTTGTTGAACTAAAAACACGCAAACTTTTATAATAAAGGATGTCAATTTAATAAATTAAGATGTTCGACAGAATGTCTGTCTAGCATCCTTAACTCCTTTATCCAATCCAGGGTCTAGACCCATTCCGATGCAGTTCCACCGCTATGTCGAAAGCCTTCCACTTTTGGGGGCATCGTAAAACTTCGGCAAAGTCTTTGATGTTAGGGTTGGCTCGGTGGTGGGGGTCGTGGATTAGGGCGAGTCGTTGCCAGTAGTAGATGATTAATTCAGACAGAGAAAATTCGGTTTCTCTCATCACCTTGGCAGGACATAAGTACGACGTTTTTCACCTTCTCGCAATGATGCTGACATCAGCCGTAACTGCGTAAAGTATTCGATATCATCAGTCCCAGTTCGAGAGACAAATTCACCCTTGAGAATAACTTTTGTATCACTTTGCTCGATTATTTCGACATTTAGCTGAATCTGTTTAACAACTTCAACTATCGAGTTCATATCAACCTTTTGGCTCATGTGATCGCCTCAACTACCCAACAATTTCTTATTCCGTTCCTGCTTGAAAATCTGAACTTCGTACTCTCGGACATTCCGCAAAATCTCTTCACGTTGGGGATGTCCTTCTAGATACTGTTTAAGGGAAGTCATTTCGTCAATTACCAAAGGCTCCTCACTGGAATTATTAGTAGGTAAATCTGTTTGACTCATAATATTTGTATCCGTTAAATGTATTTATTATATAGCTAAATAGACCGCAAATAATCCAAAAACTTCTCACCTTCTTCCACAGTTAGCAACACCCGTTTCTCCCACTCATATCTACAAATTGCTGTAATCTAACAAAAATAATACCGGACGATTGCCCGGTACTCTTCCTTAGCAGTTGTTATTCACTCCCAATGATCGTACCAATACCTTTTCTCAAAAACAAACCCTTCTACTTTTTTTTTAATTGTTCCACCTTGGCGTTGAATTTCGTCTTCTGCATCAAAAGCACAAGCCTGAACTCTCTGTTGTTCGCCTTCTTCCCACTCAAAATAATATCCATGTTGAGGATGTAAACCATTTTGGTCAAGTTCCTGTATTTTGATTTTTTGCCTCAGCTTTTCACGGGAAATAAACCCGCCTTGCTCAGAAAATATGCTGTTACGATTCATCACTATTGTACAATTTGTCCCTATTCTTTCACCTAATAGTTTCATTAGCTGACTCATAGTATCTACCCTTTTTAATTTAAAATATATCATTTTATATCGGAATATTTAGTATATCAATATATTCTTTAGCTTGACACAG
Organism: Leptolyngbyaceae cyanobacterium; assembly: GCA_036704005.1. Lineage (GTDB taxonomy): Bacteria > Cyanobacteriota > Cyanobacteriia > Cyanobacteriales > Nostocaceae > Trichormus. Next base: position 2,232 of record DATNQO010000297.1, on the reverse strand, counting down.
CGCATCCTCGCTACACCTTTCGCCATAGCCTTTAGAATTGTCGCAAATTACTTCTGATTGAGCATTTTGGATGTAGTAAAAGTAGCGGTCTTCTCCTTCTGGTTCTATTGGGTAGCAGATGACAATTATTTCGTAACCGCCATAGACTTCGTAAGCCTGAACGTGACTATTTCTATATCTTTGGGGAACAGCTTTAATTCTAATATTATCAGACATAATTTACCTTCCATGCAACAATACCGGACAATTGCCCGGTACTGATACATCTCATTCCAGATTCCTCATCAGTCTAGTAATTCGATAGTTAGTTGAACAGGTCTAACAAAAACTTCTACCGCATCGTTTTGTTTATGAAATGTTTTGATATGGCTAGAAGCATCTTTGAAAGTCGAGTATCTAGAAGCTTCAGCCACTTCTACAACAGGCTTGTCTTCTCCTTCAACGTAAAAGTGATTATTCCCGTTCTTTGACACTCTCCGCCCTAAAAGTGCGGAGATTCTTCATTCACAGACCCAACTTGCTCACACAAGATTTCTCCAGCATGAGTAGAGGTTGAATCTCCTGAAGCGTTCGGATCATAGATCCAGGTTCCTACGTGACCCGTAGTACCCAAGGCTAGTTTCAGAATGTTGATTGCTGCGTTCCAATCTCTATCCATCACAAATCCGCATTCACAAACATGAGTTCTTGTGGATAGAGATTTTCTGACTACTGCACCACAATTAGAGCATTGGCTTGTTGTGTAAGCAGGATTAACAGCTACAGTTACCCTACCAAACTTCACACCGAAATACTCTAACCATTTTCTGAATTGATACCAACCAGCATCATTAATAGATTTGGCGAGACAGTGATTCTTAACTAAGTTTTTCACCCTCAAGTCTTCATAGGCTACCAAATCGTGAGATTGGATTACGCAACGCGCTATTCTCTTAGCGTGTTCTTCACGTTGCCTACTTATTTTGAGGTGTACTCGCCCTAATTTATTAATGGCTTTTTTGCGATTAGTAGAGCCTTTTACTTTCCGAGAAACGCGCCTTTGTCTAAACTTTAGACGCTTTTCTCCTGCGCGATAAAACTTAGGGTTAGGTTCTGTATGTCCGTTGCTGTCGGTGTAGAACTCTTTTAAGCCAACATCTAAACCAATGGTTTTACCAGTTGGTTGTGTTTTTACTTTGTGATCTGCGCTAATCAGGAATTGAACATAATACCCATCGGCGCGACGGACTAACCTAACTCGTTTTATCTGCTCCAATTGGTAGAAGTTTAAATCCCACGTTCCCTTGAGATTGAGTTTGCCAATACCTTTTTTATCTGTGAAGGTTATTTGCTTTCTGTTTGGCGAGAGTGACCATCCAGAGGTTTTATATTCAACTGAGCGGTTGTTTTTCTTAAACTGTGGATAGCCCTTCTTGCCTGGAACAGACTTTTTACAGTTGTCGTAAAAACGAGCAATAGAACTATAAGCCCGTTCGATAGAAGCTTGGCAAGCACTAGAGTTCAAAGCCTTGACAAAAGAAAATTCATGTCTGAGAGCCTTGCTAAGACGATATAAGTCTTTCTGTCCTACACCTCGGTTATCCATCCAAAAACGAATAGCTTTGTTGCGAACAAATTGACAGGTTCTAATCGCCTCATCAATGGCTACATATTGAGTTGTTTTCCCTTTAGCTTTAAACTCTAAAACAATCATTTTACGTGGAAAACTCCTACGCAAATATTCTAACACAATCAAAGCCGTCCTTGAAGGACGGGGCTTTATACCCAGTTTCTTGGTAAAATGAACTCAATAGTAGGATTAATCATTTTGCAATAAACTCCTTACTTTGTTACAGTCAGCATTTCTTATTTGCCATCAAGGATACTGCCATTGTCAGTACCCCTTTCATCCGATACAAACCTAGAAAACCGTTCTTCAGCTCGTCCCATGTGGCGATACCCTCCGCGCTCGCACTCTTCCCAATCGGGTCGCTTGCGCCGGACTATCGATACTCTTTGGAAAGGTCGAGTGGGTTTAGCGGCGGTTTCTACTTTGGCGATTTTGAGTAATTGCATTTTTACAAATTCTCCCAAGAACTAATAACCAAAACTTGATTCTCAACTCCCACACTTTTAATTCGACTTGGCGATTATTAATTCCCCCTTTTTGCTTCCAGACTGAAGGGTGATGTACGGAAGTGCGATGTCTGGCGACAAGGCTAACGCCAACGCCTGACCTACCGTAAAAGTTTT
>DATNQO010000296.1:0-19163 GCA_036704005.1 Leptolyngbyaceae cyanobacterium | reverse complement strand
GAAAATCTCAACTATCCCCTTCCCTAACTTCGCTTGCGCTCAGTATCGGTCAAGGGATGTTTCGCTTTTCCCCCGCAATTCCTCTCAACACTGACCTGAGTACAGGTGAGCGTGTGAGCCTCCTTGCGGGAATAGGTGACTAGAAGACACAGCAAATTTTTCTTGAGCAAAAGCTATTTTGTCTTCCAGTCCCGTAAGTTTTGACAAGGTGCTATCGATGGCTTGTAATCGAGGTATTAATCCCTCACGATTGGCAATTTGAATCGAAAGCCCTGGACGCGCATTAATTTCTAATAAAAGCGGCCCTTTTGTGCGATCAATCACGATATCAACGCCAAGATAGCCAAACTCAGTTTTATCGCCTAACTTAGCAGCCATTTCTAAAATAGTTTGCCAATGAGGAATATGGCGATCGCACAATGAGTATCCTGTTTCTGGATGATTGTCAATGTAGCGGTTGTTTTGAATCCCCGCCAACGTCCTCCCACTACACAAATCGATACCAACGCCAACGCCGCCTCTATGTAAATTTGCCTTACCGTCAGAAGCCCGTGTTGGCAAGCGCAACATTGCCATTGCCGGCACGCCTCGGTAGACAATTACTCGAATATCGGGGACACCTTGATAAGCAATTTCATCAAATATGGGGTCGAACTGTACAGCATATTCAATAATGGCAACATCGCTGTTACCACCTAATGAAAACATCCCGCTTAAAATGTTGTAAATGTGATACTGTAAGTCTTCGGCTTTGAGAATAGAATCATTGGCTTTGCGATAGCCTTCATTTGTCACATCTTTAATGACGATAATGCCATCCCCACCGCTCCCCCTCGCTGGTTTGACGACAAAGGCTGTGCGTTCACCAACAAAATTTGATAGCGACTTTACCTCATTTTGAAAAGTAATGACACCATAAGTTTCTGGAACCGCTACGCCAATACTTTGAGCAATTTTTTTGCTTTCTAGTTTAGAGTCAGCAAGACGATAAATGCGACGAGGATTAGCCGGGAAAATATAGTCTAAGTTACGAGCGTTAATTCCTAAAATGCCGCAACGTCCAAGTGAAAATGGAAACATAAGAGCTTATCCCTTTGTTTGATGCAACTGCTTCTGGAGCGACATAAAGCGGAAATACTCAATAAGTTTGTAGCCGTTGTAGCGTCCCACCATAATATTGATGCCTAATACCACTAGTAATAGTTCTGGAAAGACGAATACCCAATGTTCTACATAGTCGTTAATCATGCAAAAATAGGCAATAATAGCGGCTAAAATCGTACCGAGTCCGGCAATTATCGTTTGGGTTGCACCATTTTCTTCCCACATCATTGATGCTCTTTCAATTGTCATGGCAAGGATCACAATCGGGAATAAAGATACCGATAAGCCCAGATTGATATCGAGACTTTCCATCACAACCGCCAACAAACCCACAACTAAAACAGTGCCAGTTAAAATTGCTGCCAGCCGAGGCACTATTAAAAGCTGTAATTTATTTAAATAGCCCCGAAACAACAGCCCAATAATTACTACTAAAACAAACAGTGGGATGCCAGTAAATAATCCAGTTTGCCGAAAAGCGAGAGTGATGAGAATCGGCGTAAACGTACCGAAGGTTTTCAAGCCTATCATCTGATGCAAAACAGAGATAATTAACGCACCAATGGGGATAAGAACAAGTACCTGAAAGACTCGCTGAGTTGCTAAAGGAAGTCTCAGAAAAGAGTATTCAACAAAAGGATTGGTAACTCTTCTACCACGCCAAACTGCTCTTGTCAGTCCATTGTCGGTATTAGGCTGAACCACAACTTCTAAATCGACGTTGTTGGCTCCTTGGGTTTGTATAACTCGATCTGAACCGTACCACCAAGTTAGATAACGGTCTTGCTCTTGAAAAGTGCGGTCAACGGGATCTAAAGCCAACCAGCGATCGCCTGATTGCACCTCTAGCCATTCAATAAAATCAGTTGAATAAACTTCTTCACTCCTCAAATAAATCCCATTACCCACTCTTGCAGGAATATTGGCTCTACCCAATAAAAATGCGGCTATTTGTGGGGTCGATTCTTCTTTTCTCAGGTTCCTACTAATAGTTTGCACCCGAATGTCATCTGTCTGGAGAGCTAATTGATAGATTTGCTGAGCAAACGAGAGGCGATCGCTTGATTTGTTTTTAGCCTCCTTCAACAGTGAATTAATCTCAGCCGTAGGCAAATTCTCCGCCAGGTTGTCTCGTACCCTTTCGGTATTTTCGCCAAACCTCACAAGTTCCTTATCTATCAGTCTTCGTCCGGAAATGGGTACTTTCTCGCTCCCAGGGTCAACGTTAGTTTTCCGACGAATAATAGCTCGATAAAAGAGAGTTTCGCTACTGTCAGTCGAGCTTTTTTTAGTAAAGATTGCCAGCCGATTTGCTGAATCTTTTCTATTCTCAATTTGGCGTTCAAATCCTTGATTACGAAAATCTTCCTTCACAATTTCATAGCGTTGAGATTCTTGGGGAAGATGAAACTGAATTTTAGTAGGTAAATCTTCCTCATTGGAAAACGGTGAAGGTTGAGATTTTAGCGATAATTTAGCCTCAACATACCAACTATTGAAAGTTTGATTAGGTAATAGCGGCACATTAGCAGCAGTCAGCTTATTGACAAAAATAGCTAAACCAATCGCCGCTAAAAACAAGGCCAGAAGTAAGGCATAAAAAGTACGCTTCACTGCTGCGCCTCCAGGTTGGGACAAGATGGATTTTTAGTAAATGTTTGGGATGAATCAACAACTAATTTGCCTTTGGTGAGCATATTGCGCCCAATTAAGACCGGATAGTTGAAATCACCGCGATCAGCTAGGTTTACCTCTTCTTCAATCCACTGACCCGCAACACATATTTTCATTTGCACTACTGGGCGACGGATATAATCGGATTGACGACTTTCAATGCGAACCCACCGCACAATCGGTAGTTCAAATGTCTTTTTAACTCCATCTCCATCACTAAAGCGGAATTTAATCATCCCACCGGATTCAGTTTCTTCATCGGGCTGCTCTAAAATTTCGGCATTAATTGAGGTGGTAGTCGCACCTGTATCGAGCTTGACTTTCACCTCTTCCTCAACACCAGCAATTTTCCCCTTTTCTACCCAACCAACAGTTTGAATTTGTGGTTGCGCTGAGTCAGTAGCTTGGGTTTGGTGTAAACTGCATCCTGTTCCAGACAACAGGCTCATAGAGATTCCCAGTAAAAATTTTTTAGCTGTAGCTGGTGTAAACCAACCGAATCCAATCCTCATAGGTAACAAACACTTACTATAGGTCGGACTCTATAGTCCATCAATAATATATTTTGTTACATTTCTTACCAAATCATTCTCAAGGTTGATTTGGCAGTATTTTTCTCAAAAAAACCGCAAATTCTTGCTAATACTTATAGCTGGGAAAACTTATAATTTCTATAAGAATTGGTAATCGATACTCGGTCATGGCAGCAAACAATTACCAATTCGCTATTACCTGTTACTGACCAAAGCAACCATATTATAAATAATTAACCGGACTTGATATCATGTAGGAAATTGGTTCACTAACACCATTGAGGGTTGGCAGCAATTAATGCTGCTGCTTGGGAACTATGCAAGGGCTTCGAGAAAAAGTATCCTTGGACAGATTGACAGTGTAAACTTTTTAAGATGGCTAGTTGCTCAGGTGTTTCCACACCTTCAGCGATCGCACTCATACCTAGTTTATCAGCCAAGGCAACGATAACCTCGATAATGTCCAGATTTCGCTTATTAGTAGTCATCGGGTCAACAAAGGAACGGTCAATTTTTAACACACTAATCGGAAAACTAGAAAGACGACCTAAAGAAGAATAGCCAGTTCCAAAATCATCAATTAATATTTCAATACCCAATTCTCGTAGTTTTAAAAGAATAGCAATTGCTTCATCACCGTTTTCCACAATGACAGTTTCAGTAATCTCCAGTGCCAACTTATGGGGATTAAGACCAGTAAAATCCAAAATGTGCTGAATCTGCTCAATCAAATTCGGCTGGCAAAATTGCTTGGCGGAGAGATTGACACTCATTTTTTCTAATGAGTATTCAGGATAACTACAAAGCCAAGCTTGCATTTGGCGACAAGCTTCAAAAAGTACCCAGTAGCCAAGCTCGATAATTAGTCCAGTTTCTTCCGCCAAAGGCACAAAATCACCTGGAGAAACCAAACCACGCTCTGGATGTTGCCAGCGCAATAGTGCCTCAAAACCTAAAAGTCTGCCATTAGATAGTGAAACAATGGGTTGATAGTAAACTTGAAATTCCTGACATTCAATGGCTCGACGCAAATCAGCCTCCAATTGCAATCTCGCCAGCGCACTAGCATACATATCTGGATTAAATAGAGCATAGCGCGATTTACCCTGAACCTTGGCTTGGTACATCGCCGTATCAGCATCTCTCAGCACCTGTTCTGGTTGGTCATAATCTACAGTGGAACTCAAAGTAATGCCAATACTGGCACTTGTAAAGACTTGATGCCCATTCAAGTTTAAAGGTGTTTTGAGTTCCTGTTGAATACGCTCTGCCACCTTAATCGCATCTGCAACCTCTTCAATGCCTTCCAAAAGAATTGTAAATTCATCACCGCCAAGCCGTGCGGCTATATCTATAGAGCGGATACAGGCTGTTAGCCTGTCGGCAATAGTGATGAGAAATCTGTCTCCTTCCAGGTGTCCCAGACTATCATTGATGACTTTAAAGCGATCCAAATCGAGAAACAACACAGCAAATAAATAATCCTTCTGCCGTTTAGCTTGCTGGATCGCCTGTTTTAAGTGTTCCATGAATAAGGCTCGGTTTGGTAAACCTGTCAGCCCATCGTAGAAAGCATTCCGCCGCAATTGTAATTCTGCTTGCTTGCGTTGGGTAATATCTCGATTAACCTCTAAAACTCCTTTGATTTGCCCTTGTGCATCTTGGATGACAACCTGACGGCTTTCTACAATAATTTGACTACCATCCCGCCGCGTGTGCGTCAGTTCACCTTCCCAGCGCCCTTGCTGATGCAGGATTTTATTAAAATAGGAAATTCCTAATGAAAATTGCGTTTCCAACAAGATATGAGCTATATTGCCAACTGCCTCGGCACTTGTCCAGCCATAGAGTTCTTCGGCGCTGTGGTTCCAATAAGTAATGGCATTGTTGGCATCGCGGACAAAAATTGCTTCATACACTAAATCCAATAATTGGGCTTGTTCTCGCAACGCTTCCTCACTTTGCTTGCGTCTTGTCACGTCAAACGCCGTACTAATCACTAAACTTCTGCCATCAGGGAGTGGCCCAAGCGGTGCGGAGTAAAAATCCCAGATGCGCATTTCACCTGTGCTGGTTTTAATTGTGTATTCACCTTCCGCAACTCGGCCATTAATCTGATATAAGGAATTAATGTGAGATTGCACCTGTTGTTGATTTTTGCCACAAGCTTTTTGAGTCCAATCTGCAATTGTGTTAATTTCTTCGAGTTGGTATCCTGTAATTTCTCCCCAAACATGATTTATTAACAAAATTTCTCCATCTTCCGCGTGCAGTATCATCGGCAAAGGTGCATCAAGAATTGCTCGACGGAATCTGTTTTCGCTCTCACGTAAAGCTTCTTGGGCCTGCTTGCGGTTGGTGATGTCAGAACGAATGGCAATGTATTGATACGGCTTACCTGTGGCATCCAGAAAGGGTACGATGGTTGTCGCTACCCAGTAAAATCTACCATCCTTTGCCTTGTTCCTAATTTCGCCTTGCCAAACCTCCCCATGAGAAATTGTTGCCCACATTTGCTGAAAAAATGTCTTTGGGTGATAGCCAGAATTAATCAAGCGATGGCTTTGTCCAATTAGTTCGTCTCTGGAGTATCCAGAAAGCTGACAAAATTTATCGTTAACTTCGGTGATCATACCTCTAGCATCTGTGATTGCCACAATAGATGATTGATCTAGAGCAAACTTCATATCTGCCAGTTGTTTGAACGACTTTTGCAAAGCCGCTTCTGTTCGCATCCGTTCAGCAATTGCTTGCCCTAAAACTTGATTTGCTTGAAGTAGTTCTGCTGTGCGTTCCTCTACCCTAACTTCTAGTTGGGTATAAGCAGTTCTTAAAGCATCTTCTGCCTGTTTGCGCTTGATATCTAAGCGATACAGCCATTTTGTACAGTACCAAGTTAATCCTGTAAAAGCGACTACATTGCCAGTTACATGGAGACTCAAGCCGAAAGCATGATCGAACCACCCGACTTTTTCCCCAAACACTCGCAGCCACCCTAAGCTCAAGGGAACAACAAGTGCCGCCGGCAGTAATACTCTAGCTGTCATTCCTCCCGCACTATTACTAATTACCAGACTCATCAAACCCTTAGTAGGATATGCAAATAAGATACCGAGCGAGAGCAAGAGAAACCCAATGGCACTGTGAATGGCAGTGTACGTAAACGATGACAACCCAAATATCGGTTCGACTCCATAGAGATAACCAATCAAAACCTGTAGATTTGTAAAGGCGGTAATCAGTGCGAATACTTGCACTGGTCGATAACGAACGCTTCTCTGGGCAGTAAGCCATAAAGCAAAACCCATTAAGCTAAAGTTCACGGCTATCATAGCTGACATCCGCCCAGGGCTATAAGTATGGAGCGCTCCTGGTGGTTCTAAAAACAACAGTTGATCAATTCCTAAATTCCACCCAAATAGGTATTGACTCAGAGTCAGTAATCCTAATGTGGCGACTACCACAGCTAAACCCTGAGCTAGTTGACGCTTTAATTGTTGTTTTGAATCAAGAAAATTCAACGCCAAACCAGATAATACAAAACCTAACGCCGTATTAGGTTTCATCGCTACCCACTGTGGCAATATACTTTTGAGAATCTGAATGTCAACAGACCAACCTATCAGTACAGCACAACCAACCAAGGTAACTAATATACTTATACGCTTTGAAGCTATCTTTAATATATTGATAAGATGGCGGTCTAACGCAGCAGTAATCATAAATACTAATACTTTTCTTTCAAGAAGATAGGAATATTAGGCTTATATCTTCAAGCATCTCTAGACAGAGAATGTACTAGATGTCACTAAACATATAGTCTGAAAATTTATATACATAATCACGAAATATCACTTAACTAAAAAATTGAATAGTCAATAAAATTACACATTCTTTTGTTGTCTATCCATGTGTATAAAATTTCCTCACCCATACCAACCTAGTCCGCATCATCAAGCTATGCAGTTCTGACTATTAAATAGCTTGATATTTTGCTGTTCGTAACCATCCGTGGTAAGAAATAATTACTAGAGTTTTTTAATTTGGAGGTTTTGAGAGTATTTTAGTCCAGGCAAAAGCAATGAAGAGGGTTCGCAAGAATTTAATAACGCAAATTTGCCTTGTCTGTTCTTCACCTGTACCTACTACATTTTCTCTCACCGGCATCAGGGGATGCGACGATGCTCCGCCCGACCGTAGGTCATCGCAATATGGAATGGCATAAACTCAAAATAACCCGCCCCTACTCCTGTACTACGCAAGTATAGCCATCACAGACCTACTATAAAAGATGAGCAGTAGTAATTCTTTTGAAGCAACATCAATTCCTTGGATGACTAATCATCTGAATGTGAATATAGCGGTCGCAATTGGCATAATAACCAATGTTTGGATGAAGAACATAATCCCATGTTTTAACTGCTGACAGCAAAAATCCCACCCCTTGACAGGGATGGGAAATCACTAAATATTCCCAGCATCATTAGGAGCGTTGACCGGTTACAATATATGCTACTCGTTGACCGATGTTAGTGGCATGATCTGCCATCCGTTCTAGACAACGAATTGCCAAGGCTAGGAGAATAATAGGTTCCACCACACCTTGCACATCTCGCTGTTGCGCGAGAGTTTGATATACGCGGTCATAGGCATTATCTACAGCATCATCTAGGTGCTTAATACTTCTGCCACCAGCTTCATCCAAATCTGCCAAAGCTACTAAGCTAGTTGCTAGCATAGCTTGGGCATGGTGTGCCATAACAGCAATTTCTGGTAGAGATGGGTGAGGTGGATAAGGAAAGATTTTCACTGCTATCTCAGCTAAATCTTTAGCATAATCTCCTATACGTTCTAAATCTCGGACTAACTGCATAAAAGCACTCAAACAGCGCAAATCTTGGGCTGATGGTGCTTGAAAGGTCATGATGGAAGTACAATCTGATTCTATCTGTCTATAAAAACGATCTATCTTTTTATCTAAGCGGGGAAGTTCCTCAGCTGCTGTTAAGTTACGAGAAAATAAAGCTTGGTGGCTGAGGCGGAATGATTGTTCTACCAAAGCGCCCATGCGTAACACATCTCTTTCTAAACGCCTCATGGCGCGTGCTAACTGGGGATTTTCCGGGTTGGGGCTATAAACGATAGCTTTCACACTTGTATTCTCAAACGTGAAGATAATTCTAACTATAGTCTTGGCTTTGTTAGTTTGCCACCACTTCAGGTATATGAATTTGTATCCATGCCCCGCCTGTTTGGGGATGATTCATCGCTTTAATGGAACCACCATGAGCTAAGATAATCTGCCTGACGATCGCTAAACCTAAACCATTACCTACAATATTACTATCCTGCAAGGCTGTATGCGTCCTGGCTTTATCACCTCGGTAAAATCGCTCAAACACATGAGGTAAATCTTCATCCCCAAAGCCTTCTCCAGCATCGATCAGGTTGATTTCCACAATTGGCGGTGGAGAATTACCGTCATGATTCTTCTTAAAGGTTAATATTTCTGCTTCAATCTTAATACTGGTATTGGGTGAACTGTACTTGATACTATTATCGAATAAGTTGAGGAATACTTGATATATCCGGGCTGAGTCGGCTTTAATTAACAGTTTTTCCGGGCCAGAATAGGCAATAGACAAATTTTGACGCTGTGCAAGCGGTTCTAGGGTTTCCCATACTGAAGTCATCAGCGATCGCAATTCTACCGTTTCCATGTGCAGCTGCATGGTAGGGTTAGCTTCCATTTGCGTCAGTTCTAGCCAGCTTTGCACTAAGTTCACCAGCCTGTCAACTTCCTGCATCAAACGGTCTACCCAGCGATTTAGAGGCGGTTCTAAGCGATTTTGCAGGGTTTCCACCACTAAACGAATTGAGGTTAGGGGTGTGCGTAATTCGTGGGCTAAATCAGAGAAAGACCTCTCCCGCACTTGATTCATATCGAGTAGGGGTTGGCGATTTTCTAGGAAAACTCCGACTTGTCCATTGGGTAAGGGTAGGCTAAACGCCCGCAACATTAAGGATTTGATTGTGGGCATTTCTGCCGCATTATCACAGGAGGGATGAAATACCCATTCTTTGGTTTGGGGTTTTTGGCGATCGCGTGTTTGCTCAATTAAGCGGTCAAGTTCGTATGAGCGTACCAATTCTAGCAGCAAACGCACCTGCCCTGGTTGCCATCTTTGTAAATATAAGATTTCCCTGGCTAGCTGGTTACACCACAGCAGTTGATTTTCCTCATCAACTTGCAAATAACCCACTGGTGCAACGTCGAGTAGGTCTTGGTAAGTTTGGAGTGACTGCTGCAAATCTTGCTTATGCTGCTTGAGGGTGGCGATTTTGCGCCGCAGACGGGGAAGCAAAAATAACGCCACCTTCATTTTATCAGTACGAGATTGTGCAGGTTGGGCGACTTGCGTCAGGTAACGGTTTAATTGTACCTGTTGCCAAATCCAAAACCCCAAGCCTACCGCTAAACCCAGAAGAAATCCCAATAAAAGCATTTGCGGAACGAGTTGTTAGTTTGCGGGTGATTATTAAAAACTAACAACTATCTCCATAGCTTATCCGAATCGATATCCAAATCCTCTTACAGTCACAATATATTCTGGATGGCTGGGGTCTAGTTCGAGTTTCTCCCGCAACCACCGGATATGGACATCTACAGTTTTGCTGTCACCGACAAAATCAGGCCCCCAAACCTGGTCTAGCAATTGTTCCCGCGACCATACCCGCCGCGCATAACTCATGAACAACTCTAGTAAGCGGAACTCTTTGGGTGAAAGATTTACCTCTTGACCCCTGACTAGGACGCGACATTCTTGGGGATTTAATGTCACATCTTTATATTTCAGCACTGGTAGTTGGGGTAACGTACTCAGGCGCTGACGACGGAGTAAAGCGCGACAACGTGCGACTAATTCCCGCATACTAAAGGGTTTAGTTAAGTAGTCATCTGCCCCTACTTCTAAACCTAACACGCGATCGGTTTCGCTACCCTTAGCACTGAGCATTAAGATGGGTACTGGGTTGCCTTGATGACGTAGTAAGCGGCAGATATCCAGCCCGTTGATTTGGGGTAACATCAAATCGAGAATAATCAAATCGAAGGGAAAATCCCCGCCGTTAGGTTCAAAACTTTTGAGATACTCTATGGCTGAACGTCCATCAGGCGCTGTAACTACTCCATAACCTTCCTCTTCCAATGCTATTGCTAGCATTTCTTGGATGAGTTCTTCATCTTCTACTACCAGAATCCGACTGGTTTGACCAATCTCTGTTCTAGCCGAATACTTGATTGATTCACTTGTGTACATTGATATCACAAAAGTTCAAGCCCTGTGGTTGTATCAATATTGGGAGATTGAGTTGATTTCTCGTAGCATTTTGGCGATCGCAAGTGATTGCCTAAGTAATATCTGTAACACTGCCAAATATACCATAAATTATTTTAGCTACACGCTCACAATCATCTCTATGGTCAAATAGCTCTATACAAAATTTAAAATACACTACCTGGGGTTCCCTGCGACGCAAAATTCCAAAAGTCTACAGATTCGAGCTTCATGAAAAAAGGTTAAATAAAATCCTAAATTGCTTGACAGGGGTTGACAGGCTTGAGTATAATAACTAGTACATAAGTACTAAGGGCAAAAAAACATAGCAAACAAGCAATCAAGGGTTGCCACTGCCTACCCAGATAAGACTGGTAATATACCTATCTTACAAGAAAATTTGTCATTATTGTTGGGTGCAAGTAAGATTCATTGCTTGATTCCCGTATTTACACTGCGCCGAAACAGACAACTCCAAGGCTAATCTGATATCTGCATGGAGTAGTTTTCGGTATTGCTTGTTACTTAAATAATCATCATCTATTCAAGGAGTTGAAATATGACCACAGTTGCATCAAAAGATAGCAAACAGCAACTAATGCAGGCATTTCAACAAATTCTAGCAGAACAGAAAAAGCTAGAATCCAAAATCGCCACCAAACAAGAAGAAGCAGATAAGGTAAAAAATCAAGAAATTTTAGCAGTAGCTTCCACCTACACTGTTGATAGCATTGTCAAAGGTTTAGCAGATTTACAATTAGAATTTGGTAGTACGATTAATTCCCTTTCGGAGAAATTAGCCAAAGAGAACTCGAAATTAGATGAATTAAATCAAGCAATTGAAATTGAAACTAAGCATTTACAAGAATTACAGAGAATTAGAATCGTTGCCGATGCTTTGGATATCTTGACACAAGAACACCAAGAAAAGTTAAAAATCTTAGAACAAGATACCGCCAGTAAACGGGAAACTTTAGAAAAAGAAATCACAACTAAACGGAAAGATTGGCAGAAAGAACAAGCAGAGTATGAAGAAGCGCTACAAGCATACAATGATTTGTTAGCTAAAGAACGGCAGCAAGAGCAAGAAGAATATCAATATAAATTAGAAACTACTCGGAAACTGAATACAGATTCTTATGAATCGATAAAACGCAATTTGGAAAGAGAGATTCAAGAAAAAACGCAGCAGAAAGAAAAAGATTGGGCGGAAAGAGAAAAGATTGCGGCTGAACGTCAAACTCAGTTTACTGAATATCAACAAAAAGTTGCTACATTCCCCGCAGAATTGGAAGAAGCGGTGAAGAAGGCTAGAGAAGAAGCCATTAAAGATACCAGCCAGAGAGCGAAGATTGAAGCTGACTTATTCGAGAAAGAATGGGAAGCAAGTAAGCAGAGTTACGAATTGAAAATTAAATCATTGGAAGAAACTATTCAACGACAAACAGAACAAATCGAAAGTATCTCCACGCAACTGCAAGCAACCCTGAAACAATCACAGGATTTAGCAATGAGGGCTTTTGGTAATTCTACCGCTAAATAATCATTAATTTTGTCATATCTGCAAATAGTTGTGGGAGTAAATAGAGAAAATTATGCCAGTAAAAAAGTTAACTGACAAGAACACAAAAGCGGAAATTTTGCAAGCCTATGAAGAGTTAAACAAAGAAGCCGCCGCCCTGAAATCGCAACTTAATCAAGCATCCAAAGAAGCTGCATCTGTTAATAAAGAAAAACCCAAATCAGAGCCAATTACAATTATGAATCAGTCTGCTAATATTCAACAGAAGATGAATTATACAATTGAGAGTTTAGCAAAAATTCAGTTGGGATTTGGGACTGCGGCGAATGAGTTAGCAAATCAATTAACTACCCAGGCTTCCAAGTTAACAGGTATTAGAGAAGCGGTAGAAACAGAAGTTGAGCAATTACAACAGTTACATAGCTTAGATGTAGATGATGATACCTTAAACACGCTGATTACTTCCTATGAAGAGAACGCCAAAGCTTATCAGGAGGAATATAGCCAACGCTATGAATTGCTTTCCCAAGAAATTTTAGCAGAAAGAATTACTTGGCAAAAAGAACAAGAAGAACACCAAAGAACAATCAAAGAACGCAACGAAAATCTCAATAAAACCCGCCAACGAGATAGTTCAGAGTATAAGTATGATTTGGAATTGCGTCGTAAATTAGAAACCGATGAATATGAACAACAGCAAAAAGCTTTATATAAACAATTAGAAGAGTTTCAACAAGAGATAGAAAAACAGTGGACGGAACGGGAAAAGGTAATTGCGGAAAGAGAAAAGCAATTTGAAGAGTATAAAGCCAAGGTAGAAGCATTTCCCAAAGAGAAAGAAGCAGCTATTAAGAAAGCTACCGAAGAAGGTAAAGGTATTGCCCATTACCAAGCTAAAGTTAAATCTGATTTGTATGCTAAAGAAATAGAAGGTCAAAAACGCTTCTATGAACAAAGATTGCAATCTTTAGAACAGACAATTAGCAATCAAGATGCACGTATTCAAACCTTATCTCAACAACTTGATTCTGCACTCAAACAAGTACAAGATTTAGCAGTCAAAGCTATTGAAGGTACTGCTAACGTCAATTCTTACCAAGCAATTAAAGAAATAGCACTAGAACAAGCAAAAAGCCAAGTAAAGAATAAATAAGTATGTAGTAAGGGCTTTAGCCCTTTTCTTAGAGGATGTTTGGAAAGTATTATTGCTGACATCAAAATGTTAAAGACCTAACCCCCCTGCCCCCCTTCCCTACATTTGCGTAGCGTCTCGAAGAGAGGGAATGGGGGTTTTAAAGCCTCTCTCCTTTTAGGGGAGAGGTTTGGAGAGGGGTCATTAGTATACTTTTCGACTTGCCCAACATCCTCTTAGGACTAAAGTCCTTACTACGAACTGAAATATATTACCTTATAAATCAGATTTTTCAAACACCATTAAATGCTGTTGAGGTAATATATTTTTAGTTTCTCTCCAAGTTAACCCAACAGCAGCCATTTCTTCACGGACTTGCTTTTGCGTCATCTTGTGTAGACGCTTAATCATAATAAAAGGATTTTCGCCTCGGTACTCCACCAACACCACCTTACCACCTGGTTTAAGTCCTTTGACAATTCCTTGCATGACTTCTCGCGGATACTCAAACTCATGGTAAGCATCCACCATCAACGCTAAATCTACACTGTTTGGAGGAAGATTCGGATTATCTGGTGTTGCTAAAATAGGCTCAACATTGGTGATATTTTTCTCTTGTTTAAAAAACTCCACAATTTCCAACATTTCTGGCTGAATATCTATAGCAAACACTTTTCCCTCTGTCAGTAAAGGTGCAATTTGCAAGCTAATGTAACCTGTTCCTGCACCAATATCTGCTACCACATCATCTGCTTTTAAATTAAGGCTATTAATTAACTTACTCGGCTGTTCCTCCGCTTCCCGGCTGGGTCTTTCTAACCAACCTGCACCCGTATGTCCCATGAATTTGGCAATTTCCCGCCCCATATAATATTTGCCAATACCATCTGGACTATGAATAGCTTGTTGTTCGTAAATAGTGGAGGATGAAGGGCTGGCTAAGGCAAAAGCAGTACCATCCGCCAGCCAACATCCTAACATTAAGCAAACAATTCCTAACAAATGCCACAGTCTATAAATTCTGTTCCAACTCACCTGTCCCCTTTCCCCTTGTTAAATCACAAAATGTTCCAATTCACCTTGATTCCACTGTTCACCAACCCGTTCTGCAACCAATGGCCTGACAATAAACTTAGGTGGATGACCATCTTTAACATCAATGCGCACACCAGAATAGGCTAGTCGCTTTTGGAGATTTTGTTCACTGCGTCCCACATAGAGGAGTGAGTCTGCAACTTTCCGCAGAGAACGACTATTAAAATCACCAAAAATTTCCATTAACTCTGTCCCTTCTGGTCGCTGCCGACGGGGACGGCGACCACTACCACCAGAGATGATACAATTGATGTTTGAGTCGGCATAGCCTGTATCAACTGTGCGGAGATATTCTAAACAGTGGGCATGGCCGTTAAATATGATATCAACTATGGGGCGTTCCTTGACTAAAGTACCAAGGGTTTCGGCAACTTGGTCGAGTACCCAACGCAAGCGGTGACGCACAGCCAATGTTTGCGCTTGACTCCACTTGGTCGCCTCTGTCACGTAGGGGGGATGGTGGAAAAAGAGGACTCTTCCCCGGACTTCCTTGGTGTTCCAAGATTCGATTAATCTTTGGCGTAACCAGTCTAGTTGTTCAAAGTCGATATTTACGGTGTCGTGGGATGCGAGTTGTTTTTCAATATCGAGTTTGACTTCATTAATTTGGTCTAACTTGGCGCTGAGGTCGTCGAGTTGTTCGGCATCGTCGGGGTTGTCTGGATTTAAGCGATCGCATTCTGCTAAAATCTGTACTTCTTCGGTGTCTATTTCCTGACGGCGCTTTTGCAATTCTCGGCGGTAAATATCGCCAGCTTGGGTTGTAGGTAAGGGTGAAGGTTCATTCCAAGTATTAGAGTCAAGGGCAAAAAAATCAATACCGCCGTAACGAAAATTATAATAACGGTGGGGTACACGGGTAAAAATGCCCGGTAAATAACGCAGACAGCGACCCGTATCAGTTTTCCCAGTGTAATGTAAATCTAAATAATGAGGTAAATCTTCAGGTGCGATCGCCGCGAGATAATCAATAAAAGCTTTAGCATAAGCATCACCTTGGTTAGAACCATGCCAACCAATCTCAAAATCCTTGTAACGTAGCATCCGCCGTAACCGCAACGTGCTACCAGTCAGCCAGCGATACATTTTCGGCACATCATAATAGTCGTGATTGCCCAGGACTGGTAAAAACGGTAAATTAAAAATCATGCGATCGTAAGTAATATGTGCGGGGTTCTCACCCCCAACCAAAAATTCCCGGTAAGGTTCGATAAAATTGGTCGGGTAATACTCATGGGAACCCACAACATAAATTACATCGCCAGTGTGTAGCACAAAACGGCAATCATCCTTGTGCGCCAACATCAATTCTGCTACTTTTCTTTGGGGATGATGACCGTAATGTGACTTTGTACCACTATCACCAATTACCATAAATGAAAATTCTGGGTCATCTTCCCGACCATCGTCTATTACTAGACTAGTTTGGTCAATTCCTCGCTGCACTAGAGTTGGATGCTTCCACCGCACCCTATCTTTCATCTTTTGAATTTTCACAGGAATTGATGGTTCAGAAATCAGTTTCATAGGTATTTACTCATAGTTTGGTCTTTTTATCAATATAGTCATCAATATGACTAGTGATAGCTATACCCACCATAGTGGGTATAGCTATCACATCAATTTAGAAGACAAGGGCCTTTGTAAAGCTTCATGATTTCTAAGATGGGTATGTTTTCTTCAACCACAAAACCTTTAAGTTTCCCATTGCCAAAATTGAACCAAATAACTTGAGTATTTGGCAAACGTTTTAATACGTTGGCTACGACTAAATCGATTGAAGCATATTGGCTATTCACCAACTCGACAACAACTCTATTGCCAGCCCTAACTTTAATTTTCATACCTAATATGGTTTGAAACTACTTTCAGATACTATCCCCACTAAACATAAAAAAGGAAATAGCCCAATAAAGACTCTTGCTTTAAATCACTCTTTTCCTCATGCTCACCCTATAAGACGTAAAGCTAAATAGTGCTTATCTTCTCAACTCTACTAGCGTGGCAAGACTAAACTTGTGCATTAGCGAAAAATTTATCATCTTGTTCATCTGCGTTCATCTGCGTTCATCTGCGTTCAATTTTTTCCAAATCTATTGCCACATTTTAGCCTTGCCAGTCCACTACTGATAACCCGCCGCCTGCAATAAAAACAGCCTGGCATAATGTCCACCATCTGCAAGTAACTCCTCATGAGTTCCCTGTTCCACTACTTCCCCATTTTCAATTACCAGAATTTTGTCAGCCATCCTCACAGTAGAAAAGCGGTGGGAAATTAAGAATACCATTTGATTTTGAGTTACGGCGCGAAAATGGTTAAATATTTCATACTCAGCTTGGGCATCTATGGCTGATGTCGGTTCATCTAACACCAAAATATCAGCTTGAGTCCGCATAAAAGCACGGGCTAGGGCGATTTTTTGCCATTGTCCCCCAGATAATTCCTGCCCTCCCTTAAACCAACGCCCTAGCTGCGTCCCAAAGCTGTCAGGTAATCTTTCAATAAACTGTTGTGCCATACCTTTTTGGGCTGCTACTTGCCAACGGTTGCTATCGTCTACATTGTCCACATCACCCACACCTATATTCTCGCCTACTGTGAATTGGTAGCGGACAAAGTTTTGAAAAATCACCCCAATACGGCGGCGTAAAGCGTCTACATTCCATTCTTGTAAGTCCACCCCATCTAATAAAATTCTGCCAGAGTCTGGTGTGTAGAGTCTGGTAAGAAGTTTAATTAAGGTAGTCTTACCAGAACCGTTTTCACCCACAATTGCTAATTTTTGCCCTGGTTTTAAATGCAGGGATATATTACGCAACGCAGGTTTAGAACTACTGCCTGGATAAGTAAACGAGACATTCTCAAAGCGAATACCATCTTGGGGTTTGCTACCTCTGGTGGCGTTCCCCCAAGGTTGAATGACTTTCTCTTCTAAAAATTCGTACAGGTTGGAAAGGTACAAGTTATCTTCATACATCCCACCGATTGATGTGAGGGCATTAGCAAAGGTAGACTGTCCTTGACGGAAAACGGTGAGATACATCGTCATATCGCCCAAGGAAATTCTACCCAAAACCGTTTCTATCACTATCCAGGCATAGGCGACATAAAACGCCGCCGTACTCACCAAACTTAGCAGATATCCCCATATCCCCCGGCGTAAAGTTAAATCTCTATCTTCGCCATATAGTTGATTAAATACATTGTGGTATCTGCCTAACAGCATCTCGCCCAGTTGATAGAGTTTGATTTCCGTGGCAAAGTCTTCTCTAGCCAGTAGATTTTCAATATAGTGCTGCTGACGGGTTTCTGGCGCACGCCAACTAAATAAACGAAAGGCTTCGCCGGCAAATCTAGTTTCGGCTATAAATGCAGGCATAGCTGCCACAATTAACGCTACCACAGCCCAGAGTGAGAATTTGACCAACAAAACGCCGTAAGTCACCAAGGAAAGGGCATTCTGTACTAAGCCAAAGGTGCGGTTAACTAAAGAAAGGGGGCGTATTGATGCTTCTCGGCGGGCGTTAGTGATTTTGTCATAGAACTCTGAATTTTCAAAATGAGCCAAATCTAAGGTTAAGGCTTTTTCTAAAATCAAGACATTGACTCGTTGACCAAGTAACACCCGCAGTAAAGATTGAGAGATACTCAACCCTCTTTGACTAGCTGCTAGTAAAGCTACTGCGATCGCTTCCAAACTCACATAAAATAATGGTTGATAGATATTGACAAAACTATCACCACCTACGTTAATTTGGGATGAGGCCACCACCGCATCCACAATTAACTTACCGATATAGGCGATCGCCGCAGGTAACAGCCCAGCCACTAAAGTTAAAGTAGCCAGAATAATAGTCATAGTGCGGCTAGTAGTCCACACCAAGTTTATCGCTCTGCCGCTATAGCGAAAAACCGCCAGTGATTGGCGCAGGGTATTTCGTCGCTTTTTACTCTTCATTATTCATTTTATAGCGCGATCGCACAACTCTTGGCTGTGTCTGCTATCACTGGGTATTGGGGACTGGGGACTGGGTACTGGGTACTGGGGACTGGGAAGATAAGGGAGATGTGGTTCTCTTTCAGAGACGCTAACGCGTAGCTTGCTTCCACGGAGTGGTACGACTGCGCGGTAGTTGAGCGTAGTCGAAACTCACCAACCGGGAGATGTAGCTTTAGCTTCCCGCAGGGTGGGAGTAGGGGGAGAGTAACTATGGACTATGGACTAATGACTAATGACTAATGACTAATGACTAATGACTAATAACTAATATCCTCAATCCCACCAATAGGTAACAACCACAGCATCACGAACCTGTGAAAAATCTTCGCCCCTTAGCGCCGCTTCTAATCGCGTTTTCAGCCGCCGCTTCAAGCGTAAACCGTAGTCCTCATTCGTACTATCACTTACTTCTACAGAGTCAGCACGCCATTTCTTACCCAAATCTAAAAGCTGAGACACCTTTGTATCTTGGTTCTCTGTCAAAATGTATAAAGTATCCGCAGGATAAGCAACAAAATGAATAATACTTGTTTCCGGCATCGGACGATAATTTGCCATCGCCAGCAAAGTATCAATTACACCAATAAAACTTAAACAATCTTCATCTGGTGCAAAGATTGGTTTTTTGACACTCCTCGCTCTAAAGAGACGAGGATTCTTGCTTCATCCGTCCTCTCTAGAAATCTGAATACTAGTATTCAAATTTCTCCGTTTGGATACGTCCACAAGCTCACACGGACTGCCCGACCGCGTTTGAAAAGGTTT
>DATNQO010000295.1:0-19507 GCA_036704005.1 Leptolyngbyaceae cyanobacterium | reverse complement strand
GGGGGAAGGGGGAAAGGGGAAAGGGGAAGGGGGAAAGACTGTCTCCTCTGCTCCCGGTTGGTGAGTTTCGACTACCGCGCAGTCGTACCACTCCGTGGAAGCAAGCTACGCGGAGCGTCTGTCTACGACACGCTATCGCGTTCGCGTAGCGTCCCGTAGGGAACGCAGAGAAACACATCTCCCCTAGCCTCTAGTCTCTATGTAAGCTTGCTGTGGTCTAGTATAGTTGCTTAGATATGCAGGTACTTTGATTTGTGGATCTAATCGGGAATCATTTATAGGTGTGGTTGCTGTTAATTTTAAGGGTATTTGTCCTGCCCATACTGGTATTTGATAATCGGCTTCATCATCTATAGGGTCGCCTGTACGGATTTTAGCGGAGGCTTCTGTTAGGGGTAGGGATAGGACTATGGTTTGGGCTAATTCATTACGGCTTGGCGATCGCACTTCTTCCCATCTCCCTAGAATAACGTGTTCTGTAAATGCTTTGAGGGCTGCTAATTTTTCCTCTGCATCTTCTACTAATGATGCTTTACCAAATACTACCACTGAACGATAGTTCATGGAATGGTGAAAGGCCGATCGCCCCAATACTAAGCCATCAATTAAGGTGACGCTCACGCAGACATCAATCCCTTGTTGCAATGTTCTCAGCATTCGACTCGCTGGTGAACCGTGGATGTATAGGGTGTCTTCTACTCTTCCGTAAGCTGTGGGAATCACAAAAGGTTGTCCTTCAGCAACAAAGCCTATATGACAGACTAATCCTTCGTCGAGAATTTGATATATGGTTTCAGTTTCATAATTAGCTCTTTTGGGGGCGCGTTTAACTGTAGTTCTTGGACTGGGGGCTGTTTGTGGAGACATAATGGCAATTTCTACTCTATATCGTTAGATTAATCAGGTAAGTGGAAAGAAACAAGAGCCACTTTCAGATAAATTAACCAGTCCACTTGTGTAATTGAGAATGGATTTTGCAATTAATATCAACCCAAACGCACCTTTACCTCTGCATCGTCAAGTTTATGAGGAACTACGCCAGGCTATTCTTACCGGAAGATTAACGCCTGGAGAAAAACTACCATCTACGCGATCGCTTGCTCAATTACTTGAGGTTTCCCGTGCTACTATTACCCAAAGTTACGACCTACTTTTGAGTGAGGGTTATCTAGAGACTATTGTGGGTTCGGGAACTTTTGTATGTCGTCAACTCCCGGATGAGTTACTTAGCGCGAAACCGATACCATCGAAATTACAACCTGCTAGTTCACCCATATCTTTATCAACCTACGGTCAACGTTTGAGTGATAAAGCATTTTTACGCCTACCAATACCAGAATTAGAAATCAGTTTCACCTATGGGCGACCGGCTTTTGATCATTTCCCTATAGATTTATGGCGGAAGTTACTATCGCGTCATTGTCGCTCTCACCCAGAAGTGCTTGACTATACTGAATATTCTCAGGGATATCAACCATTACGGGAAGCGATCGCCGCTTATATTTCGCGTTCTAGGGCGGTGAAATGTCATGCAGAACAAATTATGATTGTAGGTGGTTCCCAGCAAGGGCTAGACTTAATTACACGCCTCTTAATTGACCAAGGTGATTGGATTGCAGTGGAAGAACCAGGTTATTTAGGTGCTAGACGAGCTTTTTTAGCTCAAGGAGCTAATTTATACCCTGTATCTGTAGATGAGTCTGGCTTAATAGTCAGCGAATTGACAAAAAATATCATTCCTCCCATCAAACTGGTTTATGTCACTCCATCTCATCAATTTCCTACAGGTGCGGTGTTGTCCCTTCCCCGGAGGTTAGAGTTGTTAGCTTGGGCGCAGAAAACAGGGACGATGATTATCGAAGATGATTATGATAGTGAGTATCGTTATGGTGAGCGTCCCATACCAGCGTTACAGGGATTAGATCAGGGTGGCTCAGTTATTTATGTGGGAACATTTTCTAAGGTTCTCTTTCCCGCTTTGCGTCTGGGGTATTTAGTTTTACCACAGGATTTAATATATGTATTTGCTCGTGGGAAATGGCTAGCAGATAGGCAATGTAGCTTATTGGAACAATACGCCCTAACTGATTTTATTACAGAAGGTCATTTAGAACGACATATTAGAAGAATGCGATCGCTCTACGACCAACGCAGACAAACATTAGTAGAGTCCTTATTTTCTCATTTTGGCGACAGAGTAAAAATCTTGGGAGAAAATGCCGGAATGCACCTAATGGTCAAAATAGATACTAACTTGAGTGACGACGAAATAGTTCAACGTGCGGCTGTTGCTGGCGTAGGTATTGGAGCCGCATACCCGCAATACTTAAAAGATAGCCCTGGTAGCGAATTTATCTTAGGATATGCTGAACTCAACCAGCAGCAAATCCAAGAGGGAGTGAAACGACTCTCACAAATTCTTATATAGCAGTCGTCAGATAGATGAACATACAAACTATTCTACCCAGTCCCCAGTCCCTCACTTCATTAGATCGGTCATTACACCACCAAACCAACTGATTTTTCGTCAAAATGTAATGTAGTAGTGCAACACATTACTTTATTGTCAGTCTAAATGTAGAGGCTAACTATGTTTCCTTATTGGGGTAGTCCCTTCTGTGGTAGCGAACCTGTTTCTCGTAAGTCTCATTTAGAACGTAAACTAAAATTCTTGACTTGGATGCGAGATGATTTAGAGTCTAGGTTGGCTGGTATTAATGCTGCTATTGATACCATTCGCCAACAATTAGCACGCGAAGATGTAGCTAGTTGAAATTGTTCGTAGTGAGGACTTTAGTCCTTTTTTAAGGGAGGACTAAAGTCCTCTCTACGTTCGCGCAGCGTGTCGTAGACAGACGCTACGCGAACACTACAAACTTTATTCGTAAATCACTAACCCAGCCGCAGGAACGGTAATTTTCACAGATTTACCATTTCTCGCTTCGATTTTAACTCTCTGACCTTCTTGTTTTTTGTCAGTAGAGTAAATGCAGGTTAAGTAGTCACCTTCTTTATGTAGTTCGTTATCGATAGTTACCCAAGCTTCTCTAGACTCGTAATAGTCGGTGTTGATAGCTGCGAGGATTTCTTGTTCGCTGAGAATGCGTGACCAAGGAACGACAGACCGAATTTCATTACCAATCTTTCGCGGTAAACCAAAGTTGATTCCGTCTCCAGAAATGGGACGTAAATATTGACGACCGCGAGATAAAGCTTTGTTCTTGCTTCTAATTTTGAGAATTTTGGCTATTTCTTGATATACGGGATGTTCTTCATTAAAGAAGTGTACTCCCTTGGTTCTAAATGCGCCAAATGCACCGCCAAACATGGCTTCGCGTAAATAGCGATCGCTATTCCCATTACCATCAAACCCTTGTTCTGTACCATAATAAATACAAGGGATACCCAGCGTTAAAGCATTGAGAGCTAAAGCATTTAATACTACTTTATCTGCATCTGGGTCTGCACAAAATCTCGCCTTGTTTTCTCCTTTCCGCACTTGGTCATGGTCGTCAAACATGGTTACGACCTTATCTCGAAACCAAATGTGAGATTCTTTATGAACTAGCAAAGAGTTACGAAATAGGCTAAAGTATTCGCTGGGATTACGAAATCCTTTAACCAGATATTCTAATTTATCAGGGATATCATCAATACCTAAAGCTGCATCTAAACCTGTTTCTTCTAAAGTTTCAAATGCTCTCCTGCGTCCGCCAGTAATCTCTCCTACTAAGAAGAACTTTTCTTTACCAATGCTTTGAGCAAATTCATGAATCATGGAAGCAAAAATTCTTGTTGCTCCCTTTTCCATGTGCTTCACTGTATCAATCCGGTAGCCATCAATATCGGTATCAGCTATCCAAAATTTATAGACTTGAGCCAGATATTTTAAGGCTGGTGAAGCCACATAGTTATCGATATCTCCCCGACCATGATTAATATCTTTTAAATCAAAGAAATCTCCTTCTAAAAACTCAGGGTCATAATCCCAACTCTTGATTCTGCCTTTTTGAGTAAATACAGATGGGTCTTGAAATTCTACTGGCCATATAGCATCATCTTCACCTGGCCATGTTGCGGGATTGTTGGGATCTGTTTTTTGAAATGGTAGGCTAGGCTTGCCAGTTTTATCATTAAATCCCTTGACTTTATATGGTTTACCATCCCAAACTGGGTCGTTTACATTCCTGTCTGGGTCATAACTAAAGACATTACCGGAGTGATTTAAGATAATATCCAAAATCACATAAATACCATTTTCATGAGCAAGTTTAACTAACTCTTTTAAGTCCTCACGAGTGCCAAATTTGGGGTTAACTTCCAGAAAGTCTTGGATACCATAACCGTGATATGTGTCTTGAAAAGATACTTGTTTGAAGATAGGACTAATCCAAATTGCTGTAACTCCTAAACGTTTGAGATAACCAACTTTACTAATTAGTCCTTTGAGATTTCCGCCTACGTATTTTACACCTGCTGCTTGCCATTCTACTGCATCTCGTAGAGTTTTGATGGCGTTATTTTGGTCTTTTGGTGTAAAGCTTGGTGTGCCATTATTAGATACGATATTTCCGTTGATATCTTTATATCCGTTTTCTTTACCATCGGAAAATCGGTCTAGCATCATGAAATAAAATACTTGGTCTTCCCACGCATTAGGCGAAGGATAAAAGCTTTTGTTTGCTGTATAAGATTTGAGATTTAATTGAGATAATTGCTTGATTGTCATTTTTGTATGTTCAGTATGAATGACTGTGACAATTGCTGAATGAATTTTTGCTATGTAGGAAGCTACAGCATCCAGTGGCTTAATTTCGGATACCTACCACACCCTATTATTAGTGATGGTGATTTTCTATGTATTAACCCTGAAGTATTTATGTGAAAGATTTGATAAATTTTACATAAAAGCTTATAGGTGTTTTTATGTCAGGTCTGCCTTTTCAGTGCCAAAATTTAAAAGAACAAGTTGAGTCTATATTACAACTTTTACAGCAAGAACCGTCATTGCGATCGCAAGATGTAACACCTGTACAAACTTCTCTTGGTAAAGCGATTTCTCCCAGGTTTGAAATTGTCTTTGCTGGTGCTTTTAGTGCAGGTAAGTCAATGTTAATCAATGCACTGTTAGAACGGGAATTGTTATATAGTGCAGAAGGACACGCTACAGGTACAGAGTGCAAAATTGAGTATGCAGAACTAGATCAAGAACGGGTGGTTTTAACTTTTTTGAGTGAGGCGGAAGTTAGAGAACAAGCAACTTCTCTATGTCAACAATTAGGATTTACCACAGCAGTTAATATTAACCAAGCTGAAGTAGTTAGTTCATTACATCAAGGGTGTGAAGCGATTATTCAGCAAGAGGGTGGTGAAAGTAAATCAGAACGTGCAAAACAGGCGAAAGCATTAATGCTATTATTGCAAGGATATGAGGCGAACCGCCAACATATTCAGACGATAAATAATGCTACCTATTCGATGGAACAGTTTAACTTTTCCAACCTCAAGGAAGCTGCTGGATATGCGCGACGTGGGAGTAATAGCGCCGTGTTAAAACAGATTGAATATTATTGCAACCATCCGCTTCTGCAAGATGGAAATGTGATTATCGATACCCCTGGAATTGATGCGCCAGTGGAGAAGGATGCACAATTAACCTACGCCAAGATACAGCATCCTGATACTTCGGCGGTGGTGTGTGTGCTAAAACCTGCGTCTGCGGGTGATATGACGAAGGAGGAAACGGAACTTTTAGAGAAGATGCGCCAAAATGCGGGAATACGCGATCGCGTTTTCTATATCTTCAACCGCATCGACGAAACTTGGTACAATACCCAGTTAAGGCAACGATTGGATGATTTAGTTAACGGACAGTTCCGCGATACCAGTCGAGTTTATAAAACTAGTGGGTTACTTGGTTTTTATGGGAGTCAAATTAAACAGACGAGTATCCGCGATAGGTTTGGTTTAGATTCTATATTTGGGGAAAGTAGCAAAGGTGCAAATGGTCACGAAGAAACACCACAGTTTGTCTACGCCTTCAATAACTATTGTGTCAGTTCGGGAAAGTTAGCTTCTAGTAATTTTCGCATTTCTCTAAATGGTTTTGAAACACCAAACCAGAATTATGTGCGAATTTTAGCTGAACAGGGAACACCTTTAATTAATCAATTAATTCAGGATAGCGGGATAGAAGAATTTCGCACAGCTATTACTCGCTATTTAACAGAAGAAAAGCGTCCACAGCTTTTCAAAAATTTGGCTGATGACTTGGAAGATATCTGTATTAAGCTGAAAAAACATTATCAGACTTTGCATCAGGAATTAGATAGTCAGCCGCGTGAAATTGAGATGATGAAGGCGCAGGAATTACAACGTCTCAATCAGCAATTACAACAAGTGGGGAGAGATTTCCACCAACATATCACAGAGGAAGTTAATGATGTTATTAATAACGCATCAGAAGCGTTTGAAACAGATTTTCGCCTATTGCAATCTCGGATGATTCGCCGTTTAGATGAGTTGTTGGATAGCTTTTCTGTGGCTGATGCTTATCGGCGTGCGACTCTTAGTCATCCCAGAAATGCGACTGCGCCGTTACTGGCAATTTTGGTAGAGGCGTTTTATTATTTAGCGAATCAATTAGAAGATATCTTAATAGATTCCTCCCAAGAAATAGTGGCGAATCTTTTCCAAAGGTTCATGGATAAGGTGCGGAAATCAGAATATTATCGCCAGTTGTATCGCTTGCTGGGTAATGATGCGGGGATTGAACAGGAACTAAAGACGTTAGCAAAACAGGTGACTCAATCATTAGTTGATGCGGCGAGTGTAGAATGCGATCGCTTTGTCAGAGAAAGTCCTAAGTTTTATGATGAGGACACTTTTTCTATCTATCAATTCCGTCAGACCTTGCTGCAAACTTCCCAAAGTTATGACAGTGAAAGTATGGTAGAGGCAGAGCCAGCAATTAGGCAGTTATTGAAGTTAGATTTTGAGCCAAAGGTTTCTTTCACGATTCGTAAAACTTTCCGCCAAACTATTAACCAAATTTTGAAAACTCAACTTCTACCAATGGCACAGAAGCAAGGCGATGAAATTTTGCAGCAGTATCCACAGGCGAGAGTTTATTTAGAGGAAACTTTGCAACAGGAAGCTGAGGAAAAGATTGCTAATAATAACCGTTTACTGGCGGTTATTAGGGGGAAGGTTGAGGTTTATAATGTGGCGGTGGCTAATATTAATGGGTGTTTACAGGCGATGCAGTTATATGAGCATTTATTACCTGTGATTAATATTGGTGAGTTGGATGATGATGTAGTTCAGGGTTAGGATTTTGCGTTTTGTGTGAGGAATTTTTATTTCCTCACGCATACCGCTAAAGCGGAACCCGCAGGGTAGGCGCTAAGGCGCTAAGAGGAAAAGAAGGTTTTTAAATTGGAGTTGAGATGGAAGATAAGTTTGAAATAATAGACGCTGAATTTAAAGATGAGGATAAAAATGGAGTTATAGCATTTCCTCAATCCATGTTTAAATTAAGTGATTTTATTACAACCATAAAACAAGCATTTCAGTCTAAAGGATTAGAAGAATTAGCTAATAAATTAAGTAATAGAGGTGGAGTTCCAGTTTGGAAAGACAATAAACATTTATGGTTGGGTGAAGGTGTGGAAGCTGAAATTCTCAGGCTTAATGGTAAGGGCTGGCAAAAAGGCAAAATTAGGATTAAACTGACTTTAGAATTTTGTCCCGATGAACCGGAATTACAGGAAGCAGCAGCAAATACTCAAACAGAATCACCGCTTGATGATTTACGCCGCATGATTAGTGAGTAAATATTAAGTATAGGGTGTGTTATGACTGTACCTCAGCACTGTCAGATAGCACAGTTTTGAGGAGCTTAGATGATGTTTTTTTTGACAAATTATCTCGATATATGAGTCTAACACACCCTACGGCTCATATATAATACAACATTCATTCAATTTATTAAGTAATCTGTGATGGAAGAAAATTTTAACCTCAGTAATTGTAGTAATGATGATGCTTTGTCTGTTAAAGATAAAGTATTTAAAATTGTTCAGGTAAAGGAAGCAATCAAAAAAGCTTTTTCTGAGCAGTTGGCTCAAGAATTGTATAATGCTTTAAATTCCTATGGTATATCTATAGATCCAGGTGGTTATTTAGTGGGGAATAAATTTTACCGATGTGCAGATAACTGGTTTGATGAAGGTATAGATTGTGAAGTATTACAGCCTGCAACTAAAGGTTGGCAAAAAGGAAAACTTAAACTCAAAGTGACTCTAGAATTTATCCCAGATGAACCTATTGTTGAAGAAGAATCACCGCTTGATGATTTACGCCGCATAATTAATGAGGAAAGATGATGAATAAAACTCCTCGCATTCCCATTCCACCAGAAGTGAGAAAATATGTCTTCCAAAGGGATAAATATCAATGTCAAAGTTGCGGTAAGACGGGTTTAGAAACTGATTTAACTATCGATCATATCATGCCGCTAGCTCGTGGCGGGCAAAATGATATGAGCAATTTACACACTTTATGTTTTAGCTGCAACCGCCGCAAGTCTGATAAACTTGATTTGCGCTTCCGGCGACATTTTGAAATTTAAGCTAACATGGAGGCTTGGATTAACTGTAAGTTGTAGACTTATGCCTCAAAACCGTAACAGCAACTCTCGTAAATTCCACAAATTTAAAACTAAACTTTTTTATACTTTCCTTATCATAGCTGCTTTTATAGCCGCCTTTCCTTGGTTATATGAAATTAAAACAAAAGCAGGTATAAATATATCTAAGAGTCGTCATGCTGGTACGTTCTTTGAAGAGAAGACTGGCGGACTATTTAAGTGTGAATGGCTTTATCCTTACCGTTGCGAAGAAGACGAAAAGGCTAATTAAGTCGTAATTTATAAGTCTGTAGTAAGGACTTTAGTCCTTTTATGCCAAGCATGAACGGAGCTTTACTTGTCAGCTTTTGGCTGGAAATTTTAGTTTTTATGGAAAAACAAAGGCTCAAGGTTTGATTAGATAAAGGTTTCAATGTTTGGCTACGATTATTGTTTTTTGAAAGTGACACAACATGGTTAGTTTTCCAGAAAGGACTAAAGTCCTTACTACGAACTCTGACTAAAATATGTCATAAGTAAGATAGGCTGTTAAACACAAACTGACTTATGACCGTTGCTGCAAACAATGCTCCTGGCGTAGCTTCTCGCTTGGTAAATGGAATACTGGCAATTAAGCCTCTGGCTAACCTCGCCAAACACCAAGCTCGGCAAATGATGATTAAACGCGCCGAGAGAATTGGTGTACCTTGGCGAAATGAAGTTAAGACGCTACAGGCGCGTGACTGGAAACAAGACTTGGCTCAAGTAGAAAATCCCCAAATCACTTACCCAGATTATTATCTGACTTCCTTTCACGCCTATGAGACTGGAAATTTAAGTTGGCTAGCAGCTTTTGAGGTAGAAGTTGCTGCGCGTGCTGTTCATGCGAAAATCTGGCAGGATGCGGGAGCGCAAGGTGATGCGAAACTACGCCAAAGTTATCACGATATCCTCTCCCTTCAACTTCCCCAACCGCCGCAAGATATTCTGGATGTGGGTTGTGGTGTGGGTTTAAGTACTTTTGCTCTACAAGAAATTTACCCCCAGGCTCAAGTTACAGGCTTAGACTTGTCTTCCTATTTCCTAGCGGTGGCTAAATATCGCGCTGAACAAAATCAAGCTAAAATCAATTGGGTTCACGCCTGTGCTGAGTATACAGGATTACCTGATGGGGCTTTTGATTTAGTTTCGCTGTGCTTAATTTGTCACGAATTACCCCAGTTAGCAACTCGCCAGATTTTCGCAGAGGCGCGGCGGTTATTGCGTCCAGGTGGACACATATCTATTATGGATATGAATCCCCAATCGGAATTTTTGAAGAAAATGCCGCCTTACATTTTAACTTTGCTCAAAAGCACTGAACCTTATTTGGATCAATATTTCACTTTGGATATTGAGCAGGCTTTGGTAGAGGCTGGTTTCCAAACTCCGACAATTACCCAAAATAGTCCACGTCATCGCACAGTTATTGCACAAGTGCGTGGATGATTTGTTGATTGTTTTGTGGGCAATATTCCCACCTCTGATATTTTTGGGGTACTACTATTATCGTGTACCCCTTGCTCCACCTTTGTCTGTGTTGTTGTGGTTATTTCTGGCTGGGGCTATATCGGGTTTCTTTGCTTTGGGTTTAGAATATGTTGTTGATACTGTAGCCAATTGGGTTGTAAACTGGCAAAGAATGCAGCGATCGCTTTTTGGTATCGCTCTACGTCAACTTATCAGCATCGGCCCCATTGAGGAAGGTTGCAAGTTATTAGCAGTTGTTACCGCCAACGCTTATTTTCAACGTCGTTATCGTCTACCTCCTAGCAGCGTTTTTCTCTTCACTATAGCCGTTGCTTTGGGATTCACCGCAGAGGAAAATTGGATTTATATTTATCATGGTACAGCCACAATTCTTGATAGGAGTATCGGCACACCAGTCCACGCGATGTTCTCCGCTCCTTGGGGATATGCTCTAGGTAGATATCTTCATGCTACTGAGCGATTAAATCATTACAAAAATTTGTTGGTTCGCGCTGGGATTAATTCTGTCATTTTTCACGCTCTTGTCAATATACTTTCTAGCGCTTGGCGTTACCGCCCACCTCTACGTCTCCTCAGCTATGGTTTATTTCCCTTATTTGTGTGGATGTTTTGGCGGATGGAACAGTTACTGCGTCAAGTTAAAGGTTTGCGTCCAATTAATTTAATCTCTGGTAACAGTCGTCAACATCGTTATTGGCAAAGGGGTTTATTGTTATTTGCCCTGATGCTGGGTGGAAATGCGATTTTTGGGCTATTTCTCTTAGCTAGGCTGATTAGTCCCTTGAGTATATTACAGGTTTTTTCCCCTGATTTTTTCTGGTTAATTATGAGCCGAGTTTTAATTAATTTAAGTTATGGTTTTTTGGCTTGGTTGATATATTTATATTTAAGACGAGGAGCTAGCGATCGCTAAACAATTTAGCGGCGTAATTTGTGCTACTTAATTAATTTTACTATAGTAAATCTACGGATTTATTTAATATACCAGTACAATAAATTAATTTATCAATTAAATATTTTTCAACTAAAATTAGTCAGCTTTAATTATGAAGCGAACACAGTAAATAAAGTAGCTATTTCACAGTTCAGTCGTAATGCAAATTATTAAGGTACTTACCAGAGTTTATCTAAAACCTACAGAATTAGATGATGCGATCGCCTTCTATGAAAACTTGTTTACGGAAAAATGTTGGTTGTGGTTTGAATATTCGGAAACAGGCTTGGAATTAGCTGGTGTCGGGTCTATACTTTTAATCGCTGGTGCGGCGGAAGTAATATCTCCATTTAAGAAAACTACAGCCACTTTCTTAGTTGATTCACTTAATGATTTCCGAGAGTTACTTATCGAACAAGGTGCAGTAATTATTACAGAACCAAACCAAGTTATTACGGGGATGAATATGCAGGCTTTACATCCTGATGGAACGATTATTGAATATCTGGAGTTCTCTTAATTAAAATATAAATCTACCACGGTTGGTAATGATTAATAGTGAATTGGTAATTTTTTTCTACCATTACCCTCCGAGTTCCCCAGTTCCCACCCCCACAATATGATAAGTATTGAAGCAGACATGATATTAGTTATATCTGTGTAGGCGACTCATGATTAAGAGACGAAACTTGATTAAACAGTGGCGATATATCATTCTTTGCTTATGCTGTCTGTTATTAATTATTGCCTGTAACAATTCCTTCACCAATACCCAATCAGATAATAAATCTCTTAAAGTGGCTACAGACCCTACTTTTACTCCGTTTGAGTTCCAAACGCCGCAAGGTGAACTGGTGGGTTTTGATATTGATTTGATGAGAGCGATCGCCCAAGCCGCAGGTTTCACTGTAAACTTTGAAAGTCTACCTTTCGATGGCATGATTTCCACCTTGCAAGCTAAAAGAGTTGATGCTGCTATTAGCGGAATTACCATTACTCAAGAACGCCTCCAAACCATCGCCTTTTCCCGCCCCTATTTCAAGGCTGGACTAGCAATTACTGTGCGAGAAGACAACCAAGACATTAAAGATTTTAATAGCCTGCAAGGGAGAAAAATCGGTGTGCAAATTGGTTCCACAGGCGCTAATTTTGCTAAGACTATTCCCAAGGCGAACATAATTACATATAATTCCGGCCCAGACTTTTTTCAAGACCTCCGCAATGGTAACGTTGATGCAGTAATTAGCGATGCTTTCGCTACTTTGTATGCAGTGAAAAATGGCAACATCACAGGTATTAAAGTCGTTGCTGATTTACTGACTGAAGAATACTATGGCATTGCTATACCTCAAAATTCACCTTATTTGGATGTAATTAACCGAGGTATAGCTACTGTTTTATCTAATGGAACTTACAAACAGATTTACCAAAAATGGTTTAATGTCGAACCGCCTCAATTACCACTATAACCGCCACTTAAATAATCAATATTTATGAATTAAAGTATGGTTGTTCGATATTTTATTATCATCAAATTTTACCCAGTACACATCTAAATATCGATAGATTAATAGTAGTTTACAGGTCTTCATTGACCAATAAGCTAAAAACTGATGAAAACGTGAGAACAGACTTTGCTAATGCTGTAGGTATGAGTCTAAGGGTAAAGATGCAGCTATTCGTGAAAAGTATACTGCTATAATTAAAGAGATTTGAAATTTTAGATAAGCTGTTGAAAATAATGAGGTAATAGCAATGGCTTATAGCGATTTTAGCTTAACTAAGTTTAGAGATAATTTTCATATTACAATTAAGGAAGAGATTGATTTATTTGCTGCTGTAGAAGCTATAGAAATCAGTGACAAGTTAACCAGCACCTTAGAAGAGACTACGGAACTCGCGTTAGCAATAAATACAGAAAAAGCCCGTTCAGAAATGATTATTACGCCAATTTTATTAGAAGTTAGGCGTAAAGCAAATTATCAAATTAGTTTATTCTCTGGTACAGATTTTAATGTTGATGTTGAGAAAGGTTTAAATGGTTATTGTGATTTTGTTATCAGTCGTTCTAAGGAACAGTTAACAATTAATGCTCCTGTAGTAATTATTGTTGAAGCTAAAAATGAAAATATTAAAGGTGGTTTAGGTCAATGTGCTGCAGCAATGTTAGCAGCACAGTTGTTTAATGAACAAGCAGGTAATGAAATAAAAACTGTTTATGGTGCTGTAACAACAGGAGATATTTGGAAGTTTTTAAAGTTGCAAGGAGCAGAGATATTTATTGATTTGAATAATTATTATATTAATGATTTAAACAAGATTTTAGGAATTTTGTGTCAAAGTATTGAGGGTTAATAATTGAGAGTAATTGCCTACAATACTACACAGTTAATCAATTACAGCATATTTTGGTAAATGAGGTACAAGCGTAAAACCCAAAACCATGTAGAGACGTTAGATGTAACGTCTCTACAGTATTTCACTCAATTCCATAAAATTAAAGCAACAACCACTATTAAAATAAAGTTTATTACTGCTGGATATATACTAAAATAATAAACAGAAGGAATTAAAGCCTATGACTTCGCCGTTTTCAGGGATGAATCCCTATTTAGAAAATCCTGATTTATGGTCAGAAGTACATCATAGATTAATTACAGCGATCGCAGATGATATATCATCTCATCTGAGTGAAAAATATCGAGTAGCAATTGCAAAGCGTACCTACAGACTTAATAGTGAAGATTCACTATTAATTGGTATTCCTGATGTAGCTATTTTAGCAATAAAACCACAAGTTGAAAATTCAGATTTATCTGCTAGTAATACAGCAACAATAACTTTATCGGAAAATAAATCTGTAACAGTGACAGTACCGTTACCCTTAGAAATTAAAGAAGGGTATTTAGAAATTAGAGAAGTTTCTACAGGTAGAGTCATTACAGTTATTGAGGTACTTTCCCCAACTAATAAACTCACAAAAGAGGGAAGAAGCTCATATTTAAAGAAGCGAGAGCAATTATTAGAAAGCGATACTAATTTATTGGAAATTGATTTAATTAGAAGTGGCGAAATAATGCCTATTATTGCCAATATTCCTAATACAGATTATCGAATTTTAATTATCAGGTCACATTGCTTACCATCGGCTCAATTATTTGCATTTACTGTTAGAGATTCTATCCCTAGTTTTCCTATACCTTTACAAAAAGGTGAGGCAGAAATAGAGGTAAATTTACAGGATATACTACTAGGTATTTATCAGCGAGCTAGATTTGATTTGACATTAAATTATCATCAAAACCCTGTGCCAGATTTGTTGGAAAAAGATAGAGAATGGATGGATATATTATTGAGAGAAAAGGGAAAAAGAGGTTAAAGTTAAAAAATGATGACGACAAAAGCAGCGATCGCACTTCGGGAATGAGGAGAGCGATCGCTTAATTTACCAATAATTTCAAATTAATATTTGAACATTAAATCCTAACTATCTGCGTTGATTGTTACTAGCATCATCAGCACAGGCCGCACAGCAATCCATACTAATATTTACGTTATAAAGTAGTTCACCGAAATATATGTTATAAAATCTTGTCAATATAAACAAATATTTTTATTATCTATAAAAAATAAATAAAAGTCATTAATAGCAAATAAGCATAGAGAATATTGCTGAAAGTCTTAATTTATGCTTTATAGACAAGGAAACATTACCACGGTAATTTGAAAGTCTAAGAGTAACTATCGATGTCATAATACTTTAGTAATTAGAAGTTGTAACTATTGCCAGTAGAGGCAATTTCCCTGAAAGACTAAATAGCTGGAGGTAAAGATGGTGAACAGAATTACACGCCGTAAATTTATCACAACTGCTTCTCTGGCGACGGGTTTTGCCCTAGCAGTAGAACCTATTTCTGCCCAAGTTATCACCACCGATCGCCAAGGATTGGTAGCTGGGGCGGTAAAAATTCCGGTTAAAGATGGTACAATCCCTGCATATAGGGCGGTTCCGGCTACTGGTCGCAATTTCCCGGTGGTATTAGTCATTCAGGAGATATTCGGCGTACACGAACATATCCAAGATGTCTGTCGTCGCTTTGCTAAGTTGGGTTATTTAGCGATCGCACCAGAGTTATTTGTCCGTCAAGGCGATGTCTCCAAGTTAAGTAGTATAGAGGAAATTCGCCCCATCGTCGCAAAAGTACCAGATGCTCAAGTGCTATCTGACCTGGATGCTACAGTCAACTGGGCTAGGAAGTCAGGCAGAGGAAATACCAATAGATTGGCGATTACAGGCTTTTGTTGGGGTGGTAGAATTACTTGGCTGTATGCCGCCCACAATCCCAAGGTGAAAGCAGGCGTGGCTTGGTATGGTAGACTAGTAGGTGATTCTACCGCCGTCACACCCAAACATCCGGTTGATATTGCCTCTACCCTGAAAGTCCCCGTCCTCGGTCTTTACGGCGGTAAAGATACGGGTATTCCTCTAAATACAGTAGAGCAAATGCGCGATCGCCTCAAAGCTAGCAGCAGCAAATCGCAAATCATCGTCTACCCTGACGCACCTCATGCTTTCTTTGCCGATTATCGTCCTTCCTACCGCAAAAAAGAAGCGAACGAAGGTTGGCAACGTCTCCAAGCATGGTTTAAGCAACATGGTGCGTAAATAATCATGCGTAATGTGTAATTCGTATTTTGTAGTTAAAAATGCTGACTCCGAATTACGAAGTAAAGCAGTTGGCAGTTGACAGTTGACAGTTGACAGTTGTTATTTTTCCCCTTTCCCCTTTTCCCCTTCCCCTTTCCCCTTTCCCCCCTTCCCCTTCCCCTTCCCTAACGTCCGTAAATAGCTTCCAATGTACAGATTTGCCCCAGCTTCCACAGAAGAAAAAATTGTATTTGGTGCTTCCCGTCCCGGTTATTCGCATCAACAAATCTACCATTGGATAGATTTTATGCGGCAGCAACATATTGAAAGAGTATGTTGTCTTTTAGCAGATGAACAACTAAAATATTACTCCAATCTTTTAGGTATATATCAACAAGAATTTGGTAATCAACAAGTTTGTTGGGGAGCAGTTGCAGATTTTCAACTAGCTGATATAGAAACTCTCACCAAGAAAATACTGCCATTTTTAATCGAATCAGACAAACTCAAAGAAAAAGTAGTAGTTCACTGTTCTGGTGGTATTGGACGTACTGGTCATGTATTAGCTGCATGGTTAGTTTGTGGTAGAAGATTTTCTAATCAAGATGCTATAGCAGCAGTTAAACGTACAGGTAGAAATCCTCATGAAGCAGTCATAGCTGCTGTATTTAAAGGTAAAAATCCCTTAAAGATTATCAAAGAGCTTGATTTATTGCTGAATTCCTGTCGTATATTAACTTAAGTTATGAATTATTAATTACAATAACCAGACAATAGTAAAACATTGTTTCAAGACACCTACGAGAAGAAATGCGTCTTTATACAAAACCATTGCTCTTTCCCCTGTTAAATCCTATTTCCCTATCACAGCAAAATATCAATTAATTACTAAAGTAACGGTGAATATATGAACCTAACGGTTGCAACGACTCCTAAAACATTTAGTCTTTTAAGTATTGGTCAACGAGGAGTAGGTAAAACAGTTTTTTTAGCAGGTAGCTACACAGAATTACATCCTGAAAATCAAGCAGATACACCTCAACAGTTGTGGTTCGATTGTCAGGATGATGAAGTACAAGCCAACCTAGAAAAAATTAAAAGCCATGTTGCTCGTACCCATTTATACCCACCTGCCACAATTAAGGTAACAAATTTTGACTTTAGTTTGAAACGGCAAATTCGCTCAGGTGTAGAAACAGTCTGTAATTTTCGCTGGTGGGATATCCCTGGAGAGTCATGTAATATTCATAATCCTGACTTTCAGGAAATGATCCTCACTTCTAATGGCTGCTGTGTATTTATTAATGCTCATGCCTTAATTGAGGATCAAGATTATCCAAACATTCTGGAGGATATTTATAACCAAGTAGCAGCGATCGCCTCAATAGTTTACAAGTATAATATAAAGTATGCGTTTGCCTTAATTTTGACTAAGTGCGACCTCATCGAACTCAATCCAGATACCTTATTACAAATTGATCAAAGCCTGCAACCGATAATCACCTATCTTGATTTGTTCAAACTAACTTATCAAAAATTCTATTCAGCGATACCAATCGTGACTATAGAAGGTGTTTCCAGCCTCAAAGCTAACGGTGCGGCCTCTCCCCTACTCTGGCTATTATCACATCTCAACAACCCACAAACCCCACCCCAAGAAGAGTTACCCCATGAACCCAGCAAGCAATCATTTATAAGTCAGATCATCAGACCAAAAAACCGCAACGATATTTTGCTAATTTATTCGTTAAGTGCTATTTTACTAGCGGCGATCGCAGCAATCTTCCTAGTGTTCCATTCCTTCACATCCACTCCCCAACAAAACCCAACCACAGAACAACAATCAAATTAGACAGTTGTCAGTTATCAGTTGTCAGTTATCATTAGTTTCTTTCCCCCTTCCCCCTTCCCCTTTCCCCTTCCCCCTCTTCCCCAGTCCCCAGCCCCCAGTATGACCCCCTTGCGCTTAGGTCAACTTGTATACACCAGCTTTGCTACCGTGGGATTGAGAACCGTGGCGAGTGAAGAAGTTAGCGCGGAAATTCAACAAACCTTTCTGGAGAAGCTGGTTTATCAGTATTGGGATGCTTATAATCCACCAGGGGCTGGATATAGAGCTGCGTATTTATTGCAGGTAAATTCAGAGGATAGCCTATTTGGTTGGTTGTACAACGATGGGTTGGATGATTTCGGCCGTAGTAATGTTCCCTATTTCCTCTGTTACCATTTAACAGGTCAACTACATCTCAACCAACTCGAAAATATTTTCATTTGCTTATGTACGGGGCCATTAACACTCATAGATAGGCAAAATCTGCCCAATTCTATAGAAAGCTTGGTTGTACCAGACTTATGGAGTCACAGACCTACTCGCCCTGGGGTAAAGATTCCGAAACGGATAGTTGAGCAAAGCCATACTCATCTTCAGCAGGGAAAATTGGTTAATTTATTTGTCCCCGCGTCTCAGGAGGAAATAAGAGATACTACAATTTCTGACGAGGAATTATTATTTACTAGCAAGCAGAAAACACTTATCCTTACTCGTCAAGACACCATCATT
This sequence comes from Leptolyngbyaceae cyanobacterium, assembly GCA_036704005.1. Taxonomy (GTDB): domain Bacteria; phylum Cyanobacteriota; class Cyanobacteriia; order Cyanobacteriales; family Nostocaceae; genus Trichormus. Next base: position 1,206 of record DATNQO010000295.1, on the reverse strand, counting down.
CAGCCAGAATTGCCTTTAGCGCAAAGAATAGCCCAAGATAACGAGCAGATGCTGGGGTTGCAGACTCCCACCAAAAATAGCCAAAAAGCTTTTCCCCTCTCCAGAAAATTAACTCTAACACTAGGGATAATAGCAACCATTGCTTCCCTACTGAGTTTGTATTTTCTCAAAGTTGCACCTTTCTCTGCTGTTGTCTCAGAAACTTCAACCTCTACCCCGACGCAAACCCCTTCCTCACAGCAGAAAAGTATGACTCTAAGTAACACATTATTTGGTCATGCAGATGCGGTATGGGCGGTTGCTGTAAGTAAAGATGGACAGACTTTGGTTAGCGCTAGTGCAGATAAAACTATCAAAGTTTGGAATCTGGAGACACTTAAAGTTAAATTTACACTGGAAGGACATAGTGATACAGTGAGAGCGATCGCACTCACTTCAGATGACCAGACTCTTATCAGTGCGGATGGCGACAATAGGATTAAAATTTGGGATTTGCCAACATCTAAGCTGAAGAGGACACTCACCTCTCATGCTGGCCCTGTTTGGTCACTCACTGTTAGCAGTGATGGACAGACTCTAGTCAGCACTCATGAAAATGGTAGCATCAAGATTTGGAACTATCCCACAGGGCAATTGCTCCGCACAATTAAGGGACATGAAGGTCGGGTTTTTTCCGTAGCTATGAGTCCAGGCGGAGAAACTTTTGCTACTGGAGGTATTGACAAAAACATCAATATTTGGAACTTATATACAGGGGAACGCCTCCGCACAATCACTGGACATCAAGACGCTGTGAGGTCATTAGTTTTCAGCCGCGACGGCAAGACAATCGCCAGCTCTAGTTGGGATAAAAGCATTAAAATTTGGAATGTGCAAACCGGTGAATTACTGCATACTCTCCTGGGTCATACCTCACGGGTAGTAACTCTGTGTTTGGGATTTGATGAAAAAACTCTTGTCAGTGGCAGTATTGATAATGATCTCAAAATTTGGGATATGCAAACGGGTCAGTTACTTGAGACTCTCTCTAGCCATCGTGATTGGATTTTAACTGTCGCCACTAATCCTACAAAGAAAATTTTAGTAAGTGGTAGTAAGGATAAAACTATCAAAATTTGGCAGCCTGAGTAGCTTAGGGGAGTGGGGGGAGTGGGGGAGATGAGGGAGATGGGGGAGATGAGGGAGATGGGGGAGATGAGGGAGATG
>DATNQO010000294.1:0-13391 GCA_036704005.1 Leptolyngbyaceae cyanobacterium | reverse complement strand
TGTCAATTCAGGAAAGTCTTCTAAAATCTCAGCATGAGACATACCAACAGCTAACCAGCCGAGAACATCGTCAACTGTAATTCGCATTCCTCGAATACAAGGTTTACCGCCTCGCTTATCTGGTTCAATAGTGATAATGTTGTCGCACATCTTCCTTCCAACCTGCCATAGTATCTCTAAGTCTAGAGTAGGCTACCATTGCCCAGCAATCACCCTCAACAAATATTGCGACAATGTAAAAGCATCCACGCCTAACTCTGTACGCTCACTTGCTGCTAAAATACCGGCTTGGGCGTGCCACCATGCAGCAGTAGCCACAATATCCTCTACAGCTATTTCTTTATTCACTCCCTGCGCCAATAACCCACCAAGTAACCCTGTTAACACATCGCCACTACCACCACGTGCTAAAGCTGGCGTACTTTCAGGATTAATCCAAACTGCACCTTGAGGATTGGCGATCGCAGTTCTCGCTCCTTTTAACAACACCACTGCACCGCTTTGGGCGGCAGCTTCCCTCACGGCTTTCACCCTATCTTTAGCATCAGCAATATCAGGAAATAATCTAGCAAATTCGCCTGTATGGGGTGTGAGTATTGTTGCAGCTTGACGCTTTTGTAATGTGGGGATTGTTCCCAACTGTGCCAAAATATTTAAACCATCAGCATCGACGACTAAAGGGCGATCGCAACTCAAAACTGACTGCACAATAGATGTAGCATCTTTGGTTAAACCAGGGCCAATTGCGATCGCACTAAAAGCACTTAACTCTGTCCTCTCTGGTAATTGTAACTGGGCAATGGCTCCCGTTTCCGTCTCTGGGCAACCAATCACCAAAGCTTCCGGCAAATGCGATACTAAAAGATGCTTCAAAGATTCAGGTACAGCAATAGATAACATTCCTACACCGCTACCCCTTGCACCCAAAGCTGTTAAAATTGCCCCACCCGCATAACGTCGAGAACCGCAAATTAATAATAAATGTCCTTCCTTATACTTGTGCGTCACTGGCGGACGAGGTAAAGGTAAAGTAGATAAAGCGGTTCTTGGGGTGATGCGTTTAACTTTAGCTACATCTCCTAATACAGCTTGCACATCAGCCAGAGGAATATCAAAATCAATTAACTCCGCTTTACCGATATAATCTAAAGCCTGTTCTTGCAATAAACCTTGCTTCCACAAACCCAAACACAAGGTATAAGTTGCACGAATTGCAGTTCCTAAAACCTCACCTGTATCCGTATGCAAACCTGAAGGTAAATCAATACTAATAATCGGCTTATTCCACTGATTAAATTGATTAATTGCAGCCGCGATAGAATCAGTAATTGTCCTTTCTAAACCAAAACCAAACAACCCATCAACCAGAAAATCACAATTTGGTAATTCTTCAATATCTTGATAACAAGGTATACCTAAACTTTGAGCATATTGTAAATGCTGTGATGTTAATCCCTTGAGTTTATCAAAAGGCGAATAAATCCAAACTTTATAACCACTAAAATGTAATTCCCGCGCCACAACCAACGCATCACCACCGTTGTGTCCAGGCCCAACGAGGACTCCGACTTGGGGAAATGGGGGAGTGGGGGGAGATATGGTTCGACTACGCTCACCAACCGGGGATGGGGGAGTGGGGGGAGATGTGGTTCGACTACGCTCACCAACCGGGGATGGGGGAGAAATATTTTGTTGTGCAAAAATATCTTGAATGCGTCTGGTAATTAACCCTGCTACTTTTTCCATCAAAGCAGATACAGGCATTCCGGCTGCAAATATCCGCGCTTCAATGTCGCGCATTTGTGCAACCGTAACTATGATTTGGGAAATGTGTTCGTTTCTAGTAAGCATTTCACCTCACCATAAATTTGAGCTAATTTTCCCACCTAACAATTAAGATATAGCTTTTCTTCCCCCAGTGAGAAGCAAGAATAATTAAACACAGATGTACGCAGATAATAGAATAATTTTACAATTTTTTATAGTATTGTAAGCTTTTTTGTTTTTAGTTGAATGAAAAGTAAAGTTAAACTGTCAATATGACTGAAATCTCCTACTATCATAATAAAAAGTTAAGAAAGTACCATCATCAACTATTATTCCCAAAATGATATCTAATGTTTCTAAAAAGTAAGGACTACCAGATTCATCCGTTGTACTAATAACAGGTTTATCTAGTAGAGAAACGACTATAGCAGGCTGATTTCTGTAAGGAAGCTTGCGGTTTTTGAGATGTTTCTTCCATTTTACAATTTGTCCAACTGCAAAATTTTCTTTCTTAAGTAAGTTTTCGCAAGCATATTTAAGCTGATTAACATAATCGTCACCATATTCTCTATTTTCTATTTCTTCATCCTCTAATTCATCAGCTTCTTTCTCACGAATTTTTTTTAAAATTTCAGCCAGAACATCTTGTTGTTCACTCATTTTATCACAACCTTTAAGTTTCAATCTTGTATATAACTTTCATTCATCAAATATTTTCATATTCATTTATCATAAATTGATTAGGTTGAATTTGTAAATATGATTTTATTTTGTCTTCATGATGCTCAGATGTACTCTTTAAAAATTGTTGATTTATATCTTTGTCTTTATTAGTGTTTCTCCTATTTTTATAGCTTTCCCTTATTAGCGACCACATTAAATTACTAATTTGATTTAGTTCATTTATTTGACAAGATGCAATTTGTTTACTGTGAGTAGATTTATTCACGCAGTATATATAACTAGGAGGAAATAAATACCAACTTGCTGGTACAACTTCTAACAACCACCAATCAAATAATTCTCGTCTGCCCTGAGAACCTGGGAAGATGGCGTAACCCTCTAGAGAGTCATCTAGAATATCTAGCAATGCCTCTAATGATTGATTAGCATCAAGTGATTTAACTACACTTTTATAAACGTTCAAAGCTTCAAATAATACCTGAAAATTGGTATCTTTTTTAGTTAAAAGGTGATTGACTATAACATTTGCCTCGATTTCTCTACTAGCTTCATTAAATTTCACTTTACTATCAAGTAGTTCTGCTAGAGTTTCTATTAACCAAATAGCTACTCTGTTAATAGTAGCTTTTGGCACAGAATTATCAGGCTGATAATATTTAACTGTAGGTTCTACCACAACAGCAAATATCAACGCCATCCAAACATAACGAAGGTGAGTTAATTTTGGATCATTACTCTGAAATGCAGTTAAAATATCATCTATAGCATCTTGAAGATAAGCTGTTGCTTCTGGTTCATAAAGTTCTTCGTAATGCTGTTGAAACGCCTTGATTAATTTCCCTTGAAGCGAATCGGGTAACTTGGAAATTAAAAATAAATTCTTTTCTATAGAATTACTCCATGTTGAAGTCATAAATTTTCCTCGTTTCTCTAGTAATCATGGCGGATATGGGTAGTCACAAAAAACTTTTACCGCTATATTTGGAAACTTCTCTTCAAACTGCTTTATAACATTACTACAACTTTCACATGGCTGAAACTCAGTATAAAGATAAAGCTTTCCCTGTACTTGAAGATCGTAATACGTTTCCAGAATATGAGCAATTTCGGATAAGACTTTATATTCAGCATCAGTATCCATCATCCGCTCTGTACGAGAGTCAATAGACGGTTCAAATTGTCCTCCTGCTGATTTAGGAGTGGGTATGTTGGGTATCGGACTCTTGCGACCTCCTTTAGAAGTTGCGCCAGCACAAAAAGCGACATTTCCATCAAGGTATAACTCAGCAATTGCAACATTGCTGCTACCAATAGGTTTTTTAAGATACGTCTCCCGAATTAAAGCAGCACTTTTTTGTAAATCCTCCTTTCTCATACCAGTTCTCTGTAACGATGCACTTCATAAAATGTTCTTCCTTTGTGCCTTCTCTACGAGACGCTACGCGAATGCGCCTACTCTGCGAGAACGCCTGACGGCGAATGCGTGAGCTTAATAATCTAAGGTATTAAGTGCAGCTTTATGGAGAAATGGTATCAGATTGCGACTCCTGTTGCGATCGCCTCACATAATCAATTTCATGGTAGCCTCTTACCATTGCCACAACGCAGTCCCACCATAATTAATCAAAAACTCCACCCCCAAGAGGATGGAGTTTTGTTGTTAGTTATAAGTTACTAATGACTAAACCAAGAACGGCCTTGCTAAGAAAAAGCTAGTAATTGATTTAGCATCTACTGGTTCTCCCTGAAGAATAGCTCTTTCCAGTTCTTCGGGTGTTAATAACACAGTCTCAATATCTTCATCTTCGTCTTGTTTTGGTGGTGTTTCTAGCTTTTCCAAATCTCGCGCCAGGAAAGCATAAATAATTTCGTCGGAATAGCCAGGTGCGAGGAAAAATTCGCCCAATTTATCCCACTTTTGCCCTCTATAACCAGTCTCTTCTTCTATTTCGCGCTTGACTGTCTCTAATGGTTCTTCTGTGGGTTCTAAAGTCCCGGCGGGAAATTCTAATATCCGTCCTTGCACAGCAAAACGATATTGACGCACAAGTACAAGTTTACCTTCTGGTGTTACCGGCACAGCTAAAGCGCCTCCAGGGTGGCGAATGCACTCCCATTCTCCCTCGGATTTGTTGGGTAAACGCAGGCGATTTACTTCAAAATCAAACTTGCGTCCTTTATAGAACAAGCGCTGCTTTAATAGCTGTGGTAATTCTCTACCTAATGGCATAATTAAGATTGTTTTGTCTTAAATAGCACAGATAAACACTGGAATTGTTCGTTCTATCAGCGTTTTCTGCTCTGGGTAATGGTTTTAACTGCCCTTTAACAAATGTACATCAGAACAGTCTACCTTTTTTACCAAGTCTCTAATTACAAATCCGGAAATTGGTTCTACCCAGTCAGGAGCAATCTCTGCTAAAGGTACTAAAACAAAGGCTCGCTCCTGCATTCGCGGATGAGGTATTTGGAGATTTGGTGTATCAATAATTAAGTCATCATACAATAACAAATCCAAGTCTAGCGATCGCGCCCCCCATCTTTGGTGCCTTACCCGCCCAAATTGCTGTTCTACTGCTAGTAACGTTGCTAACAATTCTTGGGGATTCATTTCTACCTGTAGGATGATGCAACCGTTTAAATAATCTGGCTGTGGTGGCCCTACTGCTTTGGTGATATACCAACTCGATTTTGCTTGTAGTTGAATACCTGGAATAGTTGCTAATTCTGCTGTGGCTGCTTCTAAGGTCGCTAAAGAATCTCCTAGATTACTACCAAGCGCGATCGCCGTTTGCGGAGTTTTACCCACCCCAGAGGAGGCGTAGTCCATAACACTTGTCAATTCTGCACTGTGCTTGAGGATACTTTTGTTACTAATAGTCAATCTGTTCTACAAAATACCTATTAAATATCTGCTGAATGTGCTAAAAACTTAATTTTATCAGATTTATGGATTAACAATATTAATTAAATATATCTGGAGACAAATTGCTAATAATTCCCAAGAAACATTTTTATGTAGCGATGAATTTTGAGAACTATTTTATGGAATAATATACTAACACAAACCTGTTGCACAAAATCCTAGATTATTTCTTAAGGGTTAGTGCAAAATATTTTGCGAAGAACTATTGTAGAGATTAACCTCCTGGTTCAAGCAATAAATCAGCAATTTTGAGTGACTCTGACAAGGGGGAACTGCGCTTGCCACCTACTAATCGTTACGAGCAAGATAAATCGACAAAGGAGAGCTTACCACAAACACAGGTGGTAAGACCCAAGAAAATATTGAACAAGATAGGTGGTATAACGTCTGGGATCGTGAATAGATTCACCAGCCGCGAAAAACCAATTTATCGTCGTCTATGGTTCTGGGCTGGGTTAAGTGTAGGTGGCTCTATCGTTGCCTTTAACTATGTTTTAGGAGAAGTAGATAAAAATTTACCAGATAAATCCCAACTGCAAGCGAGTGTTCGGGAGCAAACAATTACGATCAAAGCTGCTGACGGTAGTATATTACAGCAGCAGGGAGAAGCTACCAGAGAACAACTGAAACTGGAGCAAATCCCCGAAACTTTAAAAAATGCTTTTCTTGCTTCTGAAGATAGTAGATTTCCAGAGCATAATGGGATTGATCCCCAAGGGATTGTCAGAGCAGTAGTTAATAATTTGCGATCGCAAGATGTGGTAGAAGGTGGTAGTACCATCACCCAACAATTAGCGCGGATTCTCTTCCTCAAACAAGAGCGTACAGTTTGGCGCAAACTTAAAGAAGCCCGTCTTGCCCAGAAAATGGAACAAGAGTTATCCAAAGACCAAATTCTCGAACGTTATTTAAATTTGGTCTATTTGGGTGCTGGGGCTTACGGTGTCGCAGATGCAGCATGGGTTTACTTCAGTAAACCAGTAGATCAACTTACCTTGGCAGAAGCAGCAACAATTGCCGGCTTACCGCCTGCGCCTAGCTTATTCGCTCCCGACAAGAACCCGCAAGCCGCCAAACAAAGGCGAAATTCGGTGTTGCTACGCATGGAAAAAGAAGGCTTTATCACCGCAGCCCAAAGACAAGCCGCAGTCCAAGAACCACTCACCTTAAAAACGAGTTTGCCCAAGCGACTGCAAGTAGAATCTCCCTACTTTAGTAGCTATATCCAAAAAGAATTACCCAAGTATGTTTCGCCCCAAGTGTTAGCCACTGGGGGCTTAACTGTAGAAACCACCCTCAACCCAACATGGCAAGAAGCAGCAGAAGCAGCCGTTGCCAAAACACTAAAAAATCAGGGACGCTGGCAAAACTTTAAACAAGCAGCTTTGGTGGCTATAGACCCCCGTAACGGCGAAATTAAGGCAATGGTTGGGGGCAAAGACTTTAGCAAATACCAATTTAACCGTGTTACCCAAGCACAACGCCAGCCAGGGTCAACATTTAAGGGATTTGTCTATGCAGCAGCGATCGCCACAGGCAAAAGCCCCTACCATAGTTACTTAGATGCCCCCTTTGTGATCGATGGCTACGAACCCAAGAATTACAGCGAAAGCTTCCGGGGTATGATGACTATGCGCGATGCCCTCACCCGTTCAGTGAACGTAGTCGCCCTCAAGGTATTGTTAGATGTGGGATTTGAGCCAACAATTAAACTAGCCAAAGACATGGGCATCAAGTCCGAACTCAAACCTCATTATTCCCTATCCCTTGGCTCAAACGAAGTCAACTTATTAGAACTAACCAGCGCTTACGGCAGCTTTGCCACCAAAGGTTTACACACAGAAACTCACGGCATCCGCCGCATCCTCAACCGTAACGGAGAGGTAATGTGGTCAGCCAAGTTTAACTCCAAACGCGCCCTAGATGCTGATAGCGCCGCCATCATGACCTGGATGTTACGCAACGTCGTCGAAAGCGGAACTGGAGCCGCCGCCCAACTTCCTAATCGACCCGTAGCTGGTAAAACAGGCACATCCGACGAAGCCCGCGATTTGTGGTTTATTGGTTATATCCCGCAAATAGTCACAGGAGTTTGGTTAGGGAATGATGACAATCGCCCTACTTACGGCAGTAGTGGCAGCGCCGCCTATGCTTGGCATGAGTTCATGGAACAAGCCGTCGAGGGAATGCCAGTAGAAAAGTTTCCTGAAAGACCAAAACTAGAAGGTCGTAAAGGCACTATTAAGGCACAACCCATCAAGGGCAGAAAAATCATCAATGGTTCACTCAAATCAAATGACGACTCAGCAGATGATAACGACTCATCGCCAAGACGCAGAAGACGCTATTACCAACAGCAAATAGAAAATAACTCATCATCTGAGGATAGACCCAGAAGAAGGAGACGCTATCGTAGCCCAGAAGCCACTACTACCACCACTACCACCAATACTGTTAGTGAAGAAGCACCGCGTCGCAGAAGAAGACGATACAGCTCAAACGTAGACTCAGACTCGTCCTCACCGCGTCGGTCAAGACGTGCCTCATCGTCAGCTAGGAGGAATAGTTCTCGCTCCTCAAGTTCTTCTAGTTCCTCCACACCCACACCTTCTTGGCGCGACAGACTTAGACCCAGTTCTACTTCTAACTAGGGAGGGAGAGGTTGATCGAACTTACGTCACAACTCGTAATTTTTTGAAACGCAGAGGAGCGCAGATGAAGGCAGAGGTTTTCTCAATTTTATGAGCGATGTACTCTGTGAAAATGCTCCTCATTCTTTTCTCAGCGAAATATCTTTAAACAACCTCTGCGCGTTCCTCCGCGTTCCTCTGCGTTAAAAAAATCTAAAATTCGGCGCAGCTTTGCAAATCTTTATTACGCTTCACCACAGCCTGCGCTTTCAATATATGCCTAACCAGCTAGGATCGTATTGGCAAGGCGATCGCAAGCTGAACAACAGCGTCTAAATACTGTGCTATCTTTTAACCAAAAAGGGCGAACGAGGGGACTCGAACCCCCGAGTGGTGGAACCACAATCCACTGCCTTAACCACTTGGCTACGCTCGCCATTGACATTCTTGATTATAGCACGTGTTTAGTGAAATGATCCAGAATTTTTTCGTAAGGAACGGACTTTACTGATTCAGAGTCTGGGTAATGCAAATTTAATTAGCGAATGAAAGTTAGCAAGTATGAAATCCTTGACCATCATGGCATCGATAGGAGCATTAGGATTAGCGGCTGTGTTGGGAGTCGCAATGGCGCAAACCAATCCTAATCAGGCTGAATATGAAGACTACGCTGTGCAACAGCTGACAGAATACTTAAAAAGCGATGTCTGTAATAAAACAACAAAATTATTAGAACGTTTGATTAACTACAACTGTGACAAACTGGTAGATTCCGCTAATCCCCAAATACGCGAACTTCTCTCAGCTACCACTGAAAGGCAAGACTTTTTTATCTTCAGCATTTACCGTACAGAATTAAAAATCAGCGATTTTATCCCTTCTTACAAATTTGAAACTGTGGGGGCATTTAATAATTTTTACACTTATACAGCACAGGAACAGTGAGGGAGGTTTGACTGTTGACAGAGAAAAATAGTATGGCTTTTCTTGCTCCAGTGAGGTACAGGTAAGAATAATTAAACGCAGATGTTGGCGAAGCCTTTGCTACGCAACGCTACCGCGAACCCGAAGGGTACGCAGATGAACGCAGATACAGCACTTTTCACCTTGATGAGGTACATTCATCTAGCCTTTAACCCCTAGTCTAAGCGCCTCTGTTCCTTTGCAAAGTGTACTCCACTCAACTGAGAAAGGCTGTAAATTTGTACCTCAACAGATTAGGAAACGCTATAACTTCATTTTTCTGTGAGATTGAACTCTACGAAAGGAGTGGTTATTGTTCTTGTCCAAATATTTTCTATTTGTTGATTTTCCCTAGTTTTTCGGTTATGGACTTTGGCTACATTCCTATTGTTGATGTGTTGAAGTTGCAGTAGTGTGACAAGGTGTAAATATTATGTTAATTAACCACAGAGACACGGAGGCACAGAGATAAAAGAGGAAATCATGCACTATCTTAGTTAGTCCATGCTAGTGGTGTGTTATGTAAACTAAATTTATTTATATAAAATAATTTTTTATTCGATGAATAAGAGTTTTTATTTGTTGATTATTTTAAATTAAGTTTATGTAACATATTAAAAATAGTTACGAAATTTACGATCGCTCATGTCATCTGCTTATTTACTGGTATCCCACGGTAGCCGAGATCCGCGTCCAGAAATTGCTATGGAGCAATTAGCACTGCTGGTGGCTAAAAAACTGCATCTTCCAGAAAAGCTCGTAGGGACAGGATATTTGGAAGTGGTTCCTGAACCTTTACATGAGCAGATTAAAAGTTTTGCTCAAACTGCGATCGCTTTTGGGTGTCGTCATCTGAAAATTATACCCTTGTTTCTCCTTCCTGGTGTTCATGTGATGACGGATATTCCCCATGAGGTAGCACAGGCGCAACAGGCGCTAAGTCAAGATATCTTGATTGAATTACAACCATATTTGGGTATTCATCAAGGTTTACAGACATTTCTCCAGAAACAAATCGCTAGTATAAAAGCAGAAGCTTGGATATTGTTATCTCACGGTAGCCGTCGCCCAGGTTCTCAACAGCCAGTGGAAACAATGGCAGCAAATATAGGGGCTGTTGCTGCTTATTGGTCTGTGGCTCCTAGTTTAGAATCTAGGGTGGAAGAATTAGTTGCTGCTGGTTATCGGGAAATTGCGATTTTGCCATACTTTTTATTTTCTGGTGGCATAACTGATGCGATCGCTCAAGCAATTAACGAGCTAAAATTACAATTTCCTGGGGTGAGTTTATACTTAGCCGCACCTCTAGGAGTTAGTGGAGAATTAGCCGATTTAATTGGGGATTTGATTTATACATGAACCGCACAGACAACGAGGGGAAACAAGATTTAGGCAAGGTTTATCTAGTAGGTGCGGGGCCTGGTGATCCTGGGCTGATGACGCTCAAGGGTAAAGGCATATTAGAATGTGCTGATGTAGTCATCTATGATGCTTTAGTTAGTCCAGCAATTTTAGCAATGATCAATCCCCAAGCCGAACAAATTAACGCAGGTAAGCGGATGGGGCGACATTCACTATTGCAGGACGAAACCACCCAATTATTAATCGAGAAAGCCCAACATCATGCCATTGTAGTGCGACTCAAAGGCGGCGACCCCTTTATTTTTGGTCGTGGTGGCGAAGAAATGGCTGACTTAATAGCGGCTGGTGTTCCGGTGGAGGTTGTGCCGGGTATTACATCGGGAATAGCCGCCCCAGCTTATGCTGGGATTCCTTTAACCCATCGTTTATATAGTTCTTCTGTAACTTTCGTAACTGGTCATGAGGCGGTGGGTAAGTATAAACCGAAAGTAGATTGGCAAGCGATCGCCCAAGGTTCAGAAACCATTGTTATATACATGGGTATCCACAACCTAGCTTATATTGTGGAACAGTTAAATCAAGCGGGAATGAGCTTACAGACACCAATTGCTTTAGTACGTTGGGGAACACGTCCCGAACAGGAAGAATTAATTGGCGAATTAGGAACAATCGTTGAACAAGTCGAAAAAACAGGATTTGAAGCCCCGGCGATCGCTGTTATAGGTTCAGTAGTCAAGATGCACAGTTTACTCAAGGGGAGATGAGGGAGTGGGGGGAGATGGGGGAGATGAGGGAGATGAGGGAGTAGGGGGAGCAGGGGAGCAGGGGAGAATAACAACTGACAACTGACAACTGACAACTGTTAACTGTCAACTGTCAACTGACCAATAAGTTTGGCTATGTTTGAGGCTACTATTACAATGGAAACTATTGATTATGAGGAAAACGAATGACCCAAGTGGTTTTAGGAGAAAATGAAGGTATAGATTCAGCGCTACGTCGGTTCAAGCGCCAAGTTTCTAAAGCAGGCATCTTAGCTGATGTTAAGTATCATCGCCATTTTGAAACACCGTTAGAAAAACGCAAACGCAAGGCAGTGGCTGCAAGACGCAAGCGCCGTTTTAAATAAACCTACGCGGTTTGTATAGGCGGCGTTGCTTGAGGACATGACCTAAAAACAAGCAACTATAAGTTGCCCCTATTGTGACAATAATAAAGCAAGATGTGCCGCACCCCTGTTAGGGGTGTGGGTATATCGATACAGAACTAATAAATTCAAAATTCAAAATTCAACTATGAACTATAGACTGTTGACTATGGACTAATGACAACTGTCAACTGTCAACTGTCAACTAAGATTTCGGCATCTCAGCAGTATAACTATTACAACGATTCATTGCCTTTTCTACTCCCTGTTTAAGAGTCAGTTCTACACATTCAACAACGAACTGTAAGACAAGGGACATAAGTTGAGTTTCTGTAGTGGAAAACTTACCTAATACATGAGCGACAGTATCTGAGTTATCGCTATTTGCAGCATTTTTAGGTTTACCTATACCGATACGTAAGCGGGGAAAGTTTTGCGTGCTAAGATGAGCGATCGCACTTTTCATGCCGTTGTGTCCTCCCGCCGAACCAGACAAGCGCAGACGAGTCTTACCCAAAGGCAAATCCAAATCATCATAAATGATTAATACAGACTCACTGGGCAATTTATACCAGCTTGTCACTGCTTGTATCGCCTGTCCTGAGCGATTCATATAAGTCAAAGGTTTTAACAGGCGAATTTTTACACCTCCAGAGGCGATACCTTCACCGTATTGACCCTGAAATTTGCGATTTTCCGCCACAGGAATTTGCCAAGCACGAGCAAGAGCATCCACAGCCGCAAAGCCGATATTGTGGCGGGTTTGGTCATATTTAGGCTCTGGGTTCCCCAACCCGACTATTAGCTGGGGAATCACCAAAGCAGGTTGTTTTACAGCTTCTGTCATCTATTTTTACAATCAACCACTCACTGCACTTTTTCAGGTAGCAGGGGAAGAACCAGCAGTATCTTGTTCCGATTTCACAGGTTCGATTTGCTTGGGTTCAATTTCAGCAGTAGTCTTTACAGCCTGTTCCAACTGTTCAGCTTCGCGCTTAAATTCACTTTGGAACTCATTAGAAGCCTCTTGAAAACCGCGAATTGCTTTTCCCACACTCCGACCAATTTCTGGTAATTTCTTCGGGCCAAAGATTAGTAGTGCTACTACCATAATTACAGCCATTTCTGGCAGACCGATACCAAATATATTCACACGGTTCTCCTTATTTTATGGGGATTGGGGATTGGGGATTGGGGACTGGGGACTGGGGACTGGGGATTAGATTTAATTTTCTATCCTACTCAAGATTAGCGTTTTCAGTATGCCAACCACAAATATAGGATTCACACTTAATTTTTGAAAGCCTAAGTAGAGCGCTACACTGCCCACCAAAACAATGATAGGGCGGGCAATGACCAATGACCAATGACCAATGACAAAAAAACCCGGAAAGACCGGGTATAAGTTTGCTAATTAGTCAGCTTAATCACTATGTATCAATAGTTACCAGCCAACTCTTACATCTTGAATCAGGATTGATTTGTTGTAAAGTTGCAGAATAATTAGCAGAAACACGAAAAACAGTCCCATAAAGACGGCCATTAAAGGGGTAGTTCCCCAACCTGGAGCGACTTTACCATATTCGGAATTTAAAGGTCGCAGGATATCTCCCAACCTAGTGCGTTGTGCCATAGTTCACCTAAGATTAGTTGCCAAAGCTTTTTTTAATCTTCTGTAATATTCTATAAGAATAACATTCATCATCAATAACTCACTTATGGAACCCGCAATAGTTCTTATCATTTCTGTAGGAGCCATTGTCATTGGCATTACTGGCTATGGGATTTACACCGCCTTCGGCCCTCCTAGCAGGGAGTTGGCTGATCCTTTTGAGGATCATGAGGATTAGAGAGGGGTTAGGGGCTAGGGGTTAGAGGCTAGGGGTTAGTATTCTTCAATCTTTATTCCCCA
>DATNQO010000293.1:0-9232 GCA_036704005.1 Leptolyngbyaceae cyanobacterium | reverse complement strand
GGAAAACTTTAATATTAGTAACCCCAACTTTTTGGAAGGTACTCTCCCTTATATGTCGCCAGAACAAACTGGGAGAATGAATCGAGCAATTGACTATCGCACTGACTTTTATTCTTTGGGTGTTACCTTATATGAAATGCTTACAGGACAACTACCATTTATAACTACTGACCCTTTAGAATTAATTCATTGTCATATTGCCAAAACACCCCTATCACCAAAAGAGGTCAACTCAGAAATTCCTCAAGCGGTTTCTGATATTGTGATGAAGCTTTTAGCAAAGACGGCTGAAGATAGATATCAAAATGCTTTGGGAATTAAGGCAGATTTAGAAAAATGCCTTGAGAAATTAGAGTCTACTGGTGAAATACCAAACTTCGATATTGGACAAATTGATTTTTGTAGTCAACTACTGATTCCGCAAAAATTATATGGTCGGGAAACGGAAGTTAAAACCCTGATAAATGCCTTTGAGCGTGTTAGTCTTGGGGCAGTAGAATTAATGTTGGTTAGCGGTTACTCAGGTATTGGTAAATCTTCTTTAGTGCAAGAAGTTCATAAGCCTATAACTGCTCGAAGTGGTTATTTTATTACAGGTAAGTTTGACCAATTTAAACGAAACATCCCTTATACAACTTTTATTCAAGCTTTTCAAGAGTTAATTCAACAATTGTTAACAGAGTCCGCAGCCAAAATTGCCAAATGGCAGGCTAAAATATTAGCGGCGGTCGGTGTTAATGGACAAATTATTATTGATGTAATTCCCGAAGTAGAACAAATTATTGGTACTCAGCCATCTGTGGTTCAGTTAGGGATAAATGAAGCTCAAAACAGATTTCAAAGGATATTCCAACAGTTCATTTATGTATTTTGTCAACCTGAGCATCCATTAATAATTTTTCTCGATGATTTACAATGGGCAGATTTAGATTCTCTCAAGTTAATTCAACTATTGTTAAATAACTCAAATAGCCAATATTTGTTATTAATAGGAGCCTATCGGGATAATGAGGTAACTTCTAATCATCCATTAATGTTGGTTGTAGATGAAATACAAAAATCTGGTGCGATGGGCTACGCCCCACCGGAGGTGATCGCCAATAATATTGTACTCCAACCTTTACAGCTTGTTCATGTTAATCAATTAATCAGTGATACCCTCCACACAGACCTAGATGATTCTAGAGCCTTAGCAGAATTATTATTTAATAAAACTCAAGGTAATCCCTTTTTTATCACTCAATTACTCAAATCAATTTATCAAGAAAATTTATTAACATTTAATTTTGACAAAGCTTGTTGGCAATGGGATATTACAGCAATTAAAAATATCAATATTACTGACAACGTTATAGATTTAATGATTAATCAGATTCAGAAGCTACCTTTACAAACACAAAATGTTTTAAAGTTAGCCGCCTGTATTGGTAATAAATTTACTTTAGACGTATTAAGCATTGTTAACCAAAAAACTTTTTCAGAAACAGCAATAGAACTTTGGGCGGCTTTACAAGCTGGTTTAGTTTTCCCGTTAGATGCTGCTTATAAAATCCCACTAGTTATTGACGAGCAGCTAAATCACAAACCCATTATCTATCAATTTCTTCATGACCGTGTACAGCAAGCTGCTTATGCGTTAATTCCTAACTCCCAAAAGCAAAATACTCATTTCATTATTGGTAAGCTGCTATTACAAAATACTAAACCTGATGAACGAGAAGAAAATATTTTTGCTTTAGTTAATCATCTCAATTATGGGGTAGATTTACTAACATCAGAGTCAGAAAAGAACGAGCTAGCTGAACTAAATCTTATAGCTGGACAAAAAGCGAAAATCGCCACAGCGTATGAGTCAGCGATGCGTTACCTCAAGGTAGGTTTGGCATTATTAACAGCAAATAGTTGGCAGCATCAGTATAATCTTACCTTGGCGCTGTATGAGTCAGCCGTAGAAACAGCCTATCTCAACGGCGATTTTGCACAGATGGATGAATGGGTTGATGTTGTTTTACAACAAGCAAAAACCCCTATCGAGAAAATGAAAATTTATGAAGTGAAAATTCAAGCTTGTATGGTGCAAGTCAGACAACTTGAAGCCTTCAAAATAGGGTGGGAAGCACTGGAATTACTAGGGCTGAAGTTACCAAATTCACCTAGTGTATCTGATATTGAACAAACTATTAAGCAAACAGCTACAAACTTAGCGGGGAAGAATATCGAAGATTTAATTAATCTACCTTTCATGACTGAGGTGGATAAACTAGCAGCAGTACGGATGCTGACAAGTTTAGGTTCCCCGACGTATCAATCTGCACCTGCATTGTTTCCATTGGTTGTGTGTGAACAGGTGAATTTATCTATTAAATATGGAAATTCGCCCTTCTCTGCTTACGGTTACGTTTGTTATGGAGTCATTTTAAACGGGATAGTTAACGATATTGAGTCAGCTTACCGATTTGGTAAATTAGCTTTAAGTTTAGTCGAACAGTTTAATGCGATAGAAATTAAGACTAGTGTATTCTTCGTAGCCGGTTCTTGTACGATACATGGAAAAGTACACGTTAGGGAGACATTACCAATTCTCCAGGCTGGTTATTT
Source organism: Leptolyngbyaceae cyanobacterium (assembly GCA_036704005.1). Taxonomy (GTDB): domain Bacteria; phylum Cyanobacteriota; class Cyanobacteriia; order Cyanobacteriales; family Nostocaceae; genus Trichormus. The sequence continues at coordinate 6,634 of DATNQO010000293.1, read as the reverse complement.
AAGTGGTTTGGAAAATGGACATTTGGAATATGGTTATTATGCGATCGCTCAACGTTGTCATCATTTATACTTCATGGGTCAAGAATTAACAAAACTAGACCAAGAAATAGCTTCAGTTAATCAAGCACTAACTCAATTCAAGCAAGAAAATGCTTTAAGTTGGAATCAAATCTATCGCCAGTCGATTCTCAATTTACTCAATCCTAGCGAAATTTCCTGTCGTTTACTAGGTGAAGTGTATAACGAAGATGAATCTTTACCAGCTTTGCAAGCAGCTAATGCTAGAACTGTACTTTTCTATTTTTATCTCAATAAACTAATTCTTTGTTATTTGTTTGGAGAATACAATCAAGCTTGGGAAAATGCCATTCAAGGCGAAGAATATTTAGATGGCGTAAAAGCATTTCTAGTTGTCCCAGTTTTCCACTTCTACGATTCCTTGGCACAAATTGCCGTATATTCATCAGCGTCAAACCCCAAACCAGAACAACTGCTAAACCGGGTAAACAATAATCAAGAAAAGATGAAAAGATGGGCAGATAATGCTCCTATGAATTTTCAACACAAGTATGAACTTATAGAAGCTGAGAAAGCAAAAATATTGGGTAATTATTGGCTAGCTATGGAAAGTTATGATAGAGCTATAGCTGGGGCAAAGGAAAATGGGTATCTTCCAGAAGAAGCTTTAGCTAATGAATTAGCTGCCAAGTTTTATTTCCACTGTGGCAAAGACAAGATAGCCTTAACCTATATAAATGATGCTTATTATGGTTATATTCGTTGGGGTGCTAGAGCAAAAGTTAGAGATTTAGAAGCCAAATATCCACAAATATTTTCACGCATAGCAGAACAAAAAGAAACAATCAACCCAGTAACTCCAGGTAAGGCTGAAACTTTTGATTTAGCTACAGTTATCAAAGCATCACAAGCTCTTTCTGGTGAAATAGTTCTGGAAAAGCTATTAACTAAATTAATGCAAATCGTTCTAGAAAATGCTGGTGCAGAAACAGGAGCTTTGATTTTGGAAAAAGCTGGTAAGTTATATATAGAAGCATCAGGTAGCTATAACCAAGATGAAATTACCCTTAACCAACAAACCCCTGTGGAGTCATTTCATAAATTACCGATATCGGTAATAAATTATGTTTATCGTACTCAAGAAAATATTGTCATTAACGATGCTACTCATGAGGGAGCATTCACAACAGACGGCTATATCATCCAACATCAGCCAAAGTCTATTTTATGTACGCCTATAGTTAATCAAGGTAAATTAATCGGTATTCTTTATTTAGAAAATAATCTCACAAAAGGAGCTTTTACAACTGAGCGGGTGGAAATATTACAACTTTTATCTTCCCAAGCAGCAATTTCCATTGAAAATGCTAGACTTTATAATGATTTAGAGGAATATAACCGCACACTAGAAGTCAAAGTAGAAGAACGAACTCTAGAGTTACAAGATAATAACTTACAATTACAAATAGAGATTCAGGAACGCCAACGAGCCGAAGAAATCGCCGAAGCTGCTAACCAGGCGAAAAGTGAATTTCTCGCTAACATGAGTCATGAACTGCGGACTCCCCTTAATGGCATTTTAGGTTATGCTCAAATATTTAAAAAAGATAAAACATTAACTGAGCAGCAAAAAAATGGTGTGGATATTATCCACCAATGCGGTGAACACCTTTTAACACTGATCAATGATATTTTAGATATTTCCAAAATAGAAGCTCGAAAAATGGAACTGTACCCACAGGAGTTACATTTTTCCCAGTTTCTAGAAGGTATCATACAAATGTGCCGTATTCGTGCCGAACAGAAAGGAATTACTTTAGTTTACAAACAAATTTCTGCTTTACCTAAAGTTATTTTGGCTGACGAAAAACGCCTACGCCAGATTTTAATTAACTTATTAAGTAATGCAGTTAAATTTACTGAGAAAGGTTGTATTACTTTTCAAGTAGGTTATGTATGGGCGCAAGAGAATGTCTCCAAAATTCGGTTTTCTGTGGAAGATACAGGGATTGGTATTGCACCACCACAATTAGAAGAAATATTTTTGCCTTTTAAGCAGGTGGGTGAAAATAGTCGGAAAACAGAAGGAACAGGCTTAGGTTTAGCAATTAGCCGCCAATTAGTGGAGATGATGGGTGGAGAAATTAAGGTTGAAAGTAAGTTAGGTCAAGGCAGCATTTTTTGGCTAGACTTAGATTTACCAGAGGTAGTGTCACCTGATGAGGTTAAAAGTGCTGATAAAGGTAATATTGTGGCTTTTGTCGGCTCAAAACGCAAAATCTTGGTAGTAGATGATAAATGGGAAAATCGTTCTGTTTTGGTAAATTTGCTGCAACCATTGGGTTTTGATGTCTTGGAAGCGACAGATGGTTTAGATTGTGTGAACAAAGCGCATCAATTCAAGCCAGATTTAATTTTCATGGATTTAGTTATGAATGTGATGGATGGCTTTGAAGCTACTCGTCGTCTGAGAATGTTACCAGAACTTAATAAAACTGTAGTAATTGCTATCTCAGCTAGTGTTTTTGATGTGGAGAAACAGCAGAGTCTGGATGTGGGTTGTGATGGCTTTCTTCCTAAACCAATTCAAGTAGACGATCTTTTAGAAAAATTACAGTTTCATCTAGGATTGCAATGGATTTATCAAGATGGAAGAAACTATAAACAACAGCTAAAAGATGTTCATCCATACCCAACACAAAATTTACAATTAATTGCTCCGCCAGCAGAAGACTTGGCAATTTTGCTGGATTTGGCGATGCGGGGAAACCTCAGAGGTATTACACAGGTAATTACCAAACTAGAGGAGGCGGATGACAAGTTAGCGCCTTTTGCTTCTCATTTACGCCAACTGGTGAAAGGCTTTAAAGGCAAGCAAATTGTAGAATTTCTGCAAAAATTTTAAAAAACTTTAAAAAATCATGAATATGAATACAATTGATCAGGGTGTCATCTTGATTGTGGATGATAATCCGACAAATTTAGAACTGTTGTTTGATTTTTTAGCTAATGCTGGCTATACGGTGTTGGTTGCGGAAGATGGGGAAAGTGCGATCGCCAGAGCTGAATATGCCCCACCAGACTTAATATTATTAGATATTCTCATGCCGGGAATCAACGGTTTTGAAACTTGCCAACATCTAAAAAATAATCCCCTCACACAAGATATTCCCGTCATCTTCATGACAGCCTTAGCTGACACGGTAGATAAGGTTAAAGGCTTAAATTTAGGTGCAGTCGATTACATCACCAAACCACTGCAACATGAAGAAGTTTTAGCCCGTGTCAAACTCCATCTGAGATTACGCCAACTCACAAAAACCCTCAAAGAACAAAATCAACTTCTAGAAGCGGAGATTTTAGAACGCCAGCGAGTCGAGGAAAAACTACGTGAACAAGCCGCCTTACTTGACATCACCACCGATGCTATTATCGTGCGGGACTTAAACAACTGCATCCGTTTTTGGAACCACGGCGCGGAATATTTATATGGGTGGCACTCACATGAAATTATCGGTCAGGATGCCAATAAACTTTTATATAAAGCGCAAACTCTATCTCAACTGCAAGTAGTTCAGAAAAGCTTGGCTGATTGTGGTTATTGGCAAGGTGAATTACAGCAAATTACCAAAAATGGTAAAATTATTATTGTTGCCAGTCGTTGGAATTTAATGTGCGATCAGGATGGACAACCTAGATCCATTTTGACGGTTAACACTGATATAACAGAGAAAAAAGAATTAGAAAGTCAGTTTCTCCGCGCTCAAAGATTGGAAAGTGTAGGAACTCTAGCTGGTGGTATTGCCCATGACTTAAATAATATCCTGACACCAATTCTTACAGCATCCCAACTGCTGCAACTCAAACTCCCCAACGTTGACGAACGCAGTCAGCAAATGTTTAAAACTATCGAATCAAATACTAAACGTGGGGCTGCTTTAGTTAAACAGGTATTACAATTTACTCGTGGAGTAGAAGGTAAGCGGACGATTGTTCAAATTAGCCACTTGTTTTCCGAAATTAAGCAAATTATCCAAGAAACATTTCCTAAATCAATTGAGTGTGAAACCCAAATTGAGCCAGAACTTTGGACAGTTATTGGTGATGCAACAAACCTGCATCAAGTGCTGATGAATCTTGTAGTCAACGCCCGCGATGCTATGCCTAATGGGGGTAATTTGACTATCTCTGCCAGAAACTTATTTATTGACGAGCATTACGCACGGATGAATATTCATGCTTGCGTTGGGCCTTATATAGTGATTTCCGTGACTGATACGGGGATGGGAATAGAACAAGAAACACTCGATAGAATTTTTGAGCCATTCTTCACGACAAAAGAGGTTGGTAAGGGTACAGGGCTAGGATTGTCAACCGTACAAGGCATTATCAAAAGCCACAATGGTTTTGTGAATGTGTATAGTGAAGTCGGGCGAGGGACAGAGTTTAAGGTATTTATACCTGCCGTTGAAGCCACAGCCACACCTTTTATAGAAGACTTGGAACTACTCAAAGGTAACGGAGAGTTGATTTTGGTTGTGGATGACGAAGCCAAAATCTTGGAAATGACGAGGATTTCCTTAGAAACCTATAACTATCGTGTGCTGACAGCCTCTGATGGTGTAGAGGCGATCGCACTTTACGCCCAACACAAAGATAAAATTAGCGTAGTCCTCATGGATATGATGATGCCGTCAATGGACGGAATTAGTGCCATCCGCGCCTTACAAAAAGTCAATTCTCAGGTGAAAATTATAGCTGTTAGCGGTTTAGTAACTAACCAAAAACTAGCCTCATCTGTGGTGGTGAAAAAGTTTCTACCCAAACCCTACACAACCAAAGAATTACTAGAAACATTGCACAGCACACTTGCATCTGTGGAGGTTAGTCATTAGTCAACAATTAACTAAATTCTATACCTGTATCTTTCTGAGTTGATTTATATAAGATTCATACTTGATTTTTGAAATATACGTAGGGTGGGCATTGCCCACCAAAACCATGAACTGGTGGGCAATGCCCACCCTACAAATACTGAGAATTTTTCAGAAATCAAATCGGATTGCTATATATAGCTTTTCTTACCTCAGTGAGAAGCCAGCCCTAATTAAATGCAAATGCACGCAAATGAATTTGTACTTCAGTATAGTAGGAAAGGCTATTATCTCAAAATTACTTATATAAATTCCAAATGTTTTGGATTTCTTTAGCCATGTTTTCCCGCAAATTAAGAGGAAGCAGAACTTCAACTTTAGAACCTAAACTCCGCAACCAGCGAATTACATAATAGTCCTCAACTCTGTAATTTACTTGGTAATAAACGTCTGTGCTTGGACGAGATTGCAGAGTTTCTAAAATTATATTTTGATGTTCTGAATTTAAAATATTTTGTTTAACTAATGTAATTACATTTTGATAATCAATAATTTTGAATGTATCGTGAATACTAATTCCTTGAATGTATCGTTTATGAAATCCCCTTTCAAACCGCAGTATCATTAAATCTTGGTCTTTATAAAATTCGCACCCCCAAGCCTCTCTTAAGAGGATATTAACAGTTTTTGGTGTTGGTAGTTGGTGATTATAGTATTTCTCTCTTAATAATTGTGGAACGCGGGGGTCTTGCCAATCTAAAGTTTCTATTCGTTGAGAAATGATTCTATCCAAACGATATTTGTACCAATTAATCTCACCTGTTGGTGTAGTACCGTAAGCACATAAATATTTAGCTTTTTCCATGAAGTAGATACAAACAGGGTAAACGGCGCACTCTTTTTTTTGATTCAAATAGGCGCTGTAGTAAGTCAATAGTATAGGCATAATATTGTTTGAGTTCCAAAGTGATTGTAATTCGCTTTGAATTTCATCTACAGCATCTTGTATGGGACTGGATTCTGGTACTATATAATCAACATACAAAAATACGCGATGATTATCTTCATCTACCTGTTGTGAAAGTTCTTCTGCAAGTAAAGGTAAACTAGGGTCAAGAAAACTGAACATCCCTAAAGTCTGAGCTAAATATGCTTGATTGTAATTAATGAAATAAGTTTCCAATTGTGGCAAGATTTCAACTCGACGGTAATATTTACTTCTCCCAGATGTTTTTTCTAACCTTTGCAAATACTTACGAGTAACTAATAAATCTAAATCACTTTGTAATGATTTTCGGACTTGAGAAAAGAGACGTTCTTCTAGAAGCTTATTTAGTTGAGAATTAGATAGGGAAATTTCTTGTTGTAAAGAAGATTTCCATTCTTCTATAGGTACTTTTAATTCTAGAAACCATTGTCTTATAGTTTTGTTACAAGCACAATTGAGGTCTTGATGCTGGAGAATATCTTGCTTACCTTCGTCTTGATGAGTTTTACTAAAAAAAGCTTTACGCCAGTCAGCATAAGTAAAATCACTAAGAATAAATGTATATCCGTCATCGCTGTAAAGCCAACGCAACAACGCCCATAACCGGATAGCACGGATAAGATTTTTATTTTGTTCTAAAGAACCTTTGGCAATTTGTTGTAATAATTGTAAGGATGGGGGATATGTAAAACGTAGATTCACGGTAGTTGATTACTTCTAAGATACGTTTTCCAGATTAGCAAGTATCGGACAA
>DATNQO010000292.1:0-4648 GCA_036704005.1 Leptolyngbyaceae cyanobacterium | reverse complement strand
AATAAAATATAAGTTTGTAGTAAGGACTTTAGTCCTTTAAAACCCAGCAACAGAGCGATAAATCGCTTTCTCCGTTCGCGTAGCGTGTCGTAGACAGACGCTACGCGAACACTACGAACAACTCATCTTACATTTAATTATGTCTACCTACTTAAGAATATTAAAACTCTGTGTTTCTGTGTTTAATTATTTCACCACAGAGGCACAGAGGGAACTTCATCTAACTATTTACTAATTCTTGATAAAAATCATATTGTTCCTTGGCTAAAGCTTTATTTGTATATTTAACCATAGCTTTTTGATAACCCTTTTCACCCAGTTCTTGAGTTAAATCTGGTTTTTCCATCAGTTGTAATAAGCAATTTGCTAATGCTTGTACATCACCTTCAGGAAAGACTAAACCAGCATCCCCAATTACATAGGGAATTTCACCAGAGTCAGAACCAATTACTGGAACTTTGCAAGCCATCGCCTCAATTAATACATGACCAAACTGTTCTTTCCAACCCACAGAAGTTAAAGTTTTAAATTTATAAGTTGTTTCTGAAGGTAGTAACAAAGTAGTCATTAAATTAATGTAATTAGCGACTTCGTTATGAGGTACACTTTCAACCAAAATCACCCTATCTTGGATATGATTTTCTGAGGCAACTTTAACTATTTCCTCTTGTAAGGGGCCTCGACCTAATAATAATAGTTTCCAGGGTTTATCAAGTGGTAATTTAGATAATGCCTGCAAAAGTGTGAGTAACCCTTTTTCTGGCACAAATCGCCCAACGAAACCAATAACAAATTCACCCGGTTGAATACCCAACTTAGCGGCTAATTCCGGTTGTGGTTTAGGTGTAAATAAACTTTCATCCACACCCAACTGAGGCATAACTTTGATTGGGCCTTTATATCCTCGTTGTCTTAAAATTTCTGCCCCATCTTGATTACCAGAAATAATGCCGTGGCTATTGTTGAGGTTAAACTTTTCTAATAGAGCAATTGGCAGTTTTAACTCGTAAGGTAAATTCCACCAAGTAAAAAAGATGTTTTTTGCCTTAAGTCCTAATAGTTGATTTAAAACAATTAACTGCGTATATGCAAGTCCTCTAGACCCTTGTTCTACTTGTATTACTTCGGGGCGAAACTCACGTAATAATGAGATTAAATCAGCCCCAAAGGTGAGTAGACCTTGGTGGTTTTGGCTAAAATTGGTAACCGGAACTATCTTAAATGCGCCTTCATCCCGGTACTGGGTTGCAATAATTTTATTCTGCACACCCCCAGGTTTCCAAGTTTTAGGGACTACAACTGTAACTTCAATCCCTGGTTCTAGTTGGGATAAAGCACGGAGTTTTTCGCAATTAAGGTTTACGATATAAGTATGACTGGCAACTAAAATTCTCATAAATATTTGTTTAGTTGTTAGTTTTCAGTTGTCAGTTGTCAGTTGCTAATGACTAATGACTCTTGACTAATGACTCTTGATCAAGACGAGTATAAATCTGACCATCATTCCAAGGTGATTGGATGACGGTTCCTAAAGCTTTGAAAAAACCTAATGTATAGAATACTGCACGGCTGAGAATTTTGACAGGAGAACCGCTTTTGTGGCAAGGGGGACGACCCAAGACATGACAATCAAATAAGCGGGCGTATAAGCGTAGGGCTTGGCTAACGTTGAGGTTTTTCAATCCCAGGAGGAAATGATTGTGGTAGAAGGTGAATTGATATTGGAGCGATCGCGTACTAATATCATGACAACCCCCTGTTTCTTCCCCTAAGTGAATTAAATCTGCCTCTGGGTCATACCAAATTTTATACCCTGTCCGCCGAAACCTCAGACAAAAATCTGATTCTTCGCGCACTGCACTACCGCCAAATCTTTCATCAAACCTCAGTCCGTGTTTGGTAAAAATCTCTCCCCGAAAAGACATATTACAACCCCTAGCAGTCAACACTTGCTGGGGTTTAATCGTATGTACTAAATCGATATGATACCAAGCAATTCCCGGATCCATTGCTTCTGGCGGTAAATATTCAATCTCTAAATCTCCCCCAGAATCACCTAATTTCATTCTGTCAAATACGCGACCTGCAACAGCCCCCACCTCTGGATTTTGGATGTAATTTTTGGCATGGGCTGCTAAAAAACTGGGTTTTAACTTGACATCATCATCAATAAATAAGATTATCTCACCAGATGACCGCCTGATAGCATAGTTACGTGCGCCTGGTAAACTCGCCCAATTTAAGCGAAACCATTTAATTTTCCCTGCGGCTGCGACTTCTTCTAAGTAAGCTTGAATTTCTGGCTTGTGTGTTGGTGACTGGTCTACCACCAAAACTTCATAGTTTGGATAATCCTGATTTAAAACATCTACAATGCTATCCTTTAGGGGTTCCTCTCGTCCGTAAGTTGGTATCACTACGGTAATCAAAGGCAAATTACTCATCTTTCTACCTAGTTAAAATTAGCTTGCTCAGATTGCCATATTTATTTTGCACCTACTGAGAGTGTAGTTTATAAAAATTTTAGTTGTAGTCCTTTTTTCTTGTTTTTTTCTGGTGTATCAGCATTTTCCCTCTCTTGTTTATCTATTTCTGGTAATTTAAACAATATGCCCGCAAAAAACCAGTAGTACACGGCTACCGGGTCAACATCTAGAGGATAGTAATAAGTGTTATAACTAATGAACAATATAAACACCCATAAAGCAGCCGCATAAGTACGGAAATTACGGTTCTTGATTGAGCGATAGGTTTTAAAAGCTGCCACTGTAATCGTAGTCACCAAGGCTAGAAAACCCAGTGTGCCAACTATTCCCACTTCATACAAAAGTTTAGGGTAATAAGTTTCTATCAATCTTGTGGAACCTAAAGTCCGGGCAGAGTTAGTAGCCCGACCCAAGCCATTGCCTAAAATGTTATTTGAACTTCCCAACGAGTCTTCAAATTGCTGAACGATAAACGCTTGGGGTGGCGAAGCTTCCCAACGACTGGAAAAACTATCTATCCGTTCCTGAACAACCGCAGGGTTACTAGCCATAGCAATTCCTAATAAGAAAGCTAACCCCACACCGATAGGAATGAAACGTTTCAAGTTACCGATTTGACCTGTGAGTATAAGTAAAATCACAAAACAAACGGGTACTAATGCTAAAGCAATTCTTTGTCCAGATATAACTGCATTAATAAATATGCCAGCCATAGAACCTAGACTGATCAACCGCCAGATTATTGAAGGATCAGAGAAACCTGTAGCAAAAGCCAAAAAAGTGCTAGAAATTAAAAACCATGCCCACTGCCAAGGGGCAACAAAGGTTCCAGGTAATCTAATCATTCCCTCATCAGGGCTGTAAACTAAAGCACCACCAAAGTAACATCTTGCTTCCAATGTTGCCTTAAATAAGGCATCTCCTGTAGCGTTTCTAGTACCTTCACATATCCCAACTCGCAGTAAAAGAAACTGCACAATACCTAATGCACAACATACGAGTATGAGAACAACTTGTAGGCGCGATATGAAGAGAAAGTCTTTTTTATCCTTCATGAGGTAATAGACACAAGCTATCAAAGGCAAATAACCTATAAGTACTTTTAATCCCAAAATCCCCATCCCTAAAGGTATTTCATTAGGTGCTTGTTTAAATGGGCCAAGATCAGGAGGGCTGAATTGTTGTGCGCCATTCACAAATAACAAGGTCAAAAGACATACGCCTAATAAGATAAAGAATGGTGTTCTAATAGCTGGGGGAAAAATTAAAGGTAGTTTTTGCCGACGACAAGCTTGCCAAATGGCAATTAGCGCCGGAAAGTAAAAAGCATCTTTGGCTAGTTGCAAAATTGGACTGTTACCAATGTAGTAAGTGATGGTTCCGCCAAAAGGTACATATATTAAGAACCCTATCAGTCCCATACGGGGATATTTGTAACAAAGGGACATGACAATAATCCCTAAAACAACGGGAACTGCGGTTTTAATACCAACTACCAAAAACGCTAAAAGCCCCGCAAAGAGGCTAACAAAGGTAACAGTAGTCAGTGTACTGATGAGTTCTTTACGTGCTTTAGTAGCCTTACGTTTTTGGGCTAGCTGTTCTTTGATACTCAGGCTAGGGGGTTCAACCTGTGACTGCTTTGCTGATTTTTTAGAGCGTTTGGAGTTAGATTTTGTTACTGCCATAGGTGCATTTTAATTTATCTGCGTTCATCTTTTATATCGGCGGTTAATTGATTCTTTTTTTTCAGATTTAGATATGGATTATTATTTAGCAATAGATTTAGGGTGGGTGATGCCTAACCAACATATACTTTTTTATTTCTGCTCATATATTAATTAATATTTACTGCGCGAAAGCTTTGAGATCAGACGTTTATAACCTTTTTGATTTCTCGCTATATATAATAGTTGGGTTTATTTATTCCTATAAAGTTAACACGTAAATATTATCACGTTAGGAAAAACCCTAGTGTTTGACTAGGGTTTTTACGAAAAAATTGCAATAAATTGATGAATTTGTCAAAAGAGGCAGGGGAGCGGGGAGCAGGGAGCAGGGGGGATGTAGTAACGGATCTTGTACTCCGACCAATTGAGAACGCCCTAGAAGGGCGGGGCTTGATACCCATGTTCCGCTCCGCTTCACGGCTTCGGGACAGG
>DATNQO010000291.1:0-14638 GCA_036704005.1 Leptolyngbyaceae cyanobacterium | reverse complement strand
CTCTACCTCTTTGGCTAACACTTCCGATGGTGTGATTAGCTTGTCAACATAAATTCGATAACCTGAGTCAGAAGGTACTCTTCCGGCTGATGTGTGTGGTTGGTACAATAACCCAGATTTTTCCAGTACGCCCATTACATTGCGAATTGTCGCTGAGCTAACACCCAGGTCGTACTCTTCCACCAAGGCTTTTGACCCAACAGGCTCTGCTGTCGCTATGTAATGACGTACCGTTGCCCAAAGTATATGCTGTTGTCGATTAGTCAACTGAACTTGCATAGGAGTGTTTGTCAGAAGGCAAATTTTAAGTAAGTTTTAAAAATTGTGAGATTTTAAAGCAAAGATTAATAATAGTTAATTAAAAATGTAGACTTATATTTCTATTGTAATAACTATTATTAACTTTCCCTGGTTGTTGTCTTATCTCCCAGGCTGATAAAAGAAAAATGTGATAATGTTTTATTTAATTTTTAAGTATTTTTGCATATATAATTTAGGATTTTTGTATTGTAAGATACGTATTTTCCAGGGTGCGATCTACATTTATCATGCTAGATAAAGGTAGATTTGGCTTGATTGTTTTGGCTTTCATTTATGTCATTTTCAGTGACAAGAATTGTGTCAACAATAGCACAAATAAGCTGGAATATTAAAATCCAGCTTTCAGGGGACTGGGGATTGGGGATAGGTAAGGGCTAATACTGGGGAATTGAGGAATCAACTAAAAGAGAATAGGCAGCAATACCACCAGCAATATTTTTGACATTCGTGAAGCCTTGGGTGACTAACCACTGACACATCTGAGCAGAACGGACTCCGTGGTGACACAATACAAGAGTTTCTGCTTGGGGATCGAACATAGCGGGGACTCGTTCTGACCATTGAGCATATTCACTCAAGGGTAGATTGACAAAGCCCTCAATTTGCGCGATCGCTAATTCTTGCGGTTCGCGTACATCTATTAGCTGAATATTCGCATCTTGACTAGCAAGACGTTGAGCTAATTCATTTACACTAATTTGAGTAATCGGTTGCCCAGAAGTATTACCTGTCATGTGTTTTTGTTATCAATCCTATATTATTTATGTTGGCAGAAAACGGGATGATTGGGGACTGGGGAAGGGGGAAAGGGGAAAGGGGGACTTTTGACTATGGACTATGGACTAATGACAATTAAAAACTGACAACTGACAACTGATAACTGATAACTGATAACTGACTAATGACTACACAACGCTCATTATCTGGTTTTATAATTGCTGGTGCGATCGCATTGGTTATAGTGGCGATCGCAGGCTTTAACTTGTTCTTTGCTAAAAGTCCGGTTAGGCTTGTTGCTGCTACTTCTCAATCGAGTGCGGCTGTATTTGTGTCGAAACTCGCTCCTGTGACGGTTTCACTGTTGGTTAATCCTGACCGTTTGGGATCTTTCGATAGTTCGGGAGAATTATCTAAACTGAAAAATAGCCTGTTGGTGAAGAGTGGCTTAGATTATCAGCAAGATATTCAACCTTGGTTGAAAGATGAAATTACACTGGCTGTCACTACCTTAGATATCGACCGTGACCCGGAAAACGGTAAACAACCAGGATATCTGATGGCGCTTGCGACTGACAAGCCAACCAAAAGCCAGGAGTTTCTGCAATTATTGTTCTCTAAACGGGTGTTAGCTGGTGCAAACTTAGCGACGGAAGAATATAAAGGCGCAAAACTTATTTATGATAGTTCCCTACCTGAGTCTGATTCTCTAGCCGGTGCGGTGGTGGATAATTTTATCTTATTCGCCAATAATCCTAAAGTTTTACGTGATGCCATTAATAATGTCCAGGCTCCTGATTTAAACTTGTTGAGTTCTCCCCAATACCAAAAAGCTACTCAACAGTTACCTAAAGGTTCTGTAGCTGTGGCTTTTCTTAACCTTCCGCTAGTTGCACAATGGCAAGGTTTGAATCTACCAGAACCAACTTATGATAGTGAAAGTGTAGCTTTGACCTTAAATTCTCAGGGAATTTTCGCAGAAACTAACTTCCTCACTGACTTGGAAATTGAACCAACATCTTCTCAATTATCCAAACCTGTAGGCGCATTAGAATATGTTCCCGCATCAGCAGGTTTAGTCATTTCCGGTTCCCATTTAGATAACTTAGGTAAGGGTGGTTTAGCGAAACTGTGGACACAAGCCAAAACAGCCATCTCCGGTTCAGGAACAGATATCATTGCAAGATTAGTGCAACCCTTAACTGATGTGGAGAGTAAACAGGGTATCGATTTACAGCAAGATATATTTAGCTGGGTACAGGGTGAATATGCAGTTGCGTTAGTTCCCCGTGTGGGAAAAGCAAGTCCTGACTGGATTTTTGTGACCCAGAAAGTAGAAACTGTACCAGAAGGGATTGCACGTTTAGATGCGATCGCCTCATCTAGTGGACTCAGCAGTAATACAATTACTCTAGATAAGCAAAAAGTCACCGCTTGGACAGAATTAACCACAGCAAAAACTGATAGTGCAAAACCATCGTTCACGGTGGAAGCAAATGTCAAAGGGGTACATACAACTTTAGGGAACTATGAGATTTTTGCCTCTGACTTAGCAACTATCTATGAAGTTGTGAATAATCAGGAGAATGTCATTAGCGATCGCAATTTTCAAGATAGTATTGCTGTCATTCCCCAACCAAATCAAGGTTATATATATGTAGACTGGACAAAGAGCCAGAATTTAGTAGAGCAGCAAATACCGATACTCAAGCTGATAGAAGTAGTAGGAAAACCATTCTTTGAAAATTTGCGATCGCTTACCTTTAGTAGTTACGGTGATGAGGCGGGAACGTTGAAAGGTGGTGTTTTTCTCCAACTGACTCGTTAATGATGTAGAGACGTTGTATGCAACGTCTCTACAGTGAAGCATCTTGTTCAAGAAACGGTATAAGTATTTAGAGGATGAGAATTGACTGGAGCAGCACAATACGAAAGTATAATTCAATCGCTGCAATGGGATGGACTGCGATCGCTATGGGATAACATTGAGACTCGTAACACTCCCGGATGGGATGCAGGTAAAGCATTTGAATACCTAATATTACGAGCATTTCAACTAGACGGCGCAAAAGTAAGGTGGCCATACAGAGTAAAACTGTTTGGAGAAGAAGTTGAACAAATTGATGGTGTTATTTACTACGGTGGTTTGTCTTGTCTAGTTGAAAGCAAGGATTTTGCCGACAAAACAAACGTTGATATTGCTCCTATTGCTAAACTCCGTAATCAACTTTTACGCCGTCCTGCTAGTACAATTGGATTAGTATTTAGTCGAACTGGTTTTACTGATCCGGCTCGTCATCTTTCCTATTTTTCATTACCGCAGACAATTCTTTTATGGATTGGAGAAGAAATAAAATATGCTTTAGAGAAAGAAGAAATTTGTGAATTGTTAACTCTTAAATATCAAGTATGCGTAGAAGATGGATTACCGGATTATGACGTAAGAGAGAGAGATATTCCATGATTGCCTACATTGTTTGTGAAGGAAGTTTCGATGTACAGTTACTTAAAACTGTTCTACCAGAAGAATTACTAAACAACGTTGAAATTGTTTCTGCTGGTGGACTATCCGCCGTCAAATCGCTGGCGCGTTCCTTGATTGTTCGTAGACAAGTACCAGTTGCTATTGTGGTTGATGCCTATTCAGTAGCACCAGAAGTAGTTCAAGAACGCCTTAAAAATATTGAGGAACTAGTTGAAAGCGTATCTGTTAATATACCATTTAAAGTAATTGCTGCTGTACCTCAAACGGAAATTATTTTTTTCCAAGATATCGGGTTACTTTCGCGTTTATTAGGATACGAACCTTCTCAAGATATGCTTACTAGTGCAGCTTTTCAACCTTGTAAAACATTAAAAGAATTGCTTTCCCAATCTCACAAGGATTATAGTTTTTCCCAAATTCTTAATCAATTAACTAATGCGGATTTAGAAATTTTACGCCAAGCTCCATTTATTCAAGAATTAATTCCTTTTCTCCAGTCTGTACAAAAAATAGCAACAGTAAATTTTTAATTAAAATTACCTAATAGTAAGCCTACTGTGGGAGAAAGCCTGAAGACCTGTAAGAGATTACGAATTACGAATTTTCCGTAATCGCTTACCTTGAGGCGGTATTCATTAACTAATCACTAAAACTGACATAAGTGAATGCTGCTGACCATCACCACCACCCACACCCCAGCGACGGAGTTAGGCTACTTACTACATAAACACCCAGACCGTTGTCAGTCGTTGTCGCTGTCATTTGGACAGGCGCACGTATTTTACCCGGAAGCCAATGACGAACGTTGTACGACGGCGCTGTTGTTGGATGTTGACCCGGTGAAGTTGGTGCGGGGGAAGGGTGCGACGTTGGAACAGTATGTGAGCGATCGCCCTTATGTGGCATCATCATTTATGAGTGTTGCGATCGCACAAGTATTTAGCACGGCTTTAGGTGGACGCAGCAAAGACCGACCAGAATTAGCACAAACGCCTCTACCTTTGGTGGCGAAACTATCAGTTTTACCCTGTCATGGTGGTGAAGCTTTCCTCCGCCAATTATTTACACCTTTGGGTTACACTGTTAACGCCCAAGGTCATATTTTAGATGAAAAATTTCCAGATTGGGGTAATAGTCGTTATTTTACAGTTGAACTCCACCACACTATAACCTTGAGTGATTTATTAAGTCATCTCTACGTCCTCATTCCCGTATTAGATGATGACAAACACTACTGGGTAAATGATGATGAAATCGAAAAATTACTACGTCATGGTGAAGGTTGGTTATCGCAACACCCAGAAAAAGAACAAATTACCCGCCGTTACCTCAAAAGACAACAGCGCCTGACTCGTACAGCTTTAGCACAGTTAGCGGAGGAAGATAACCCCGACCCTGATAGTACAGAGGAAACCCACGCTGAGGAAGAAGCGGCGGTAGAAAAATCAATTAGTCTTAATCAACAGCGTATGAATGCGGTGGTTACTGCGTTAAAACAAAGCAATGCTAGGCGCGTAATTGATTTAGGTTGCGGTCAAGGAAATTTATTAAAAATACTCTTGCAAGATGTCTTTTTTGAGCAAATTACAGGTGTAGATGTTTCTTACAGGTCATTAGAAATTGCTCAAGAAAGATTAGACCGCTTACGCCTAACCCGTAACCAATGGGAACGTTTACAATTAATTCAAAGTGCGCTTACCTATCAAGATAAACGCTTTCATGGTTACGATGCGGCGACGGTAATTGAGGTAATCGAACATCTTGATTTACCCCGCTTGGGTGCATTCGAGCGAGTTTTATTTGAATTTGCTCAACCAAAAACGGTGATAGTAACTACACCAAATATTGAATATAACGTCAAATTTCCTAACCTCCCGGCGGGGAAATTGCGACATAAAGACCATCGCTTTGAATGGACGCGATCGCAATTCCAAACCTGGGCAAATAAAATTACAGAACGCTTTGGTTATAACGTGCAATTTCAACCAATAGGAGAAGAAGACCCAGAACTAGGTTCACCTACACAAATGGCAGTGTTTGTATTATGTAGGTGATAAATTTATATATCTCTTGCATAAATACTTTGGTGTTGCTGAAAAGATTATTTAAAAGCTCACGCATTCGCCGCAAGGCGTTCTCGCAGAGTAGGCGCAGAGGCGCAAAGAAGAGCGCAAAAAAATAAAATTTATCCTTAGTTAAGGTTATCAATAAACTACGAATTATGAACAATGGAAGCCATTATTTTTATTGGTATTCAGGGTGTAGGTAAGTCTACTTTCTATCGAGATTACTTTTTAAACACCCACATCCGCATTAACATGGATATGCTGAAAACTCGTCATCGAGAGCAAATCTTTCTACAAGCTTGTTTAGAGGGTAAACAGCCTTTTGTTGTAGATAATACTAACCCTACTGTTGAAGATAGACAACGTTATATCATCCCAGCAAAAGCCTATAAATTTCGAGTTATGGCTTATTATTTCCCAGCAGATTTAGAACAATGCAAGCAAAGGAATAGTCAAAGACCACCTAAACAAATTGTACCACTTGTAGGGTTACTAGGAACATATAAAAAGTTAGTTATTCCTAACTGGACGGAAGGATTTGATGCAATATGTACAGTTAAATCAGAGTTAAATTATTCATTTATTGTTGAGGAATGGCAGCATGAAATTTGATGAACTAGATAGTAGAATGCGGGTATTTGAAACAGCCAATGATTATTGTGTAATTCCTGGGCTTTACATAGTCGCTAGGTTAGATGGACGTAGTTTTACCCGCCTAACAAAAGAAGTACATCAATTTGCATCTCCCTACGATATCCGCTTCCGTGACATGATGCTAACCACAATAGAGCATCTGATGAATTGTGGCATCGATATTAAGTATGCTTATACTCAAAGTGATGAAATCTCTTTGCTATTTGCTTATAACGAAACTACTTTTAACCGCAAAACTAGAAAACTCAACTCAGTTTTAGCAGGAGAAGCAAGCGCTAAATTTTCTTTGTTATTGGGTGATGTCGCTTGCTTTGACTGTCGCATTTCCCAGCTTCCAAATATAGAAGAAGTGGTGAATTATTTTCGTTGGCGACATGAAGACGCTCACAGAAATGCTTTAAATGCTCATTGTTATTGGTGCTTGCGTCGTGATGGTAAAACCGCCACCCAAGCAACCAGTATGATGAATGGATTATCTGTGGCTGATAAAAATGAAATGTTATTTCAACATGGAATTAATTTTAATCAACTTCCTAATTGGCAAAAGCGAGGTGTCGGGCTTTATTGGAAAGAATATCAAAAGCAAGGATTTAATCCTATAACAGGTGAAACTGTTCCTGCATTCAGGCGACGCATAAAAAGAAATTTAGATTTACCTATGAAGGATGAATACAGCAAATTTATTTCCGAATTAGTTAACTGTTGACCAATTACCAATTACCAATTACCAATTACCAATTACCATGAAAATCACTATTCCCGAACTTTCCTTAGTTGTCCTTATTGGTGCTTCTGGCGCAGGTAAATCGACATTTGCGCGTCAGCACTTTCAAGCATTTGAAGTGATATCTTCTGATTTTTGTCGCGGGTTGGTTTCCAACGATGAAAATAATCAGTCTGCTTCTGGGGATGCTTTCGATGTTCTTCACTACATTACAGCTAAGCGGCTAGCCGCAGGTAAGTTGACAGTAATAGATGCAACCAATGTCCAACCAGAAGACCGCAAGTCTTTATTGCAAATGGCGAAACAGTATCATTGCTTTGCGGTTGCTATAGTTTTTGACCTATCAGAAGAATTATGTCATGAACGAAACCGACAGAGAACAGAGCGCAACTTCGGCCCCCATGTAATTCGTCGTCACACCCAAATGTTGCGGCGTTCCCTGCGTGGTTTAGAAAAAGAAGGTTTCCGCTACGTCTACACCTTAAAATCACCAGAAGAAATTACCAATGTAGAAATCGAAGTTCAACCCCTATGGAACAACAAAAAACACGAACAAGGCCCCTTTGACATCATCGGCGATATCCACGGTTGCTGTGATGAACTAGAAACCCTATTGCAAACATTAGGCTACGAAAAAAGCAGAGGAGCAGCACTTCCCTACGGGACGCTACGCGAACGACTACGCTCAGTGGCCGAGGAGCAGGGGGGCAGAGGGGTAGAATATATAGTCTGGGATGCTCCTACTTATTACCATCCACAAGGACGTAAAGCTGTTTTCCTTGGTGATTTAGTAGACAGGGGTACACGTATCCTTGATACAGTCAAGCTAGTGCGAAACATGGTGACAGCCGGGACAGCCATCTGTGTCCCTGGTAATCATGAAAACAAGCTGTTGCGGAAATTACGAGGGAAAAATGTCAAGGTAAATCATGGGTTACAGCAAACCCTTGAGGAAATTGCAGCCTTACCAGAAGATGTCCGCGAACCATTTACCAAAGAACTCACACAATTTTTAGATTCCCTTGTCAGCCATTACCTACTTGATGATGGGCGCTTGGTTGTAGCGCACGCAGGTATGAAGCAGGAAATGCAGGGACGGGGTTCTGGTGCAGTGCGGGAATTTGCCCTATATGGTGAAAGTACGGGAGAAATTGACGAGTTTGGCTTACCAGTCCGTTATAACTGGGCGGGAGATTATCGGGGTGAGGCGCTGGTAGTTTACGGACATACCCCTGTCCCGGAGGCGGAATGGTTGAATAATACTATTGATATTGATACAGGTTGTGTGTTTGGTGGCAAACTTACCGCCCTGCGTTATCCCGAAAAGGAATTGGTGAGTGTCCCGGCGGCGCGTGTCTACTGCGAACCTGCGAAACCTTTGGTGGAAAATAGCTTCAACCGCACATCACAGCAGGAATTTGACGATGTTCTCAATATCGAGGATGTATTGGGTAAGCGTATCATCAATACCAAATTACAACCAAATATAACTATTAGGGAAGAAAATGCGATCGCCGCTTTAGAAATTATCAGCCGTTTCGCCGCAAATCCCAAATGGCTGATTTATCTACCTCCCACCATGTCGCCTGTTGAGACATCCTCAGTCCCCGGATATTTGGAACACCCAGCCCAAGCCTTCGCCTACTACCAAAACCAAGGAATTACTGAGGTAGTCTGCGAAGAAAAACACATGGGTTCACGGGCTATTGTGGTTGTATGTCGGGATGTAGCAACGGCTGAAAAACGCTTCGGTGTGGTAGATGAAGGTATCGGCATTTGTTACACCCGCACAGGAAGGAAGTTCTTTGAAGACCCAGCAATAGAAACGCAACTATTAGCGCGGGTGAATACTGCCCTGACTGCCAGTGGTTTTTGGGATAAATTTGATACAGATTGGGTATGTTTGGACTGTGAACTCATGCCTTGGTCAGCGAAGGCGCAAGGGTTATTAAGAGGGCAATATGCGCCTGTAGGTGTGGCTGCAAGTGTAGGGTTGAATGATGCGGTAAAATTATTACAACAAGCAAGCGAGCGCCTACGGCGGGGCGTTGGCGAAGCCTCTCAGAGAGAAGCCCATCGCGGTGTTAATCTCCCCACCCAACTCACTCACTACCAACAACGTGCAGAGATGGCTAATCAATACGTCGCTGCATACCGTCGTTACTGCTGGACTGTTAACGATATTGCAGATTTAAAACTAGCCCCCTTTCATATCCTAGCAACAGAGGGATCTGTGCATACCGATAAAGACCATCGCTGGCACATGGAACAAGTAGCCCAAATCTGCCAGTCAGACCCCGCCTTACTTCTACCCACCGCTTACAAAGTCATAGATTTAACCGACCCCAGCAGCCAAGCAGAAGGGGTACATTGGTGGGAGGAATTGACGAAAGTTGGCGGTGAAGGTATGGTTGTCAAACCTGTGCAATTTATTGTCAAAGGAAATCGGGGTATTGTACAACCTGCGGTGAAGTGTCGTGGACAGGAATATCTGCGAATTATCTATGGCCCTGAATATTCAGCCCCAGAAAACTTGCAACGTCTGCGCCAACGGGGGTTATCCTTGAAACGTTCCTTAGCCATGCGAGAGTTCGCCTTGGGTGTGGAAGCACTAGAACGATTTGTCAGCCATGCGCCTTTACGCCGCATCCATGAATGCGTATTCGGGATTTTGGCGTTAGAAAGTGAACCTGTAGATCCTCGGCTTTAATTCTAGTAGTTCACCAAGGAAGCTTTGCATGGTAGCTGGTTGGGGAAGCTCTTGATACCATTTCACGAAATACCTGATACAAATGACAAACCTCTAATTCTTTTCCCCTGCTCCCTGCCCCCTGCCCCCCTGCTGCCTATGTGTATCAATATTAAAGTGAAACGGTATGAGGCTGGGGGAAAAAAGACATTCCATACTCCCCCTGCTCCCCCTGCTCACCAAAGTGATTGTATATTTTTTTAGTTGGAAGTCCCCTTTCTAGCCTCTAGTTTGACAAAAATCTGTCGTTAATCCTAAATTCTGCGGTGCTTGGGGTACTTGGGCTGTCAGCACTAAATTACCTTGAGCATCAACAACCCAACCTTGGGCCTCAACAATAGTATTGGCAGTATCTTCCAATTTGGTGAGATCAGTTTCTTTTGTCGCAGCATGATTGACATCATTAATAATGATCCAATCTGCCATAACTGAATCATTATTTAAAGTGTCATAGGGATTTTCTGGTATGCCACCCCGTCCAGTAATGATAAATTGATTTTGTGCTTGTGCGATCGCTTCACTGCTATGGCATTTTTGACTAATTTGCTTTGATATATCAATTGCATTTGTTGGGAGTGGAGTTAAACTTTGACTAGGATCAACATCAGGGCTAGTGATTTCCACAGTACCGCTTAACTCTGGGCTAGCTCCAGTGGCGGTAATATCACTGTCTGCGGTAGGCGCATTACGAAATTCGATGCCAAAAATATTTTGAGCTTTAATTTTGATGCGACCGCCACGAAAATCAGCAGAATTAGCACTAATATCGCTATTTTGGCTAGCAATTAGAAGGTTAGTATCAATATCGATATTGCCACCGATGACATTATTACCTGTGGCGTTGGTAGAGATTTTACTGCCACGGGAGAGGAGGAGATTTTGCGATCGCAAGTTAATATTAGCTTGTGATTGGTGAGGATTAGTCCCATTATCACGAGTATCAGCATTGATAAAAGCTTGACCATCCAAACCTATAGAACGAGCATCAATATTTAAATTACCAGCACTTCCCCTACCGCTACTCCTTACCGCTACTCCCGCCCCATACCTAATTTGCAATACATCAGCATTAATCATCAGGTTCCCGGCGCTACCCCTAGAGTCTGGCGTTGCTACCGCAAACAAACCACTAGAAAATAAATCATTAGGAGCAGTACCAATTAGTTGTATTTGCGAAGCTTCGACAGATAAATTACCCCCATTACCCACACCGAAAGTACTAACACTAACTTGTGCGCCATCCTTTACTAATAAGCCAGTCGTATCAATTGTCAAACTACCTGCATCTCCTGTAGCGCCCCTATTAGCTTGAGCAAACAAGCCACTGGGAGAATTTCTTCGAGAAACACCAATTAGCTTGATGCTGTTAGCAGCCCGTACAGACAAATTACCACCCTTACCCCCACCAAAAGTACTCGCACTCACCTGCGCCCCATCTTGCACCAACAAATCATCAGTAAAAATTGCTAAAGAACCTGCATTTTCTGTTGCCGAAGAACCAGACCTAGTAAACAAACCACTAATAATACCATTAGCAGCAGTACCAATCAGTTGCACTTTTTCCGCATCGATAGTTAAATCTCCACCCAAACCTGCTGAAAAAGTGTCCGCACTAATTAAGCCCCCATATTGGGCTGTTAATTCACGGGTATGAATCCTGATACTGCCAGCATCTCCAGAAGAGGTTGCATCAGTAAATATACCGCTAGGTAGACTACCTCTGCCTAGCACTCCTGTGATTACCAAATCTTGTAACGGGGCAATCTTATTAGGTACTGGTTCATCTGTATTCGCATCATTAGACCAGTCCCCAGGAATTTTACCACTGCTAGAAGTACCAATTACTCGTATCGTATCAGTAGCATTTACAGTCAAGTTACCGCTTTTGCTATCCCCTGAATTTCTCACAATTACCTGCGCCCCATCTTCAATTCGCAAAACACGAGTATTAATCGTTAGGTTTCCCGCTTCTGCACTACCATTAGTTTGAGTAAATATACCGCTAGGGTATCTTTCATCTGATGAGCTACCTTGCAATGTCACCGAATCTGAAGCGTTGATAGTTAAACTAGCCTTAGTTGGTAGATTAAAAGAACTAATTTCCGAAGATATCGCCGAATAATCAGTAATAATTTGTGAATTATTCTCAACTTTTAAATTACGAGTATTAATTATCAAATTTCCGTCGTCTGCGTAATTACCTGAAGCTGTGGCATATATTCGGTTGGGAATACTTTTAACATCACCTGCCAATTGCAATGTATCTAAAGCATTTACCGTTAAATTGCCACCATTCACACCGATGAACGAGTTATCCTCCACAAATAAATTACGGGCATTAATAGTATGGTTGCCCGGTATTCTATCAGAGTTACTAGTAGATATAGAACTTTTATTTTGCAGTTGAATATTTTCTTTTGTATTTATTGTTAAATTATTTTCTACACTTAAGTTAGCATCTTGTAAGACAAGATTATTATTTGTAATGTTGAGATCACCTAAGCTATTAATATTAGTTCCTGAAAGTATCTTAATATCACCAAATTCAGGCACTGCCTCAAAATTAAATGATAAGCCTGATCTTGCTGGATTGATACCAACTAAACTTGCTGATGCTACACTGCCTAATTCTATTCTACCTTCAGGGTTTAAATTACTAAGATTAGCGTTTTCTAAAATAATCTTGCCACCCAACAAAGCTAAAGTTTGACCCCCTTCTACTTGCAGTGTAGTCGGCTGAAATATTGATTCTCCCTGTAACCGTATGCTGCCGGAATTAGTCCCATATTGTAAACCAATAGCTGTGGTGACATTGAGTAAGGGGGTATTGTTTACTGGGTTAGCACTAAACTCGCCACCCTCCGCAAACCTAATACTATTAGCAGTACTAGCAACAAAAGAACCCTGAATATTCAAGCTGGCATTAGGCCCAAAAATAATGCCGTTGGGATTGATTAAAAATAGATTGAATCTGTTGTCAGATTTAATAATACCATCAATATTTGATACCTCTCCACCAGTTACCCGACCAAAAATATTTTGAATATTCCTCGCACTATTGAAGTAGGCAGTTTGACCCTTAAATAAAGAAAACTTGGTAAAACTGTGGAATAGATTGTTACCAACTGATGTTCCACCATCTATAATGAATCGACTTTCATCCGACTTACTTGTAGTAACAATAGTATTTTCAGGCAATGTATTGTCTTGAACAATCTCAGCATTGCTAACATTATCAAAGCCAATTACTCCACCTATGCCCAAAATAATAGAAATATTTACTGTAATACAATGGCGGGACATTTTTGCCTGTTTTAAAAAATGATACATCAAACCCTAGTTTACTCTGATAACTGCATATGTATTGAATAGTTAGTATAATTACATATTTTCTCCTATAAAAATAATAATCAATTTTTGTCAGTAGCCAATGGGAAAATATGTTGGAAAATGATCTACTCTTGGGTTATAATTTTCGACTTTCATCAAAAATAAGTGACCAATCACAACACAACTGACACAGTGCAAATAAAAATCCCCATCTATAAACGATGAGGATATTATCAATTTAATAGCTGACATCAAGTTTGGCTAATTTCTGACGATGCGTTATAGCTGATAGGCAATTGCTTTTACCGTTACCAACCCCGTTAGATAATAAAAGTGTTGCAACGGACATAATTACATACAACTACGTTAGCTCAGTATAGACCTTTGCCAAATCCTCATGCCTAAAGTTTAATTAAAAATCTAAACTCGGCCAGTCTGGCTGACGATAATAGTGCGTCATATCGTCAAATTTCCGCAACTCTACTCGACTAATCACAAATTCTGGCGCATTTAACAACCAATTTTGATTCAACTGGGATAGTGTATCACTAAGTTCTGTCCGGTCTAAATCTGCTGATACCTCCCCGAAATAACCTAATGTTACATGAGCCGTCAGATGATAATGTTGTTCAATCCCCAAAGCTATCAATTTAGGATTTTGATAAACTGTGCGACGGAATTTCACTATCTGTTCGTAGCAACGTTCATTTTTGGGTACTAAACAAACAGCAACAGCCCTGGGCATGATGATCAATCCTAACATTTGCCAAGAAATCGGCTCAGTTTCTGGTGTCAGGGATTCTTGATATTGCTGTAATATATCAGCTATGCAGGAACGTAGATGTTGGTCAAAATCAGGATTTTGTTCGCAAGCATCCCGATAAGCACTGTCCCAAATCAAGTCTGCCAAAGTTACATGAAAGCTAGCAGGAGGTACAGGAACTATCAAATCCTGATTGATAGGTAACTGTAATAATTCCTGCTGATAAGCTTCTAATTGGCTATAAAAACCAGAATTTTTCGAGTCTTCCGCCGCAGATGGGGTAATCAGCGTATACCCTGGAAAAGGTGCTGCTTGTCTAGATCCCCCAACAAGCTGAAATTTATACGATTCCTGAATATGCTGGACTTGGGATCTATAAGCTTCTGGTAGCGTCAGTCTTGCTACCCGATTTAAGTAGGTTTGATAGTTATCGTCCAATCTACATTGCCTCGCGCTCTCACTTGATAGATTTTAGAAAAAATTACACGACTTAACTGAGGGTTTGCAAAAGTATTTAGCCTGTTCTTAAAGAAATGTTATCAGTAGAGGTGATTTATTCGCTGCTTTTTATATTTTGATAACAATTTTGGCTCGCTAAATCACAAAACAGCTCTACGCTCTCTCTGACGAGTATAATTAAAAACATGATTTTTTAAGTTTAGGGGACTTACGCAAGTGTCATAATTAAACTAACTTTAGGGTGCGTCAGCCCCAATAATTTAGTACAGATTCAAGGATTTTCCACATCTGACGCACCCTACCCCAAGTGCCAATTGCATAAGTCCTGATAGTAAACAGTTTACTTCACCTAACTTAAAGTAATTACAGT
>DATNQO010000290.1:0-3902 GCA_036704005.1 Leptolyngbyaceae cyanobacterium | reverse complement strand
GCCAAATCTACGATCTGGAATTTGACTCAAAGCATTACTATAGAATGGCAGCAAAGTAAATCTTATGGCTTCTTCAACTGGCTCAACTTGACAAGAGTTCATATATATTGCTATTTCTAGTAAGTAAGTGGACACAATTATTTAGAAGACGCATTTCGACTACGCTCAATGCTCGATCCAAGAGAATACGAGGGTTGAGCGTAGTCGAAACCCGGTAATCTCAAGTTAGCTTTAATTTAGTCCTTCTACTTAGTTGCTTGTTTATCTATAAACAAGAAAGATATATGAAAAAAATAAAGAACTCATAAAGAATTAAGGGTTTTTACAAAGTTTAAAGATTAGTCTTTCCAACCGAGAATGTCAGCCACTTCTTGAGAAATAGTGACTGGTTCAAAAGGTTTAGCGATTACACCAGCAATTCCCATCTGAGCAAAATGGGCGCGATCGCTTGGCAAAACTTTCGCAGTCAGTAAAATTACAGGTATAGATTTAGTGGCGGAATTTGCTTGCAGTTGCTCATACACAGCAAAACCGTCCATATTAGGCATAGACACATCCAGCAAAATAGCATCAACAGGTTGTGTTTGAGCGATTGTTAAACATTCCGTCCCTGATGCAGCCTCCACAGTATCCCATCCGCCCAAATCCTCTAAACAAGCCTGTACCAGCTCACGGATTCTTTCTTCATCATCAACGATTAGTAGTTTTTTAGTCATTAGTCATTAGTCATTAGTCATTAGTCATTAGTCATTAGTCATTAGTTAATAGTCATTAGTCAACTGATAACTGATAACTGATAACTGTCAACTGTCTCCATCGTTGGGCAAAGTAAAGAAAAATGTACTACCTACATCAACGGTACTTTCTGCCCAGATTTGCCCACCGTGTTGATCAATAATACTGCGACAAATGGCTAATCCTAAACCTGTACCGCCTTTAGCACGAGAATCAGAACCATCGACTTGCTGAAATCTGCCGAAGATAGCTTCTAACTTATCAGTGGGAATACCTCGACCTTGATCGGTGACTTGGAAGAGTACATGATCTGTTTGCTGTTGAACGATGAGGGTGATGGTAGAATTAGGGGGAGAAAATTTGATTGCATTACCTAACAAGTTGGTCAGTGTTTGAATAATGGCATCAGCCGCAGCCCAGACTTGAGCATCAGTAGGGTGAATATTAAAGGTAATGTTTTGCTGCTTGGCGATCGCAATTACTCCGTCTACAGCTTGTGCAATTAAATCGGCGGCTTTGCAGGTGCTTTTTTCTAAGACAGCACGACCTGATTCTAAGCGTTCCAAATCGAGAATATCGTTAACTAAACGCACTAGGCGATCGCTATCAATGGCGGCGATCTCAATCATGCGTTTAAACTTTTCTGGTTTTTTATCGTAGATACCACTATTTAATAAGCCTAGTGCAGCCCGAATGGAAGTTAAAGGGGTACGTAGTTCGTGGCTAACTATACTAATAAACTCATTTTTGATTTGCTCAATTTTTTGCTGTTCAGTAATATCTTCCGCAATACCCGCTATCCGCACCATTTCTCCTAATTCATTTTTGATGGGAAAAGCGCGATCGCGAATCCAACGCATTGAACCATCAGCGCGGATGATGCGATACTTGACATCAAATTGTCTTGATGTATTCTGTTCGATAGATGCAGATTCCATGTAAGAGCGATCGTCTGAGTGAATGGCATCTAACCAAGTTAAAGAATTTTGGTAGAGACTTGCACAACTTCTTTGCCAGATACTTTCATAGGCTGGACTCACATAGAGAATTTGCTGCTTATGAATATCTTTCATCCAAAATACAGCATCAATGTTTTCTGCCAACTGGCGAAACTTTTCTTCACTTTCGCGTAAAGCATCTTCGATGCGTTTGCGATCGGTGATATCTTGGTGAACTGCTACTAAAACATCACCGTAGTCGGGATGCTGGAATACAGAAGTCGTCGCACTACACCAAAATGGTGTGCCATCTTTTTTGACATTGTAGACTTGATAGGTGGCTTCACCATGTTGTAAAACGGCAGAGCGAATCGCTTGATTGACATCTTCAGGCGTTACCGCATCTGTGGCATAGTTGACAATTGAGACATTTTGACCATTGAGTTCGCCCGATTCATAACCAAACATCTGCTCAAATTTAGGATTGGCGTAGACAATCATTGCATCACTAGCCCGTACCAAACATACGCCTTCTGCCATGTTGCGGGTGATGACAGCCTGAAACTCAAGCATTTGTTCTGCTTGTTTAAGTTGAGTTAAATCGTGCTGGCTAACGATTACACCCCAAATGCTACCGTCTGGTTCACGATAAGGCGTGCAAGTAACGCTCATAAATTGCGGTACTAAATTGGGGTAATGAAACCATCTTTCATAGTGAATTGTCTCTCCCGCTAGACATCTATCCAAGCGGGGCTGGATGAAGTCAGCAAATAAATCTTCACCCAAAACATCCCTGATGGAATGTCCTAAAACTTGGGTATGGGATTTGTTGCACCAGTCGAGGTAAGCTTGATTAACTATTTGATAAATGTAATCGCGATTGAGTAGGGCAATACCATCTTGGGTACTGGAAACAATTCGCTCATATTGACGCAGTATGGCTTCGTTACGTTTGCGATCGCGTAGCGCCGCTTGTTGTTCGCTGATATCAAACACCGTGGAACGGCTCATCAAAAAGTTACCGTCTGCATCTTTAATGGCTGTAGCATTCACACTTACCCATCGGGTGGTTTTATCTTTGCTGACAATTTCAAACTCCAGATTATTCACCCAACCCTCTTGCTTAAACTTAGTAAAGCTATTCAGAAAAAGCTGTCTACTCTCAAATGCAACAATATCTAAAAACTTCATCTGTAGGATTTCATCACGGGTATATCCTAACCATTGGAGTTCTGTATCGTTAATGCGAATAAAATTCCCCTCTGCATCGAGGGAGTGATAACCACAGGGTGCATTGTTATACAAATCCTCAATTTCACGTACATATTGCTGTAAAGCTGCTTGGGCTTGTTTACGCTCAGTAATGTCATTATTGATTTCTAGGATCTTAATTGGTCTACCAGCAGGGTCTGTTTGTAAAACCCAACGACTAGCTACAGTTACAGATCGCCCATCTCGCCTGATCTGGGTAAGTTCTCCTTCCCAATAACCGCTTTGCAAAAGTTGGGATTCAATCTCTTCTCTGGGCTGGGGAAATTGAGTCTTCAGCAGATTATGGCTGACTTGTCCCAATGCTTCCGCTTTTTTCCAACCATACATATATTCAGCGCCCTCGTTCCAGAAGGTGATGACCCCATTTAAATCGCAAGTCATGATGGTATCGTGCGCCAAGTCTAGGAGTTGCGCCTGCTCTAAAAGCGCCATTTGGGTTTGTTGTTGCTGTATCACCGTTTCTAAGAGGCGATCGCTGATTTCCGTCAGTGCTTCGGTGCGCTCGGCTACTCGTTGTTCAAGCTCGACATTGATTTGTTGCAGGGCAATTTGCGCTTGTTTACGTATTGTAATGTCGTCACCAAAAATAATGATACCGCCAATTTCACCCATAGCATTATGCCAAGGGTGAATTTCCCAACGTATCCATTGCTGGGTTCCATCTAAGCGCACAAATAAATCTTCTTCACACTTTTCGCTGGCTCCAGCCAAACAGCGTTGATGAATTTGTCGCCATTGCTCTGATATTTCTGGGAAAATTTCGTAGTGCGATCGCCCGATAATTGATTCAACCGCATCAAGCTGATAGTCATCCACCCATCTTTGGCTAGCCATGATATAGCGCATATCCCGATCAAACATGGCAATAGCCGCAGGTGCATACTGGGCAAATAGGCGTAAGGTAACTTCTCTTTCGCGCAAGGCTTGTTCGGCGCGTTTGCGATCGGTAATTTCCTC
>DATNQO010000289.1:0-4138 GCA_036704005.1 Leptolyngbyaceae cyanobacterium | reverse complement strand
ACTAGCTAAGAAACTAATAACTACAGGTAAAGATTTAGCCAGGGCATTTTCCACACCCTTAACAGCTTGGTCAATTGAACCAGCAGCGATCGCCCCAATCGCATCCAGTATGGCATTAATTAAATCAGCAATCTGCCCAGCCCGTTCAATAAAGAACTTAACAATCTCATAAATCGCCTTCGCCGCCTTGATAAATGCGGAAGCTGGTGTCAGCAGGCTCAAAATCCACTCAATCCCCGCCGTAATCACCTTCTCAATCACGAAGTTCTTAATCGGTTCCACCACCAAAGTATTGAGGTCGCCTAGTCTGTCTTGCACAAACTGCCACATCCCAGCTATTCCCTGACTAGCTAAGACTTTAAACACCTCCACAGTTTGTTCCAGACGGCTGACTTTATTTTCACCCAATCGTTTCACCGCTTGGGCGCGAATTACTTCATAGGTAAAGCCCAAAATCTGCATTGCTAGGCTAAAAATACCTTTGAGGTCAAATTTTTCTGGCAATTGAATCCCCGCTTCTGCCATAGTCCCGGTTAGCCAGCCGATTAATCCTGCTTGCAGGTGCTTCCCAATATTCTTCATGAAGTTGAGGAAGCCTTGCTTGACTGCTTGAATTAAGTTACCCAAGAAACCAATCGGGTCTTTGAGAATTTGCCCAACTACACCAGCAACTCTTGCCAATACCTCAAGCAGCATTTTTGTCAATTCGACATCGTCTTGATTACGCCGACGATGGAGTCTAAGGCTTGCTGAATAAAACTAGGTCTGTTTTCTAGGCTTCAAGGCTAAAAGTTTTGCTACATTTTCATATCCTTTTGCTTCTGCCAAATTGTAGGGGGTTTTACCCTGTTGATCTTTTTTATGAGGATTTGCTCCATATCTAAGCAAAAGTTCTACAATCTCTTCATCACCATTGAATGCTGCAATATGTAATGGAGTAGCTTCTTTATAACCTATCTCTGTATCTGCTTTGGCTTTTAGCAAAATTTCTACTACTTCCTTATTTCCATTGGATGTTGCTATGTACAACGGAGTAGCTGATTTTTCAGTTGGTTGCAAATTAACGTCAGCATTATATTGAAGTAAGATTTTCACTACTTCTTTATGCCCTAATTCAGCAGCTATGTATAAAGGTGTAACATTATTGATGCTCTTATTTGCCAGAGTTTTGTCATATTCAAGAAAGGCTTTAATAACTTCTTCATTACCCTGTACACAGGCGACCTGAAAGGGCGTTCCTTGACTTGTTGTTGGAGTGATTGTTATATCCGCACCTGCTTCTAAAAGAACTTTTACTGCATCGGCTTGCCCTTCAGATGCTGCAAAAAAAAGCGGTGTGTATCCATCGTTTGTGACAACATCAATATCCGCTCCATAGGCGAGGAGATTTTCAATTTCTTCTATATCTCCTTTCCCAGCAGCTTTGTGCAACTGAGATAAACCATTTTCATCTAGTTGATCTATATTTCCTGCTTCATCAAATAGTTCTATAAATTCATCAAAATTTTCTGCTATCTGAACAATATTTTTACTAATTTCTGGTAAGGCTGTCTGAATATCTTGAGTATCACCAAAGTAAAACACTTTTTCTCTATCAGCACCAGCAATTCCTAAACAAACGAAGCCTCCATTTATTAAACTTGCTATTGGTATTAGAGATTTCGGCAGAGAGTCTCCTAACATCTGTTTCGTATGCCAGATGCTATCATTTATGAATTCTGTAATTCCCAAAAAAGAAAATAGTTGGAGTCTTACATCAGAATTTGGCAATTTAAATGTACTTGGGTCTGGAGTAAACACATTATATTCCAAAAGATCCTGGCGATACTCATTAGGCAGACTAATACCTAATTTTTGTTCTAATTCTTCTACTAGATGAATATGGTTTTCTGAGTAAATATTCATCAATAATTTTGTTAAAAAACTTAAGATTTAATACGTGAAATTCCTAAACATTATCCCCTTCTATAGGCTAGAAATACTTGTCATTAAATAACTTATTCCTCATACTCCTCTATACTAGCCTCAGTTAAAATTTCCTTTATACCAGGAATATACCACCCTGGATTATCTCTTCTGATCAAAACCCCTAAAATATACTTACTTATATTAATTGTTTTTTCACACCAAGGTATATTTATATCTTCAGTAACATCTGCTACTAATCTATAATTACGGATATTTTCTTCTGGTAAGTCAGTCCAGTAACTGCTGTATTTAAAATTTTTAAGACTGCTTTTAGTTTGAATCATAAACTGGTATAATATCATCGTTAACATCTGTATGATTTATAAGAGTGAAACCTTCGATAACTGCATATTCACTATGACTATCTGTAACGGGCGTAACACCCAATTTCATTGTGATTTCCTCTAGCGCAGCTTTAAGACGAGGAGCATTATATTCCCAGATTTTTGTTTGTGGTTCTGCTAATAATGTATAAGGAAGCCAAGCATCGCTTTGAGTATTAACATCTACAATATGGGCATCTAAAGTTTTGCCTAATAACCAAGTAACATCAGGAAATTCCTGTGGCTGTTTGTGAGCATCAAAAATTATACCTGTACCAGATATTTCTATATCACTGGGATAGAGAAAACTTTGCTTTATTTCTAATTGCTCGACAATTTTTTCACAACTAGCTAGTAAAGAACTACTATTATTTTCTTGAGAAAGAGTAATTATAATGTCTGGCTTTTCTACCTTAGTTAAGCTATCGATATCCGCATCATATTGTAGCCATCCTGAAAAAACAATTTGAGATGGACGCAGTAGTCGATAATTTTCTAAAACTTCGGTAACATTCTGACACATTGAGAGAAGTTGGTAAAGTTCGACACGACTCTTAGGTAGAACGAGACTTCGACGATCTTCAAACCACCAGTCAGCTACACAACCTAAATGTTTATCAAGAATCATTAAGTTTCTCCTTAGTATTTAATAAATTTTTTCTACCCCGTCCGAGAAGATGATTTTCAAATTAATATCAGGATACTCGCTTTTGAAAGTCACTTTAATTCCTTTCTCTCTTCCTTCTTGCTCAAAACTTTTCCATTTTCCGTCATGAACTTGAATTTCAATCCATTTTTGTTTTGCTGGAGCATCTTTAAGCTGTTTCGCTGCTTTTGTGGCATTTTTGGAAACTTGAGCATTTCCTTCCACATATTTCAGTTGGTAAGCTAACGAAAATGAACCGTCAGGGC
This sequence comes from Leptolyngbyaceae cyanobacterium, assembly GCA_036704005.1. Taxonomy (GTDB): domain Bacteria; phylum Cyanobacteriota; class Cyanobacteriia; order Cyanobacteriales; family Nostocaceae; genus Trichormus. The sequence goes on along the minus strand of DATNQO010000289.1, from coordinate 935 downwards.
TGACAACACCAATATCAATATCGTAATGAGGAGGCTGAGAAGCTTTTTCCTCAAAAATGATTGTTTTTTGTCCACTATCGAGCAGAGCTTTCCCCTTATTCATTGCTTGAAGAATGGCGGGAATTTCTGTTTTTAATTTAAGGCTGCTTAGTACATCTTTATAGCCTTTAAACCCGTCAAAAGTACCTGATTTAATATAATTGCCTACTGCATCTCCACCCCCTGTCTTCTTGAGAGAAGTAACTATGCGTTCTACATCTTGAGCTTTAAAAAATCCTAAGCTGTTTAACTTAGCTTCTACTGCGCTATCTCCAGAATCTAATGTAGGTAAATCTAAAGTAACTGAAGGATTAATCTCAGCGTAAACCTGATAATGTTTATTCTCTATTTTAATAAGTTTAAGCTCTTTGAGGCGATAGGTATTTTTAAGGCTAGGTAGTTGTTTCTTGATCGACTGAGGGTTAGCATCAGGTTGCTGAGAAAGTGTTTTTACTTGAGCCACAGCAGCCTGTAAATCTTGCTCTTTTTCTTTATAAGTTCGCTTGTCTTGAATATCCTTACTTGTTTCCTCTTTATTTGCTTTTTCTTGATTTTCATTCTTGCCAAACCCAAGCTTATCTTTAACCGATTGTTTCTTTCCTTCAACCCAATTCTTACCAGCTTCCTTCTTATCTTCCACCCACTGCTTACCTGCTTGATATTTCTCCTTAGCCGCATCTTTAGCAGTGTTGAATTTCTTACCAAATTTACTATTATTGAACTTGTTACCGATTTTCTTAAACGCCTTTGCGCCCTTATCAATGACCCAATCAACTGCTTTCTCCATCGGCTTACGCAGTTTTTGGAAGATAGCTTGAATCTTCCCGGCTATTCCACCCAAGCCCAACAGACTAGCTAAGAAACTAATAACTACAGGTAAAGATTTAGCCAGGGCA
>DATNQO010000288.1:0-6160 GCA_036704005.1 Leptolyngbyaceae cyanobacterium | reverse complement strand
AACGTTCAAGTTAATGCCCCTATGAATAATTGTACTCTTCTAAAATACTTAGTAATTCATAGCACAAACGGAAGTAGCATTGTCTGAAATTATGAAGTTTCATCTAAAAATCTTCTTCATCCAACTCATCAGGCTCGGACTCGTTTTGTGCTTCTGTAGAGCGACACATTATTTGACTGTGGCGACAAATTATTTGTCAAAAATTGTGTAGCGACAAATTATTTGTCATCGTCTTTTTACGATACGCAGTTACAGAGTAGCACTCATTGGTCTACGTTGGATTTTTAGTTATATTAGCTCTCAAAATGCTATCTGTAATCTTTTTTGAGGTCTAAAACTGAAATACCAAGTATTTACTACTTTCAACCCACCTAATAACTGGAAATTTTTTAACCCACCCCTAGCCGGGATGGTTATTGAAACTCCTAAAACAACCTATATAGGTTGCAGGTTTCACTTACATCTAAGCTCATACTCTGAACTGTAACGCTTTGGCATAATTGCATTACGCAGTGCCAAAGCAACAACTTGAGAACTGGGTGCAGCAAAACCTAGACGCAATCCAACAATGCAACGAGAATAACAATCTATTACCGTCGTTAATTGAGGACGACCTATCTCCTCACCATCTTCGTCTACTAATATAAGGTCAGCTTTAGTATGGTCTATTTGCCAAACCTGATTAGTGTATTTAATCGATATCTCTTGGCCATCACGGGTTTTGATTACGTGTTCCGAACCGTGCCATCCTGGGCTGCGGCTAGTGCGTGACTTATGCCTTTTCTCTTCAACAGGCTTGAGCCATCTTTCCACTGTTCTAGTGCTAGGAGGTTTTCCATACTTCGACCAATACTTAAATCCTTGTGTCTGCGCCTTGATTTTTATCAGCTTGTTGATCTCCCAATCTAATTCTTCTCCCTGCAATCCCTGACTTTCTAACCTTGATATTTCAGCTTCTAATTCTTTTTTAGCAAATTCGTAAGCTTTAACCTCAATCTTCTCTGCGACCTGAGTACGAGTCATGCGATCGCTTCCCTTATTTCCTTGTTTATAAATTTTGAGACTCAAATTATACCAGTATTCGCTTTTTCGCACCTGTCCTTTGTCTGCTCTAGGAACTTCCGCTAAAGCAGCTATACCTTTTTCTTCCCAAGACTTAATTAAACGTCTAACCGTTCGTTCTGATTTACCAAGCTTTTTGGCTGCTTCCCTCAACCTTTCACCATAAGTTAGGCGATCGCAAGGTTCACGTAAATTACGAATTATTTCCAGTTTGAGTCTTTGCTCTGCTGATAGCCTCAGTTCTGAGTCTTCTAAATATCTCTGATCCAAAAACTCAACTGATTTGTCTCCTTCTACAGAGTTTTCATGGTCACTCAAGGACTCGACTTTCATTGAAAAATCGAGTATATCTGCATCCTCATCATCCAAAAGGAAGTCATCATCATTTTCCAGTTCAAACTGGTTATCTACATCTAAATAACTCATAGATGTGATTTATCTTGGATTATTTGGGTACATTTATACTACTATGAAATTGCGAATAAATGACACTTAATTATTCGCTAATTTAATAATTGTCACTCAATTTGCCGCTTATCCTAAAAAAAGACACTTAATTTGTCGTAAAAGCCTGAGCCAGCTTTTTGTGGGTTTATTTCCTGAAACCCATTGATATACATAGATTTATAGTTAATATAATGCTGTGACACATTATTTGTCGAAGTGGACAAATAATGTGTCGCTCTACAGCTGGGATTTGGAGAAAGCCAGTACAATTCCAGCAGATCATAAAAAAGAATCGCTGCGGAAAAAGAGTAGATTTTATGGCGTTGAGCGTGGGAAAGCGCGGACATTAAAAATGCCTGTTGAGTATGACGAGAAATTGAATCAGGCGATTGCCGCGTCTGGGTTAACGGAAATGGATTTTCTGACACAAATAGTGGTTGATTATTTGGATGGACAAGGTGATTGAGTGTTGAGCAGGCGATCGCGCAAGCCTTGTCACAGACCGAAGCGCTAACAATATCCCGAAAGCTAAAAAAACCGAGGCTTTTGAAAGTATTTAAAGTTTGAATTATTTTTCAATTTGATTAAAGTTTCTACACATTTACGACCCCTAAACGTAGTGCAATACGCTTGTATTTTGTTGCATCGTATGCTATACCTCTGTGCATAACTTGTGAGTTATCCCAAAGGATAATATCTCCTTTTTGCCAAACATGAGAGTAAACGGGAGTATGTGCAAGAACACTTTGGAATAAATTTTGCATAAAATGTCTTGCTTGTTCTGGTTTATCCTCCATACCAACAGGTATCGCACTATCAATGCCTAAATACAACCCTTTTCTACCTGTAACTTTATGAGTTGATACAATTGGATGTATTTTTGTAGCAACATTAATTGTGTCTTTAGAAAAGTTAGGACTTTTATGATGCAATGACATATTTTCAAGTAACTGTTTTTGCTGATCGTCTAAGTTTTGATACGCTTCTAATAAATCAATAAATTCAGTAGTATGAGGCTTTCCATTTACATCTTCTGTAGGGACTTCAACTGCATGAAGTATCACAACATAGAGAGCATTCATTTCTAAACCTTCAGTACGCGGAAGTCCATCTTTATCTTGATGCCATTTCCAAGCGAACTTTTCTAATGGTTCTGGTTCGCCTTTTGGATTACCTAAAGCGAATACATAATTACTTTGAAAATCTAGGCTTAAATCAGGATCTAATACTCTAGAACCGCCAAACATAAAGTCTCCGAAAGTTAACCTAGAAAAATTTTCTAATTCTAAAGCAGTAAGATTTTGTTGCTTAACAACAATAACGCCATGCTCCCAAAGAGCTTTTTTTAATTCTTGCCTTTGGATGTCCGTAATATGTAAAAGATTGCAATTCTGCAATATTTCAATTCCCAGCCTTGATGAATGTTGCATTTACTTGCCATATATACTTACAATTTAAGAATATTTTAGTTGAGATTTTTTAAATATAAATAGCAATGTGTAGGCTTTGCGTCCCGAAAAGGTTAAATTATCGATTTTTGCCCTGGACGTAAGCAGAGCCTAGCGCACGCAAGCACAACGCCAGTCGTCAACCGCTTTCAATGCTGTGGCTATTTGTTTCCAATCGTCTGGATATAGATCCTGACTCATAATACTGATGAATCTGGTAAATGGCTGAATCATCACAAAAGCTTACCGCATTCACCCTCGCTTATTCAAATACTGTTGCGATAGCTCTGGGCAGGCGAAGCGAACAAGCTACCCACTGCAATCATCGATAAAATCTTCAATGGAAAACATTTTTTCCTTATTCCGCGTTATTGTTCCGCCATCTTTAACTTTCTTGTTAAGATAGTGCTGGTGTACTATAACGCTTGAGATTGAGTTACCAGCCTTAATGCGTAAAGTCAGCTATGAGCAACCAGACCAGGAAGATTATTCATGTTGACATGGACGCTTTCTACGCATCAGTGGAGCAAAGGGATAACCCATACTACCAAGGTAAGCCATTGGTAGTAGGTGGAAGCCCAAACCAAAGGGGAGTGGTAGCCGCAGCCAGCTATGAAGCGAGGAAGTTCGGCATCCACTCAGCAATGCCATCGGTGAGTGCTTACGCTCTTTGCCCTGGGTTAATCTTCGTTAAACCAAGATTTGATGTCTACCGAGAAGTGTCAGCCCAAATCCACGAGGTATTCAAACGCTACACTGATGTAGTGGAAGGGGTAGCGTTAGATGAAGCATACCTAGATGTGACAGAAAATAAACGAAACATCGCCTATGCCTCAACGATTGCTAAGTATATCAAAGCAGAAATATTAGAACAAACGCAGTTAACAGCAACAGCCGGGGTATCAATAAATAAATTTCTGGCAAAGATGGCATCAGGGCAGAACAAGCCCAATGGATTAACAGTGATTCTCCCCCAGGAAGCGATCGCCTTTGTAGAAGCATTGCCGATTGAGAAGTTCCACGGCATTGGAGAGGTGACAGCAGCAAAGATGCACTCGTTGGGCATTCACACGGGCGCAGATTTGAAAGAGCGATCGCTTGCCGAGCTAAGGCAACACTTTGGCAAGGTGGGTCATCATTATTACAAGATAGCTAGGGCAGAAGATGACCGTGTGGTGGAGCCGAACAGAGTCCGCAAGTCGATTGGCGCAGAGACATCGTTTGCGGTGGATAAGAGTGATCGCGCGTTGATGTTACTGGAATTAGAACAGATTGCCCAAATAGTGCTTTCTCGGCTAGAACAGCATCAAGCAAGGGGTCGTACCATAACGTTAAAAATTAAGTTTGGGGATTATCAGCAAATCACCCGCAGTAAGACTCTACCTAGCTACACCCGTGATTTAGAGACAATTATTGGCACAGCGACAGCACTGTTTGAAGCAGTAGAGTTAGAAAATCGTAGTATCAGACTGCTGGGCATTTCGTTGTCTAACCTGGAGGATGGGAAACAGACACAGGTAATACAGATGCCACTGTTTGAATATGTAAAAAGTGGTAACTATTAAATTTTTGCTTTGATGAAAAAGTTGACTACGTACAGCAAAGTAAGTTTTTGATACTCAGGGAAGGGTCAAAAGATTCCTGAACCGAAGCGGAGGTGGGGAGGAGGTTGCCAAGAAGAGATGGCGGCAAGTTTGTAAAATATTTGTTACACTTATTAATAGAAGTTCACATTTAGACGAAATCTTGTAAAAAAGAAAATACTACGAAGTGCAATAAGCGGATGAGTAATATTAACGAATAAATATGAGGACTTCTTTTCAAGGCAGCATTTACCCTTTAGTTGTCGTCCAGTTGGGCGATAATAACTTTGAATCAACCTATAAATTTATCCTTAGAACAAGAATTTAATCTGAGAAGTTTTGCTGACCAAGTACAGCAGATGTCACGTGAACAAGCTCAAGATTTGTTACTCATGCTTCATAAGCAGATGATGATTCAGGAAACAACTTACCGAGAATTGCTTAAGCATCAGTGGGAACTTAATTAAGATCCAATATTTGGCTAATGCACACTGCCAAAAATAAAGGGCTTGGGGCGAGTTATTGATGCGTCTGGGAGTGAGTCCAGAGCCGATACCCTATAAGAATGTGACACAGGACAGTTTAGCAGCAGCAATTAAGGTAGTGCTGGGTGATGAATAGATGCGGTCGAAAGCCCAGAAGTTAGGGGAAAAGATGAGAAGTGAAGATGGTGTAGCTGCTGCTGTAGAAACGATTCACCGACATTCGGGGTTAATTGGGTAAGCCAGTTTCGGTAAAAATGGTGGACAATTGCGGATACCGCATTTTTATACCAACCGATGTCCGATATTAAAGTTGATACTGCCCTCTGCATTAACGGCACAGTTCTAATCGTTTAATATACGCCTGGACAGTGTTGGCAGTTCCGCATCATCAGCCGGACTCTTGGCATATTTGGCGAACAAAAGATATATTACAGTGCGGAGGCGGCGTTGCGGACGGGGATGGAGTGGGTGAGGGAACAGAAGTGAACAGAGCGATCGCGCTTGTCGTGGACAGAAAGCCATCGCACTCATCACGAGTGTGAACCGAATGGCACGCTTGTAAAGGGAAAATCGCCCTCGGCAAGCCCTATGCCGCTTACCTTTCAGCTTAACGAGCGTGCCATTCTATCTACACGGTAATATCAACTAGAGTAAGTTTTACAGGTATAGGATGTTGCTGGTTACACTTTCGCACCCAAAAAACGTTGTGAGAACTGCTCTACAAGGACAAAAACTGGTTACAAAAATGAATATATACAGTATTTTAGTGAAAATTAATGTAGTTGATTTTCATTATTAGCTCTCGTAGTTGGTCTAGTCCTTCTTGATGGGTGCAAAGGAGAGCGATGGCGTAACCGCCCGCACCGGGAGAGCGATCGCGGTCTAAGATAATGAATTACATCGGCTCATTTGTGCAGCAAAAATCATTGTCAGGGTCAAAATTAGGCAAAACTTCGCCAGTAATAGTATCAATCGCGAAAACTGCCAGCATCTGTATTAAATTGTAATAAGGCTGCTTTAGATGGAGCGATGGCGGCAATGCTGACAAACACCGCACCTATGGAAGCCATTGTTAAATTGAGCAATTTGAGCATCTTCCGAATAGCGGTATAACTATATGCAGTTGAAAATAAGA
>DATNQO010000287.1:0-19073 GCA_036704005.1 Leptolyngbyaceae cyanobacterium | reverse complement strand
TCCACGGGATAGCCCGACTAGGTTTAAATCTTCAACAAACACCATTCCGGTATCGTCGCAGATTTGGTGAGATAATTTTCTGTGCCAGTCTTTACGACAGTTAGCAACGTACTCATGTAGTTTCGCTACTTTCTTTTGAGCTTTCTTCCAATTGTTCGAGCCAATACGTTTTCTTGAGACACGCTGTTGCAGCAATTTCAGCTTGCGTTGGGCATCTACAAAAAACCTTGGGCGTTTGACGCTTAGCCCATGAGAAGTGGCAATAAAACTTGTTAACCCTACATCAATTCCTACTCCTTCCCCTTGTGGCAGACTTTGAGGTACAGATACATCCCATTGAACGGTTAGCATCACATACCAACCAGAAACACGCTTCACCACACGAGATTGCTTGACTACGCCACCGTCAGGTATTTCCCTTGATTGCCGGAATTTAACCCATCCAATCACAGGCAAATTAACCATTCCTGGTTTAAGTCTTTCACCCTGCATTTGTGGGAAAACAAAAGACCGCATCCTTCCAAACTTTTTGAATCGGGGGAATCCGTGATTTCTCTCCCACATAGCCACAAATGCAACTTCTAGACGTTTTAGGGTTTGCTGCAATACTTGAGACTGTACTTTTTTGAGATCAGGAAACTGTTTTTTGGCAACAGTTAACGCTTTACACTGACTGGCGTAGGTTGGACGGGGGGTGTCAGCAGGAATAATGTATTCGTGTTTAAGTGAACAAGCGTTGATCTGACAACTACGCGATAAATACCAATCCTTGCGTTCAGCTAAGGCATAGTTGTAGACCCGGCGATTAATTTCTAGCCAGTTTTCAAATATCTGAGTCTGTGCATGGGTTGGCTTTAATTTAAATTCATATGTCAGATTAAACACTTATTTATCACCTCCTCTATTATTATAAATCGTATCTACGCTTTATAAACATTACGGACAAATAAATTTGTCCTGTTCGCTTATATCCCCCGACTGAAGTACGGGGGCTTTACGCATCACGGCTCGTAATGGGTAATAGTAAAAACCAATTACCGATTACCGATTACCTGTTACCAAAAACACCAACTATATCGTCACTAATTAGCCAAACTTGATATTATCTCACCCAATCGGGTGATTCTACCAGACGAAGCGAGTAATCAAAACTCTTTGTAGTATGATTGTAACTCGTACTACTGATGGTGGAACTAATGACACTTGGATTTAAATACACCAAGGCTAGTCAAGAGGATATTCAACAGTTAGGGCATATCCTGAGACAGTGCTTTGTGATGTCGCCTGGTGACAGTGAATTTTATCTCAAACGTATTGGCTTAGAAAACTTTCGCGTTATTTACCGTGAACAAAAAGTTGCGGGTGGGTTAGCAATTATCCCGATGGGTCAGTGGTGGGGAGGTCAGCTTGTACCGATGGCGGGAATTGCGGCTGTGGGTATTAGTCCAGAATATCGTGGAGATGGAGCTGCGATCGCTCTCATCCAACAGATGTTGCAAGAACTCTCACAGCGAGAAATTCCTATTTCAGTTCTCTATCCAGCTACGCAACGCCTTTACCGAAAAGCAGGATATGAACAAGCCGGGAGTTCCTGCTGGTGGGAAATTCCTAGTGACAGTATTCAAATTCGACAGCCATCTTTACCAATAGAAGCTGTAAATCCTCAAGATTATGCAATCTTTCATGAGTTATATCAACAACAAGCGAAATTGACTCATGGATACTTAAACAGACATCCGACGATTTGGCAAGGATTAGTTAGTGAATCTGATTCAGAAACTATCTATAGTTACTTAATTGGCGATCATGACCAACCCCAAGGTTACATCATCATGACTCAGGAACGAACTAAGGAAGGTACAATTCTCAGAATTAAAGATTGGGCAATTCTTTCTCATGCTGCTTTACAAACTTTTTGGACATTTGCTACTAATCATCGTTCCATAATTGACAAAGTAATATGGAAAAGTTCGGTCATCGATGCTTTAACATTGATGCTACCAGAAAAAACAGCCAGCATTAGGAATCAAGACCGTTGGATGTTACGAATTGTTGATGTATGCAAAGCACTAGAGGCGCGGGGTTATCCGCCTGGAGTGGAAGCAGAATTACATTTAGAAGTGCAAGATGATTTGTTAACTGCCAACCACGGTAAATTTATTTTATCTGTTGCCAATGGCAAGGGGGAAGTAACTAAAGGTGGTAAAGGAGAATTACAACTAGACATTAAAGGATTAGCACCTTTGTACAGTAGTTTATTTACACCCCATCAGTTGCAGCTATTGGGAAAAATCAAAGCAACAGACACAGCAATCCTCACAGCTACACAAATCTTTGCAGGTGAATCCCCTTGGATGATTGATTTCTTTTAATTAGGGGTGTAAGGGTATAGGGGAGAACAACTGACAACTAACAACTGACAACTGACTACTTACGAATTATTATGCACTACAGTTCTGGTCGCTGGCGTTTAGGGCTGGCGCTATCTTTGTTGACTGTTTTTTTGTGGGGAATTTTACCGATCGCGTTGAAAGTAATATTGCAAGCGCTTGATGTTTATACAGTTATTTGGTTCCGATTTTTGATATCGTTTGTGTTGCTAGCTGTATATTTAGGAATGCGAGGTAATCTACCAAATTTAAAACAGTTGCAAACCAGTTCTTGGAAGTTATTAGCGATCGCTACAATTATGTTAGCTGCAAATTACTTCCTGTTTATGCAGGGTTTAGCCTTAACATCACCCGCTAACGCAGAAATAATTATTCAATTAGCTACCCTCTTATTAGGTTTTGGCGGTTTAATTGTTTTTCAAGAAAAATACAATATCTTTCAATGGTTTGGTGTTAGTGTATTGACTATTGGTTACGTATTATTTTTTCGTTCTCAACTCACTAACATCATTACCTCTTCTTACAGTAACTATATTTTTGGTAGTGCTTTAGTTGTTTTAGGGGCAGTAGTTTGGGCTATTTATGCCCTAGCCCAAAAACAATTATTACAATCGCTATCTTCTGCCCATATCATGTTAGTTATTTATGGAGGAAGCGCTTTATTATTTACTCCATTCGCCAATTTTCAGGCAATTATGCGACTGAGCAATGTTCATTTAATCACATTGCTTTTTTGTGCGTTAAATACAGTATTTGCCTATGGTGCTTTTGCTGAATCGTTAGAACATTGGGAAGCCTCACGGGTGAGTGCAGTATTAGCTCTAGCGCCAATTGTAACTTTAATAGCTGTGGAGTTGACATCACTGGTTGCACCTGGTTTAATTCCTCCAGAACGTCTGACAGTGATAGCAATTGTGGGAGCTTGTTTGGTAGTTAGTGGTTCAGTTGCGATCGCTTTGAAGAAAAGTTCATGATTGGAGACGAATCAATTCAAAATTAAGAGTTTCTCAGCACTAGTTCCTCACCCCTATTTTCAAGATGATTATCGACCCTCAAGACGTACCGACTGAAAGAAGTACAAATTACCCCAATCCTTTCAAAGCATTGGTTGCAGGACGAATGCGGCAAAAGTTAGGCAATTTTGCCGGATTAAAAAATTTTGGTGTCAATTTAGTCAAATTAGAGCCAGGGAGTTATTCTGCGTTAAGACACTGGCATTCTCATCAAGATGAGTTCATCTATATATTAGAAGGTGAATTGACTTTGATTACAGATGCAGGAGAACAAATTCTCACCCCAGGAATGGCGGCGGGATTTCCCGCAGGTGAAGCAAATGGGCATCATTTAGTCAATCGGTCTTCGGTGGTAGGTGTATATTTAGAAGTAGGCGATCGCTCTCCCAATGACACAGCCATTTATCCTGATGAACCTGGTTTATTAACAATACCCAGTCCTGACGGCACATTTAGAGAGTTTACGCATCAGGATGGAACTCTATCTTAAATCACGACACTAAAATAACGTGAGTTCGATGAACCTCTCCCTCCCAACCTCCCTCTCTTAAAAGGCGTTCGCGTAGCGTCTCCTCGTAGGAGAGGGGTTGGGGGTGAGGTCAAAACAACGCTTGTCGAACTCACGTTAAAATAAAAGACAGTCTAAAACAACTAAGTAGAGACACTTAATTAAATATAAGTTTGTAGTAAGGACTTTAGTCCTTTCAAACCCAGCAATAGAGCGATAAATCGCTGACTACGAACAAAAACTCATTTTATATTTAATTATGTCTACCTACTTATAAAGAAGTAATTTACGATTAATTCCGTAAATTAGCTGATTACCTATGTAGTTGTTCTATGTACTGAATCACTAAATCCAAGGTAATTCTTCCATGAATAATGCTAATGCTCAAGCGGCTCAAGTTGCAGACCCTCTACTGCGCCAAGGTGACTCCGGTGCGGCGGTAACAGAATTGCAAAGATTGCTGAATGCTAAGGGTATTAGAGTAGCAGTAGATGGTGTCTTTGGCGCTAACACCCAAACGGCAGTTATTACATTTCAACGCAACAATGGCTTAACCGCCGACGGAATTGTAGGAGCAAGAACTTGGGCCGCTTTACGCAGGGTTCCGACACCAATTCGTCTGGTAGATGTCGCTCTCAACTACGACCCAGACTCCTATCCTCATCAAAAAGCCGCCTTAGAGTGGTTGCAAAATCAAATCCCCACTGCAACACTCAATGAATTTGCCCGGCGTTGGCGCAATCAGTAGATGAAAACTGAGGTATGATGTTTAACAGTTATCAATTATTAGTAACTAAAACTTGACAACTGATAACTGATAACTGATTTCAAACTCCTACTTTTTCTTGTTGTACTTTACCCAAATACTCTAGTAAAGCTTCTGAACCGCCAATTAATACACCATCGATAAAAACTTGCGGAACTGTAGTTGCTCCTGTGACAGCGCGTAGGGAGCGAGTGGTAATACCTTTACCCAAGGTAATTTCCTCGTAATCTATGCCATGTTCTTGTAACGCAGCTTTAGCACGAGCGCAGAAAGGACACCCAACTTTCGTAAACAGGGAAACTAATTTTGGCTTGGCTGCTTGGGGGTTAATGTAATTGAGCATGGTTTGAGCATCAGATACCTCAAAAGGATCACCAGGTACATCCGGCTCAATGAACATCTTTTCAATTACACCATCTTTCACCAGCATGGAATAACGCCATGAACGTTTCCCAAAACCCAAGTCTGCCTTATCTACTAGCATTCCCATACCCTCAGTAAATTCACCATTACCATCGGGAATCACAGTAACATTTTCTGCTTCTTGGTTTTTTGCCCATTCGTTCATCACGAAAGCATCATTCACAGAAATACAGACAATTTCATCTACACCGTTCTCTTTAAAAACTTTAGCCAATTCGTTGTAACCGGGTAGGTGAGTCGATGAACAAGTCGGCGTGAATGCACCAGGTAAAGAGAAGACGACGACTGTTTTAAGAGCAAATAAATCGTCGGTGGTCACATTCACCCATTGGTTGTCTTGACGAGTCCGAAAGGTGACTTGAGGAACTCTCTGGCCTTCTCGATTTGAAAACATAATATTCAATCCCCTAGCTGACGAAATTTTACTTTTGCTCGTCTGTTATCTTAAGCGTAGTCGTTATGACTATATTTGTCAATAAGTATTTTGCATAGAGGCGCACGGATGTGCGCCCTATAACTCGTACAAAGTTAGTAGGGTGCGTCAGTCGGAATATTTCTGGGTATAATTAACGTGAGTTCGACCAGTGTGGTTTTGACCTCTCCCCCAACCCCTCTCCTACGAGGAGAGGGGAGTGTAGAGTATGAGATATCAAGGAGAAATTAGGCTTTTAAAGCATCTCTCCTCTTAAGGGAGAGGAATGGAAGTGGGTTTTTTTCAGCCGTCGAACTCACGTTAATTAGGGTTGATCGTACTGACGCACCCTTGTATATTCAGAGAAGTCGGATAATCTGGGTTTCACTCAGCTTTGCGCTCTTTCAAAACTTGATCTAATAATTGTCTAGCGGGTTGCGCTTTAGTCAGTGCTGCTTGGTGGTCACTGTAAGCACGAACCAAGCGAGATAAACCATTAACACCAGTCTTCAATTGCTCAAGTTCCTCACCTGTAACCAGTTCGCCATCAAGCATCCGCCCAATCAAAGGTTTAATATCGCCCACTTCCTGACGGACTTTTTGCAGCTTTTCTACGGTACTCAGTAAGGCTTTGAGTGAGTTTAAGATGTTATCAATATCTTGGGTTTCTTCTACTGCTTCAGGTAAATTTTCAATATCTGGTACTGTAGTTAATTCCTGTGCAGTTTCACCTTTAACCCCGTTCGGCTTCGCCATTAAAGCTTCCTCAACAGTTTTTTTTAGTCTAGCTTGAAAGGGGGATTGGGGATTGGGGATTGGGGATTGGGGACTGGGGACTGGGAAGAAATTTTTTGTGTTTATTGTGTAATTTATTACTTTATATTTTGCACCTTTACCTGATGGCAAAAATCTGAGCTTGAAACCTTTATGATTTCATAGGGTGGGGAGTGGATCGCCACCTGCTTATTGAGAAGTGCAAGATTTCAGTTAAATAATAATCTAGCTTAGAAGTGAGGAGTAATGAGTGCTAAAGCACGGTAGCATGGCTTTGAACAATGTGCTAATTACCCAATCCCCAGTACCCAATCCCCAGTCCCTTATTTATGCAAGGATATATTAATTTAGACAAAGCATTTGGTTGGACTTCCCACGACTGTGTAGCACGTTTAAGAAAACTGCTGCGCCTCAAACGTGTGGGACACGCCGGAACATTAGATCCAGCCGCTACAGGGGTGTTACCTGTGGCTGTTGGTAAAGCTACAAGATTATTGCAGTATCTCCCCACAGACAAGGCTTATCAGGCTACTATCCGCTTTGGTGTGCAGACTACAACGGATGATTTACAAGGTGAAGTTATAAGTTCTCAAGCTTGTGCGGGGTTGAGTTTGTCTGAGGTGAGTGATGCACTGTCTAAGTTTAGGGGTAGGATTGAACAAATACCACCAATTTATAGTGCTATTCAAGTAGAGGGGAAACGGTTGTATGATTTGGCACGTAAAGGGGAGACAATAGAAGTGCCAGCAAGGACTGTAGAGATATTTAGTATAGAAGTTTTGGCTTGGCGGGAAGGGGATTTTCCTGAATTGGATGTGGCGATCGCTTGTGGTGGTGGTACATATATTAGAGCGATCGCGCGTGATTTAGGTGTGATTCTCAACACAGGTGGAACTCTCGCCGCCTTGAGACGCACTCATAGCAGTGGTTTTAATTTAACAGACAGTCTCACCTTGGCAGAGTTGGAAACCCAACTACAAGCGGGTGAATTCCAACCCACTCCCGCCGATGCAGCTTTGCAACATCTACCTTCTGTCAGTTTACCAGATATATCTGCAAAAAAATGGTGTCAGGGACAGCGTATTGATTTGGGTTTAGAAATGGCTGGGAAAGTGCGAGTTTATCAAGCGGAAAGTTATTTCTTGGGTATAGGGGAATTACAAGAGGGTGTATTAATTCCCCAAATGGTTTTTGAGACAGATGTGTGAGGGACTGGGGACTCAGCACTCATTAGTGACTTGACCAATGAAGGAAGGATTATTACTTAATTTTAAGAGGATGTTTTAAAAGTCCTTAGTGATGTATCAGATACTGTTAGATCCCCCTAAATCCCCCTTAATAAGGGGGACTTTGAGAAGGTTTCCCCCCTTTTTAAGGGGGGTTAGGGGGGATCAATAAGTCCCTAAAATCACAGCCAATCACTTTTAAAACAACTTCTAAGATAAAGCTTTTTCCGCTTCTATTAAAAACAGAATTGTGCTTGCTGTCATATGAAGTTGGTAAGCAGCAAAGTATGGCGGTACGTTATGTGGTTGAGAACCTTGACCATGACCGCCATTTTTATTTCTCACAGTCGGGATTCCGCTTTCTAGGTTTGATTTAAGGGAGGTGAACTGACTCTGTAGGTAACTGGGAATTAATTGATTTTGCAAGCAAATGTCAATAAGTTTTTTGGCTGTATCTCCAGGTTGATAAGTCCAGCCTTGATTATCACATATAGTTTTCATGGTACTTTCAAAAGCTTTGAGACATTCAACAAGACATTCTTTGTAGTCTCCATGTCTATAATGTTGATGTGCTTTCAAAAATTCTTCGTTGGCTCCTTGAAATCTGGTATCACTTAGCAAGTGTAAAACAGGCTTCACTGCCTCAGCATGGATAATCTGAGAATCAACCCTGATGATTTCACCAGATTCATACTGATAGCCTACTCCATTTTCTCTAAATCTGATATTCAATGTATTAATTGCATCATCAGGGTCAATTTTTGGTTTAGTATAGTGTCTAGTCTCAGGGTTTCTATAGATTGTATCAATTAATTTAAAGGTTACTTCTATGACATCCATAACCTCATCAGTATCTTTGTTTTCTCGCAAAAAATCAATGACATGATCACTGTAATCACAACCTTCAGAAAAGTCTTTTTCTAATAAAGAAAATCTGCCATATTCTTTGCATAAAATATCGTAGATTTCTTTATAAGGTTGTATCACTTTTATCGATTTTGAATTACCCAGAGCATCGCGCATAATATGTACAATTTGTACACGAAGCCTTTGAGGAATATCTGTATACTGATAAACATCAGGAAATTCTCCTCTCAGTCTTTTTTGACGTTTTGAAAATAGATCAAAAACAGCCATTTTTCAGAAAATAAAATTACATTACATTTATACTACACTATTTATCACAGCGCTGTGCAGTAGATAGATACTAGCGTCTTAACATTGATTTGAACTATTACGCTGCTGCAATTCGCCAATTCCCAGTACCCAGTCCCCAGTCCCCAAGCAGCCAGATAGCGATACAGTGAGAAGGGAAGATTTGAGGAGATGGCTGTGGCTCTTAAACGCTTGATTATTGAGATGGGGATGGGAGTAGATCAGCATGGACAGGAGCCGACAGTAGCAGCAGCAAGGGCTGTACGAAATGCGATCGCACACAATGCTTTACCTGGAGTTTGGGAAGTTGCGGGTTTAAGTCATCCCAATGACATGATTGTGGAAGTGCAAATCGCAGTACCCTATCCTGAACAAGTTAGGGAGGAAGAAGTTTTAGCTGTTTTACCCTTTGGGCGTAAAAGTTTGAAGGTAGAATTTGGGGGTATGGTAGTTCAAGGGCGGGCTATCCCTGAACTCAACGATAAAAATGACGAGATGTTAGTGGCGATCGCATCGGTGACTGTTTTGGTGGAAACTAGTCAATAGTCATTAATCAAATTTATGTCACAAGAAGTTATTAAAGAGGTTGTTGCTGCTTACTTTGCTAATATTGCGGCGATGAATTCAGAAGGCTGGATTGATAATTTTGCTGAAGATGCTGTGAGTTATGATCCGGTTGGTGAACCACCCACGAAAGTGCATGAAGGGTATCGTCAGTTTATCGGACAGTTACAGGCGGTGTTTGAGAAACTGGAAGCGACAACCGAGCATATATTCATTGCTGCTAATGAAGCTGCTGTGAAATGGACTATGGACGGAGTTAGCAAAAGTGGTAAGTCTGTGAAGTTTGCAGGAATTACCATCTTTGAGATTAACGCCGAAGGGAAGATTCAAACGACTCGTGCTTATTGGAGTCCAGCACAGATGATCGCGCAGCTACGGTAAAACAACCAATACCACAAAATAGGAGGAAGAGAAGGCAACCAGAAAATTAATCATCAGCCTTTTCTTCCTCTTCTGCTTTTATTACCAATGACCAAATTTATAAAGATTCCTGCTCTTCTTCATAAAACCAGATTTCTGCCAACAGAGTAAAACCAATCAGCCAAATAAAGCAGAAAACTGTAATCCAGAGTATTCCTAACATGGCGATCGCCTCCAAACAACAATTTTATCTTTGGGTGTAAGTTGTTTTGGGATTTGGTTAAATAGTAGCCATTCCAGCTATATAAATTATTACCTTCAATTACTCATAAGGTTCACTTAATTAATAAAAATCAATGATTCTGGCTTTTAACCCCAATCACATATCGCTCTGCGCTAAACTAAAGATATGAGAATAAAAACTCTACTCACAAGGTAACGGAGTAGTCAACCAGATTCTCACTCATAGTGACAAATAACAAGCGATCGCCTCATCAAATCTCTGGCAGTAAGTTCCCCAATTCAATACCTTTGTTTACTTCAGGAACCATGTTTCAAGAGCATGACGAATCAACTCAGATTCAGCAATTAGCCAGCCTGAAACCTACACATTTTGCTGATTTAATTAGAACTGCACAATTGGTTTTTGATCCAGCAGGAGGAGTATCAGGTAGATACATAAATGTAGACTGGCAACAGTTAGGTATTCCTGATAATGTAGTGGAAAATCTCAAATTACTTGGTAAGAAATATCGCTATGCCTCACCTCACATTGCCAATGATATCATTTGGAATCAATTAACTCCAGCTACTCGGACTTGGTTTATCAACCATAAAGACGAATTGTGGAAGTTTGAAGAAATTTTTCCCGCTTTAGATGAAGACTAAACTTTAAGTCAATTTCGTAACAGTAATATATCCTAGCCCTGGGACACAATAGCCGTGTCCCAGGTTTGATACTCAACAGGTTTAAATCAGTTATCAGTTATCAGTTATCAGTCCTGACGGCGTATGGTGGGGGATAAAAAAGACTAAGTTGAGACTTAGAGGGATTAAACCCTAGTATTGACCGGAAATTCTCACTTGTGATTGTAAGATTCCTGTAAATACTCCCTATCAGATATAGGATTATGTTATCCAAAAATATATAAACTAATGTTACTAAAGACTAAGGTTGACTCTTCTGAATATATTCTTGTGTCATAAAATACAAATCTTATATTTAGTTTGTAGCTGTTGCCCTTTCCCAGCAATAAGCTACGTTCTGCCCTAAGTGTTACTACGGAGATTAAACTATTTAATAGCAGTAGTCAGATGAGTTAGGACATAGATAAATCATAAAATCCTTAAACCAAGCAGCTTTTAAAGCTGTTACCTATCACCTGTCACCTGTCATAAGTGCTTAGTTACAATAATTATTAGAAACCCTGTCAATGAATCAAAGTTTAAGTATTACTTCCACTCACAAGGCTCCTACTAGTAAAAGTCCTACAATTGCTAAATTACAATTAATTTTTAAACAACTCATTATCCTCTGTTCAGAAATGCTACTGGCCTTGCCTTTGGGTTGGGCATTAACAAAGCTGCATTTTGGGGGAATTTCTTGGATATTTGGTGGAATTGCTGCCGGGACAGCCGTTCTACAATGTTGTCGAGTCTTTTATAACTATTGTCCCAAGCCTAACCGCATTGCCAGAAAAGTTGGTATGGGACTAGTGGGATTAACTGTTGGTGCATCAAATGCCAATAGTAATATTTTGAGCCTTGCTTCTGGGATTCCCATATTTATTTTTCTGACCTTATTCCTGCTGTTGTGTGGTGTTGGGATTGGTTATATTTACTCACGTTTAAGTAAAACCAACATATTAACAGCAATGTTGGCTACAGTCCCCGGTGGTGTAGGTGTGATGTCATCCATCGCCGCCGACTATCATCGCAATGTCACCTTAGTGGCGCTGGTGCAAGCAATTCGCGTCACTTCTGTAGTTCTACTCATTCCCTTTATCGCCAGGACATCTGTTGGTAATGCTTGGAACCAACCAACAGTTCCTGTTCCTGGTGTGTTAATCGATTTTGCGCCATTACAATTAGAATTACTCACGGTAATTTTACTACTCACTGGAGTGATAGTTTATCTAGCTATAACCCTGAATATTCCGGCTGGTGACTTTTTTGGTGCTTTAGTCTTGGGGGCGACATTTAATTCCCTGATACATTATTTGCCTAATGCTGGTGATGTTAACTTCCATCCGCCACTGTTGGTTAACATCATCGGTCAAATGCTGTTAGGTATTACCATTGGTGAGTATTGGGGAGAAAAACCTAGTTTTGGTAAAAGAACTGTAGGTTATGCTTTGGTGTCTGTAGCCATGACCTTGATTGCAGGTGCGATCGCTGCTATTGTAGCCATGCAGTTAACCTCTTGGGACTGGTTGACTTGTCTGTTAGTCACAGCACCAGGCGGATCAGCAGAAATGATATTAGTATCTCTAGCTTTAAATCACAATGTAGAAGTTGTCACAGCCGGACACTTAATTCGGCTAATTGCCATTAACAGTTCTTTACCACTTTGGTTGTATTTATTCCGTCGCCTTGATGGGACAGTTGACAGTTGACAGTGGAAATAAACTGACAACTGATAACTGACCATTTTGGGCTAATACCATCTATACTATCTACTAAAAATTTACAATCAAATTTTTAGTAGATGCAAAGTTATGATTTCTCATGATAGCGATGCAACTTCTGTTGTCAATCAACTGCTGCGACAAATAAAAGTTAAAGAAACTCAACTCAAAATCGCCCATGAATCTAATATGCTCTATGTAGCTCAGGCATTAGAAACACAGTTATTAGAGTTGCGATCGCAATTGTCAGAACCACCAGACCAGGAATTTCAAGCATTGATGAGTTTGTTAGATGAGTAAACTTAGTGGTTGAATAAGTTAATGGTTGCCCAAATTCAAGAATTAGATGCCCAGCATTGGGTAAAAACTCGCTCTTCTGTTGATCCTAATCAATCCACATTCCTCACATGGACAGGTAAAATATATGCCTGGATACCAGGGGAAAAAAGAAAACTCCTCTTTAAAATGGTGGGAGTGAGTATCAGTCGATGTTTGCCTACAGGTGAAGGTAGCTGGGACTTTACCTCTAGGGAACTAACCTACTACTTAAACCCAGAAAACGACGAGATTTTGCGTAAATGGGACAACCCCTGGACGGGTGAGACAGTCCCAGTTCTCCATGTTGCTAATGACCCCGTACAAGGTCATTTTCAAGGCAAATTCCCGGCGCAAGTAGAGGGGGAGACAACAACTTTCGTTTTTGATATTTTTCCCACATACCCCAACCCCCTGGCTGAAGACCCCAAATTTGCCGAATATAGCCCTTATCAAACTTATCAAGCCGCAGAGTTATTTAAACTTACCGTCCCAACCGCAGATTTATTTAATCCAGACCTGAGTGCAGTTTCTCAGCTAAGACTGAGTTGGGATAGAATTGGGCAATGGTTGCCTTGGATGAAAATGGGCGATCGCCCTGGTAATCTGATCTATAGTGCTTATGGCAGTAAAGTAAGTGGTTTAACCGAATTACCCCAATTACTGCAAGATGAAATTAATACCCGCGTTCCCTTATATAAACAAGCCCCAAAAGCCTTTTCCGACGGCGAAGACATGACCTCTTGGCTATACTTCCAAAAGCACTTTCAAGCTTACCAAGCTGGGGAAATCTTTCCTCTGCCTGCGGATGAGGAACTATGAAAGCAGGGTAGTTTCATACAATCAAAAAAGACAATGTGTTTTAAAGTGTCTCTCGAATGGCATTGACACTTATTTTACCAAAAAGCCCTCGTATAACGACGGGGTTTTCAACCCAATTTTTCGATCATTCTTGACAAAAATAGCTCTTATACTTGTATACATCTCAAGATAGATGTTAAACTAGTGCAGTTATGCTATTAAGCTGATATTATGGCTTTCAGCCATATCATTGATTTGGCAAATTTCGATATCACTATTGATGGCGACTCTTGAGAGCTAAAAGTCCATAGAACTAACCTGCTCTGTCAACATAAGCTATCTATCGCTCTGTGAATAGGCTTTGGCATAACGTTTAAGGTAATAGAGATTAGGCAGAAAAAGATTGTTAACCGCCTGGCTATGGATAACTTACCCTGGCGGCGGGGCAAAACTTATATGCTGCACCTTGCTTGGGGACTGTCTTAACAAGAAGTTAGCCAAAAGCAAGATATTTATTAACCAAAAATCTGCAAACGCCTCTCCCAAACAAGGGGAGTTGCGTGAGCGGAATAATTTTGCTGACTCTGATTACGTCGAATTGCTCAACACACTTATTTGAGGCAAATATGAACCTCTTCAAGCTACTTCGTATGTTAGTTTCATCACTGATTGCAAAAACTATTGCGATCGTCAGCCTTGGATTCATATCACGAGGCTCTCAGCCAACAAACCACAGTATTTTTGCTCAAATTGCCAGCGTTTTGTGTAGTAAAAATGCACTCCAAAACCTGCATAAATTCTTATTGTCCATTCTGATTTGCACCATCTTAGCTTTCGGGATAGTAGTTACTCCGGCTCAAGCCTCGACAACCTACATTCGCAAGCAAGCCCACTCACCAGAAGCCAAGAAGGATCTTGAATCACTCGAAATAGCCTTTGAGAAGATGCGTCAGATGGACTGTACCAATCCCCTAAGTTGGTATTACCAGGGAGCAATTCATCAGCTTCCGGCTGGGGATGGTCTGGCTAACTTAGAAACTAATCCGCTATGCTCTTCTTACACCAAAAGCAATCCCAATGTTCAAAAAGGTTGGAATAACTGCACCCATACGGGTCAAAAGGCATCTCAACGCAACTTTTTAGTCTGGCATCGGTTGTACCTTTATCATTTTGAAAATATTGTGCGTGCGCTTTCAGGAAATCCCAATTTTGCCCTACCTTACTGGAAATATGTAAGCTTAGATTCCAACTCATCAAAGTCGGCGAAAGAAAATAACCTCTTCCTGACTCTGCCACAAGCCTTCAGAGACCCCAGCAACAGTCTTTATGAGGACGCACGATATGAGAGATTGCTAAACGGCGAAGAGATTGACAAAAATTTTCTCAAGGCACAAATATATAAATCAGTGAAGGATCTCAGACGCAGGCGGACATTTGTTAAGTTCAATGAACAAATCGAAAATTTTCTCCACAACTATCTACATGCTTACGTTGGTGGAATTGAATATAAAAACCCAGATCCCACAGCTACAAATTCTCAAGATTTCCCTCCCAAAAACCGCTTCAACAAGATATATAACTCAGCAGATGGTGATGCTACGACTTTTTTTGGCTTATTAAGTGATATTCCAACTGCTGGTTTCGACCCAATCTTTTGGCTTCACCACGGTAACATTGATCGTATATGGACTCAGTGGACTAAATCCGAGGCTGGGAAGGGTGTCACTGTGGCTGACTTAAAGGACGGTGATCAAGAGCCTTGGAAATACACATTTTTCGACCCTGAAGTTTCATCTGATGGCACAATTACCGCAAAAGAAGTTACATACACTTTAGAGGAAGCAGTTAAAAAGATTTACAACTTGGGCTATGAGTATGATGACACGCCTATGGTTGACCCTTCATCAAAACAATTCCTAGCACAGAAAAACCAGCCATCGGTTGCTGCTAACAAGGTTGCTTCATTATGGGAAGATAGATTGTTTGCTCCTGAAGTCTCATCTGATAGCAAAACTACCGCAAAAAAGATTAATTACACCTTAGAGAATGCAAATCATAAGGTTTATAATCTGGGCTATGAGTATAGTGACAGGTCTGATGTAAATCACAAGGTTTATAACTTGGGCTATGAGTATAGTGACAGGTCTGATGTAAATCACAAGGTTTATAACTTAGGCTATGAATATGATGGTAAGCCTATGCTTAACCTGTCATCAGAAAAATACCTAGCACAGAACAACCTACCATCTACTTCTGCCCAAGAGCTGGGTTCACGAAAAATTGGCAAGGTTGTTGATAGCGAACATCCTCTTGACTTAAAGTTAAATCTGACACTTGAAAAGTTAACAGAACTTAGACTATTGGGAGATACCAGTTTAAATCCATCAACTACCAAAGACTATACAATAAACATTGATGTCACTTATACTGGTAGACCTTACGGTACCTACGATGTGTATTTAGATATGCTCAATGAAGGCTCTAAGAGTGACATCGATACCTTCTTTATTGGCACAATTAGTTTCTTTGTGTTGCCTGCTGATAAACCAGTTACTAAGAGTTTTGAATTCGACATCACAGATGAATTAATCGAACAGGCAAATCAACGGGTACTGAAAGTTGGTAGTCAAAATATCACCCTTTCGATTCGTAAGACAAGCGGCGACAAGAGTGAATCAGTAAAAATTGAACGGATTGCACTGTACGAGAAATAACATATAACAATGAATAAATGGCTGAATCTTATAAAAAGATTCAGCCATTTATTCTACATTCCGCAACCAAAACTAGTACAGAGAGAAAGCAGTAAATAACTCAATAAAATTCGTAAAAATGGCTTTGTTTTTACTTATTTGTTAATCCTAACTAATGATGTTTACTCCTGGCTTCGTACAATCCTGCCTCCTTTTTATCAGTCACGGGTATCCAAATGCTTTTTCCTCCACTACTTGAGCATATATTTTTGATTGGCTTTTACAGTTTACAAGTTAGCTCTAAAGTAGAAAGTTTAAATCATCACTATAATCATACTCTTTTCTTTCTTCTCCCAACTTGAATAAATACATTTTCTTATTACCAATTAATCTAATTGATGAGTTTTCAATACTCAACATTGTTCCTTCCTGCAAACCCACAACATAAACATCTGGATTTAAGACCAAAAATTCTTTAAGTCTTTGCTCTCTTGTTTCGCCATTGTGATTTGGTATCACTGCATCTGTATAATGAGGGTTGATTTGAAAAGGAACTAAATTTAATGCTTGAAAACTTATCGGTTCAATTATTGGCATATCATTACTTGTTTTAATTGTCGGACAAGCAACATTAGTACCAGCACTCCAGCCAATATAAGGTGTTCCATGATTAACTTTGTCCCTGATGATTTCCAGTAGTTTATTCTTGTGTAAACAATGAAGTAAATGAAAAGTATTTCCACCTCCAACTACTATGGCTTCTGCATTTTGAATTAATTCATGATGATTTTCAGCCAAATGAATAGAATCGACTGTATAACCTATCTCTTGAAATACTTTATCAACTTTTTCGGTATACTGGTCATAGGTTGAAGTAACAGCAGCAAAAGGTATGAAAACTATTTTTTTAACAGAACTTCCTAAAAAACTTTTAATTTGTTGACGGGGGTAAGACAAATATTCTTCACCAACATTTGTTGAATTACTCAGCAATAAAATTTTTTTTGACATAATTTACTTCTTATAATTAGGATTATCAATACTCTCAAAATTTAAGAGGAAAACACTTGTTAATCAGAGAAGCATACTTAGCTGATGCAGCAATGATTGCTAAAGTACAAGTAGATACTTGGCGGGCAACTTATAATCAGTTGATGCCCGTCGAGTTTCTGGCAAACTTATCCTATGAACAACGAGAGAATCAATGGATGAATATTCTCAGCAATTCATCTATAAATAATTTTACTTACATTGTCGAAAACGATAACCAAGAAATAGTAGGCTTCGCTAATGGTGGTCGAGAACGCACAGGCGATAGTATCTATCAAGGCGAATTATGTGCAATCTATATTTTGCCAGATTACCAGGGTCAAGGCTTAGGCAAAAGCTTAATTTCTCAGATAGCCATAAAACTCACCCAGTCAGGCATAAATTCTATGTTAACCTGGGTTTTGGCGAAGAATCCCAGTTATCAATTTTATGAACGTTTTGGTGGTGTGCGCCTGGGAGAAAAATTAAGAGAGTTTGGTGGTGTAACATTAGTTGAAGTTGCTTACGGTTGGACAGATATCACCTCTGCTTTTATTTATAAATAAAACTATTACCAATTATCAATCAAAATAATATATAGCAATACAGATAAACAATGATTAAAGTCCTAGAAGGAAAGGTAGCATTAGTCACGGGTGCAACAAGGGGTCTAGGTAAGGGAATTGCCATTGGACTCGGTGAAGCAGGAGCAATTGTGTATATTACTGGGCGTAGGCTGAATAATAGCTCAGATTCTGGTGATGGTGTTGCAGGTAGTCTTAATGACACTAAAATAGCTGTGGAAGAAGCTGGTGGTGTTTGTATTCCTGTGCAAGTAGACCATAGCGATGATGAGCAGGTACGCTTACTATTTGAACGTATCGAAAATGAGCAAAATGGACAGCTTGACTTACTGGTGAATAATGCTTACGCCGGAGTGCAAGCGCTAACAGATGCCCAGGGAAAACCTTTTTGGGATAATAAACCTAGTCTTTGGGATGCTTGTAACAATGTTGGTTTGCGTAGCCACTATATTGCAAGTGTCTATGCAGCGCAAATAATGACCAAACGCCAGCAAGGACTAATTTGTACAATTTCCTCCTGGGGTGGGTTGGCTTACCTATTTGCTGCGGCTTATGGTGCGGGTAAGTCGGGATGCGATCGCCTAGCTGCTGATATGGCGGTAGAATTAGAACCTTATAATGTCGCCTCTGTAGCAATTTGGCCTGGTATTGTTGGGACGGAATTATTTTCTCGTCTAGCAACAGAGGCTGGTAGTGAAGAAACAACAGACCAAAAAAACTCATTCTTCGCTGACCGTTACAACTGGGAAACACCTTTACTCACAGGCAGGGTCATAGCTAAACTAGCAGCAGAAAAAAATGTCATCAATCGGACAGGACGAGTCCAAATTGTTGCGGAACTAGCGGAACAATACGGTATCGTAGATCAAGAGGGTAACTTACCTGTATCGCTGCGATCGCTCCGTTTTCTCCTACCGATAGCCATACCCGTACTGAAAAAGTACCCATCACTCATACCCGACCTCAAATTACCTTGGTCACTTCTATTATTAACTCTACTCAAATCACCAAAAATTTAATTATGTTGACTGTTGACTGTTGACTGTTGACTATGGACTAATGAGCAATGACTAACCTACACAAAACAGTTTATTCATCCGTCGATGAGATGACATCTGCAACCTCAAAAGTTTGCCCTGCTATTGTCACTTGATCAGTTGATACTAATTTTCGTCCCCGTCGGGTTTCTACTGTACCGTTGACTTTGACATCACCATCAATAATCATCAGCTTGGCTTGTCCGCCAGTTGGGGCTATACCTACTAATTTCAAAAATTGGTCGAGTTTAATCATGCTGGGATTTATACTGGTCAATAATTTAATTTTATCTGTGACTGGGGACTAGGGACTGGGGACTAGGGACTGGGGACTAGGGGCTGGGGACTAGGGACTGGGGACTAGGGACTGGGGACTAGGGACTGGGGACTAGGGAC
>DATNQO010000286.1:0-60846 GCA_036704005.1 Leptolyngbyaceae cyanobacterium | reverse complement strand
ACTCCCCAGTCCCCAGTCCCCAGTCCCCAGTCCCCAGTCCCCAGTCCCCAGTCCCCAACCACCAATACCATCGCCGAATTTATCCAACTACTCCGCCGAGGTACTATCACAGCCAACCCTTACCCTGTACGTCCCATCGGCTCAGTGAGAAAAGCCGTCACCCTAGCAACTATTTTCCAATATCGTGCTAACAGAAAATTTCACCAGTGGCATTTTTGGCTGGATGCTGGTTCGCCCCTGTGGGCAAAAGGTGGTGCAGCTACCTTGTTCGGTGCGCCATTTTTCTTACAGGATAGGTTAGGACAGCCTTGGACAGCAGAAGATGAAAAATTAGCAGAACAAACTAGGCTCCAAAGAATTTTAACTGACTTGCTATCTCGCGTATCCAAGAGAATTTATCTTTGTCATAGCGATTTAGCCGTGAATGGGCAAGAACAACTAGGGCCATTGTTACCTTTAGTCCATGCTTCTGTATCAATGGAGTTGGAAACAGAAACTTTAGCGGCTAGAGGCTAGTATTTTTCCCACAATATCATGCTTTAGGCGCTGCACTGCCCACCCTACAGTTACTCTGACTTTTCACGGCATCTGAAAAACCCCACTTCCATTCCTCTTCTCTAAAAGTCCAGAGGCTTTAATTGCTCCCCCTTCCCTACAAGGGAAGGGGGCTGGGGGGTTAGGTCTGGCGTTAACTTTTCCACATGACATGAACGCAGATGCACGCAGATAAACGCAGATGAGCAAGATGAGAGATTTTTTGCTATTGCACTATTTTAGCTGTGTCAATCCACTAGGCATGAAGCAGAAAAACAGAGGATACAGCCTTTCCCCCTTCCCCTTCCCCACTCCCCTTGTTCACAACAGATTCCTCTAACGCGCAGAAACAGGAAAATTTTCAGTAAATTAAATATGTATATAAAAACTCACACTCACAATCAATGGCACTATTCGGATTTGGCAAAAAACTAGAAATGCCCACCCCTGAGAAAGCCTTACCAGGAAGGGCGCAATTAATGCCTGTACCGGCTAACCACTATGTCAACAACAACCCACTCAAACCTCCTTTTCCCGAAGGATTAGAAACAGCATTGTTTGGTTTGGGTTGTTTTTGGGGAGCAGAACGTAAATTTTGGCAACAGCCTGGAGTATACACCACAGCCGTTGGTTATGCTGCTGGTTTTACACCCAACCCCACCTATGATGAAGTATGTTCTGGGTTGACAGGTCACAACGAAGTAGTATTGGTCGTGTTTGATCCCAAAGTAATTAGTTACACCCAATTACTCAAGGTTTTTTGGGAAAGCCACAACCCCACCCAAGGAATGCGCCAAGGTAATGATGTAGGGACTCAATATCGTTCTGGTATTTATGTCTATTCCCCAGAGCAAAGACAGCTAGCAGAAGCTTCACGAGATGCTTATCAGCCAGCTCTGAGCAAAGCGGGATATGGAAAAATTACCACAGAAATTATCGATGCCCCTGAGTTCTACTACGCCGAAGCCTATCATCAGCAATACCTAGCGAAAAATCCCAATGGTTATTGTGGTTTAGGTGGGACGAATGTTTCTTGTCCTGTAGGTGTAGTTGAATCGTCAGTGAACGGTTAGGGACTGGGGACTGGGAGAGGCAAGGGAGCAGGGAGCAGGGAGCAAGGGAGAGGAATTTTCCCCCCTGCCCCCTGCACCCCGCCCCTCTGCTTATTTTTCTCCCTCATCTCCCCCTACTCCCCCCACTCCCTACTCAGCACTACAGATAGGTGACTAGTGCTACATTCATGGTGTAATTAAGAATCAGCAGGATTTTTGTAGTATTTATCGGCAATATCGGCTAGGTTGTAATAGATAGAATTGGATAAAGGATAGCTGTGTATCAACTGATCCACAGCAGCGTGATTCGGGAACTGTTACCGTGATCCAAGAGATGAACTCTCAAATTAGTGAAAATCTCTTTATCGGCGATAGTGAGATGGCGGTGCTAATGCGATCGCTCGATTGGTCGCAAACGTCGCTGGGTGCGGTGGAAACTTGGTCACAGAGCTTGAAAACGGCTGTACGCATTATGTTGACATCTCGTCAAGCTATGTTTGTTTGGTGGGGTGATGAGTTAATCAATTTATATAACGATGCCTATAGAGCGATTCTTGGTGGTAAGCATCCAGAGGCGCTAGGACAGCCTGCGGCGATCGTTTGGCAGGAAATTTGGGATCAAGTAGGGCCGCGTGCAGAAACGGCACTTTCCCAAAATCAGGGTACTTACGATGAAGCCTTATTGCTAATCATGGAGCGTAACGGCTACCCAGAGGAAACTTACTACACCTTCTCCTATAGCCCTGTGCCAAATGATGATGGTAGCACCGGGGGTATTATCTGTGCTAACACTGAAGATACACCCCGCATCATTGGCGAAAGACAGTTGGCACTATTAAAGGAACTGGCAGCCAAAACAGCAGACGCACGTACATTTGAGGAAGCCTGCATTCTCAGCAGCAATTGTCTGGCAACCAACCCCTACGACTTGCCGTTTGCCATGATTTATTTGGTTGATCCACAGCAGCAATGTGTCACCTTGGCGGGAACCTGTGGAATTGAGCGTGGGCATCTAGCAGTCCCCGAAACTGTGGGTTTGGAAGAGGATTCACTATGGCACTTTGGCGAGGTGTTGACAAGCCATAAACCCTACCTCATATCTAATTTACAACCATTTGGTGATTTGCCCACAGGAGCCTGGGATAAACCACCCCATCAAGTGGCTGTAGTGGCGATCGCACCATCAGGACGCACGGGGAAAGCAGGGGTATTAGTGGCAGCTTTAAACCCATTCCGCCTATTTGATGAGAATTACGAAGATTTTCTGAACTTAGTATCGGCGCAAATTGCTGCCAGTATTGGCAATGCACAAGCTTATGAGGAAGAACGCAAACGCGCCGAAGCTTTAGCAGAACTAGACCGCGCCAAAACTACCTTTTTTAGTAATGTTTCCCATGAATTTCGCACTCCCTTAACTTTAATGCTGAGTCCGTTAGAAGACTTAGTAGCCGCAGATGACTTACCCACAGGACGAAGGCAAGAACTAGCATTAATCCACCGCAACGGCTTACGCTTGCTGAAGTTGGTCAATACCTTACTAGATTTTTCTCGCATTGAAGCCGGAAGGGTGCAAGCAGTTTATGAACCTACAGATTTAGCTGCTTTCACTGCCGAGTTAGCGAGTATTTTTCGCTCGGCGATGGAGCAAGCAGGGTTAGAGTATATTGTCAACTGTGAACCACTGGCAGAACCCGTCTATGTCGATCGCCAGATGTGGGAAAAAATAGTACTTAACCTGCTGTCGAATGCCTTTAAATTTACCTTTGCTGGTGCGATCGCCGTCACCTTAAAACAGGGACAACAGCAAGTAGAATTAACAGTCAGCGATACGGGAATCGGCATTCCCCAAGCAGAGTTACCCCAATTGTTTGAGCGCTTTCACCGCGTCGAGGGAGCGCGGGGGAGAACTCAAGAAGGTTCCGGTATTGGACTGGCCTTAGTTCAAGAGTTGGTACGCTTACATGGTGGTCAAGTGCAAGTTACCAGTATAGAAGGGCAAGGTACAACCTTTACCATCACCATTCCCACAGGTACATCCCATTTACCAGCCGATAGAATTCAGGGAACAAGAACCCAGGTTTCCACCGCCCTGGGTGCGGCTCCTTATATTGAGGAAGCCTTGCGTTGGTTGCCGGAGGAAGGGGATAGGGGACTGGGGACTGGGGATAGGGAACGGGGAACGGGGAACAGTGAGGAAACTTACCTGTCACCTGTCACCTATAATCTATCACCTTCCTCACCCCGAATTCTGCTAGTTGATGACAACGCAGATATGCGGGATTATGTGAAGCGATTATTGAATCGGTATTATGTGGTAGAAACGGCAACTGATGGGATGGCAGCACTAGAGGCAATAGGTGAGCAACTGCCGGATTTGGTGCTGACGGATGTGATGATGCCCCGTCTGGATGGCTTTGGTCTACTGGGAGCCTTACGCAGTCACAATCGCACCCGTGAAATTCCGATTATTCTGCTTTCTGCAAGAGCTGGGGAAGAAGCCAAAGTTGAAGGATTAGAGGCGGGAGCCAATGATTATCTGATTAAACCGTTTTCGGCTCGTGAATTGTTGGCGCGGGTTGAGGCAACTTTGAAGTTGTCCCAACTGCGGCAAGATGCAATGGAGCAGGAGCAGACATTGCGCCTAGAAGCAGAAACGGCAAAGCAGAATGTAGAAACTATCTTGTCAAGCATCAATGATGGCTTTTATGTCCTTGACCGCGACTGGCGATATATTTATGCTAACGATCGCTTATGCCAGCTCATAAATATGCAGCGTGAGCAGATTCTCCATCACAGCATTTGGGAGATATTTGCAGATACCGTTGACACGGAAATTTATACTCAATTTCACCAAGCATTTAATCAACAAACGCCAGTCCAGTTTGAGTATTTCTACGCCACCTGGAATCGTTGGTATGAACATCGGGTTTATCCTTCGCCCGATGGGTTGACTGTTTTTGCTGCTGACATCACCGAGCGCAAACAAGCCGAACTAGAACGCGAACAACTACTCGCCCGTGAACGCCACTACGTCTATCAATTGCAAGGATTAACTACAGCCGCACTCGCAGTTAATTCTGCCCTTTCTGTAGAACAAGTGTTGCAGGTGATGACAGATCAGGCAGCATTAATTATCGGTTCTCACCAAGCTGTCACTAGTATGACAATTGACCAGAACTGGGCGCAGGCGATTTCTGCCATCTACTTATCCGATAAGTATGCTCAATGGCGCAATTACCATGAAAAGCCAGATGGGTCGGGCATCTATAGCTATGTATGCAATATCAATCACCCAATACGGTTGACTCAAGCCGAACTAGAAGCACATCCACGTTGGCAAGGTTTTGGTAAAGAGGCAAAAAACCATCCGCCCATGCGTGGTTGGCTGGCGGCTCCTTTGGTGGGGCGAGACGGCAAAAACATCGGCTTAATTCAGCTTTCTGACAAATATGAAGAGGATTTTACCGCCGCAGACGAAGCAATCTTAGTGCAGTTAGCGCAAATGGCTTCTGTCGCTGTGGAAAATGCCCGGTTATACCAAGCCGAACAGCAAGCAAGGTCAGCAGCAGAAAGGTTAAGGGAAGAAGCCGAAGCTGCTAACCGCATTAAGGATGAATTTTTAGCGGTGCTATCTCACGAATTGCGATCGCCCCTCAACCCGATTTTAGGTTGGGCTAGGTTACTCCAAGGCGGCAAGTTAGACGCAGCCAAAGCCAAACAAGCTGTAACAATCATTGAACGTAACGCCAAGCTGCAAGTAGAACTGATTGAAGACCTGTTAGATATCTCGCGGATTTTGCGGGGTAAAATCAGGCTGACTATCAGCCCAGTTGATCCAGTATCGGTGATTAAAGCAGCGATAGAAACTGTGCGACTGGCAGCAGAAGCCAACTCTATTCGCCTAGAGGTCAACCTAGAGAAGGGAGTAGGACTAGTTGCTGGCGACTCAACCCGCTTACAGCAAGTCATGTGGAATTTACTCTCCAACGCTGTTAAATTTACATCTACGGGTGGACTGGTAGAGGTACGATTAGCAAAGGTAGGCAAGCAAGCACAAATCACCGTTAGGGATACAGGCAAAGGCATTGCTAGCGATTTCCTACCTTATGTATTTGATTATTTCCGTCAAGCCGATAGCGCCACTACGCGCAAGTTTGGGGGACTGGGTTTAGGTTTGGCGATCGTCCGTCACTTAGTCGAGCTACACGGTGGTACGATTCAGGCGGAAAGTGAAGGTGAAGGTATGGGCGCTACATTCACCCTCAAGTTGCCACTAATGCCAATTCAGCCGAATGTCACTCAAGATTCACCATCCTTGGAAGCCTCCCTGGGGCTGCATGGTGTTCAAGTTTTAGTGGTAGATGATGACACCGATACAAGAGACTTTGTAGCTTTCCTCTTAGAACAAGCCGGAGCAACTGTGATCACAGCCAGTTCCGCACTTGAGGCTTTGACAGTATTCAGCAAATCCCTACCCGATGTGATGGTAAGCGACATTGGAATGCCAGACATGGATGGCTATATGCTCATGCGACAGGTAAGGACTTTGCCACCAAACAAAGGCGGATTGATCAAAGCGATCGCCCTCACCGCCTACGCCGGAGAAATAGACGAAAAGCAAGCTCTCCAAGCAGGTTTTCAAAAGCACATTTCTAAGCCAGTAGACCCAGAAAATTTAGTTAAGGCCATGTTTAACTTATTGAAGTCAGTTGACAGTTGACAGTTGACAGAAAGTAGGGTGGGCATTGCCCACCATCAGATTATTGAGAAGATGCAAGATGTCAGTACAGATAATCGATGTGTTGCAAATATTTTTTGAATTGGGATAACATTAATAACCAAATAGATGCAGTACATCTCGTAATACACTATAGCCGTTTAAATCCCACAGTAAATAAGCAAGAAAGCCAAGCATGGCAAAACGGCCATTCCAAAGTTCAGCTTGAGGAGTAAATCCTACATCTCCCGCGTTACGGTCTTTGCCATTGTATGCAGTTTCTGTTTTATCGCTTGGATAAAGTTCCATTGTTAAAATTCCCAAAGTATATAATTACAAGTCTTATACTATTCACTCAAATACCCAGAATTATCCGTCTGTAGGGTCAAATACTAAGTAAACCTTAAGAAGTAAATTTATACTTAGGAAAGGGGAAGGAGCAAAGGGGAAGAGGGAAAGGGAAAAGGGGAAAGACAGAAGTAATTATATTCTCCCCTGCTCCCCTACTCCCCTACTCAGCACTCAGCAATAATTGTCCGATGCCGGGGGTCGCTGGGGACTGTGATTGCTGGCGCGAAGCCTACTTCTTGTAGTGCAGACTCAATATCAAAAGTGTAGTATTCGTCACTCCACGGCTCAGTGCTTTTCATGAGAGTGTAGAGGACGGGGGGCAGATTTTGGATGACAGGCGATCGCGGGTTATTATCAACTATGGCAATATAACCACCGGGACGTAGTAATCTCTTAGCTTCTGCAAAGATTTCCTTGCTAACGTAACTTGGTAGTTCATGGGTAACAAATTGCAGAGTCACCAAATCAAAAGATTGAGCTGGTAAACCAGTGTGTTCTGCTCTAGCATGAATCCACTCAGCTATTTCACTATTAACATCCCTAGTCCTCGCCACAGCCAGCATATAAGGCGACAAATCTAAACCTACAGTACGGACTGGATATCTTTCCCGGCGTTGATAGTAACGATGTAGCGCCAAGGTAGAAATCCCAACAGAACAGCCAATATCTAAAATATCCCTGACTTGCTTGGGGCCATAAGTCCCTAAAGCATCATGAAAAGTACCTCTTAACCTAGCATGGGCAGCTTCCCAAGTAAGATTTTCTTGCGGCCATACCCGTAACGCCATCGCATAGGTAGCCGACTCAGTTTCAAAAGCCGCATCCCAGCACAAGTTACCTTCCGAGTAAGCATGAAACGGTACTCTATAATAATCAGGATAGATAACATGAGGATTAGTCACCGCCCCCAGCATTTTTTTTGCAGGTGATGCTTGGAGTGCTTCATAGTTCTTACGCCAGGGAATACCGTTTTTCTCAGCCGTATTGATCAGAACTTTTCTCGCTTGCTGCTTCATCACCCCGTAAATGGGTTTAGTTTGAATTAACAAATTCACGAAATTGGAAAGTAAACTTTCACCAGCCCAGTCTGGCTTGCTCTTGTTGTTCATCCGTTTGAGTGTAATGAGGCGATAACTGCAATACCTTTATTGTAGATTTGTTGTAGATGTTGGGTGAGAAAAGTTTTTGCTCATTCTCTAGAAAACCATAAACTCTATGATATTAGCTACTACTCATACGGGTTCTATTAGCTTTGAAGCATTTGTTGCTAGCTATCTGAACGATGTACGCTACGAATTAATTGATGGAGAACTAATTGATTTGGAACCTACTGGACTCCATGAACAGGTGACTGGCCTAATTAACCGGAAGCTGAATGTAGCAATTGAGCTACTTGATTTGCCCTGGTTTATTCCCATGAAATGTCTGGTTAAACCATTAGGTTTAAATTCGGCTTTTAGACCCGATGTTGTAATTATTGATCAGACAGCTTTGACAAATGAACCATTATGGCAAACTGAGCCAGTAATTACATTGGGTAACTCTGTCAAGTTAGTAGTTGAAGTTGTAAGTACAAATTGGCAAAATGACTATGCCCGTAAAGTAGAAGATTACGAAGCACTAGGCATTGGAGAGTATTGGATTGCAGATTACTTAGGGCTAGGAGGTAGACGTTATATTGGCTCATCTAAAGAACCTGTGATGACCATTTATCAGTTAGTAGATGGCGTTTATCAAGGAACTCAGTTTAGGGGAAAACAACAAATTATCTCTCCAACTTTTCCCAATCTCAATCTAACTGCCGAACAAATATTTGCTGCTGGTCGATGACTTATTATCGCTCGTGATACCGAGTTGTAGTCAAAGATAGTAACTTGAAGTGGGAATATTATACTGGAACATCTCTTGTTGTATATTTTTTTATATAGGCTGTTGACAGTTAACAGTCAACCGTCAACTGTCAACAAAGCTTTAATTTTTGTTCACTTCACGAGCCATATTAATGTAATAGTCGTCTATTTTTTTAGAATTAGGACGACGACGGGGAGTAACAAAAGTTTCAGTAGTAGCATTCTGAACATTGGCAGCAGGCTCTGGAGGCGAAGCTTTTTTGATGGTTTGCGCCTCATCTGTTTCTAAGAAATAACCAGACTGAGTAAATCCAAACAAACCAGCAAAAAATCCCAAAATATTCCTTACAAAACTAAACAAACCTTTGAATAATATGCCAAACAGACCTTCCAGGCGAATAAATAAGTTCCGAAGAATTTGAGTCAGCCGAAACATAGTAACACCCTCTATGATTGCCTATTCCTATTCTGACGTAATCGCCTAATGATGTGTGGTTGTGTAAAAATTATTTAGTCAACACCTATGGTAAATTAGAATACTTGCTCTTGTTGACTCCAAATTAACCGCAGAGATTGATAAATCAACCAATATTCTCTTTAATAGGGTTTAATTGAGTAACGTTCCACAAGAAAAGAGCCAATAGTCATTTCTAACAGTTGAGTTAAATGAGTAAATTTCCCATTGATCTGGATTTTAGCCATGTAGACTTATCCTCCTTGGAAACTGAGGAAGATGTTCGCCTTGAAGCCAAAAAGTTATTGCCTGCGGCACTTGTCCAGCTTGGTGAAGCTGTAGCGCTGCAAACATGGGAAGAACTACAGAAGAATTTTTCTGGTAAAGCCTCCCAAGCTGAGAAACGTAAATTTATTCAACAAACAGGGAAAAACTACCAACGTTCTGCAAGTAACAGAGAAAAACAAGAACTCGAAGACCATATTGTAGAACAACTACGCCAACTATTGTAATTCATCGGTACTGACAAACTGCGATCGCCCCCACGCCCAATTCTCAAGGTGTGGTCTAGGTAAGTAATATCAAGGGTGGCTCTACCTTGAGGACTTTTAGCCGACACAACCTTAAATGGATTAAGTTGGGGCGTATCAATGCCAATATTTTTTCAATATATAGGTAGCGTTTTTGACACTCTTCGCTTTAAAAGTGCGAGGGTTCTTGGCTCATAGTCCAATCATAACCCCGCAGTAAATATTAAGTAGTATCTCTAAGAGAGATGTCATTTATGAATAATCTATTCAACAGTAGAAATACTCTTTTTTGCAAGAGGATGAAGGCGATTTGTTAAAGCTTCTAATTCACCACCAGCAAGCAGTAATTCAATAACTTCACGACCCTCCAAAATAAATCTATCAACTTGCTCTTCAAAGGTAATAGTACCCCGAAATACTTCAGCTAGAGGTTTCCTAAGATGAAGAGGATGCCAACGATTTGGTTTTGCTACTTCAAATATGTGATCGTGAAAATCCCAATTACCGGAATTATGTTTCAATCTTGAGCGTAATTTAGTATATTCATCAGAATGCAAAAAATCTCTTTCAAAGGACTTCCATTTGCTTATATGAAAACTTATAATCAGACAGAAATCAGGACTTAGATAGGGGTTGGAAGGTTGCACACGATGATCCGAACCATCTAGAACAGCACCAATGAATATACCTGGAAACCAGCCATCCAAAATATCTAATCCTAATCGTCCCCACTGATATTTCACTTCCAGAAAAGGAATAGGTGCATCTTTGTTAAATCCTATTCTTTCTGATACCCAACGCCAATCTGCTTCAGCAGCGCGTAATGTTATGCTTTTCAGATTAGGTATGAGTGATTGAGCAGGTAAATAAGAAACGATGCTTTCATAAGAGACTGGCGCTGCTGGCCCTAAATTTTCCTCAGCAAGCATATCTATAAAATCACGAACCAGACTATCATCTGATTTCGTTTCTAACCAATGTTTCAAAAACTTGTATATATCACTCCAAGTTATAGCTAGGTCAGGATTTTGTTCATGTTGTCGAGTTAGTCCAGTAATCAGAATTAATTTAGTTCCTTGTGACCATTTCAAGTTGGAGCTTGCATAGTCGCGATATTTATCTAATTGACCTGGGCTTAAATATGACCATATCTTGTGTTCAAATATTAAAGCAGATTGTCCAAAATCTGCCAACATATCTATTTGTCCACCGGGAAAGTTATGTTGTGTTTTCCACTCAGGTATTATTTTAGTTACAGGAAGAAGGTCTGGTAATTTTTGGCTGAGATAATCTACAAATTCACGAGCCAGCAACTCTTTATTTCTCAGAAGCCAAGCAAAACCTTCAGTAATGAAATTCTCTATTGGATCAAGCTCTTGGCTTTTGGGATATTTACGCAATGCGCTAAACAAACTATCTGCCACGCCTGTATTCTCCACAAATTTGAAGTATACAGCATAGTATAGGGACTAAGTAATGTCATGAGGCGATCGCCATTGGTGAGGATATTGCGATCGCCTTTGATCACCTTACTTCAAGCTATTGTTTGTGAACTAAGGCAGGAAAATTAACCAGGACTTCTAGACAAAGTTGTACATCTTGATAGCATTGAGTCAAGCACCTGTCAGCAATGGAGCGAGGGCGATGTACGCAACCGTTACACAACCACTGACTTTTGAAGAGTTTCTTGCCTGGGATGATGGCTCAGGCAGAGAATTTGAGCTATTGGATGGTATTCCTGTGCCATTATCGGAACCAAATGCTAATCATGAGGATTTGATCGAACGGCTGTGTGCCTATCTCGAAAATCACTGCCAAGAAAATGATCTACCTTACGTATCACGACAGTCCAAGCAGGTTCGGCTCAAGACAGCACCAGGAGAAAAGGAAAAAAGCCGGAAAGCAGATATTGTCATCTTTGCTAGAGAAGAATGGCAGAAAATGAAAGCTAGCTCTAGTTCTGCTGCTGCATATATTCCACCACCCGGAATCATTGAGGTTGTTAGTAACAACTGGAAGGATGACTATCTGATAAAACTGGCT
Source organism: Leptolyngbyaceae cyanobacterium (assembly GCA_036704005.1). GTDB lineage: Bacteria > Cyanobacteriota > Cyanobacteriia > Cyanobacteriales > Nostocaceae > Trichormus. Next base: position 49,315 of record DATNQO010000286.1, on the reverse strand, counting down.
GAGTATGAGGAATTGGGCGTTACGGAATACATCATCTTGGACTATGCCGCTTTTGGTGGTATTCGCTTCATTGGCGCTCCCAAACAACCTACTATTACAATCTATCAACTTGAAGGTGGAGAGTATTTACCTGCTAAGGTATTTCGAGGGCAGGATAGAATTGATTCTAGATTGTTTCCAAACATTCTTCTAACGGCGGAACAGATTTTTGCTATGAGTCGCTGATTAACAGTATTTACATAGGTTGCGGGTTGGGCGATCGCACCTTTTGTCTACTATACGACGAAACCCCGCAAAATGCAGGGTTTTAGCTTTAAAGCCAGCAGTCGGATTTGAACCGACGACCTTCCGATTACAAGTCGGATGCACTACCACTGTGCTATGCTGGCATTTTTGGTATTTGCTTTAATGCACTCACCGATTTATTATTTTAGCACAACTAATTTATTTGTCTACCCCTAGTGCATATTAATTTCAGCCAGTAGATGAGGGCTGGCTCTAGTCAAGTTACGTTTGAGGTGGATGAAGCCTGGAAACCTTCTCATTTCCGAGATAATCCCCAAAGGCAAATTAGGAAATTTCTTGCCAACAGTGTTTAGTTTGACTTGACTGGGCAAAGGAACAGAGATTTATAATTATTTTTTAACAAAACACAAGCATGGCAGCATTGTTAGGACGAGATTTGTTAAGTCTGGCAGACTTAACTCCTACAGAACTTCAAGAACTCCTGCAATTGGCAACCCAATTGAAATCACAACAGTTGAAGTTGCGGTGTAATAAAGTGTTGGGCTTGTTATTTTCTAAAGCCTCAACTCGTACAAGAGTCAGTTTCACTGTGGCTATGTACCAACTGGGTGGACAAGTAATTGATCTCAATCCCAACGTCACTCAAGTTAGTCGGGGAGAACCTGTGCAAGATACCGCACGAGTGTTAGATCGATATTTAGACATTTTGGCAATTCGCACTTTTGAACAGCAGGAGTTAGCAACTTTTGCTGAGTATGCCAAAATTCCTGTGATTAATGCCTTGACGGATTTAGAACATCCTTGCCAGATATTAGCAGATTTACTCACAGTACAAGAATATTTTGGGACAATTTCTGGCTTAACTTTAACTTATGTTGGTGATGGTAATAATGTCGCTAATTCTCTCATGCTGGGTTGTGCTTTGGCGGGAATGAATGTGAGAATTGCCACACCTGTTGGCTATGAACCAGATCCTCAAGTTGTTGCCCAAGCACAAACAATAGCTGATGGGAAAACGGAAATTCTGCTAACTCATGACCCGGAATTAGCAACCAAGGGTGCATCTGTACTCTACACTGATGTTTGGGCGAGTATGGGGCAAGAAGCAGAAGCAAGCGATCGCTTCCCTATTTTCCAACCTTATCAAATTTCCGAACAGTTATTAAGTCTTGCTGATCCACAAGCCATTGTTTTACATTGCTTACCAGCCCATCGTGGTGAAGAAATTACCGAAGAAGTCATCGAAGGTTCTCAATCACGAGTTTGGCAACAAGCAGAAAACCGTATGCACGTGCAAAAAGCTTTGCTAGCTAGTATCTTAGGGGCAGAGTAAGGGATTGGGGACTGGGGACTGGGGAAAGGAAGAAGCTTTTACCCTTTTTATGAACTAATCTATCTGGTATGGCGATCAGCTACGCTGGGCGGAACGCCATCGCCGCATAGCTTAGGAAATAAATAAAGCATAGAATCTTTATAGCAAGTAGCTTTTAAACCTGTCCCCTGTCACCTGTTCCCTTTCCCCTGCATTGCTATAAAATTCAAAAATCAAGAGGCAAAATAAATGTAAATTGTCTTTCTTTTGCCTTTGAGATTTTTATTTTTATCTTGTTATTAAAGGTTTTTTGTAGTACTAATGTTCTAGGGACATTTATAATTAACCACCCTATTATTTTATGGAACGCCTCACAGAAGCTCAACAAGAACTTTATGAATGGCTGGCAGAATATATCCGCCTTCACCAGCATTCACCTTCGATTCGCCAAATGATGCAGGCGATGAATTTAAAATCACCTGCACCCATTCAAAGCCGTTTAGAACATTTACGTACGAAAGGGTATATTGAATGGACTGAGGGTAAAGCGCGAACTATTCGCATTTTACGACCTATTAAGCAAGGTGTGCCAGTGTTAGGAACGATCGCTGCTGGTGGTTTAATTGAACCATTCACTGATGCTGTTGATCATATCGACTTTTCTAACTTTACTTTACCTGCACAAACTTATGCTTTGCGGGTAACTGGCGACAGCATGATTGAAGATTTAATTACCGATGGGGATTTGGTATTTTTACGTCCAGTTCCCGAACCAGATCAGTTAAAAAACGGCACAATTGTCGCCGCCAGAGTTGACGGTCACGGTACTACATTAAAACGTTTTTACAGAAGTGGCGATCGCGTCACTCTCAAACCCGCCAACCCCAAATATAATCCGATTGAAGTTGCAGCCATGCAGGTACAGGTACAGGGTTCTCTCGTCGCTGTTTGGCGGGGTTATCTGTGAGGGGCTGGGGACTGGGGACTGGGAAAAACTTCCATAGTTTATCGTTTTCCCTTACCCTCTTTGTAGTTGTCAAATCCTTAGTACCCAATACCCAATACCCAATCCCCAATTACCAATTACCAATTACCAATTACCCATTTCCTAACCTATGTACCTGAAGCAAGAACCAGTGCAGCATCCTGCTTTCCGGCTCAAATTACCATTTGTGAGGGAAAGTCAGGGTAGTTATCAGACTCAGCCATTACCAGGGTGTCCTAGAATGCCGCTATCTGTGCAGTTGCGTCAGTATCAGCGTCAAGCTATGACTAACTGGTTTGCTAACAATGGCCGAGGAACGCTAAAAATGGCGACTGGTAGCGGTAAGACTATTACTGCACTGGCGATCGCTTGTGAATTATACCAGCAGATTGGCTTGCAGGTGCTGTTGGTGGTGTGTCCCTATCGGCATTTAGTGGCACAATGGGCGCGAGAATGCGAGAAGTTTAATTTGCAACCCATATTAGCCTTTGAGAATCTCCGCAGTTGGCAAAGTCAACTTTCTACGCAACTTTACAATCTGCGTTCTGGTTCTCAAAGCTTTATTACCGTCATTACTACCAATTCCACATTAATTGGTGATGGTTTGCAATCGCAACTCAAGTATTTTCCTGCCAAAACTTTCATTGTTGGGGATGAAGCCCATAATTTAGGCGCACCTAAGTTAGAGGAAAGTTTGCCCCGGCGGGTAGGTTTAAGGCTGGCTTTATCTGCTACACCAGAAAGATATTTTGATGATGATGGGACACAATCTTTATTTGATTATTTCGGCCCAGTGTTGCAACCAGAGTTTACTTTGAGGGATGCGATCGCTCAAGGTGCTTTGGTGCATTATTTGTATTATCCCATTCTTGTGGAATTAACGGAAGTTGAAAGTATTGCTTATTTGAAGTTAACTAAAAGAATTGGGCGATCGCTACTATATAAAGAACGCAACACTGGCGAATCACCAAACTTTGAAGATAACGAAGATTTAAAACCATTATTAATGCAACGTGCCAGATTAATTGGCGCAGCAGAAAATAAACTCAAAGCCTTACGTCAGTTAATGGCAACTCGTCGTGAAACCACTCATACACTATTTTATTGTAGCGATGGTTCACCGGAAATAGGACAACGTTCATCACTGCATCAACTCAAAGCTGTGGCTAAAATTTTAGGTGGACAATTAGGATATAAAGTAAGTACCTACACAGCCCAAACATCATTACAAGAAAGAGAAATTTTACGCCGTCAATTTGAAAGTGGAGAATTACAAGGTTTAGTAGCAATTCGTTGTTTAGATGAAGGTGTAGATATTCCCGCAATTCAAACGGCGGTAATTTTATCAAGTTCTGGTAATCCTCGGCAGTTTATTCAGCGACGGGGTAGAGTTTTACGTCCTCATCCAAATAAGGAAAGAGCAACTATATATGACATGATAGTTTTACCGCCTGATTTGGATAGAGAAACAATAGAAGTTGAACGCAATCTATTAAGAAAAGAATTGCGTCGCTTTGTAGAATTTGCTGATTTAGCTGATAACGCGGGTGAAGCCAGAATTAAGTTACTCGATTTACAAAAGCGATATGGATTATTGGATGTTTAGTTATGGTAGGTGACAGGTGACAGGTTTAAAAGCTTCTTATACCAATTTAATATAAAGCTGCAAATAATATGTTGAGAATAATGGAACGCAGATACACGCAGATGAACGCAGATAAATCAATGGATTTTATAATTATGTGCAACCTCATATAAAATTGGTATTAGTATAAAGATTTTATGATTTACCTATGTCCTAAACTATCTGGCTAATATAGCAGGTGACAGGGTACAGGCGCTTAAGCTGCTTGGTGTAAAGATTTTCTCATTCATCCATGTCCTAACATATCAGGCTACTGCTATAAGTGCCATCACATTCAACCAATGACTTTATCGCAAAGGATTTTTTGTTGTCAAAGTTGTGGGCATACGCAAGATAGGGACGAAAATGCGTCCATCAATCTTGAAAATGCCCCTAACAATAAAGTAAGGTTGGCTTGACCTTAACTAAACGCCTGCGGACAAGAAGTAGCCGACTACCTTGGTTGAAACAGGAAGGAAACGCTAAACTAATCAGCAAGTTTGAGTAAGTTTAGGTAAGTTTTTCGGAGCAGTAGCTATCAGTTTCCCCTTCTTCTGTGATGGTATCACCATCGGTTTGAGTAATTGTCACACCAGCAGTATCATCATTATTAATTGTCCCTTTGGCTGTAGCATTTGTGGGGCTGAGAATTGCCTCATTGGTGGGATTACTCAAACTAACTGTAAATGTCTCGTTTCCTTCAACTATAAAATCTTGAGTTGTCTGGACTGTAAAAGTTTTCTGGGTGTCTCCTGGTTGAAAAATTAGAGTTTCAGTTTTGCTAACAAAGTCTGATGTGCTGGCTGTGTTTCCTGCGCCTACAGATGTGGATACAGTCACACTCTGTTGTGTTTGTGTATCGCCTGTGCGGGTAATGACGAAGGTGATGCTATTTCCTTCTGTAGCTGAAGCATTACTAATTGCAAAGATACTAGCTGTATAGTTAAAGTCTAGTGGTGTGAGACTTTTGGCTTGGACGTTTCTTAAAATACCTAATTCTCGAATAGTACCGTCTATATTAGCCTTAACAATTGTGTCGTTCCCTTGCTGGTCTAATTGTAAATCTTCAAATGACCGAACTTGGGGAATACCGGCGACTATAACTTTGTCTTGATTTTGGGTAAAATCTAATACCTCAATAGGAACTTCGGGAATGGCTGCGCTAGTAAGAAAAAAACGGTCTGCGCCTGTACCGCCTGTTAATTGACTCCCCTTTGTACCACCAAATAGTAAATCATCACCAGCACCAGCAAATAAGCGATCGCTCCCTACTCCCCCAATCAGGATATCATCACCCTCATCACCATCAAGGATGTTATTACCCGTACCATTGGAGACATCCAAAAAATCATTCCCCAATCCACCAGATAAGTTGTTGTTACCACTTCCATCTAAAACCGTCAGGCGATCGCGTCCATCTCCGCCATCTAGTTCGTTATTCCCACCCTCCACGACAAATAGTTCATCATTATCATCCCCACCTGCAAGTGTATTAAAACCCAGACTACCTAAAGCATATAGGGTATCCTCTCCAGCACCACCTCTTAACGTATCGTCATTGTTGGCGAATAGGCGATCACTACCCAAACCCCCTTCTAATAGATTATTTCCCTCACCATTAGAAGCATCAAGAATATCATCCCCCTCAAAACCAAAAACTTGGTCATCTTTATTAGCAAATAAATTATCTATGCCAGAAGTACCATTAATAATCATGTTTTATATTTTTACCTAAATTTCTTATTTAAAAACAAACTAAATTATTATCATTAACAAAATATCAATCATACATTTATCAAATTAAATACTCCACTATCCAATAAAATATATATTCTGTAATTTTTGGTAAAAAAACAACCTTATAATTACCAATAACTATCAACCCATCAACAAATTAAATTAACTCTCCCCTTTCTCTGCGCTAGCCTCAGCGCCCCTCTGCGTTCCAAAAAAAGTGACATCCACCCTATAAAAGCGAGTATGCCTTAACTTCAATTTTGCACCGTTTTAATAAGAAGATGGTGGGCAATGCCCACCCTACGAAATAACTGGTGCAAGATGTCACTTAATTATCACTAAATCCTTAACTGAAACGCCACTAACCAACCACACTAGCAGAGAAAACAAAATCATTTGCAGTTAAACTACTAGCGTTAACTCCTAATAAAGAAACTAACTCAATTGCACCAACCTTAACTAACGTATCACTACCCTGCTGAGTCAGAGTCAAACCACTAAACTGTGTCACCCCCACAGCACCCAAACCGATTTTGTCAATCCCGGCTTTAAAGTCAGTAATGGTATTCTTACTAGTTGGTAACGCCGCATTCGCAACCCAGAACTGGTCAGCACCAGCACCGCCACTCAACCGATTACCACCGCCTTGACCGCCGAAGAGGATATCATCACCATCACCGCCAAACAGAGAATCATTGACACCGGAAAATAACTTATCATCCCCTGAACCACCATAGAGGCGGTTATTCGTCCCGGTACTTTCGAGGGTATCGTTCCCAGAACCACCAAAAATAGATTGTCGAGAACCTTCAATCACTTGTAGGGTATCCGCCCCAGCTGAACCAAACAGATTATTACTACCACCTGCTTCTACAACGATGATTTCGTCATCACCACTACCACCATCGACGGTAGTATTACTAGCGGGGCCATTTACACCAATCAAGATACTATCATTGCCGTCTCCTGTAGACACAGAAGAATTACTGCCAGCAAATACCGTATCATCACCTTTACCAGTGAAAATCTTGTCATCGCCACTCGCATCTACCGTATCTGCACCATCACCTGTAAAGACAATTTCATTTGGTTGCGTGACAATCTCATCGCTACCAGTAGAACCAAAGACAATTTCTGTTGCTTGCGGTTGTCCCACACCAGCAGCCAAGTTGAGGGGCTTGTCCAACTTCAACAGCAGAATTTCGGTATTGTCTATGTTGGGATTTTGAGGGTCGTTTCCAGGGCGACCTGTGGAGAAAGGATAGTTGTTATCGTTAGCTACCAAAATAGTATTTTTGTCAACAACTGTCACATTTTCGATTGTTTGGAATGGGAAGTTGAAGGTCGTTTGACCATCGCCGTTGAGGTCGTTGGGGTCTTGGATATTCAACAAGTCCGCAACTTCTTCTTTGGAGACGAAGCCATTAGCATCGGTTTTGGAAATGTCGATTTTGTAAATCTTCTTGAATTGGGCTGAGGCTCCTTGACCATTATCCCGTTCAATGACTAGATACTCATTGTCATTAATGACTGTGAGATCACCGATCGCATTTGAGGGACTCTCTAGTTTGTAGTAGCGTAAGTTATTGGTGTATGTTTTAGTAGCTAGGTCAAACTCATTAATCCGCAAAGCACCGGGAGTATCACCTTGGACTGTACCTTCCAGCAACATATATAGCTTGGTTTCGCTGGCGTTAATCGCTCCCCCTTCAAACCCTCTAGAACCGCCTAAGTTAGCAGTAGCATCACCTGAGAGGACATCGGGATTTTGTGGCGATCGCACTGTATCCTGTGAACCATTGGGTGTAGCGATGGGAGCCTCTAATAATTTACCATTGGCATCAAAATGCAGCAGATAAGGGCCAAACTCATCTCCTACCCAGATAGTGCCATCTGGAGCAATGACAAAAGATTCTATATCAAAGTCAGCACCAGTGAGTAATCTATCGGTGGTTCCCTCGTTAACTATGGAAAAAGGAATTTTATTGTCGGGGTCGGAAAATTGGATAAAGTCTAAAACTTTCACACTACCATCGCCATTTTCTGCGCCCTTAAAATTCGGGTCTACACGATAAAGACGTAGTAAGAAGTCGGCGCTATTATTTTTAGCACCATAACCGTTATCTGCTAGGAAGTAAAAAGTATTGCTGTTAGCAAATTGTACAGCACTAAAACCTTGGACTGGTTGACCAGGGAAAGGGCCTGTTCTGCCATTACCAGAAATACCATTACCAGATGGCGGCCCTTCTGCAAAGGTATCAGCGTTTAAAGAAGCGAAGCCAACTAACTCCACCTTTGGCGCTGATGGAGAAGCTAATGTAGGATTGTTTTCCACCGTTTGGGCTTGCATAACCATAGTTAAGAATTTGGTGATTGTATTTGGCTTTTACCGTCATTAAGTTCTGTAGTTCCGCGCTTGTAAGTAGATGCACCATACCCTAAATAAGAAGGTGGGAATGATGAGAAAGTTAAGTAATTTCACTCTCACTAAAGGTATGAATAATATGTATCTACTTGTGAGTTTATTCGCAGCAAGTAGCGGAAACTCTAATTGCACATAAAATATTTCAATAGGAAGATTAAGAGAAAAATAAGCCCAACAGAACAAATGGTTAAATTAACTATGGCTGGCAAAAATTTATAATAAGTTTTTTTAACCTATTTAAGTAAGTTAATTCATAAATTCTATAGTTCAGCCTTGGTTATATAATGCGTCACAAAATGCTTTGAAGCGGTTTTGCTGAAGAAAAATCTCCTCTTAGAGGATGTTTGAAAAGTCGTGATTGATGTATCAAATATTTTTTTACCCCTCCCTAACCCTCCCCTTGTAAAGGGGAGGGTTAGGGATTTTTCTTGTTTCCCCCCTTTACAAGGGGGGATTAAGGGGGGTAACAATGCAATTAAAAACACAGCTAATCACTTTTCAAACAACCTCTTACATACACAAATAAACTTAACTCTATTAGGACTTACGCATGAAAACGAAAAATCAAGGGTGTAGGCAAGGGTGCAGGGGTATAGGGGTGTAGGGGTGTAAAGGCTTTAAAACTATACCCCTACACCCTTACACCCTTACACCCTTACACCCTGTCTCAATAGATAACCTCGGTGCGTAAGTCCTATCTATAAGTAGTAGGTATTTTTAATTGGTAGCCAAAATCATCAAATAAATTTCTGTATTACTGAATCAAAATATTTGAATAAAGATTAAGTAAGGGAGGCAAAAGTGGTAATTCCTGCGGCTTTATTGCCATTGTGTTACTGCTTTAGCTCAAAACACCATACAGGTAATTTAATTTGTACTTCACATATAACCTCTAAACAGAATTAATTACATAGATGATTTCTCTATTGCGTGTTTCTTCGCTCCGTTAAGGGATTGCAGGCTATGTGGCTATTTATTTCTTGGCTGAAACATTATCCATATAATATTTTCCCTTGATTAAATAAAAATACTGATAGCAGGGATAACTTAGAAATCATGCGTACAAACACTGAATAGTGGAGTCAGCCCACCAATAAATTCAGTGAAACAACGATGGTTTATTCAGGCTCGACTCTGGAAAATAATGACAGCTTTAAGACAATATTACTCAACTCCCTTTTGGCGGAAAAAGGAGTTATATCAAAGGAATTTTTATATGACAGCAATTGAGTCCTATATGCAAACTGATGGTATGGAGTTATTGCGCTTATACTATCAAAATCCTTCTATTAAACTTCGTAATAAATTAGTTCAATTACACACTGGGTTAGTGAGAAAGATGGCTCATAAATTTAGCCATCAATGTAATGAACCCTATGAAGATTTAGAACAAATTGGTTATTTTGGTTTAATTAGAGCTATAGAACGCTTTGACCCTAGTCAAGGATATGCTTTTAGTTCCTTTGCTGTGCCATATATTCGCGGTGAAATGCTACATTTTCTGCGCGATCGCAGTAGCTTATTAAAAATTCCTCGTCGTTGGCAAGAACTATATAATGAAGGGCAAAAAGTCCGCAAAGAATTATCAATGTCTTTAGGTCGTCCCCCCAAAGATGCAGAAATTGCCAAGCATCTCAAGGTATCTGTACAAGAATGGCAAGAAACCAAGCTAGCCGCCCAAAACCGGATGCCTTTAAGTTTAGATGCTACCGCAGTCAACTATGTTGATTGCCAAATTACATTAGGCGAAGCCCTTCCTTGTCCCCGGACAATTGCCCAACAACAACAATACGAAGAACGCCAACAACTGCAAGGGGCAATTAGTATGTTAGAAGAAAAGCCCCGCCAAGCCGTGGAAATGGTCTTCTTGAAAGAACTTTCCCGCAAAGATGCTGCCAAAAATATTGGCACTAGCCCCATGACAGTAACCCGGTATTTGCAAAAAGGTATTCAAGATTTAATTGGTTATTTGCAACCCCAAGCAATGCCAACAGGTTCGTGATGAGGGAGATGAGGGAGATGAGGGAGTAGGGGGAGATGAGGGAGATGAGGGGGAAGGATGGGAAGGTTATTAGGGATCATAAGGATTTAGAAGTTTATAAAATGGCTTTTGATGCAGCCATGAAAATTTTTGAATTATCTAAAAGGTTTCCTGTGGAGGAACGCTATTCATTAACTGATCAGATTCGCAGGTCTTCACGTTCAGTTTGTGCTAATTTTGCAGAGGCATGGCGAAAAAGAAGATATCAAGCGGCTTTTGTCGCTAAGTTGAATGATTGCGAATCAGAATCAGCAGAAACTCAAACATGGATTGAGTTTGCTATTAAATGTAATTACATGGATATAGAAATAGGCCGAGAATTATATGTTACATATAACCAAATTCTTACCGGCCTAGTAAACATAATTAACAACTCATCAAACTGGCTACTAACTAAACATTAATCCCCCTCATCTCCCCCACCTCCCCCCACTCCCTCATCGGGACTTCAAATCAGCGATCGCACCTCTGGTCATAGCCGCAATCGCTTTATCCGTGGCTTTTGGCAGGTGATAATATTTACCTCCTGATGTTTTGGCTAATTCCTTAGCAAAGCCAGTAGAGACAAATTTACTTTCAGTATCTATCACGAGTAACTGCATCCCCAAAGCGCGAATTCTGGCGGCGATATCTAACAGTTCGGCTTTGATGTCTGGTTTTTCTCCTGGTTCTTGGGGTTCACCCAAGGAACGCGACAAGGGAATATTCCCCCGTCCATCGGTGATAGCTACAATCACAACTTGCCCAATATCTCCTCCCATTTGGGCGTTGACACCGATACGGACGGCTTGGGTTAAACCATGCGCTAGGGGTGAACCACCACCGCAAGGTAATCTTTCCAAACGATTTTTTGCTAAAGCGATAGAACGGGTGGGTGGTAATAATACCTCGGCTTGTTCTCCCCGGAAGGGAATTAAGGCTACTTGGTCACGGTTTTGGTAGGCTTCGGTGAGTAGCTGCATCACCGCGCCTTTGGCTGACTGCATTCGGTTTAAAGCCATTGAACCAGATGCGTCTACTACGAATACTACCAGCGCCCCGGCTTTGCGTACCAAGCGTTTTGAACGGATATCACCCTGTTCAACAATTACCTTCCTATCTGGCTGTCTTTCTCGCCTTGCTTTTTGATAAGGTGCAGCCGATCGCAAGGTGGCATCTACGGCAATGCGCCGGACTTTCCCTTTGGGTAACATAGGTTTAATGTAGCGTCCCCGGTCGTCGGAAAAGATGATACTACGACTACCGGATTTACCTTGACGCTGTGCCATTTGCGCGAAATACAGCACACTATTATCTAATATTACCCCTTCTGGGTCGAAGATAAATTCTTCGGGAATGCTGGGGGGTTCTTGCTGTTCTTGTTCTTCTGGCTTGTCTTCCTGTTCTTCTTCCTGTTCTTCCTCTTGTTGTTCTTCTGACTCGTCTTGGTTTTGTGGGGGTGGTGGCGGTGGTGGTGGCGGTGGTTGGTCTGGTGGCGGTGTCTGAATCACCGTTGCTCGTGGTACAATTACTAACTCTACCGCCCGCCGCAAATCTTCAGCGTTGACGGTGGTGCGTCCATCCAAAGCCGCCGCCGCTTTCGCCACGCGCACCGCAAATAATTCGGCGCGATGTCCTTGTACGCCGCCGCGAATGGCTTCATCTACTAAGTAGGCGATTTGTTCTTGGGTGATGGTGACTTCCTTTAACCATTCCCGCGCGAGGATGATTTGGGTTTTCAGCCCGTCTAAATCTTCGTTGTATTGCTGGAGGAAATCTTGGGGGGATTGGGAATAGGCGATCGCTTGCTCAACTGCTGCTACTCTTTGATCTAGACCGAGAACACCGTCAGCAGAAAGGGCGATCGCAATTCTATCTAACAAATGTTCACGCAATCCTCCTTCTTCTGGGTTGTAGGTAGCGATGAACAGGGATTTACATGGATGCTGAAAGCTGATACCTTCCCGTTCGATTTGGTTGCGTCCTTCGGAAAGTACAGTTAATAGCTGATTGGAGATTTGGTCATCTAATAAATTGATTTCATCTACGTACAGTACACCCCGGTTAGCTGTGGCGAGTAACCCTGGTTGAAATACTGTATCTCCTTGTTTAACTGACTGTTCCACATCCACAGAACCCAAGAGTCGGTCTTCTGTCACACCCAAGGGTATTTGTACGAAGGGTGCGGGGATAATCTCCGTGGGGACATCCTGAATATTTTTATCAGCATTCTCCGCTAACAGATAATCATCCCATTCTTCTGGGCGGTTGGGGTCGCAGTTACTTAAGGAACCTTGAACAACTTCAATTGGCGGGAGTAGGGCGTGAATAGCACGCGCCATTACAGATTTTGCCGTACCGCGACGACCTGCGATCGCTACTCCCCCCAAACCAGGATCGACTGCTGCTAACAGCAGGGCGAGTTTGATAGCTTCTTGACCGACTACAGCCGTCAAGGGAAAAGCAGTAATTGTGGGATTTATCGTAGGCGCAGGCATAATTACTAGGGATTGGGGATTGGGGATTGGGTACTGGGAAAGTAGAGGAGAAATATCTTAACTTAACTTACTACTCAGCACTTTCATCTTAGTCTCGGTTTTTAGCATATCAATTTTTGGTACGTTTACAATCAGGTTGTGGTAAATCCTCAGTTGTTGGCTGTCATAGATGAATACGGCTGCATCAGGTGGAGGAATGATATTTATGGCTTATAGTGATTTCAATCTGAGTGAAATTATTGAAACTTTTGCTTTAACTGTTCGTGAGTCTTCTGGATTATTTGCTAATACTTTAGAGCAAGAATGTAGCAAATTGTTATCTATCATTTTGCAAGAGAATGTGGATTTAGCTGTGGCTATTAGTTCTGAAAAGGCTCGGAGTGAAATGATTATTAGCCCAATTTTATTAGAAATTAGGCGTAAATTTAATTATCAGATTAGCTTGTTTTCGGGAATTGATTTTACTGTTGACTCTCAGCGCGGCTTAAATGGCTTTTGCGATTTTATTTTGAGTCTTTCGCCTGAGCAGTTATTTATCCGTAGCCCGATAATCGTTTTGGTGGAAAGTAAAAATGAAAACTTACGTTCTGGGTTGGCGCAATGTATTGCCGAAATGGTTGCTGCTCAGATATTTAATGAAAAAAATGGCAATTCAATTAAAGCTGTTTATGGTGCTGTCACCATCGGGACTATTTGGCAATTCATGAAACTTGAGGGTAATGTTATCAGCATTGATTTAAGTGAATATTATATTAAGGATATTAAGAAAATATTGGGCATTTTATATGATGCGATCGCTCAAAATCAGTCATATAGTTAAAATGTAGTCCTAAAAATTTAAGTAAGGTAAACAAGTATTGTGAAATAATTTCCATGAAAACATTGATATTTTCAAATAGTGGTTGTAAAAATAGTAATACCGAATTAATATGAAACTGTCTAGAATAATATTTTCAGATGAATTGAACGCAGATGCACGCAGATAAACGCAGATGAATCAATGAATTTTCTAATTATGTGCAATATCATATAAAATTGGCATAAATTATATTCTTGTGGAAGCAAAACTTATGAGTATTGCTCAAGCTAAACGCTTTTCTCTGGAAGAGTACCACAAACTAACGGAATTAGGCTTTTTCCATGAGGACGACCATATTGAATTAATTAACGGGGAAATCATTCAAATGGTAGCTAAAGGTACTACTCATGAAACTTGCTTACGAAGACTTTGGAAAGAATTGCCAAAACTTATAGGTGATAGAGCTACGTTGCAATCTCAAGCCCCGATTACTTTACCACCTAACAGCGAACCAGAGCCAGATTTTGCTATTGTCCGTAATAGCACCGATGATTATTTATCTGCTCATCCTAGTCCTAGTGATGTGTTGCTGGTGATGGAGGTTGCAGATTCTTCTTTAAGTTATGACCAAGATGTTAAAATACCTCTCTACGCTAAAGCTGGTATTGCAGATTATTGGATATTCAATTTATTTGATAATTATTTAGAATGTTACAGTGAACCTTATCAAGATAATCAAGGAAAATATGGTTATCTGAATAAGCGAATTGTTTTGGTTAAGATGGCGATCGCTCTACCCTGTTTCCCCGATTTGTCCCTCGATTTAAGCAGAGTATTTCCAGCAAAGCTAGATATTTAAGTATTTTTGGGCTATAGCCAAGCTTACGTAAAAATCTTTACAAACTTTATCTTGACATTAACCTGCTACTATGCAAATGTAATACTTAAGACAGCTAAATAACTGTATTCTAGAAGTCTAACTCTAAGATACTATTGCTAACGGTATTTTGTTACTACCAGGAGAGAATAATCCCTCTAGTCTGAGTAACAAAATAAAGATTGGTGGCTGTCTCAATCATAGAACTCTTATTTTACCTCTGGTAAGTTGTGTTTACCTTCGGCTAAGTATTTAGCCCAATGACAATTCAAAATTTTGAAGACTAAATATTTAGACAAGTCAACGATTTGACTAAATATTTAGCCGTAAGTCAACTCAACTTACTAGAGTTACAATAAGATTTCTGTGATTGAGACTGAGATTAATCTAGTTAGTAGTTAGTGTCTTTTACTTGAATATTATTTTTTATTTCAAGTAAAAATAAATTTTAGACGAGCTATGTTTACAAAGCTGTCCAGTTAAATTTCATACTGGAGAAACTAACAATGGTTGTTCGTCTACCTTCTGATAGCCAAAAAAGCTTGCAAAGAAATTCTGTTGCCATTTTTTGCGACATACAAAATGTA
Source organism: Leptolyngbyaceae cyanobacterium (assembly GCA_036704005.1). Classification (GTDB taxonomy): domain Bacteria; phylum Cyanobacteriota; class Cyanobacteriia; order Cyanobacteriales; family Nostocaceae; genus Trichormus. The sequence continues at coordinate 34,205 of DATNQO010000286.1, read as the reverse complement.
CCGAAAATCAAAGATACAGCTAAATATTTACTGGATTTTGCAAAAACTATTGGAACTGTGGATTACAAGAAACTATACTATAATTCAAATTTTCCAAATCAAGTTTTTATTAAAGACAAACTAAAAGTTTATGCTTTTGAATGCGTTAATGTCACCGATACTTCAGAGAATAGTGCAGATGATCGATTGATGGTTGACTGTGTTAAACTATTTGCTCCACGACGACTTCCTATTCCTAACACAGTTATTATTGTATCAGGGGATTGGGACTATGCAGGTTTGATTTCCGTTCTTCAGGCTATGGGTAAAAGAGTAATAATCTTTGCTCAAAAAGGTAGCGCTAGTACGAAGATAGCAGGACTTATTGGTAGAAATAACTTCTATTTCGTAGATGATTTACCTGATTTGCTAAACAACATAAACTTTAGTCAGCTAGTTTAGCTGTAATACATCTACAAAGGGTTTTGAAAGACTAATGATTAAAAAAATATGTTGACAAAACCCTAGATTACTACATAATTTTGGTTTGTTGATAGTAGTTTATTTTGTCTAAAAGACAATATTTAAAAATGCACGAACTTCTCAAATTCAAGAATGAAAAACTTCTCCGCCAAGCACTCACACACCGTTCTTATGTGAATGAACATCCAGGCGAAGATGTACAAGATAATGAACGCCTAGAGTTTCTAGGTGATGCGATATTAAATTTTCTCAGTGGTCAATATCTGTATGATAAACATAAAGATAAAGGAGAGGATGAGTTAACTCGTCGTCGTTCTGCATTAGTAGATGAAAAACAATTAGCTAAATTTGCTATTGAAGTAGGATTAGATTTTCGGATGCGTTTAGGACAAGGCGCAATTCGAGATGGTGGTTTTCACAACCCTAATTTACTTAGCAGCACTTTTGAAGCTGTGATTGGCGCTTATTACTTAGATAATAATTCTAATATTGAAGTGGTTCGTGCTGTTGTCAAACCGCTTTTTGATTCTGTACCAGAACAGGTTGTTGTTGGTCGTTCTAATGTAGACTCAAAAAATCGCTTTCAAGAGTGGGTACAAAGTACAGGAATTACCAACCCTCCTAAATATGAGACAAAACAAATAGGCGGCCCCTCTCATGCACCAGAGTTCATTGCTAAAGTGTTAGTGGAGGGAAAAGAATACGGTGAGGGTAAAGGACGTAATAAAAAAGAAGCAGAAAAAGCTGCGGCTGAAGATGCACTAACCAAATTGAAAAAAAAGGGACTACTATAAACTCAACGTCCCTCCATATACCCTCTGCGTCACTCTGCGCTGAACTCCGCGTCCCTCTGCGTTTAACTGACATCTTGCATCTTGTCAATAAGCTGGTGGCGATGCACTCCCCACCCTACTTTTAATAGAAAGTGAAAATTTAAACTTACTCATTTTTCATCCAGAGACAGAGAGGGTTATTCAATGGATATTTTAGATAACTATCGACGCATTATTGCAGAAGTTTTAATACCTTACACAAAGATTCCTTATTCCCACGGGAATATTGAATGTAAAGCAGTTTTTGATAGAGAAAATGACAGCTATTTGCTGATAACTCTAGATTGGGATGATGTCAAGCGTATTCATGGGTGTTTAGTTCATCTTGATATTATTGATGGCAAAATTTGGGTGCAAACAGATGACACAGAAGACGGCGTAACCTATGAATTAGTAGCAGCAGGCGTTCCTAAAGATAAAATTGTCTTGGGATTTCACCCACTAAATGTGAGACAACACACGGGGTATGCAGTTACTTAAACCTCCACTTTCAAAGGGAAAGTCACCGTAAAAGTAGAACCAACTCCCTCTTGCGAAACCAAGCTAATTTCACCTTGCAATAGTTTGACTAAACGCACAACTATTGCTAACCCTAAACCAGTGCTGTCAGGTGCGTAAGGACGAGTTTGAGAGGTGACGCGAAAATAAGGTTCAAATATCTTGCTTTGGTCTTCTTTGGCAATGCCAATTCCTGTATCTGAAACTGCGATCGCCCATTTTTCACCGTCCACTACTTTAGATACTATACTAATAGTGCCTGTCTCTGTATAGCGAATGGCATTACTTACAAGGTTTGTGACAATTTGTTGTAATTGAAAGCCATCTGTGATTACTTCATTCGGTGCTTCTACCCACTCAACTAAAATTAATAAATTTTTTTCAGTAGCTAACGGTTCCAACATTTCACAAACGTTATTAATTATTTCTCTAATATTTGTTGGTGCTAGTTGTAACTGAATTTTTCCGGCTTCATACCGCGATAGTTCTAATACATTATTAATTAAACGCAATAAATGTCTACCGTTACGCAGCACACGTTCAATATGTTCTATATTAACTGGGTTCTCTTTTCTTTGAATTGCTCTTTTTTGTTGCCGTAAGAATAAGTCTGAGTAACCAATTATTGCCGTTAAAGGATGTTTCAGTTCGTGAGCTAGTTGTGATAGTTTATCTTCATTACTAGTGACTAAGCGCGTTAGTTCTTCATTATGCAGCGTCAAAGAGGCTTGGAGATGTTCCAATTCACGCAAGCGTTCCCCAACATAACTATGAAAACATCTGGCGATCGCTTCATCAATCACCGCATCGATTAAACGCATATAACGAATAACCTCGGCGGTTGCTGCCTGTAATAAATATATTTCTACAGTATCAAATATTACTTTTCTTAACAAGCGGTATTCACGGGCAATTTCGGACGGGTCAAAGCCCTGTTCAGCGCGTAGTAAACCATGCTGCCAACTGGCGGTGATAATAGATTTAATATCACTCTCCTGAGATTGGGACAACACTGTTACCATTGCCTGAAACACATCTGGTATATGGTTTTTAATCGCTGTGTAGGATAAGTCATCAGCACTCTCAATCTGCCTATCCTCACGAACTGCCGTAACCCATTTAGCAATGATAATGTTACTATTTTCAGCCAGAACTTGACTAAATTCCATTCTTTTAAATTCAGCTATGCGATAGAGGAATTAATTCTATATGGAATTAGTTTAACCAGCGTAGTGGACAATATCACCATTAATGAGAAAATTCACCTACCTAATTATATATATGAGCAATATACCATCAAAATACTAATTAACTCTCAAGCAGGATTGATTATTCTCAATTGCTAAAAATAAAATTAAATATATTGAATCCTGTAACTTTATGTGCATTGCTTAATCGCATTTAAGTGCCATGCTGAATATCATAGGTGTTTATTGCCAAATATGAGGTAATGAGTTATTTTGTGGTAATCAAATAAACAACACTTATCAATCGGAGATTGTTTTTATTGGATGAAGATGTTAAAGTCTTAGATACTATTATCTTAAATTAGAGTAAGTCAGCCTAATCCAACCCATTACAGTAATTGAAAGTTGGAGCGGAGGAACCATATTCACAGTTATCAGTTATCAGTTATCAGGTTATACTCCCTGTTTACTGTTCACTGTTCACTGGATTAAGGGGCGTATCTTTGAGAGAGTGTTAACTAAAGAGTCATGAGTTAAGAATTGCTTAATATAAATATTTAACTCAACACTCAGCACTTTCTAGAGAGGGGCATCTCTCAGCCCTAGCCCGTCAGCTAACTTCGTAGGCATTGAGAGGAGACTGAAGAGACAGCATTTGATAAATGTTTAGTTCTCATCAGTGTCCGAGGCTGGTACTGCTCGGTTTTTCGTACCTGCACTGAACTCTGTTGAGGTGGCATAATGATATTTCAATTAAATTTAGCAGCGATCGCAGCTGTTGCTAGTCAAGCTGCGTGGAAAAAAGCCAAACCGATTTTGGTTAAGGATGTAGTTATACTTCCCGCCTTGGGATTTTTAGGAATTATCTTGTTGTGGTGGGTGATAGCCTTGGCAAATCATGAATTAATGCCAACTCCACCAGAAGCATTAGTTGCTAACTTGGACTATATATTAAACCCCTTTTACGAAAGAGGCCCCGGTAACTTAGGAATTGGTTGGTTATTAATAGCCAGTTTACGACGAGTATTGATTGGTTTTGTGTTAGGTGCTATAGTCGCCATTCCCTTGGGCTTTTTGATTGGGATGTCTAAATCAGCCATGTTAGCACTCAATCCCATCATTCAGATATTCAAACCCGTCTCGCCCTTGGCTTGGCTACCCATCGCCTTGGCAATCTTCAACTTAGCAGATCCCTCAGCCATATTTGTAATTTTTATCACCTCCCTCTGGCCGACGATTATTAACACCGCCCTGGGAGTAGCCAGCGTTCCCAAGGATTATTTAGATGTAGCGCGAGTGTTAGAAATGCCACGCTGGCGGAGAATTACAAAAATTATTTGGCCTGCGAGTTTACCTTATATTTTTACAGGCTTACGCATCAGCTTAGGCATCGCTTGGCTAGTCATAGTTGCGGTAGAAATGCTGACAGGTGGTATTGGGATCGGCTTCTTCGTCTGGGATGAATGGAGTCGCTTAAACCTCAGTTCAGTATTCCTCGCCGTCTTCGTCATCGGTATAACTGGACTTGTCCTCGACTTCGCCGTTGCTAAACTGCAAGAATTTGTCACCCATCGCCCGACAGCGAATAACTAGAGTTTTGCACTTGTTTGTAGTAAGCACTTTAGTGCTTTGTAATTAAGGACTAAAGTCCTTACTACGAACAATTTTAAATTAAGAATTAGCCAAAATGAGTAATCATAACTGGAATAGAAGAGATTTTATCAAAGGTATAGGAGCTACCACAGCCTCAATTAGTTTATCATCCTGTGCCATATCGGGGGATAGATCCGCCAAAGGCTTGACTGAAGAAGCTTTAGCAGTAAAACCAGTAGTTAAATCTGGCGACTTAGAAAAACCCGATTTAGTTGTGGGATACGTCCCTGTAAATGATTGTGCGCCATTTGCGATCGCCTGGAAAAAAGGTTTCTTTCGCAAGTATGGTTTAAACGTCAAACTCAACCGCGAAGCGAGTTGGGCTACCTCCCGCGACGGTATAATCTTCGGTCGTCTTGATGCTTCCCCTGTGGTATCTGGCGCGGTGACAAACGCCCGCATCGGTGCAGAAGGTGCGCGTCACGCCCCCCTATGCGCCGCCATGACAATACACCGTCACGGTAACGCCATGACCATGAACAAAGCCATGTGGGATTTTGGTTTGCGTCCTTGGTATGAATATCAGCAGCAATATGGTGATGGGGCGTTAGAAGCCTTTGGGAAAGATTTTCGCGCCTACTTCAAGAAACAGCCAGTAGAAAACAAAGTCTGGGCGGTAGTTTTAAGTTCCGCGATATACGAATACTTCGTCCGTTACATATCGGCTGCGGCTGGTGTAGACCCCTTGAAAGAATTTCGCGTTATTATCGTCCCACCACCGCAGATGGTGACAAACGTGCGGATAGGCGCAATGCAAGCATACATGGTAGCAGAACCTTGGAACACCAGAGCGATTACAGGTAATGAAGGTATTGGTTTTACCTTCGCCCAAGGTAAAGAAGTTTGGTTAGGACACCCCGACAGGCTATTGGGTGTGATGGAATCCTTCATCGTCAATTATCCCAAAACCTACCGTTCCTTGGTTAAAGCGATGATTGAAGCTTGTCAGTATTGTAGCAAGCCGGAAAATCGCCAAGAAGTAGCCGAACTAATTACAGACCGTTCCTTTACAGGCGCAAGACCGAAAAATAAAAATGCGCCAATTACTAAGTTTACAGCACCCGCTATTCTTGGGGCTTACAACTACGGTGGGTTTGATGGCAAAGACCGCACCATTAAAGCCGCCGACACCACGATATTTTATGATATTCCTGACAACTTACCCAAAGAAGCAAACGAACACTCGACATTCATGTGGCGATCGCGTAGTATTTGGTTAATGACCCAAGCCGCCCGTTGGGGACAAATCAAGGAATTTCCCAAAAACGCCGAGGAATTAGCCGAACAAGGCTGGAGAGCAGATTTATATCGAGAGATAGCCGCCGAAATGGGTATTGAATGTCCCAAGGATGATTTCAAAGTCGAACCACCAGAAGTATTCATAGATAAAAAAGGTTTTGACCCCAGCGATCCCGTTCGTTACTTAAATAGCTTTGCAATTAGGGCTAACGCCCCCACTCGTTTTTTTATGTCTTAGGGGACTGGGGACTGGGTATTGGGGACTTTACAGATATATAGGACTGATACCTAATTTTTGCAAAAACTCAATACATTTGTATCTGCCTTCTTCCCCTTTCCCCCTTCCCCCTTCCCCCTTCCCCTTCCCCAATCTTTTGGAGCATTTGATATGAAATATACACCACCAGTAGTAGATAGTCATCAAAAAGCTATGTCTAGCTCTAATTTCTTAGAAATTGAGAATTTAGTTAAGTCTTATCCTACACCAGATAAAGGTAACTTTGTAGTTTTAGATGGTGTTAATTTAACAATAGGTGAAAACGAATTTATTTCAGTAATTGGGCATTCTGGTTGTGGCAAATCAACTCTCTTAAAAATAGTTGCGGGGTTAGAAAAAGCCACCTCCGGTTCAGTCAGGCTTGATGGCAAAGAAATTAACAAGCCGGGTGCGGAAAGAATGATGGTGTTTCAGAACTATTCACTATTACCTTGGTTAACAGTGAGAGAAAACATCCGCCTAGCGGTAGATGAAGTGTTAAAAAATGCTAATAGGGCTGAAAAAATTAGCATTGTGAACGAACACTTGGCAATGGTAAACTTAACCCCGGCAGCAGATAAATATCCTGATGAAATCTCTGGAGGGATGAAACAACGAGTAGGTATTGCTAGAGCCTTAGCAATTCGCCCAAAAATGTTACTCATGGATGAACCTTTTGGGGCGTTAGATGCTTTAACTAGAGGGAAATTACAAAGACAAGTATTAGATATTTGGGAGCATAATCGGCAGGCAGTAATGATGATTACCCACGATGTTGATGAGGCAATTTATATGAGCGATCGCATCGTTTTAATGACAAATGGCCCAGCCGCAAATATTGGCGAAATATTGGAAGTTCCCTTCCCTCACCCAAGAGATAGGTCTGCTATGCGTAACTCCAAGGAGTATTTTGAACTTCGCAATCATGCCTTAAACTTTCTCGACAAATACTTTACACATGACGAGTAATTTAGTTTATGATTTCTTTAGAGGGTAGCCTAATTCAAATTTAACTGAAAACAATTTGGAACGGAGGAACCATATTCACAGTTATCAGTTATCAGTTGTCAGGTTATATTCACTGATTACTGTTCACTGTTCACTGGTATAAGGGGCGCATCTTACAAAGAGTAGCTATTCGAGAGTAAAAAAAGAAAACTATTCATAGTCAACTCATTACTCAGCACTCAAAAGAGAGACACCTTCCAGTCTTAGCCCGTCAGCTAACTCCGTAGGCAATGGAAGGAACCCCCAAAATGGCTTTAATACCAGTTGTTATTGGGGTTTCCTGAAGGATATAAATTCCGTCTTTACCCTACTTCTCATTTATTAGTTCGTTGAGTTTAGGAGAAGTGAAACTGTGAAAGTCAAGCCAATGTTAGCACGCCTGCAAAGTGCAATGGGTCGTAATGATCTAATTGACAAAATGGTATTGTTACCAGAACCTAAACAAGACCAAATCACACAATCAATCAATTTACTTGTCGGTTATGACGCTTCCCCTAACAGTCATACTGCACTAGACATCGCCTTTTGGATAGCCCATCAAACCCGGTTAGCGACTAATCTACAAGTCACAGTGCAAGCTGTTTACGTATTAGAAGAAAGTTGCCCAATCAACTATAGCAATATATTAAGCTTTGGGAAGCGATCGCCTACAATAGAACTGCCCATAAGTGAACAAACAAAGTCTTTGACATCTGTCATCACCCAACCACAATTGACAGGGATCAAATCATATCTGCAAACAGACACAATAACGCCTTTGCAAGAAGCAGATAGAGTTCTTTGGCAAGCCAGAAGTTTAGCAGAAGAATGGCAAGGTTCGTTTAAATCTCATTTACGCTTTGGTTGCGTGAGTACAGAATTAAGAAAAGTTGCAGATTTAGAAAATGCTGACATATTATTTGTGGGTTGTAAATCTGTTTATCATCCTTTAATTCAAGCTTTAGGTTCTGATTTTCCTTGTGCTGTCTTAGGTATTCCCGACTCCATAGATGAATAATATCATGTCCGCTTAAATACTTATCATATCTTGAAGGTTGGTAATTGGTAATTGGTAATGGTAGAAAACAATTACCAATTACCTATGACCCATTACCGACTAAACCAAGCATATCCTAAGTAATTAGCCGGACTTGGTATAATTTCTGAAATTTTTTATCTAAATTTAAAATACCTATAAAAGCCACCTATACTTAGGCGGTTTTTTTCGCTATTATGCAACCAAATAAACTGTATGGAGTACGAAGTGGAAAACTGGCAAGCACTCCTAAGTGTCATCGTCTTTATCAGCGTCATATTCGTCATTATGACCGAATGGGTGCATTTAACTATTGCTGCATTGTTAGGGGCATTAATCTTAGTCTTTACCAACGTTATGACTTTATCAGAAGCAGTTGCTTACATTGGTAATAGTCATGGCACATTGGGTTTATTCTTTGGAGTAATGGTGTTAGTAAGGGCATTTGAACCGACCAAAATATTTGATTATTTAGCAACACAAATAGTCATCTTGGCTAAAGGCGAGGGCAAACGCCTATTACTGGGTATTGTTGGTATCGTAACCCCGATTTGTGCAGTATTACCCAATGCCACAACAGTCATGTTGTTAGCGCCTCTAATTCCACCAATGGCTGAGGAAATCGGCATAAATTTTGTTCCCCTACTCATATTGATGGTATTAATTGCCAATAGTGCCGGATTGTTAACATTAGTTGGCGACCCAGCTACATTTATTGTAGGCGATGCTGTTAACATTAGCTTTATAGATTATTTAGGAAGATTGAGTTTGGGCGGTGTTATTGCTATTGTCACTGTCACTGCTACTTTACCTTTTTTATTCCGTAAGATTTGGCACACCAGATTAGAGAATTTGGAAGCACTACCACATCCGCAAATCAATCATCCAAGAGTGTTAACTGCGGGTGCAGTAATTGCTGCCTTTGTACTACTATTTTTTGTCATTGGTGAATCTCTACCTATACCAATTTCTCCGGCGGCGGTAGCTTTATTAGGTGCAGCTTTAGCTTTACTATTATCTCACCATAGCAAAATTGATACAGTTCATAATATTTTACGAGATGTAGACTGGAGTACATTGATATTTTTTATGAGTATCTTTGTGCTAATTGGCGGTTTAGAAAAAACTGGTGTAATTAATAGTTTATCGGGAGTATTAGCTGCAATTTTAGGGAAAAATATTATCTTGGGTTCTTTAGTTTTGTTATTTTTTGTCGGTATATTATCCAGTGTCGTACCGAATATTCCGCTTGTCGTGGCGATGGTTCCCCTACTCAAACAATATGTTGTGACTGTAGGGTTAGCACCAGCAGAAGTTTTAGCAAAAGATTTTTCAGGACAATTTCCTCAAGAGGTTTTACCTTTGTTTTACGCCATGATGTTTGGTGCAACTTTGGGAGGTAATGGCACACTTGTAGGTGCATCTTCTAATATCGTAGCGGCAGGTATTTCTGAACAGCATGGACGGCGTATTTCATTCAAAACTTTTCTGCACTATGGCGTTCCTGTAACAATATTGCAACTGGTGACTTCAGCTTTATATGTGTTAATTCGGTTTTTGATTTAAGAGATGATTTATAAAGTAAACCTGAAATTTGAGTAGCGTGGCAAAACTAGAATATGACAATATGTTTGGGAAAATTTGAACGCAGATAAACGCAAATGAACGCAGATGAGCGATTTTAGCTAATGCACAAATTTAGCATTGCTAAGCTATTAGTAGCGTGCAAGAATAAATTTACGCATTAGATTAAAGTCCCGATCATCTGCATATATCGGCGGTTAATTTTCTCCTAAATCTAATGCCACATTTTAATCTTGACACGCCGCTACTGCATATTTACTAATGACTATTTTTTAGGTTGACCTTTTTCTAAAGCTTGTTTAACTAAATCATCGCTAACTTCAGTCACGCCTTGATTTCTAGAACCGCCAACTTCTTTAGCTAATTCTACATAGTCGTCAGGATTACCTGTTGCTTGCGCTTCGGTTCTTGTTTCTTCAGGTTGGGAAAGTTCAAATTGAGACGCAGTAGCCGCTTCAGCCGCACTTGCACCTTCACCTGTGCGGTCAATTTCACTCACACTAAATTGCTGTGCATTCGCATAATCAGCATCAAAATCAACCTTTGGTGCTTTTTCTTCACCACTGGCTATATTTTCAGCAGCTAATTGTGCATCATGGGTAGGAGCTTGATTAGGATTTGGTTTGATTTCGTCAGTCATAGCTAACACCTTAAAGTAATTTTTTAATAGCTGGGGCGATTGTAACAAGGTGACTAGCTATTTTTTAGTACCCCTGAGAAAGATTATGACCTCTATTAAAAGATAGATATAAATACCTAATATTAATTTTATTTATTCTTTCTCTCGAACGTAGCTAACAACAACCAAAATCTGATAACCCTTATTCTAACATCTTTTAGTTTAATCGGAGATAAATTATGACTGCTAGTTACGATAAAAATATTGCTCAAGCTCAAACCAATGAAACTCAAAGTGTAGTAGATGCGTTTAATAAATTAGATACTGATGCTAAATTAGCTTGGTTCTATTTTGTTTATGAAGAAATGGGTGAATCTATTACTCCAGCAGCACCCGCAGCAGCAGAACCAGAATTAGCACCACTTTTATTAGGTAACTTTTTCCAGTTATCACATGATGAACAATTGAATATTATGCGGGACATTGTGAACCGTGTAGATACAGAATATTCTCGTGCTTATGGTGCTTTAAAAGAAAATAATCAGTTATTAGTTTGGTATGTTTGGGCTGTAGCTATGGGGAATGAAATAGTAGGAATGCCCGATGATTATGAAGGTAGCCAAGCAGTTAACGATCTGCTAGCTCAAATTGAAGAATTAGAGTTTGAACAGCAAATGTCTGTGTTCCGTACCATTGCGGGAGAAATGGGTTACACCGAAGTTCAACCCATAGAAACACAGGCAGAAACGGGTAAAACACCAAGTCTTTAATTGGTAAAAATTAGTAGGGTGGGCATTGCCCACCACAAATATCACATGATGAGCATTTCTAATTAACAGGACTTACGCAAGTGTCACAATTAGTGGTTGGTGCGTGACCTACAAGTCTCATGACTACGTTCAAATATTATCGCCAGTCACACACCCTACAGAAAAAATATGCCAGTTGCGTAAGTCCTAATTAAGTAGGGTGTTATGACTTTAGCTTTAACACTGCTATGTAATAGTAAAAGTCTACAGGTTTTCTGTGTCAAAGATTAACTTTTTTAACGCAGAGGTTCGCAGAGGTTTTTGAAAGTTGATTTACTGTGTAACTACAATTAATTTAATTATAATTAAGCGCATCTTATAGAGAGTTGGTGTGTAAAACCTACACTACTGGTTAGAAAACAGACAATAAAAACTAATTTGAAGTATATTTACTAATTCCTGATAGCCAATCTCCAACCCGAAACCTTAAAAGATGCCAAGTAATTGGGCTTTAAGCGTCTAGGGCTGTCACGATCAGCTCAGTCAGACTAAATTCACCTGGCTATTGGCATTGTATAGCTAGGGTAAAAGCCTAGATTGACGAAATCATAGGAGGTTAATTTTGGTGAAGTTAAAAGTTGGTATCAATGGATTCGGTCGTATCGGGCGGCTTGTGCTGCGTGCCGGCATTAATAACCCCAATATTGAGTTTGTGGGTATTAACGACCTTGTACCACCCGATAACTTGGCTTATTTATTAAAATACGACTCTACTCACGGTAAGTTAAAAAGTCAGGTTGAAGCCAAAGAAGATGGTATTGTCATTGATGGGCGTTTTATTCCTTGTGTATCTGTGAGGAACCCAGCAGAATTACCTTGGGGCAAATTAGGCGCTGATTTTGTCGTAGAATCGACTGGGTTGTTTACCGATTATGAAGGCGCATCTAAACACCTAGAAGCAGGAGCAAAGCGTGTTGTAATTTCCGCCCCTACTAAAGATCCAGAAAGAGTGCGGACATTGTTGGTTGGGGTGAACCACAATTTATTTGACCCCAGTAAGGATTTAATTGTCTCCAATGCTAGCTGTACTACCAACTGTCTAGCACCGATCGCTAAAGTAATCAATGACAACTTTGGTTTGACCGAAGGTTTGATGACGACAGTCCACGCCATGACGGCTACCCAACCCACAGTAGACGGCCCCAGCAAGAAAGACTGGCGCGGTGGTAGAGGTGCAGCCCAAAATATTATCCCCTCTTCCACAGGTGCAGCCAAAGCCGTGGCGTTGGTACTACCAGAGTTGAAAGGTAAGCTAACTGGTATGGCTTTTCGCGTCCCTACCCCAGACGTTTCCGTAGTTGATTTGACCTTCAAGACGAACAAAGCCACCAGCTACAAAGAAATATGTGCAGCTATGAAGCAAGCTGCCCAAGGTTCACTAGCTGGTATTTTAGGTTACACCGACGAAGAAGTAGTATCCACAGATTTTCAGGGCGATAGTCACTCTAGCATTTTCGACGCAGGTGCAGGAATTGAACTTAACTCTAACTTCTTTAAAGTAGTCGCTTGGTATGACAACGAATGGGGCTACTCCAATCGCGTAGTTGACCTAATGTTGTCAATGGTACAGAAAGAACAACTGACTGCTGTTTAATCAAGGTATTGGGGATTGGGTAATGGGTAATGGGTAATTGGTAATTGGTAATTGGTAATTGGTAATTGGTATCGGAATAAGGTGTTGGAACATTTACCTAGTCTCCAGTCTCCAATCCCTAGTTCCCAGCCCCCAGTCCCCAGCGATGCACTGAGCTTGTCGAAGTGTCCCTAGCCCCCAGTTCTCTATCCCAAATACCTATGCGTCGAACTAAAATCATCTGTACTGTAGGGCCGGCTACATCTGCACCAGAACGGTTGGAAGCGTTGGCGAAAGCTGGGATGAATGTAGCGCGGCTGAATTTTTCTCACGGGGCTTATGACTTTCACGCCCAAACTGCCCAGTACTTACGGCAAATCAGCGCTGACAGGCAAAAGCCGATCGCTATTATGCAGGACTTGTGCGGGCCGAAAATCCGCTTGGGAACTTTACCGCCGGAAGGTTTGATGGTAGAGGCTGGTAAGGAAGTTACTTTTGTCTTGCAGGAAAAGGGTAGTAGTCTGGATGAATTGCCTTTACCATTGCCGACTTTGTTTGCAATGGTACGTCCTGGGGAACCTATTTTAATTAATGATGGTCGTGTCAAGTTGATTGTCACCGATCGCGATGCCGATCGCATTCGGGCTGTGGCGAAAATCGGTGGTGTGATTTCTACTCGCAAAGGGGTGAATTTACCCGCCACTCGTTTACCTGTCAGTTCCATTACCGAAAAAGACTTGCAGGACTTGCGTTTCGGGATTCAGTTGGGTGTTGATTGGGTGGCGGTGTCTTTTGTGCGATCGCCTCATGACCTGGAACCAGCCCAACGCATGATTGAAGCGGCTGGTAAAACCATGCGGGTAATTGCCAAAATTGAACGTCCAGAGGCTGTTGAGCAAATTGATTCTATCATCGCCGTTGCCGACGCGATTATGATTGCCCGTGGTGATTTAGGGGTAGAAATGCCTATCCACCAAGTCCCCCTCATTCAAAAGGACATCATCCGCCGTTGCAACCAAGCCGGTAAGCCAGTAATTACCGCCACCCAGATGCTAGAGTCGATGATTAGCGCCCCCGACCCCACCCGCGCAGAAGCTACCGACGTGGCTAACTCTATCCTCGACGGTACAGATGCGGTCATGCTATCTGGGGAAACGGCTGTAGGCGAGTATCCCGTCGCCGCCGTCCAGATTATGCACGATATCGCTGTAACTACAGAAAAGTCTTTGCAAGAAGGTAGTAAGCATTGCTGGACACATGAAGCTGGCGGTTTGAGTGTCACCGAATCTGTAGCTGAAGCTGTCTGTCGTATCGCTTATGAAACGGGGGCGAAGGCGATTCTTTGCAACACCACATCAGGAAGTACAGCCAGAATGGTTTCTAAATATCGTCCCAGTACACCAATCTTTGCTTTCACTCCTGATGAAACCGCCTACCATCAGCTAGCCCTTTCCTGGGGTGTGGAACCTTTACTTATTCCCCCAGTCCACAATGCGGAAGAGATGATTATCAATGTTGTCAACACCTCTGTCAGAACGGGTTTGCTGCATGAAAATGACAAGGTAGTGATTACCTCTGGCGTGCCAATTGGTAAATCAGGCACAACTAGTTTAATCAAAGTGCATTCTATCGGACAACCGATCGCCTCTTAATCTTCCTAAAATAAATCTGAGGCTTTTGCCACTTAACCGAACTGAGCAATGGTTAAGAATAATTGCCAAAATCAGAATTTTCAGGAAAGAAAACGGGTGTGATGAGGGGAGAGGGGTATAAGGGTTTAGGGGTATGGGGGTGTAGGGGTGATTAAGGGGAACTGATAGAGATGAGTATTTTTCTTTTGAGATTAATCCTTTGTTTACACCCCTCTCTTCCACCCCTCCCCATATGCGTAAGTCTTAACAAATTCAACTCATGGAGCATTTTATGACTAAAAATTTACTAGAACAATTGCGAGAAATGACTGTTGTAGTTGCTGATACAGGTGATATTCAAGCAATTGAAAAATTTACACCCCGTGACGCAACCACCAATCCCTCACTGATTACGGCAGCTGCTAAAATGCCAGAATATCAGGAAATTGTGGATCAAACCTTACTGCAAGCGAAAAAAGACGCAGGCGTAGGTGCTAGCAAAGGTCAAATTGTTTCCCTGGCTTTTGACCGTTTGGCGGTATCCTTTGGTTTGAAGATTTTACAAATTATTCCGGGTCGCGTTTCTACAGAAGTGGATGCGCGGTTATCTTACGATACTGAAGCTACAATTACCAAAGCACGGGAATTGATTGCTCAATATAAAGCGGCTGGTATCGGCCCTGAACGTGTTTTGATTAAAATCGCTTCTACTTGGGAAGGTATCAAGGCTGCGGAAGTTCTGGAGAAAGAAGGTATTCATTGTAACTTGACATTGCTGTTTGGTTTGCATCAGGCGATCGCTTGTGCTGAAGCTGGGATCACC
The DNA here is from genome assembly GCA_036704005.1 of Leptolyngbyaceae cyanobacterium. Classification (GTDB taxonomy): domain Bacteria; phylum Cyanobacteriota; class Cyanobacteriia; order Cyanobacteriales; family Nostocaceae; genus Trichormus. The sequence goes on along the minus strand of DATNQO010000286.1, from coordinate 19,015 downwards.
CTGATTTCTCCCTTCGTCGGTCGCATTCTTGACTGGTACAAGAAAGAAACTGGACGCGATAGCTACCCCTCCGCCGAAGACCCTGGTGTATTATCTGTCACCAAAATCTACAACTACTACAAGAAGTTTGGTTACAAAACCGAAGTTATGGGAGCTAGTTTCCGTAACATTGGGGAAATCACTGAATTAGCTGGTTGCGATTTGTTGACAATTTCTCCAGGCTTGTTAGGTGAATTACAAGCAACCATCGGTGAACTACCCCGCAAACTTGACCCCGCCAAGGCTGCTACATCCGACATTGACAAGATTTCCATCGACAAAGCCACCTTTGACAAAATGCACGCTAGCGATCGCATGGCTTATGACAAACTAGACGAAGGTATCAAAGGCTTTACCAAAGCGTTGGAAGAGTTAGAAACACTTTTAGCAGAAAGACTAGCTCGTTTGGAAGTCGTAGCAAGTCATTAACATTAGGGACTGGGGACTGGGGACTGGGCTAACCTCTAGTCTCTAACCCCTAACCTCTAGCCTCTAGTCTCTAACCCCTAACCTTTAACCCCTAACCTCTAGCCCCTAGTAGTAGTAGCGGATATATCTTCTACGGACATAGGGACGACGGATATATCTTCTGCGGACAACTGGACGGATATATCTTCTGCGAACATAGGGGCGACGGATATATCTTCTACGGACATATGGGCGACGAATATATCTTCTGCGATATGGACGTTGAGCCAGTAAAATACCTTCAGTTTGACTATTAATTAGGCTTGTCTCTACTTCAACGCTTTTTTGATCAACAATATCATCGTTGATGCTAGCTTTTGCTTCAGCGAGAAAAGGCGGATAAACTAAGCTACAAAGCAATAATGCAATCGAAGTTAGTTTGGCAAAACTTTTCATTTTTTAAGATTTTAGTAAAAATTAATCACAGTAAAGAACATAAAGTTTTCTTGATGATGGATATCTCTATCCACAGAATGATATTTTTAATAGTTAAAAAGCCATAAAAAAGAGATGGCAACAAATTTAAATAACCATTAACTATGAAAACTTCTCAGATGAAAATCATAATTCATAAAAAATACAGACAATTTATATTATTATGATATGGGTGGTAAATAGCACTGAGCAATATCACCACCCAACACCGATTTGTAGTTTTCAATTTATCTGCACAGTGTCGATTTTAGCGTTAGTGATTATTAATAACGCCGCCAATCATATATGTATCTACCGTGGCGATCGCGGACAAGTTGCCATCCGCCATGACGATAGTAGCCGTGATAACGTCCTCGGCGATAGTAATGTCTGTAGTAACGTCCGTTATGATAGCGCCGTCTATAATAATGCCGTCTGTAACGTCGCCGTCCATAGTAGTGCCGTCTATGGCGATGGTGGGCTAGCAGAAGTTGTCTGCTTTCACCTTCGACCAAATTTGTTTCTGCTTCAAGACTCTGTTCGTTAAGAACATTATTTTGAGTGCTTTCTTTAGCTTCAACCAATGTAGGTGGATAGATGAAAGCTAATAACAAAAACACGATTGAGGATAGCTTTTGAAAACGGTTCACGTCTTTGCTTGTCCTAAAATATAACTAATAGATTTATTTAATACTAGAATTGAGAATTTATATAGTTCAAAACTCACAAACCCAAATCACGTAAAAGTAATGAAAGTACTAATATTAAATGCCGGTTCTAGCAGTCAAAAAAGTTGTTTGTATGAAATTCCCGATGACGCTCTTTTAAGCGAAGCACCGCAGCCGCTTTGGGAAGGAAAGGTTAACTGGACTCAAGATAGGGGTGTGGCGGAAATTGAGGTAAAAACAGCCAAGGGCGCAACACTGCATGAATCGATTTATGGTGACTCTCGTCAAGCACACGTCACCTATATGCTGTATACCCTCAGCCGTGGCGCGACTAAAGTTATCGGACAATTATCAGAAATCGATGTGGTGGGACATCGGGTGGTGCATGGTGGACAAAGTTACCGTAATAGTGTGATTATCGACGAGGAAGTGAAACAGGCGATCGCCAAATTATCCAACCTCGCCCCAGCCCATAACCCCGCCGCCCTTGAAGGTATAGAAGCGATCGAAAAAAGCTTAGGCGATGTCCCCCAAGTGGCAGTATTTGATACTGGCTTTCACGCCACCTTACCCGACGCAGCCGCCATCTATCCCGGCCCCTATGAATGGGTAGAACAAGGCATTCGTCGTTACGGATTTCATGGTATCAGCCATCAATACTGTTCTGCCCGTGCGGCTCAAATTCTGGGCAAAGATTTGGCATCTCTGCGTATAATTACCTGCCATCTGGGCAATGGCTGTTCCTTAGCTGCCATTAAAAATGGTCGCAGCATTGATACCACAATGGGCTTCACACCCCTAGATGGGTTAATGATGGGAAGCCGTTCCGGTTCCATTGATCCGGGAATCATCATACATTTAATGCGACAATCTGAATATTCCGCCGAAAGATTAGACTATGTTTTAAATAAAGCATCCGGCTTGCGGGGAATTTCTGGTGTATCCAGCGACTTACCCCAAGTGATAGATGCGATCGCCCAAGGTAACTATCGCGCTCAACTAGCCTGGGATATATATGTACACCGCCTGCGTTCTGGTATTGGTTCCATGCTGGCGAGTTTGCAGGGCTTGGATGTGTTAGTGTTTACCGCCGGGGCTGGGGAAAAATCCGCAGGTATTCGTCAAGCTGCTTGTGAAGCTTTTGGCTTTATGGGGTTAAAACTTGACCCCCAGAAGAATCAAGACAAACCAGTAGATGTAGATATCGCCACTGCTGATTCTACAGTACGGGTGCTGGTAATTCATACTCAAGAAGATTGGGCGATCGCTCAACAATGCTGGCATCTATTGAAACGATGACATAGACGGCATTAATTAGAGGTTAACAGGTAAATAATGATATTATTTCTCAATAAACATTTATCCGCTCAAGACAATAAATGCTAGATAAATTATATCTTGCAGCCCTCTCTTATTTCCCAAATCACAGGCTAAAAGGCTTAGTAGTTTGTAGGTGGGGAGTGCATCGCCACCCGATTATTGAGAAGGTGCAAAATGTCATATAACGAAGTGAATAGTATATCTTATGCCTTGTTATCAGCATTTTTTGCAGCCTTGACGACTATATTTGCCAAGATAGGAGTCGAAACAATTAATCCCAATTTAGCAACCGCAATCCGCACAGTAGTAATTCTTGTCATGGTTTGGGGTTGGGTTGTCGCTAAAGGACAACTAGATACACTACTGACAATTAACCCAAAAACCTTACTATTTCTTGTCTTGTCTGGGTTGTCAACTGGTTTATCTTGGTTGTTTTACTTTCGTGCTTTACAAGTCGGAAAAGCTTCTTTAGTTGCACCTTTGGACAAATCGAGTTTAGTTTTAGTGCTAATTTTTTCAGTATTTTTTCTCAAGGAACCGCTAACGCTGCAAGTGATCTTGGGAACTGGCTTGATTTTAACTGGGACACTTATCTTGATTCGTTGAGTGGTTGTGTGAAAAGTAACCACGTTATATTAAGCGCCGCACCACAAACCTACCCAGCTTTGGCACAATAAAATTTAAACTGAGTTTGGCTACTGTAGGCATAAGCGGCGCAATTAATGACAATAACACAGTACTAATATAAATTTTTTCTCTGCCAATATTGAAAATAATCAAAAAGATTGAAGGTAAAATACCACTTATCCACCATGAGAGCCGATGCCAATATTGATTATTAATACTATTATCTTCCCGTAATCGATTAGCAAAAAAATAACGGGCTGAGGCAATTAATATAGTTAAAAATAACCATATTAGGATGAATATAATAATATTTATTCTTAAATAGGGGATATTTAAGTCAAAGATATTCCATGTTAAAAACAGACTAGTAACTAGCGAAGATAGCTCCCAAACTAGCAGATTTAAACTACTCCTCAAACCACCCAAAATTTGTTCAGTGAGCCAATAGTGAGCAGAAATAACCTTTTGGCAATCTAAATTATATTGCAAGAAATCCCGCTTAATCTTGTGCAATATGTCACCATGAAGTAAAACAACGCTTTGCAAAACACAGTCTTGTTGAGGAGAATCAGCAACAGAAAATTCCTCTCCTTGATAGTAAGATGTGAAAGTAAAACCTGCGGGTAAATTTGTGGTTTTTTGTAAAGATTTATTCCAAAAAGCTTTGAGGATATTCACTACAAAAAGAGTGTAAGACTTAGTTACAGACTTATTAGTATTGTCTTGCCCTTTACTTGCTGGCACAAAATTATGATTAAAACAGGCATAGTACCATAGAGACAGCAAAAGCTTTGGTGGAATCTCCAGAGAAATACCCGTAATTTTTGCTTGCTGAATTTGTTCTACAATTTGCTGATTTAGGTAAAAGGTATAATGACTTTGCTCAACCTGAAGCTGCAAAATATCACCTTGAGGAATTGGCAAGGAAATAGCAACTGCAACATCAGCAAAATTATTTGTTTGAATATTATCGTCGTCCATTTTTAGATAAGTTCGCCAAATCTCTTACCAAATTAATCAGAAAATCTAGCACTCCATGCCATTGCTTTTCACCAGCAACGACTCCTTCATTGTGGACTTGCAGGATTAACTTTTTTGCTTCTTCTGGTAAGCTAAATAAGTCTTTGTGATATCTAGTAATAATATCCCCATCCAACTGCATCACAGTTTGAGCATAAATAGTATCTGTTCTAGTGCTTGTCACATCTCCACCATCAAGTGCAGCTTTTAGTTCAGCAATTTTGCGTAGCGATCGCACAAATTTATCATTAGTCAAAAGATACTGGATTTCTTGACAATTTTGTTCCCAATCTTGTTGATTTTGATTATTTAAATTTTCCCTATCCAAAACAGGCGTAGGTGCAGGTAATATAGGACGAGCTAATTCTATATATTGAGGATCAGATTCAACTATATTACCTTTTTTGACTTCCTTTAATAATTGCAAGCGCTGATGATATTGTTCTACTTTTTTATTGTTCAGTTGTTCATTCTCAATAATTATATAGAAATACTCCCTTTCTAACTGAGAAAATAAGTTTAGATAACGCTCACGTAATGGACTATCGTTAGGAATCTTTTTTACATCAAAATAATCTTTATCATTTATAGAATAAATTTCTTGATATGCCTCCCAAGCATTAAATTTATTCCCTGTGATATTAGCAACAACCATAGTATTAACTTCTAAAGCTGTAATATCATCAACTAATATCTGTACAGATGACACAAATTTATTTAATAAATCTCTAGATTTAGACTGAATAATATCTGTAGGTTGAGTACCTTTCCTTAGTTGACCACCATTAGAAGATATACCTCTATCTACATCAGGAGTTTTAAAACTGTCAGATGCTGGTCTATTCGCCATAGTAATTACCTCTTATAATCCTGATAAAATTTTTGATTATGTAATGACGGTAGGAAGCAGAAGCAAATTAATCGACCATTAAACATAAAATATACTTTTATATTTGTACAGTCTTGCGCGAGTTATACATTTCCATGAGAATCTTATATATTTTCTGGACACTTTCTATATTCTTCTGCATGATTTCCCGACTATCTTTAACTTGCACTAGGTGGAAATTTAGTAATTCAGCATAAGGGCCACTAGCTAAAAATTGGCTACCTACTTCGTTTTCTATATCTCCACTTATCAAATTAATTTTGGTGTAAATTCTGTTTCCTGGTTTAGCCACCTTGGTTATATTTAGCGCTTCTTCCTCCGATGTTGATGGCTCTTCTACCCAAGTAGTAATTTCCAACTCCACAACTTCAACTATAGCTGATTTAATAGCATCAATAATTTTATTAGCATCCAAATTATTCGAGTCAAGATGCGTAATTATTGATTTAAAATCATCCTTCTCAGATTTTACAATTTGGTTGTTATTTACTGATTCTTCTGCGACTGTAGTTTCCATAATCTTAGGGTGATAAATAGTTTAAATGCTCACTAGAGTTAATTCTAAGTGATGTTGAAAATTTTACAAACCTTTGGGAAATAAAGTTAAGTAAATTTAACAAATCACTCTGCCATATATTTGCATAAGGCTTTCTCGGTAGAAGTATAACATAACACTTAAAGGGTAGAAGTTTCTTTTACCTGTGTAGGTATACACTATGGATTTTGATAAAGCACCAATATACGTAGTTGCTCAAACATAAGATACAGACTTGACAACAGAAGCCCTATCAGACGTTTAAAGTGCTACTGGCGTTGGGTTACTAGGTTCGTCAACTTGAATGATAAAGTTAAATATCTTTACGGGCAGACTACTTATATACAATCAAGCTAGGAATATTATGCTAATATCTCGTCAAGCTATACTGGCTCCTTGTGTAGTCTGTTTATGCGCCTTAAGTATTGGCTGGATACAATCTCCGCGACTACAGGCTTTATTAAAGAATAAACAGGACATTCCTTTAGCGACCTTAGAAAAAGATATTCAGGCAGAGAAACTGAGGCTGAATTTACTCAAGAAGACACCCACATTCGGTTATAATAACTTAATGGCTAATTGGGTGTATCTGAATTTTTTACAATACTTCGGTGATGACGATATTCGAGCTAAAACTGGTTACAGCCTTAGCCCAGATTATTTTGATGTGATTATAGAACGCGACCCCAGATTTTTGGAAGTCTATATCAGTCTCTCAACCAGTATTTCCCTCTACGCGGCTATGCCAGAACATTCTATAAGATTGATGGAAAAAGGCTTAAAGTCTTTAAAACCCAATCTGCCAGAAAAATCCTATTATGTTTGGCGGTATAAAGGAATTGATGAGTTATTATTTTTAGGAAATGCTCAAGCTGCACAACAGTCTTTTACAACAGCCGCAGACTGGGCGAGTAAATATACAGATGAAGAAAGCAAATATATAGCTATTACTTCTTTAAGAACTGCTAATTTTCTGCGGACAAATCCTAACAGCAAATATGCTCAAATTTCCACTTGGGGAATGATATTAAGTAATACCGTTGATGATGAAACTCGTAAAAGAGCAATTAATGCTATTGAAAAATTGGGAGGAAAAGTGATTACAACCCCTCAAGGCTTAAATCAAATTATATTTCCACCAAAAGATTAGTTAGTTATCAGTTGACAGTTGACAGTTGACAGTTGACAGTTATCAGTTGACAGTTGTCAGTTATCAGTTAACAGTTATCAGTTAACAGTTATCAGTTGTTACTAAAAAGAGCAAAAGCTTCTCCCCTTCCCCTTTACCCTTTCCTCCTGTCCCCTGTCCCCTGTCCCCTTTCCCCTTTCCCCTTTCCCCCTTCCCCTTCCCCCTCAATGTTCTGGTATAACGGCAAGTTAATTAATTCCCAAACTTTAGAGTTAGATATTTATGATCCTGGGTTGTTGTATGGGGCGACGGTGTTTACAACGCTGCGGGTGTATGGCGGTTCGCTGGATAGTAGTTTAACTAATTGGCTGGCGCATTGCGATCGCCTCCACACATCCATCCAATCTTTCGCCTGGGAACAACCAGACTGGAACCGAGTCCGTCAAGGTGCAGAATTACTCATCACAAAATTCCCCGTTCTCAGAATCACCATCTTTCCTGATGGTAGAGAATGGATTATAGGCAGACACCTACCCCAGAATTTATCACAAATGCAAAAACACGGCGTAGCCTGTACCCTCGCCCAGCCAGAACTATATCGGAGTTTACCTTCTCATAAAACCGGGAACTACCTGAGTGCTTGGCTGGCTAAGACTAACGCTGCAAAATCTAATTCTCAAGAAGCAATTTTAGTAAATAATGCCGGAAATTGGCTGGAAACCACCACAGGCAACCTGTGGGGATGGCAAAATGGGAGATGGTGGACACCACCGTTAACAGAGGGCATTTTACCGGGAATTGGGCGATCGCAGTTAATTGACTGGCTGCAAACCCAGCAACAGGTGGTCACAGAGGCTTGGACATCGGAAATTGTCAAAAGCTTTGAAGCGATCGCCTACACTAATAGTGTGGTGGAAGTTATTCCCATACATACCGTTCACCAGCATGGAGAATCGTTACAATATGATCCCTACCATTCAAATTTGCACAAACTTAGGCAACTATTCTTAGCATGATGGGTGTATCATTTTGGTATAGGTTAAGATAAGTTAACATAATTCTCATAATGCCCTACGCACAAAAATACGGGAGGACAAACCTCGGTGAATAAAAGATGGAGAAATGCGGGGCTGTACGCGCTGCTATTTATAGTTGTAATTGCGCTTGGCACAGCTTTCTTTGAAAAACAACCCCAAAACAAGGAGTCATGGCGTTATAGCCAGTTTATTCAAGAAGTTGAAAAAGGCAGAGTAGAAAGAGTTAGCTTAAGTGCAGACCGTTCTACAGCGCTAGTTACACCCAAATATGACCCTAATAAAAAACTTGTTACTTTAGTCAACGATCCAGAATTAATCAATACTCTGACAGCAAAAGGCGTTGATATTTCTGTATTGCCACAAACCGACGAGGGATTCTGGTTTAAGGCTTTAAGCAGCTTATTTTTCCCTGTATTGCTTCTTGTAGGCTTATTCTTCTTGCTGCGTCGCGCTCAAAGTGGGCCTGGTAGCCAAGCCATGAACTTTGGTAAATCCAAAGCGCGAGTGCAAATGGAACCTCAAACCCAAGTTACCTTCGGTGACGTTGCGGGTATCGACCAAGCTAAATTAGAACTCAACGAAGTCGTAGACTTCCTCAAAAACGCCGATCGCTTTACCGCCGTTGGTGCAAAAATTCCCAAAGGAGTGCTGTTAGTAGGGCCTCCAGGTACAGGTAAAACCCTCCTAGCGCGTGCAGTCGCCGGGGAAGCTGGCGTACCTTTCTTCTCCATCTCTGGTTCTGAGTTCGTGGAAATGTTCGTTGGTGTGGGTGCTTCCCGTGTCCGCGACTTGTTTGAACAAGCTAAAACCAACGCTCCCTGTATCGTCTTCATCGATGAAATTGACGCAGTAGGTCGTCAACGGGGTGCAGGTTTAGGCGGTGGTAACGACGAACGCGAACAAACCCTCAACCAGTTACTCACCGAAATGGATGGTTTTGAAGGTAACACCGGCATCATCATTATCGCCGCTACCAACCGTCCCGACGTACTCGATGCCGCTTTATTGCGTCCCGGTCGCTTTGACCGTCAAGTTGTTGTAGATCGTCCCGACTACTCTGGACGTAGCGAAATCCTCAAAGTTCACGCCCGTGGTAAAACCTTGGCGAAAGATGTGGACTTGGATAAAATCGCTCGTCGTACCCCAGGATTTACTGGTGCAGATTTGTCCAACCTGCTAAACGAAGCCGCCATCTTAGCAGCAAGACGCAACCTGACCGAAATCTCAATGGACGAAATCAACGATGCGATCGACCGCGTGTTGGCTGGGCCAGAGAAAAAAGACCGCGTAATGAGCGAAAAACGCAAAGTTTTAGTAGCTTATCACGAAGCCGGTCACGCCTTAGTTGGTGCATTGATGCCAGACTATGACCCCGTACAAAAAATCAGCATCATTCCTCGTGGACGTGCAGGTGGTTTAACTTGGTTCACCCCCAGCGAAGACCGCATGGATACAGGCTTGTACAGCCGCGCTTATCTAGAAAACCAGATGGCTGTAGCTTTGGGTGGTCGTATCGCTGAAGAAATCATCTTCGGTGATGAAGAAGTGACCACAGGTGCTTCCAACGACTTACAACAAGTAGCCCGTGTCGCCCGCCAAATGATTACCCGCTTCGGGATGAGCGATAAACTCGGCCCCGTCGCCCTTGGTCGTCAACAAGGCAATATGTTCTTGGGACGTGACATCATGTCAGAGCGTGATTTCTCCGAAGAGACAGCCGCCGCCATTGACGAAGAAGTGCGTAAACTGGTAGACACAGCCTACACCCGTGCGAAAGAAGTGTTGGTAAATAACCGCCACATCCTTGATCAAATCGCGCAAATGCTGGTTGATAAAGAAACCGTAGATGCCGATGAACTGCAAGAAATCCTCGCAAATAACGACGTAAAAACCGCCGCATTTGCCTAGTTTGTAGTAAGCACTTTAGTGCTGAGAAATCTATAAAAAAATGGGAGTAATCAAGATAAAGATTACTCCCATTTTTTATGCTATAGAAATCCTATTTTAATTTTGAAAAAATCTCCGTACCTATAGGCCGATGCACTGCCCACCAAGACTATGATATGGTGGGCTACCTACTGTATGTCAAAAATTATCTGGGTCAATACCCAAAGATAAAAGCTTTTGGGCTAATAATTGGGCGCGTTGTTGAGCCTGTTCCTTTGCTAAGCGCTCTTGTTGGGCGCAAATACAAGTTGGGGTAATTCCGCACATTTCAGAATTACCCCAATACAAATATATTTACCGCACAATCCAGCACACTTCTAATTTTCATAAAAGTTCTACCTGTGAAGCACTCCCACCTAATTAAACTCTAGAAGTTGGCTTCAAAAATAACCAAGCTACAAAGAAAGTTGCTGCTGTGAATAGTTGCGTTAAATCTAATGCAGATAAATAACCATCTGCAAAAGATGCAATGCTGCGGTCAGTAATCCCGAATACCCAAGAGGACAGGCCAAATAACCATATCCCATTCTTGAGATTCCCTACAAACTCTCTAGTTTCCGCCTGTCGCTCGTCTTTCATACTTACCTGTTCTGTTACTAATAAATTGTGGAAAATTACTTGCGATCGCTTTTGACGCTTTGAGTACATCCATACCTATATTAATAAATATTTCACCAACTTGACAGCACTGCCAAAAGGTACATCTACTTATTTTGACATTCTTCCTTTAGTTCTGTTGCTACAGGGAAAGCTGCAACACCAAAGCTTTCAAGCTTTTAAGTTAAGAACACCTGGGGTTTTCTTTACAAAAACTACATATAACTATATATAACTTTATTTATCTAACTGTGATATACATCACAAGACAGATGTTTTTTCTAGTAATGCCAGAAAGTTATATTCCATAAGGTGAAAAACCTTAGAGAATCAAGCTTTAGATACTACTCATACATCAGGAGAATTAACTTTAATAAAACAGTGGTAATAAATAGTAGATAGTTCAATGGCTGCAACCCAGTTAAACAACCTGCCTCCGACAGCGCAGTTACAAAAAAACGCTCAACCAGAGTTAGGGCTGGTTTGCATTACATTTGATAAACAAGTGCGCTTTCGCACAATGACACGCACACGTTATTTACAACTTTCCCTTAGTGAACGTGAAAGCGGCTTAAGAGAAATATATCTGCATAACTTGCAACGTCTACATGATGCCCTAACATTTTGTCAGAACAATCATATCCGTTTGTATCGTCTCCCCTCTGGTGTGTTTCCCCTCAGCGATATGGAAGACCAAATTGGGGCAAAGATATTAGAAGAAATCACTGATGATTTAGGTCAAATTGGTATACGCGCCCAATCTCTCAACATCAGAATGGTATTACATCCAGACCAATTTGTAGTCCTCAGTTCCGACTCTGCTGAAGTTGTAAAAAACAGTATCAAAATCTTAGAAGATCATGCCCATATCTTTGACTTATTAGGTTTACCCCGTTCCCCTTGGTCATTGATGAATATTCACGGTGGAAAATCGCAACGTAGCGAACAACTAATTAAAGTCATCGCCAACCTACCAGAAAATATCAAAAATCGCCTCACATTAGAAAACGACGAATACGCCTACAGTGCTGAAGAAATATTAACAGTCTGCCAACAAGCTAAAATCCCAATGGTATTTGATGCCCATCATCATATATGCCACGAAAACCTAGATAGTTACGATCATCCCAGCGTTACCGCCATGTTTAACGCCGCTAGAGAAACTTGGACAAACCCAGAATGGCAATTAGTCCACATTTCCAACGGCGAACAAGCCTTCAAAGATAGAAAACACAGCAACTTAATCACCGATATGCCCAACATTTACCGCCAAGCGCCTTGGATAGAAGTTGAAGCCAAACAAAAAGAAGCAGCGATCGCCCATTTGCGGTCATGGTGGCTTATGGGACAATAGTTCTGTGATAGAAAAGCTTTTTGCGCCTTGCGTGAGATAACTATAGACTATGGCGATCGCAATTGATTTTGGTACAAGTAACACAGTAATTGCCCGTTGGAACCCCGTCACCCAACAGCCGGAAACCCTCACCCTACCTGGTCTATCCCTCCAACAAAGCCTCAATCCTCCCCTGATTCCCAGTTTGGTGTATGTAGAAGATGCCTACCAAGGTAAAATCTTAGCAGGGCAACAAGTACGCGATCGCGGTCTTGACCTCAAAGGTGAGGCGCGATTTTTCCGCAGCTTCAAACGGGGTATTGGCGCTGATATCCAAGGCTTCCTACCAGAACTAGACGGGCAAATTGTCACCTTTGAACAAGTGGGACAATGGTTTCTCACCGAAATCATCCAACAACTAGCACCCCAAGAAGGCGGCTTAGACTCCCTAGTATTAACCGTCCCCGTTGATAGCTTTGAAGCTTATCGTTACTGGCTGGGTAAAGTTTGCCAAGCCCTCCCCGTGGAACAAGTGCGGATGTTAGACGAACCCACAGCCGCCGCCTTGGGCTATGGTTTAGCAGACCAAGAAATTTTGTTAGTAGTTGACTTTGGTGGCGGGACATTAGATTTATCCCTCGTGCAATTAAATAAACCCGCACAAGGTAATACAAAACCTGTAGGATTTTTGTTGAAATGGGGTAATAAATATTTAGCAGAAGACTCGAAACAAAAGACTAAAACTGCCCGTGTATTAGCAAAAGCTGGACAAAATTTAGGCGGTACAGATATTGATAATTGGTTAGTAGATTACTTCGCCAAAACGCAAGGATTAGCTGTTAGCCCAATCACAACTAGACTAGCGGAAAGGGTAAAAATTCAACTATCAACCCAAAACCAAGCTAGTGAAGTTTATTTTGATGATGAAAACTTTGAAAGTTACGAATTAGAATTAAACCGGGAAACTTTAGAAAGCATTCTTAAAGAACACGCCTTTTTTGAACAACTTGATGATGCAATGGCTAATCTATTACAGCAAGCCCGCCGTCAAGGAATTGAACTAACAGATATTAATGCAGTGTTGTTAGTTGGGGGAACAGTACAACTACCTGCCGTGCAGACATGGGTAAAGCAGTATTTTACACCGGAGAAAATCCGTTGTGAAAAACCATTTGAAGCGATCGCCCAAGGTGCATTGCAACTATCCCAGGGTATAGAAATCAAAGACTTTCTCTATCACAGTTACGGTGTAAGGTATTGGGATCGCCGCAACCAACGCCACAGTTGGCATCCGATTATCAGGGCGGGACAAGGATATCCCATGAGCCAGCCTGTAGAATTAGTCTTAGGCGCTTCCTTGGAAAATCAGCCTAGTATCGAATTAATATTGGGCGAATTAGGTGCAGAAACAGGCGGTACAGAAGTTTACTTTGATGGCGATCGCTTAATTACCCGCCGCCTAGATAATAGTGTTACCAGCGTCAAACCCCTCAACGACAAAGAAGGCGCAAGAAGCATAGCCCAACTCACACCGCCTGGATTTCCGGGGAGCGATCGGATTAAAATCTTATTTCAAGTTGATGAACAACGCTTTTTAAGAATTACCGTTGAGGATTTATTAACTAATGACACTTTGTTGGAAAATCAACTGGTAGCGCAATTGAGTTAACTGATGAGGTTAAATACTTTGCTAAGCTAGTTTGGCGGTTGACCGTGAACAGTCAACCGTTATCAGCTAAAAATTATGAATTACGTTGCATAAGTTTGACGCAATTCTTCTGGAGTAGTTACTATTTTTATAGCTTCTAGTATCTCCTTTAATTTTTCAATCTCAATAATTTGACAAATTTCCGACCACAATTGATTCAAGGCTTTGCTACCAAATTTATTTTTTATAGCATCTTTAATTTCTTGCAATAATTTTTTGGATGCTATGGACTCACGCCATTTAATTGCTTCATAGGCTCCATAACCGAATAATGCTCCTGCTGCAACAATTCCAGCTACAGGTACGGTTACAGGAGCAGATACAACTGTTGTGACAGTTGTGGTAAAACCAAGCAAACCAGCAAGCCCACCAGCCGAAACAGCTGAAGTCACTGTAACGGGAACTGTAGCAACCGTAATTGATCCACCTAATGAAGCGCCAGCGATAGTTGTGGCTCCAAATGCAGCCCTTTCAAGCATTTCTTTTTCTGCATACTTTTTTCAGACTATTTTTTCTCATATTTTCAGTCTGTTGTAAACGAATATAGCTAAATATGCTTTAAATTAATTTAAATTAATATTATTAAAACATGAATTTTTGCTAAAATTCTAATTCATGATTTCTTTATTTATATACCTAAAAAATTTAAACCTCTAAGTAAAGGGATTTAAAAGTAAAATATCACAATCATTAAAATCACGTATATTACGTGTCACTAAAGTCAGTTGATGAATTTGCGCTGTTGCCGCAATTATCATATCTGCTTGACTGTGTATCCTACCAATAGACCTTAGTTGACCTCGCAATTCGCCAGACAGTTTAGAAATTTCAGTAGTGACAGGTAAGACTTGACAAGAATTCTCTAAAAAATTCTCTAGCCAATTTTGGATTCTAGGGTTTGGCTTTGATGTTAAACCGTAAAAAATCTCCTCAATAGTAATAGCACTGACGACTATTGAAGATAATCCCTCTACCCATGTAAGTACACCAGGGTTAGGCTGAGGTCTTACTAACTCACTGATAATGTTTGTATCACAAAGAAATGTCATTTATGCTATCAGCAAAGGCGTTAGGGCGGTCTTGGCGGGAAGGTATTTCTAGAGTATAGTTTTCCTCTGCCATGATTTGGCGTAATTCTTTGAAAGCATCAGCTACAGACTGCTTTTCTTTTCCCTTGCGCCAAGCTAAAAATTCTTGAAAAATTTCAGCCTCAACTACAATAGCCACTAGCTGATTATGGTCGTATATCAGTTGTGGTTCTTCGGCTACCGCATTAATCAAATCGGAGAATTGTTGTTTGGCTTTGGTAACTTCCCAATTCATTCTCCTACCTCTATCGATATCAAATTACGTTTATTATAGAACCTTCAAAGTGCTAAGGCTGGAAAGGCATTTTTTTCTGGGGGCTAGTAGTAGACCACGAAACTGTTTACAATATTTCTTTTGTTAGCTGAAAAAATATTTTCTCAATTATGACTAATCAAGCTCCTATCCCCGTGATTGTCAATGGTGCGGCTGGTAAAATGGGACGTGAAGTGGTGAAAGCAGTAGCCCAAGCACCAGACTTAAATTTATTAGGTGCAATTGACCGCAGCCCAGAACATCAAGGTCAAGATGCAGGTGAATTAGCGGGTTTAAGTGAAGCCTTAGAAGTACCCATAACAGACCAATTAGAACCAATGCTGGGTTATGTAGCTGGTGAAAGAAAAGGCCCGCCAGGGGTAATAGTAGACTTTACTCATCCTGATTCAGTTTATGATAACGTCCGTAGTGCGATCGCCTACGGTATTCGTCCAGTTGTCGGAACTACAGGTTTAAGTCCCGCACAAATACAAGATTTGGCTGACTTTGCCGAAAAAGCTAGTACAGGTTGTCTCATCATTCCTAACTTCTCCATTGGGATGGTGTTACTCCAACAAGCCGCCATCACCGCATCTCAATATTTTGACCATGTAGAAATTATCGAACTCCACCATAACCAAAAAGCCGATGCGCCCAGTGGGACTGCAATTCAAACAGCGCAGTTACTAGCAGAGTTAGGTAAAACTTTTAACCCCCCCATTGTGGAAGAAACGGAAAAGATAGCTGGGGCTAGAGGTAGTTTAGCCGGGGAAGGGATTAGAATCCATAGTGTGCGCCTACCTGGACTGATAGCCCATCAAGAAGTCATATTTGGTGCGGCTGGACAAATTTATACATTACGCCATGATACAAGCGATCGCGCCTGCTATATGCCTGGAGTTTTGCTTGCGATTCGCAAAGTCTTACAGTTAAAGTCGTTAGTATATGGTTTAGAAAAAATCCTATAAAATACCAATCCACTCATGTTAGTACCACTGACCCGCCAGAAACTTGAACAACTAATTCCCCTAATCGCCACTGGCCCGCAGTATAAGTACTACTGGGGAAAGTTTTCTAACTTCTTGCAACGCCTACTAATTTCCGTCGTGGCGATAGTCGTAATCCTCTTGATTAGGGTTGTCTTTCGGTTGGATTTTGGCGGTATCATCTTTCTTGTAGGAGTATTCGCCGCGTTGTTTTGGCTGTGGTATCCCATATTTCAGGCTAGTCTACGGAATGTAAAATTGCGCCGTTACAAATACGGTGGCTTTTTCCGTGGACGAATCCTTGATTGGTGGATTACAGATAAATTGATGGGTAAACAAGAAACCGTCAACAACAAAGGCGAATTGGTAATTGTCGAAAACCGAGAAAAGCGCATCAACATCGAAGTAGGCGATGATACAGGCTTTAGCATCGAGTTAGAAGCGCCCCTGCGTCCCTTCCATAAAGAGATTGCCCGTGGTCAAATAGCAGAAATGATTGTACTGTCAGATCGCCCTGATTTGAGTAGAATCGAAGAATTTAGCGATGTTTATATACCCAGTCGCAACATTTGGGTAAATGATTATCCTGTCCTGCGGCGAGACTTCTTTAACGAAGTTAGCGATCGCCTACGTGAAGACCGACAAGACAGACCACGCCGTAGGCGGAGAGTTGAGTAGGGGAAGTGGGGGGAGATGAGGGAGATGAGGGAGATGAGGGAGAATAACTGTCAACTGTCAACTGTCAACTGTCAACTGTCAACTGTCAACTGTTTCCCATAAGCTTGCCATGCTAAGTCTACTAGACCAACGGCGATCGCAGCTGCTACAACTGCATTACCTTTGCGACAGTCAATTGTGATATTCGGTACTAAGGAATCTTGCAAGCGCCTTTTATAATCTTCCTCATCTAAAAATATTGCAGGCGTAGCAATAATCAAAGCTGGGTTAATCTCTTCCACTTCAATTAAATTCACCAGTGTAATCAATGCTGTCTGGGCTTGACCGACAATAAAAATTCCCTCTGGATAGCGTTTAGCTAAAGTTTCCATTCCCCAAGCCGCGATAGTTTTGTCCGTTTGGGGACGGGTCAAAGCTTCAGTACCACAATACACTGGATTAGCAAAAGTCTTTTGAATATTTTGGGCGATACCTGTTTGCATTATCGGCACATCCACCACAATTGTAGTTCTTGCTGCCAATGCAGCAGCCCCAGCTTGTAAAGCACGCTCAGAAAACCGAATTAAAGACTTATACTCAAAGTCAGCCGTAGCGTAAATTACCCGGCGGACAATCTCATATTCTGCTGGCGATAACACATGATCGCCGATTTCGCTATCAATGATTGCTAAACTTTGAGCATCACTTACGTGCCATTCCATTGCTATTCAGTACCGAAAGACCAGCTTTCAGCTTATCAGTTTGGAGTGTTTAAGGTAAGACTAAATCTATCAGAACCTGCACCAAATAAATCCTGTAGAGACGTTGCATACAACGTCTCTACAACTCCCCTAAGAGGATGTTTTAAAAGTCTTATGCTTGGTAGCAAAACGTTTCAGATCCCCCTAAATCCACGCCACTTGCTTTAAGCCGGGGAACCCGTCCAACGCAGTGGCTCCCCTTAATAAGGGGGACTTTGAAAGTATTTTCCCCCCTTTTTAAGGGGGGTTAGGGGGGATCGATAGTGTTTAAAATCACAGCCAATCACTTTTCAAACAACCTCTAAGAATTAGCATTAGACGAAGGACGACTAAAAACAGGGGATAAGTAAGCCACCAAAGCACCAATGAAGAAACCAGAGAAATTACGAATCAGAGGTAGCCAGTCACTAGTGCGTGTCACCACAGGCCCGATACCGAAAGCAAGGAACAAAATTCCCCATAAAGGCGAGAAAATTAAAGCCCATTGCCAAGCGAACACTTGTCCCTCCTGGCGCGGTTGTCCGGCAAAGCCACAAATAATCCCACCAATAATTGATGTAATTAAGGTTAAAATCCACTGTTCCCTGGGTAAACCAGGTACAACGGTGCAACCACCCTTGAGTAAGCAGCCTTTAACCGAATCTAAGGCTTGTAAAATCGCTTGGTCTTCGCCTTGTTCTCGCACAAAATACAAATTCCCAAAGCGGGTTTGCAGTTCTATCCAAAAAGTCCGGGGTAAAAGTTCATAAACTGCATCACCAACACTAAAGCTGAGGATGTTACCGCCACGGGAGTCAGCAACTAAAAGAATGCTTTTATCATCCAACCCCCAATAATTAATCACAGCCCTACCTGGAGTACGGTCATACTGAGTTAATACTCGCAGTTTCCAACCAGTATCCGTCTCGAATTGTTCGATTTCTTTAACTAGCTTGTCTTCCTGCGGATCAGGTAATGTCTTAGCTAAGTCTACAACTGGGGTAAAAAACTTAGGTAACAACTCAGGATTGTCATAAGCCAACGCCGAGGGAGAATGTAGCCCCCAAAGCGTCCCAGCTAAGAAAAATACTGTAATAGATACTAAAATTCGTCGCCAAAAACGAGACTGCATGGACGTTCTTATACAAATATCAAGAGTAGAAGTGAACAAGTTGATTTAAAAGAATACGGGAAAAGTGATAATTCGTTACACTTGTTTACTTTACTCTAATATATCGATGTGTTGCAAAGATTTTTTGAATCGGTATTACTATTTTCAGTGCGATCGCCTTCTGCTCACCATAGGCGATCGCACAACTGATGAGAAATCACCCGATAAATCGCTATAATGCTGATGAAAACACTGGCGTAGAAGATTTGGTGTCACCAGCCATGTTAAATTTGAACCTGCCGAGGTATTTACCTTCAGCCGACGAACTACCCGACTCTGATGATGCGCCAGTGGATAATGAACTGCAAGAACTCATCCCCGGCTTACTTAAAGCTATTCTGCTGATACTTTGGGCGGAACGCATGGATTGGTTTTTTGGGGTGGATATG